>DATIXQ010000041.1:0-2473 GCA_035518375.1 Allostellaceae bacterium | reverse complement strand
ACCCCGACGACGGCGACCCGCGAGGGGTCGATCATCGGAGCATTTCCTCCACGCGTTTGTGCACGGCGTTGCACGCCGAGCGGGACGAGCAAATGATGAGGACGGTGTCGTCGCCCGCGAGCGTTCCGGCCACTTCCTTCCAGTGCTCGGCGTCGACGGCGGCGGCCAGCGGCTGCGCGCCGCTCGGCGGGGTCTTCAGGATGAGCATGTTCTGCGCCGGGCGCAGGTCGAGCAGAAACTCCTTCAGGGAGCGCGCCAGGGTCGGCAGCGGCGACGCTTCCTCGGCGGCGGCCGAAGCGAGCGGGCGGTATCCCGCGGAGGTCTTCACCAAGCGCAGCTCGCGCAGGTCGCGCGACAGAGTGGCCTGCGTGACGCGCACGCCCAGGTGACCGAGCTGCCGGCGCAGCTCGTCCTGGCTGGCGACGGCCTGCCCGTTCAGGAGCTTCAGAATCTGTCCCTGCCGAAACCGCTTCTCTACGGCCATGTGCCCCGGCATGCGTAATTATGCATGCGACTGCATAATCATACACGAGCGTGCGGGCGGCTTGTCAATAAATAATGTCGCGGGAGATAAAAATGAGTGAACGCGCTGGAACGGCGGCAAGCGCCTCAGTAAAACCAGCCGCTGCGATACGCGAGCCACCAGCTGAAGATGCCGACGGGAATCGTCGCGACGAGCGCCCACATGAGCGGCAGCAACAGATCGCAGATCAAGCCGAGCACCATGAAACTCGCCCAGAAGATCTTTTTCTCCATGCGCCCATTCTACCGCCGCAGGCAGCCGCTTCCGGGCGCGTTGTGAATGCGCGACGCTCGCGTGATAATGGTGGCCATGACCTCGACTACGGCCCTTGCTAAGACTGAGTTTTCCGAGACGCCCGAATTCAAGCGCAAGCTCGATCGCCTGGCGGAAATTGCGGTGCACGCCGGCCTCGGGCTCGCGCCCGGACAAGAGCTGCTCGTGACGGCGACCGCGGAGGCGATTCCCCTCGCGCGGCTGATCGCGGAGCACGCGTACAAGGCGGGCGCGTCGCTCGTCACCACGCTGCTTTCCGACGAGCAGGCGGCGCTGATTCGCTTTCGCCACGGCTCGGATGCCGCGTTCGATACCGCGCCCGCGTGGCTCTACGAAGGCATGGCGCAGGCCTATCGCAGCGGCGCGGCACGATTGGCGATCGCCGGCGGCGACCCTTCGCTGCTTTCGGCGGAGAATCCCGAGAACGTGAGCCGCGTGAACCGCGCCACCTCGAAGGCCTACCGCCCGGCGCTGGAGCTGATCGTGCGCCACGACATCAACTGGACCATCGTGGCCAACGCGACTCCCGCATGGGCCGCCGCGGTGTTTCCGGGCCTGCCGCAGGACGAAGCCCTGCGCAAGCTGTGGGACGCGATTTTCGCCGCGTCGCGAGCCGACCAGGCCGATCCGCTCGCGGCGTGGAAGGCGCACGACGCGAACTTGCAGGCGCGCGCCACGCGCATGAACGATAAGCGCTACGCCGCGCTCCATTTCCGCGGTCCCGGCACCGATCTCCGCGTGGGGCTTGCCGACGATCACCTCTGGCTCGGCGGCGGCACCACCGCCGGCAACGGCCGCTACTGCATCCCGAATATTCCCACCGAGGAAATTTTCACCACGCCGCACAAGGATCGCGTCGATGGCCGCGTGACCAGCACGAAGCCGCTTTCGCACCAGGGGACGCTGATCGAGGGAATTTCCGTGCGCTTCGAGGCCGGCAAGATCGTCGAGGCCCGCGCCGCGAGCGGCGAGCAGGTGCTGCAAAAGATGATCGATACGGACGAAGGCGCGCGGCGGCTCGGCGAAGTGGCGCTGGTGCCGGCGTCTTCGCCGATCGCGGCGAGCGGACTGCTCTTCCTGAACACACTCTTCGACGAGAACGCCGCGTGCCACATCGCGCTCGGCCAGGCCTACAGCACCTGCCTGAAGGACGGCGACACCCTCAGCCCCGAGCAGCTGGCCGCGAAAGGCGCTAACACCAGCCTGATCCACGTCGACTGGATGATCGGGTCGAATCGCATCGACGTGGACGGCGTGACGGCCTCGGGCGCGCTCGAGCCGGTAATGCGCGGCGGCGAATGGGTTTGAGCGCCCGCGCGGCGAGAAGCAAACGTGCTGCTGGCGGGAATGGCAGCAGGAGGTGCGAAAAGTCGTCTCGATTGAAAAATGGCATCTCGCGTGTTTTCTGCAAGATGCGTCGCGCGGTGATGGCACCTTGTCTCGATTGAACGCCTGCGGTCGACCGATACGGGGCGGCGGGCACCGGACCTCCGACGGGGAGGTTGGGAGGCGGCGTCGCGAGGCACACCCTGGGCCTTGACGCGGGCGGCGGGCCACAAGCGTCCCGGCACTCGCGAGATGCGAGAGCGACGAGCCGTTCATCCATTGTTCTCGTTTGGGGGCCGCTTCGCCCGATCAAGAAGCGCCGGAATTTGAATCCCCGGCGCGCGGGCAGCC
>DATIXQ010000040.1:0-98941 GCA_035518375.1 Allostellaceae bacterium | reverse complement strand
TACGAGCTGAAGGACAACTCGCACACGTCGAACTCCTGATAGCGGAAGGCACGGAAGAAGACCTCCTCGGGCTCGAGCGGGAGGTAGGTCACGTCGCAGCCTTCGACTGCGACGCGCCCATCCTTGATGGCGCGGGTGCGGTCGTAATCGCCGCAGGCAATGGTGATCGGCACGTTCACTGTCACGGCCTGCCCCTGTCGTGTTCGATCTGCATGCGCGCGAGGAAAAAGACAAGCGGGTGGATGCCGAGCTCGAGCATCCCTGTCTGGTCGAGCGCGGCCAAGGCCTTCTCCTCGTCGGGTGCGAGGCCCGCGGATTTCGCGTAAGCCGATGGATTGCGCAGATAGTTTGCGCGCGCATCCTCGTCGTTCGCAAGGCGGTAGAGCGCGCCGGTGAGCGGCAGACGCTTGGCGTGAATGGGCGGATAGTGCAGAGGTTCGGTTCGCTCGGCCTTCGCGCCGGCGAAGGAGAGCATGGCGTAGGTGTGATGCCAGCTCGGCTCGAACGCGCTCGCATCCGGCACGCGCTCGCCCAAGAGCCCGGCCGCGATCGCCCACGAGCGCAGCTCGACATTGCCCATGTCGTCGAGATGGCGCTCGTCGAGCGCGAGGAGCCGGCGCAGGTTGCCGCTTTTCAGGATCTCGAACAGCGACCGGTCGAACTCGACCTCCGGCCGGCTATAGCGATCGGTGCCCGGGAAATGCGACATGCCGCCGCTCGCCACGACCACCGCGCCGAGCTCCGCGGCGGCGATGCCGCGCGCCAGCGCCTCGCCGAAGGCGAAGCAGCGCAGCATCGATGGCTGCGGCGGCACGTAGGAATTGACGTAGACCGGCACGATCGGCTGATCTACGCCGAGGAAGGTGAGCGGGATGCCAAAAGCATAATCGACACCCGCCGTATTGGTGAAGGCAGGATCGAAGCCTTCGTCTTGCATGTGGCGCATGAGGCGCATGGCGGCATCGCTCGCGATCGCGAAGCAAAACTCGCGACCGACAAACGAGCCCTTCGCCTCGGCGCCCAGATGGAAGCAGAAGGGCGGTGTGCAGTGCAGCAAGAATTGGTTGGCGTGATCGTTGGCGATGACGATCCAGAGGTCGGGCCCGAGCGACTTCAGGCGTTCGCCGACCTTGCCCATGGCGAGCCGCACGCGCTCGACCGTGGCCTTGTCCTCGGTCTCGGGCAACGAGAAGAATTGCGGCGCATGCGGAACGAGCGCACCGCCCAAAACCCCACTCATTCCTCGCCTCCGTCCCTGCGTCCTTCGACCTCGCTCGGCTCACGCCTCGCTTCGCTCAGGATGAGGGTTTTTCTTCAAGCTCAAACTTCCTCATCCTGAGCGCAGCGCGAAGCGCGTGGTCGAGGACGCTTCGTTACTAATCTCACGCTAGACCGGCAATACCAGCGCGTTGTCGATCACGAGCGTATCGTAGACGCAATGGCGCTCGCGCAAAAGAAGGTGCCCGCCGTCGCGGACGAAGCGGTCGTGATAGCGCCCGGCCTGGTGGATCGTGGTCGGACGGTCGACGAGCGTCTGCAGCACGAGATAATTGGCGGCGGCGGATATAACGCCCGCGTCGGAGCCGAGGACGCGCACGTTCGAGACATAGTGGCGCAGATAGCGCGGCGCGAACATTTCCGTCTTGGCGAGCGCGAGCGCGCGGTCTTCGAGCATCGCGCGCCCTTCGCAATAGACAAGCCCGACCGGGAGCCCCGCCTCCTCGTTCTCGCGCGCGGTGATGCGGTAGAGCGCGTCGAGGGTGAAGAAACGCGGCCAGTCCGCGATACGGCCCTCGTCGAGCGCCGCGCAATAGGCGCCGTGGAACGCCTCGATCTCGAGCCGCAGCAGAAGCTCGGCCGCAGGCGGCGCCGGCGCGGGGCCGCTCACAGCTCCATCACCTCGCGCCAATGGCGATAGAGCGAACGGATCGCGGCTTCGGTGATGAGCTTTTCCGAGGTGCCTTCCTCGTCGCCGCCGAGCTCGACGACGGCATTTCCCCCACGCGCGGCGCGGATGCCGTCCTGCACGAACTTCATCGCCTCATTGTCCTCGAGGCCAAGAAACCCGGCCGGCCCCATGAGATTGCCCTGGCGCAGACGATGGCGGGTCATCTCGTCGCTGTCGCCTTCGTAGCCGAACATGGTCCAGATCATCAGGAACTCGCCCGGACCCTTGGGCACGATCTGGCGCGTGCCGAGCGTGTTCAGTTCGCGCTGTACCACCATGTTGGGCCAGATCGTCTGCATCGTCACCGACCACGGCGAGCGGAACTCGCGCACATAATCGAGAATGCGCGGATCGGCAAGTTTCAAGCTCTCGTGGAAGGCGCGCATCTCGCGCCTGGCCTCGGCATCGACATCGACCTTGTCGGGACGCGCCGAGGCCATGGTGCCGTGCCGGCCGTTGCCATCGACGATCATCGCCGACTTGTTGCCGGCAACGAGGAGGCCGAACGTCACGAGGTAGGAATGAAGGAGCGTCGCGTGATAAGGGTCCTTCAGGTTCTCGTGATACATCTTCCAGTTGGCGGGCACCGTGTTGCGGTAATAGCCGAGAATCTTGAGCGCGCGGCCGTCGAAGGTGGCGTCAAAATCAGCGAGGATGTCAGGGCCGAGATACTCCTCGAGCGGCTCCATGCCCTGAGCGAAACTCGCGAACACGACGCCACGGCGCGTTGTCACGGCCAAGCGCCGCGGCCCGTGCTCCTCGAGCCGGAACGAGGCCGGCATGCCGCCCTCGCCCTTGACGCCGCGCCGGAACGGTACGCCCACGAGCCGGCCCGCGAGATCATAGGTCCACTGGTGATAGGGGCAGACGAACTCGCGCGCGTTGCCGCGATTGTCCTGGCAGAACTCGGAGCCGCGATGGGCGCAGCGGTTCTCGAACACGGCGATCGCGCCATCCGCCCCGCGCGCGACGACGACCGGCGTCGGCCCCACGAACGAGCGGCGGAAATCGCCGGGCCGCGGCACCTCCGCCTCGAGCGCCACGTAGTTCCACGTGCGGCCGTGAAAAATGCGCTCGACCTCGCGCTCATAGATCGCCGCGCTCGTGTAGACCCAGTCGGGAATGCGCGCGAGCCCTTCGGCGGGCCACCGGAAGTCTTCCTGCGCCATGGGGCCGCAGTATATCAGTGCTGGCAGGTCGCCAACACCTCGGACCGCTCGAGCCGGCCGTCGTGATCGGCGTCGAGCGCCGCGAAGTTGCGCCTGACGTAGGCGAGGAACTGGTCGCGCGTGACGCGGTTGCGTAGCTCGGTGTCGGCGACCATCACGGGATCCTCGATATCCTCCTGCGGCGGCGGCCCGCGGCCTTCCTCGCGCGCGCGCTCCTCTTCTCTTTCGTCGCGCGGCCGGGCTTTGGGATTGATGTATGGCGCGCGGTAGCGCGCGAGCTCCGCCGGAGTGAGCGCGCCGGTCTTGTCGATGTCCATCGCCGCGAACTGCCGGTTCGCATCGCCTAGGAACGCGCTCTCGTCGATTCTGCCGGAGCCCGCGGCGACCCGGTCGAACCAGCGGCCGAGCGCCGCCTCGCAGGTGGGCTCGCCCAAGGGCCCGCCGCTCAAAGGCTCGCCGTTGGGGCTGTAGAGCGGGCTCGCGCGCACCGCCTTCTGCTCGTCGCTCAAGATGCCGCACGAGGCGAGCGCCAAGGCCGCGAGTGCCGCCAGCGCGCGGCGCACCGGCGCGCTCACGCCGATTTCAGGTGCTCCTCGCGCCGGCTGTAGAGCTTGTCGTCGGCATAGCCCATGGCCTCGGGGCGGCCGCGGCCGAGCATGACCTGGAAATATACGGGCTCGAGACTGTCGTTCTGGAAGCCGTGGATCACGCCCGGGGGACAGGCGATGCATTCCCACGGCCCGAGGCGCCGCGTGAGGCGCCGCCCGCCTTCGTCCTCGATGAAGACGTCGAGATAGCCTTGCAAGACGAAGAACACTTCCTCGACCTCGTGCGTGTGCGCGGCGTTGCCCTGGCCCGGCGGGCAGAAGATGATGCTCAGCGTGAAGCCGCGCGGTGGGATCGTCGTCGGATCGTCGTGCTTGCCCGAGCCGCCGGCGCCGATGAAGCGGTGTTGCGCGCGGCGATAGCCTTCGATCTTCGCGTCCTCGAACGCGGCCCAATCCGGCACCTTGTCGCGGAAACGGCCGATATAGCGCTCGGCGATCTCCTCCAGGGAAAGCTTCGCCACCTCGGGCGGCATGGCGTGACGGGCGACGGCCATCGGCGATCTCCAGCTTGTGCGTGAGCTTATTCTACAGCCGTTCGTCGGGCGGCGCGATCTCAGTCGCGAGGTCGCGCAACAGCGCCTTGTTCGACAAGGGCTGAAGCCGCATCTCGCGCGGCTCGAGCCGCGCCGTGCAGGCATAGACGACTTTGCCGTCGAGCTCGATCATGCATTCCTTGCAGGCATTCGCATTGATGCAGGAATAGCGGAAGGCGAGCGTCGGATCCTGCTCGGCGCGGATGCGGTGGAGCCCGTCGAGCACGGATTGACCGCGCTCGAATTCGACCTCGAAGCGCTGCCACGCCTCGCCGCGGCGAATGACGAGCGCGGCCATGAGGCTCACGGCACGGCCTCGGCGATCGCACGCTCACCATCGAAGGCAAGGTGTTCGCCGTCGAACGTGATCACCTGGCTTTTCGCCCAAGCCTCGTCCGGCGCCGGGAAATCGTCGCGCTGATGCGCGCCCCGGCTCTCACGGCGACGCTGCGCCGCAGCGGCCACGGCCTCGGCGACCAGCACAATGTTGCGCAGGTCGAACCAGTCGAGCCGGTGCGTGTCGAACGGGCCTTGCACTGGCGGTGGCGCCGCGCCCATGGCGCGCCTGATTCGCGTGATCTCGGTAAGCGCACGGCCAAGCCTCGCCGCGGTGCGGAAGGGGCCGACATCGCGCGCCATCGCGTCCTGCAACGCGACGATGAGGGCGGCGCAGTTGGCATCGCCACGCTCTTCCTCGGCGAGGAGCGCGAAGGAAGCGGCGGCGGCATCGTCCCGCCACGGGCTCGCGGCAATGATCTTCGCGCGCGCCGCCGCGGCAAAGCCGGCATGGCGGCCGAACACCAGCGCCTCGGTGATGGCGTTGCCGGAGAGGCGGTTGGCGCCATTGGCGCCGCCCACCGCCTCGCCCGCGGCAAAAAGGTTCGGGACATCGGTCTCGAGCGTATCCGACACACGCACGCCGCCCATGTGGTAGTGCGCGATGGGCGCCACCTCGACATCGCCCGAGGCGAGATCGATGCCGTTCCTGGCGAGCCGGTCGATCACCGGCCCGAACGCATCGCGCAATTTGTCGGGAGGCACGTGGCGGAACGAGAGATAGACGCCGCCCGCGGGCGAGCCGCGCCCGGCCTCGACCTCCTTCAGGATCGCGTATGTCGCGAGATCGCGCGTTGCCTTGTAGGTGCCATCCTCGCTGACGCCGTAAGCGTCGATGAACTCGCGCCCGTCCGCATTGAGGAGCCGCCCGCCGAGCTTGTAGCGGAACGGGTCCCACATGATCGGATCCATGCCGATGAGGCGCGGCGCCAGATGGCCGATCGGGAAGAATTGTACGAACTCCATGTCGCGAAGCCGCGCGCCGGCGCGGAGCGCCAGCGCATAGCCGTCGCCGCCCATGTTCTGCGACGCGCTGTTGCGGCGGTAGAGCCGCGTCAAGCCGCCGGTCGCGACGATCACGGTCTTGGCCGCGATCGCGACCTTGCGGCCGTCGCTTACCGCAAAGCCCACGGCGCCCGAGGCAACGCCATCGACCACGGCGAGATCGGTGATGCAGAGATCGCCGACGCGGCGGATCTTCGCGTGCCGCTGCACCTGGGCGCGGAGCGTGCGCGAGACGGCGGGCCCGGTCGAAAGGAAATCGACGTAGCAGCAGCGCGGCCGGTCGTGGCCCGGCGCATGCGCCTGGCGGATGCGGCCGTCGGGGTGGCGGGCCCAGCCGACATGCCAGCTCTCCATGCGGCGGATCTCGTCGGGCCCGTTCTCGCAGAGGAGCGCCGCAAGCCCTTCATCGCACAGGCCGCGGCCCGCGGCCAGCGTGTCGGCGAGGTGATTCTCCCAACGGTCGGGCACCTCCTCGCCCAAGGCGACGGCGACCGTCATCTGCGCCATCACGGTGGCGCCGCCGCGGCCGATGAGGCTGCGATCGACGAGGAGCACGGACGAGCCCGCCTCGTCGGCCGCGATCGCCGCCGACATGCCGGCCGCGCCCGCGCCGATCACCAGCACGTCCGCCGAAAGCCGCGTGATCTCGCCCAGTGCCACGATTGCCTCAACTCCGAGCCCGTATATACTCATCGCGCCGAGGAAACACACGGACGATGATTTCCCGCGAGCACGACGACGGGCGGACGAGGGAGGCCGCGCGATGGCGAAGGTGATGCCGCGCGGACAGGTCGGCCGCTCGCTCCCGCGCCTTGAAGGGCGGGAGAAGGTTACGGGCCAGGCGGAATATATCCACCACCTGCAGCTTCCCGGCATGCTGTGGGGCAAGATCTTCCGCAGCTCACGGCCGCACGCACGCATCGTCAGGGTCGATACGCGCGCGGCCGCGGCGCTCGCAGGCGTCCACCGCGTCGTCACGATCGACGATGTGAAAAAAATCATCCCCAATCCCTATTACGGCCCGGCCTTCCACGACCAGCCGATCCTCGCCGACGGCAAGGTGCGCTTCGCCGGCGAGCCGGTCGCCGTTGTGCTCGCCGAGGACCCGCACGTCGCGGAAGAAGCGCTGTCGCACATCGCGGCGGAGTACGAAGACCTGCCGGCCGTCTATGACGAGGTCGAAGCCGCGACTTCGCAAGCGATCGTGCATGAGGTACTGAAGCCCGCCGGCACGTTCCCCGATCTGAAACACCTCGACGGCAAGCGCGACACCAACATCGCGCTCGATTTCCGCCTGCGGCGCGGCGATGTCGATGCCGCGTTCGCGACCGCGGACCACGTGTTCGAGCACACTTTCCGTACGCAGCAAGTGATGCACACGCCGCTCGAACCGTTCGTCGCGGTGGCAGACGCGGAGGATGACCGCATCACGATCCACACCGCCTCGCAAGGCCCGTCGTTCGTGCGCATCGAGATCGCGCGGCTCCTCGGCTGGCCCGAGAACCGCGTACGCATCAAGACGGCCTATCTCGGCGGCGGCTTCGGCGCGAAGCTCTATATCAAGCTCGAGGCGCTGGTTGCCGCGCTGTCGCTCATCGCGCGCCGGCCCGTGAAGATCTCGCTCGGCATGGACGAGCAGTTCTTCACCATCACGAAGCATCCCGCGACGACGCGGATCAAAACCGCAGTGACGAAGGACGGCCAAATCACTGCCCGCAAATGCGAGGTGTGGTGGAATGGCGGCGCCTATGCCGACGTGGGTCCGCGCGTGACGCAGAAATCGGGCTTCACCGCGGCCGGGCCCTATGACATCCCGAACCTCATGCTCGATTCCTATGCCGTCTACACCAACCGCCCGCCCGCGGGCGCGCTCCGCGGCTTCGGCGTGCCGCAACTTTGCTGGGCGTACGAGAGCCAGAGCGACATGATCGCCCGCGCGCTCAGGCTCGACCCGCTCGAGTTCCGCCGCCGGAACATGCTGCGCGAAGGCGGCGTGCAGGCGACCGGCACGCGCATGACGGGCGCGGCGATGGAGCAGGTGCTCGAGACGGTCGCGGCGCGCATGGGGCTCGGGCGGCCCTACGCGCACGGCGACGGCAGCCTCAGGCGCGGGCGCGGCATCGCCATCGGCTTCAAGGCCTCGATCGCGCCCACCACCTCAACCGCCATCGTCAACCTCTATGCCGACGGCAGCGCCGCGCTTTATTGCGGCACGGTCGACATGGGCCAAGGCTCGGACACGGCGATGGCGCAGATCGTGGGCGAAGTGCTCGACCTCGCGGCCGAGAACGTGCGCGTTGTCCATCCCGACACTGACGTGACGCCTTACGACATGGGCACGCTCGGCTCGCGCTCGACCTACCACATGGGCCATGCCGTGCGGCTCGCGGCCGAAGAGGTGAACGGCAAGATCACGGCGCTCGCCGCCGAGCTTGGCCTACCGCCGGGCAGCAACGTGCCCGTGACCGAGCTCTTCCGCCGCAAATACGGCATGCAGGCCGGCAATATCGTGGGCTTCGGCAGCTTTGTGCCGAGCTACAAGTCGCCCGACCACGACACGGGGCTGACCGACAACGTCGCGCCCTTCTGGATGATCGGCGCGACGGGCGCCGAGGTCGAGGTCGATACCGATACCGGTCATTTTCGCGTGCTGCGCCTCGTCAATGTCGCGGACGCCGGCACGCCGATCAATCCGAGGATCGTCGAGACGCAGCTTTCCGGCGGCGCCATCATGCAGCTGGGATTCACCGTCTCGGAGGAGATGCGCTTCGACGGCGGGCAGCTCACCAACAATTCGCTCGCCGACTACAAGATCCCGGGTCTTTTGGACCTGCCGCGCGAAATGGAGAACCTCGCCGTCGATGCGGCCGAAGCCTCGGGCCCATTCGGCGCCAAGGGCGTGGGCGAGACCGCGACGTTCGCCGTGTCGCCAGCGATCGCCAATGCGATCGAGGACGCGGTGGGCGTGCGGCTCATGGAGCTGCCGCTGACGGCGGAAGCGGTCTACCGCGCGCTTGCGCAGAAGCGCGGCGAAAGCCTGTGAGTACGGCGGCGGACGATTGGCCGGCGCGCGTCTTCGCCGCGCTCAAGACGGGCGGCATCAGCCAGGTCGCCTATGTGCCTGACGCGGGGCACGCACGGCTGATCGAACTCGCCCGCGCCGATGCTGCGGTCCGCGACATCGTGCTCACGACCGAGGAGGAAGGCGTGGCGCTTGCCGCGGGCGCGTGGCTCGGCGGCGCGCGCGCGTGCCTGCTGCTGCAGTCGAGCGGCGTCGGCAACTGCATCAACATGCTGACGCTTATGCAGAACGGGCGCTTTCCGCTGCTCATGCTCGTCACCATGCGCGGCGAGGAAGGCGAGTTCAATCACTGGCAGGTACCAATGAGCCAAGCGACCGCGCCGGCGCTCCGCCTCATGGACGTGGATGTCGCGCGTGCCGACACGCCGGAAGAGGCGGCGGACCTGGTCGCGGCCTCGCTTGCGCGGGCGTTCGGCGAAGAGCGCGCGGCGGCGGTCCTTTTCTCGCAGCGCCTCATCGGCGCCAAGCGCTGGTGAGCTCGCGATGCTCGACCGCCGCGCAGTCGTCAAGACACTGCTCGCCAGGCGCGGCGATCTTCTTGTCGTGTGCGGGCTCGGCTCGCCCACCTGGGATGTGGCCGCCGCCGGCGACGACCCGCGCAATCTTTATCTCTGGGGCGCGATGGGAGGCGCCGCGATGATCGGGCTGGGCCTCGCGCTCGCGCGGCCGGAGCGGCGTGTCCTCGTCGTCACCGGCGACGGGGAGATGCTGATGGGGATGGGCGCGCTGGCGACGATCGCGGTGCAGCGTCCGGCGAACCTCGCCATCGTCGTGCTCGACAACGGCGCCTTCGGCGAGACCGGCATGCAGGAGAGCCACACCGCGCGCGTGACCGACCTCGCCGCGGTCGCCAAGGGCTGCGGCATCCCGCTCGCGCTCGACATCGCCGACGAGGCGGGGCTCGCGCGGCTTGAGCCGCTCGTCCGCGGCGCCAACGAGACGCTCTTCGCGCGCGTCCGGGTCGAAGCGAAGGACTACCCACGGGTGATGCCGGAGAAGGACGGAGCGGCGATCAAGGCGCGCTTCAAGCGCGCGCTCGGCCTGTAGCTACTTCTCAACCAGCTCGTAGCTCTCCCGTCATGCCGGCCTCCGTGCCGGGCATCCACGTGTTCATTGTTGCCGAAAACACCCGTGGATGGCCGGGACAAGCCCGGCCATGACGACGACTAACGCGACGCCACCGCGAAGATGATGAGCTACTGCACCAGCTCGTAGCCGAAGCGACGGATCTTATCGAGGTTCTTGCCCTCGATGCGGATGAGCTTCGTCGACGCCTCGCGCTTCGGCGCGTGCAAGTCGCCCTCGTTATAGACGTGCGCCATGCCGGGCTTCAGCGAGTAGCTGCGCACGAAGCGCACCTTGCCGCGCTTGCCCTCGGCGGCGGGTTCGATGAGCGCGAAATCGCTCATGATGGTCTCGCCCATCGCCTGACCGTAGATCGCCCAATAGGGCCCGTGATCGTGCGGATTCGACGTGCGGGCACCTTCGTAATGATGCGCGAGGATGCAGAAGCCGAGCTCCGGATCTTCGTAGATGATCTTCCGCTCGGCTGTCTCGTTGCTGAGATAGCGCTCGACAAAGGCGCGGTCCTTGAGCACGTCCTCGAGGAGCGCGCAAACCTTGGCCCGGCCAGCCGGGCCCGGCTCCTTGGCGAGGATGCGGTGGCAATCCGCGGCGAACTGTTCGAGCGTCGGATTTTGCAGGGTGTCCGGCATGCGGTCCTCCAGAAGCGTCGGGGCAATTCTACCACTAGCAGCGTGGCTCAGGCAAAGGTACGGCATAACGCATATCGATCACCGATTCGGGCGCGAATTCGCCCTTGACGAGGCCGTGCGAGGAGAGCCGAGAGCCCGCTGTATTTCGAGGCCGCCGGAATGCGCGGCTCATCGCCGCCCTCCTGCCTTCTTGCGTTTGGGAGCGGCCGCCCGGCGCACGGGCCGCTTCTTCGCCGCCGGTTTCGCCTTCGCCCGGGGCCAAAGCCGCTTCGTCGCAATATCGGCGCCCGCGCGCATGGCGCGGAATTTCTCCCACACCACAGTCGGATGGACCTCGGTGCGGTAGAGCGCCTGCGAGGAGAAGCCGCAATCCGCGCCCGCCATCACGTTCTCGCGCCCGACGATCTTGGCAAAGCGCATGAGCCGCTCGGCGATCAATTCGGGATGCTCGACGATGTTGCTCGCATGCGTGATGACACCTGGGCACAGCACGAGCCCGTCCCGAATTTTGATGTTCTCGAACACGTGGTACTCGTGCTCATGGCGCGGGTTGGCGCACTCGAAGCTCACCTGCCCCGCCTTCACCTTCAGCACGTAGCGGATGATTTGCGACAGCGCCGCCTCGTGGATGCGCGGCCCCTCGTTGATGCCGTAACAGGTGTGGAAGCGTACGCGCTCGGCCGGGATGCCTTTCAGTGCCGAATTGGTCGCCTCGACATAGATCTCGGCACGGCGCTTCATCTCTTTCTCGTCAAGGCGCGGCTCGACGAAGATGTCGGGCAGGAATGGGTCGTCCACCTGCAGGATGAAGCCCGCATTGATGATGGCGCGGTATTCCTTCGCGAGCTCGCCCGCGAGCGCGAAGAAATAATCCTCGTCGGAATTGTAGTACTCGTTGACGCCGACGCCCGAGGCGGCCGAGGCCGGCATGAAAACATGCTCCTCGGGAATGTTGTTGGCGAGCGCCGCCGCCTTCAAATTCGCGATGTCGGTCTCTACGAGCTTGTCGCCGCGGTACTTGATCGGACCGACGCAGACCACGGGCGCGATCGGCGCAAGCGCCGGACCCATCATCGCTTCCTTGAAATACTGCGCGTAGTACTCCGGAAACGCCGCCACCTCTTTCTCGAACAGCTGCAGCTTCTGATTGGGCCGCTGCTCAAAGCCTTCGAGGCGGTCGCGGATATAAGTGAAGAAGCCCGACTTCGACATCTCGCCGTCGGAGACGATCTCGATGCCGCATGCGACCTGCTGTCTCACCATGTCGGCGACCGCCCGCGTCACCGTCTCGTCGAAGAGGCGCTGGTCATAGGGCTGGCCCGTGAGCCTCGCCTTCATCAGGTCGAGGATCGCATGCGGGCGCGGCAAGCTGCCGATATGCGTCGTCTGGATGTGGTCTTTGTTCTGCTGGATCGCCATGGCGCCCTCCCCTCGCAGCGCGATTTCTCACTCCTCGCCGGCCGGTCCCTTCACGTCTTCCTCGCCCGTGCGATAGGGCGATTCCGGCAGCACGTCGCTCGGCCGGCGCTTGCCTGCGGTCTCGGCGCCAGTCTCTTCCCAGTCGCCGGCCGCGGCGCGGCGCGCATAGGTGGACCAGCGTTCGGCCCAGTTGCCGAGCGTGTAGCCGTGCCACGGCGGCCGCGGCGAAAGCTGCGGCAGGTCAAGCTCCTGCCAGAGCTTGCGCGCCCCCTCCATGTAGTCGCGCGTCGGCAGCGCCAAGGGCGGCATCGGCCGCTTCAGCGTGGCATCGACGAGCATCACCGAATCCTGCCAGTTGGGACCGTACTGCGCGCCCTGCACGCCCGGGCCGTAGGGCATCAGCACCACGTCCTCGAGCGGATTCGAGCGGTACGCCATCGACCAGAACACGGCGTCCGTATTGGCGGGGTCGATGTCGTCGCTCACCGCGATCACGATCTTGCCGCAGCGCGGCTGGAACGCGGAGGTGGCCTTGAGGCCGCGCCAGACCTCCGGGCGCGGCGTGCCCGGCGCGTACTGTACAAAGATGACGGGACGGAGATTGCTCAAGGGCTCGTGCATGACGACGCGCTTCACGCTCTTCATGCCGAGATGGTCGCGCAGATGCGCGAGGAACAACGGCTCGTAAGCGACCTTTTTGATGACGCATGACTCCGACGGCGTGACCTGGCTGATGATCGAGCAGAAGACCGGCTTCTTCCGCATCGTGATCGCCGTCACCTCCATCGGCATGTTGAAGGCCTCGAGCGCGACATAGCCGTTGCTCTCGCCGAACGGGGCCTCGGGCTCGAGCGCCTCCGTGTCAATCAATCCCTCAATGACGATCTCGGCCAGAGCCGGTACCTCGAGATCGATCGAGACCGCCTTCGCCATCGGGATCGCCTGGCCCGCGAGGCCGCCGGCGATCGAGATCTCGTCCTCGTCGCGCGCAAGTTTCTGGGGCGAAGTGAAGACGACACACGGGCCGCATCCGAGCGCGATCGCAATCGGCATCTTCTCCTTCTTCGCGCGGTATTTGAGCCAGTGGAAATAGCCGCCCGCCCCGCCCTGCACCATGCGCACGACGAGCCGGTCGGGCGCCTTCAGGGCGCAACGGTACATGCCGACATTGCGGATCCCGCTCTCAGGGTCCTTGGTGATACACATGGTGGCGGTGAGATAGGGCGCAGAATCGAAGCCCGGAGTCGAGACCGGAACGGGAAGCCGCTTCAAGCCGCCATTGGGGCCGCGCAGCTCGTCGCCCTTCAGCACGATCTCCTGGCAGCGCGCCGCATTGACGCGCACCGGCGGGATCGGATGGGCGATGGCGTCGAGCCAGGCGGCGCCGATCTCGTCCACCTCGCGCCCCATGCCCATCGCATAGATGCGCGGGCTCGCCGCAAGCGCTCCGACCGCGACCGGGATGTCGTAGCGCTTGCCCTTGGCGTCGACCACGTTGGTGAAGAGGAAGGCACGGCGATCGTCCTCGGCGAGGCCGCCCACGAACTGCCAGCGCACGAGCGGATGAAGCTCGGTGTCCTTGTTGACCGGGCGCTCGACCTTGACGAGCAGGCCCGAGGCGTCGAGCGCCGCCAAATGCTCCTGGAAATCGAGCGTGGGGCGGATCGTTCCGCCGGCCGGCCGAGGCATCACTGCGTCCATAAGACCCTCTCGGGTTGCCGCGCGATTGTTCCGCACGGGCGCTTCGTTGTCTACGATGGCGGACGAGGGAGAAGCTCCATGTCCATTCCCAACGTCAAGACCATGAAGGCCGTGGTGGTCGAGAAGCCCGGCGGCCCCGACGCGTTGAAGCTGGTCGAGCGGCCGATGCCGGTGCCCGACCGGCACGAGGTGCTTGTGAAGGTCGCGGCCGCCGGGTTGAACGGCGCCGATCTCGGCCAGCGGCTCGGCCGCTATCGCATGCCGCCGGGTGCGCCCGACATTTTCGGGCTCGAGGCCGCGGGCGAAGTGGTCGCGGTGGGACCCGGCGTCACGCGCTGGCGCGAGGGCGACAAGGTCGCAGCGCTCCTCGTCGGCGGCGGCTATGCCGAATATGTCGCGGTTCCCGACGTGCAGTGCCTCCCGGCGCCGGCGAACTTGTCGCTCCTCGAGGCGGCGGCGCTGCCCGAATGCGCCATGACGGTGTGGAGCAACGTGTTCGAGTTGGGCCGACTCCAGCCCGGCGACCGCATTCTCGTCCATGGCGGCGCTTCGGGCATCGGCACGACCGCGATCCAGCTTGCCCGCGCCATCGGCGCCATTCCCTACGCCACCGCCGGCAGCAAAGAGAAGTGCGCGCGCTGCGAGAGCCTCGGCGCCAAGCGCGCGATCGACTATCGCAGCGAAGATTTCGCCGCCGTGATCCGCGACGAGACGCATGGCGAAGGCGTCGATGTCGTGCTCGACATGGTGGGCGGCGACTACCTCAACCGCGACCTGCGCATCCTGCGGCATGGCGGGCGGCTCGTGATGATCGCCTTCAAGCAGGGCAGCACTGTCCCGATCGATTGCACGCTCGTGCAGGACCGCGAGGCGATCATCACCGGCTCACGCCTCAGGCCGCGGCCGATCGCCGAGAAGGGCCGGCTTGCTGCCGCAGTCGAGAAGGCGGTATGGCCGATGATCGCCGACGGACGCGTCAAGCCGGTGATCGATTCGACGCACGCGCTCGCCGACGCCGCCCGCGCGCACGAGCGGCTCGAGAGCGGCGCTCACATCGGCAAGGTCATGCTGACGATCTAAAAACTGAGCGGCCCGTAGTCGCGGCCGAGCCGCACCTTGCCGATGCGCCCCAAAATCGCAGGCGTCAGCGATGCGTGCTTCAGGCCCGCGAAGATGTCGCGCAGGCAGCGCTGAAGGGGATTGCCCGCGAGAATCGCCGTCGTGCCGGCATTGTCGAACGCGAAAACGGTGGCATCGCGCGCCGCGCGCGTGAGCGTCAATGCGGCCTGCATGATGTCGAGCGTGCGGCTCGCTTCAGGCGCGTGTCCCTCGGCGATGGCCCGATCCTGCGCGGCGAGGCAATCGAGATAATAGGCGCGCGCCGCCTTGAGCCGCCCTTCGGCCTCGCCGATGCCGAATTGCACGAAATTGTCATCCGCCGGGCTCCCTTCGGCGGCGCTGCGCTTGATGTTGGGCGCGGCGGCGACCAATTCGGCGAGCGCACGCAACGCGACGCCGCTCGCAAACGCGGTAATGCCGATTTGCGTCAGGCCGATGACGCCGCGCGCGGATATCTCACGCGGGTTCGCCGTCGGCAGATAGGGATATTCGAACGTACGCTCGGCGGGCACGAACTTGTCAACGATCGTGTAGTCGATGCTGGCGGTGGCGCGCAGCCCCATCGCGTCCCACGAGCCTTCCTTGATCTCGACATCGGCCCTGGGAAGAAGATGTCCACGAAACCATTGCTGGCCATCACGCGGCTCGATCGGCGCCGGCACGACAACCCAGCGCGCGAGCGAGCTGCCCGAGCCCCAGCCGAAATTGCCGGAGACGCGAAAGCCGCCGTTCGCCTCGAGCGATTTGGCCCTAGGCAGCAGCGAGCCCCAGCAGGCGACGGGGCCGTCGCCGAACACCTCGCGCCGCGCCCGTGCCGAGGCGCCGGCGTGAACGGAGGCGTTGATGCCGTTGCAGAGGGCAACGCACCATCCCGCCGAGCCATCAGCGCGGGCGATTTCCTCCGCGGTCTCGAATAGCTCTGTGCGCGAGCCGCCGCATCCGCCGTCCGCCGCTGGCACGAGGATCGAGAAGAGATTGGCGTCAAGCAGGGCGGCCGCCACCTTGTCGGTCAAGCGCGTCAAGCGCTCTGCGGCAAGGGCTTCCCCGGAAATCAGCGTGCCGATCGCCTTGGCGCGCGCGAGCGGGCGAACCGGCGCAGCGGTGCCCGCGATCGGAAGATCGTTCATCTCTTCTCCTCCGCTATTCGCGCCCGATGCGATCGCGGGCCTCGTCGCGCACGTCCTCCTCGACGAATTCGCGCGGATCGAACTCGCGCGCCATCGCCCCCGCCTTGACGAGGAGCGTCTCCATCGCGGCGATGCGATCGAGCGGGATCGGCAGCGTGGGCGCGAGCCCGCCCGCCCGCTCCGCCTCGGCGAAAATCGCATCCGGGCGCGGGTCCTCGCGGCCGAGGCCAACGCTCTTGCGCGCGAGCGCAATCTCGGCGTCTCGGCTTTTGATTGCATGGGCGAGCGCCGCCATGTCGGCGGCGAGGAAGCGGATCGCGTCCTCGCGGCGCGCGCGCAAGTTCCGCCCGGTCGCAAAAATGCAGCGCCGCACGAAATTCGGCAGCAGGTCGCTGCCGCGCGCGGCGAGCTTCAGGCCGGCATGCTCCGCGAGCGGCAGATATTCGAGCGACACCACGGCAGCCGCGGCGGCGCCGCCCTCGAGCGCGGCATAGCGAGCCTCGTCACTGCCGTAATTGGCGAACCGCACCAGCGCTAACGGCACCGCATTGGCGGCGAGATAGGCCGCGGCCACGAGATTGGGAGGCTCTGCCGGCGTCGATGCGGCGATGAACTGCCCCTCGAGATCGCGCGGCACGAAGATGCTGGGGCGCGTGAAGACCGCGTGCGCCAGGGCGAGCCACGGGCAGCCGATGATGCGTACGTCGTCACGCTTCTCGGCGAGGAGCGCGGTCGTCGGGGTGCCCTCGAAGCTGTCGATCTCGCCTCCGCGGAGCGCCGGCAGCGCCTCCGCGTCGCTCGGGTAGGTGATGATCTTGAGTTCGAGCTGCTGGCGGTCGGCGAAGCCGCCCTTCTCGGCCATCATGGCGAAGCCTGAATCCGCCGCGGGCGCCACGACGGCGTGCCGCCAGGGCTTCGCCCAGGCAGGGCTGGCCGCCAGCGCAACCGCAAGCACGAGCAAGACCCCCTTCATGCCGCGGAAGCTAAATCCATGCCGCGCCAAAGTCATGGACGGAAATCGCGGCGCGGCCGACAATCACGCGGGCCACACCCGAGCGAGGACGACATGAGCGCCGGCGACCGCTACGCCTCCTACACCCGCCTCACCTTCGACCGGCCGCACGAGAAGGTGCTGCGCATCACGATGGCGAACGGCCGGATGAACACGACCGACGCCGCGATGCATGCCGAGCTCGCAACCGTGTGGCGCGACGTCGATGCCGACCCCACCGTCAACGCCGCGATCATCACCGGCGCCGGACGCATGTTCTCCGCCGGCGGCGACTTCGCCATGATCGAGCGCCAGATCGACGATTTCGAAGCGCGCGCGCGCGGCTGGCGCGAGGCGCGCGACATCGTCTACGGCGTCATCAACTGCTCGAAGCCGCTGGTGAGCGCGATGCGCGGCGTCGCGGTTGGGGCGGGGCTTGTCGCCGGGCTCCTGGCCGACGTATCGATCGCGGCGAAGGACTGCCGCATCATCGACGGCCACACGCGTCTCGGCGTCGCGGCCGGCGACCACGCGGCGATCCTATGGCCGCTCCTCTGCGGCATGGCGAAGGCGAAATACTATCTCCTGCTGTGCGAGGAGGTGCGCGGCGCCGAGGCCGAGCGGATCGGGCTCGTGAGCCTCGCCGTCGAGGACGCCGAGCTCGACGCTAAGGCGGTCGAGATCGCGACGCGGCTCGCGCAGGGCGCGCCGTCGGCGGTGCGCTGGACCAAGTACGCGCTCAACAACTGGCTGCGGCAGATGGGGCCGACCTTCGATGCCTCGCTCGCGCTCGAATTCATGGGGTTCTCAGGCCCCGAGGTGCGCGAGGGGCTCGCCTCCCACCGCGAGAAGCGCGCGCCCAAATTCCCGGGCGAGTCCCCGGTTTGAGGCAGTGATCAGTACTGCTCGAGCGTGCTCGGCGAGAAGATCTCCTCGAGCGTGAGGACGCGCGGCGTCAGTCCCTGCTCGGTCGAATACTGCGCCACCGTCTCGAGCACTTTGCGATTGGGCCTGACGCCATGGCGAATGATCGGCTCCTCGACCGCCTTCCTCTGCTCGGGCGCGAGCACGCCGGTCTCGAAATAGTAAGAGAGATGCTCCATGCGCTCGGCGTTGGCGATATCGTTGGCACGCGCGAAGGCCTTCAAGATGTTGAGCGCGGCCCACGGATATTTCTCGGCGATCGTGCGCTTGATGACCATGCCGTGATTGATCGGGTAAAGCCCGGTCTTGCGGTAGTAGCGGAAGCCCTCGGCGGCGGGATCGGGGAAGATCGGCTTGATGTCGGGATGACGGCGCAGGTCGGCCGAGCTGCGATCGACGAGGTTGACGCCGGCGCCGACATAATGGACCGCGGCCTGCAGCTCGCCCGAGATCATCATCGAGCCGATGCTCTTATCGGCCGGGATGTAGTGCAGCGTGACGCCCGGCGGCGGCTTGAAGCCGGTGGCGCCGCCATGCGACATGGCGGGCTGGCGCTCCATCCAGAATTCCATGTCTTGCGCCCTGACGCCGAACTCGTGCTCGAGCACGCCGCGTGTCCAGAGCGCCGCCGTCTGCTGATATTCGGGCACGCCGACGCGCTTGCCCTTGAGGTCGGCCGGGCTTTCGATCCGCGCATCGCGACGCACTAGGATGCCGGTATGGAAGAAGCGGCGCGTCGTGAACACCGGAATTCCGGCCCAGCGCTCGTCGCCTTTGGCGTTTGCTATGAGAAGCGAAGAGATCGACATCTCCGACACGTCGAACTCGGCGAAATGGAGCTGGCGCCAGAACATCTCGGACGGGTGGAGCACGGTCGGGATGAGATCGATCGCGTCGACCTTGACGCGCCCGTCGAGCACCGGCCAGGTGCGCGGGTTGTTGGTGAGCGCGATGCTGAGCTCTAGCTTCACGGGGTCTCCTCCCTTGCCAATTCCTCGCGTCTCGATTTAAGTGCGGGGAGAATGGCCACGCAACGCATCAGCTCTCTCGTTCTCGCCGCCTTCGCCCTAATCGCGGCGGCGTCCAAATCGGCACCCGCCGCCGAGCCCATCAAGATCGGCATCGTCAAGACGCTCGCCGTCGGACCCATCTTCGTCGCCAAGGAAAAGGGGTTCTTCGCCGCCGAAGGGCTCGATGCCGAGCTCGTCTATATCGACGCGGCGCAGCCCATCGCCGTCGCGGCCGCCTCGGGCGCCATCGATTTCGGCATCACCGGACTTTCGGCCGCATTCTACGCGCTCGCCGGCGAAGGCGTGTTGCGCATGATCGCCGCCGGCAACCGCGAGATGCCGGGCTTCAAGAATGCGGGCTATGTCGCGTCGAACCGCGCCGCCAATGCCGGGCTCAAGAGGATCGAGGACCTGCGCGGCCATTCCGTCGGCGTGACGCAGCGGGGCGCCATGCTCGACTACGATCTGGCGCTTGCGCTCGACCGCTTCCACATCGACCCGAAGACCGTGCGCGTGCTGGCGCTGCAGTCGAACACGGCGCTCACCTCGGCGATCGCGGGCGGACAGGCCGATGCCGGCGTGCTGCCGGTGACGCCGGCGATGGTGATGCTCGGCAAGGGCGAGGCGAAGCTCTTGGGCTGGGTCGGCGATATCGCGCCCTATGGCCAAACCAACGCCGCGTTCACCTCGGCCAAGACCGCCGACGAGCGCCGCGCCACGGTCGAACATTTCCTCGCCGCCTACAAGAAGGGCGCGCAGCTCTATCACGATGCCTTCGCCGACGCGAAAGAGGAACGGCGCGACGGGCCGGGTGCCACCGAAATCCTCGCGATCCTCGCCAAATACACGGGCCAGGACGCGGAGCAGATTCGCGCGGCGATCCCGTGGGTCGACCGCGACCTCCGGCTCGATGTCGCCGACATCAAGCATCAGATCGAATGGTTCCGCGCCCAAGGCCTCCTCAAAGGCGAGGCCGACCCGGTCAAGATCGTCGACGCGCGCTATGTCGTGCCGCTGCCGCGGCCCTGACTAGCCGACGCGATCGCCCACGAAGTCGGCAAGGTTGCGGCGCGTCGTGTCGGGCGCGAACCACAGAAAGAGCGGCGCGATCAGCACGAACGAGATCGCCAGGAGCGGCAGAGCCGCTGCCACGGATGCTTTGGTCGCGATCCAGCCGACGACGAGCGGCGCGAGCGACGCGAAGCCAAGCCCGACCGTGAACGAGGCGCCCACGCCGGCACCGCGGATCTGAGTCGGAAACACCTCGTTGGTGTAGCCGAGCCCCGTGCCGAA
The DNA here is from genome assembly GCA_035518375.1 of Allostellaceae bacterium. GTDB lineage: Bacteria > Pseudomonadota > Alphaproteobacteria > ATCC43930 > CGMCC-115725 > DATJLY01. The sequence continues at coordinate 78,961 of DATIXQ010000040.1, read as the reverse complement.
GCTGCCGGTGATGAGAAAATTGGTCGCGAGCCCGACCCAGAACAGCGCCGACGGACTCGAGACATATCCCATCACGACGAGCAGGATCGCGGCCGGAAGGGTGAAGACCGGAATGACATAGCGCCGCCCGAACACATCGCAGAGCCAGCCACAGATCCAGTAGGCGAAGATCGCGACGAACATCCAGACCGAGAGGTAGCTGCTCATCGTCGGGAAGCCCAAATGCCGCTCGGTCGCGAGATAGAACGGCATCCACGCCGACCAGCCGATCCACGTCCAGAGGTAGAGGAAGTAGCAGAGCGTCGCAATCGTGGTCTCGCGCGGATAGGCGCGGAAGGGAGCGGCGATGTCGAGCTTCTTCTTCAGCCCCTCCTTCAGCATCTCGGCGGTGACATGCTCGTAGCGCGGGCTTTCCTTGATGCCCGTGCGCACCCAGAGCACGAGGAGCGCTGGCAGGATGCCGAGGAAGTAGAGCGAACGCCAGCCCCAGAGCGGCACGAACACGAGCGCGCAGAGCGAGCACACCATGTAGCCGAAGGGATATCCGCCGACGAGGCCGCCAAGCGCCGTCGCGCGCCATTTCGTGGGCGCCGTTTCGGTCACCATGATCATGCCGACCGGGTTCTCGCCTGCGAGCGCAATGCGCGTGATCGAGCTGAAGATCAGCAGGCTGATCGGGCCGGCCGCGAAACCCGTGAGGCCGGTGAAAAGCGCATAGCCGAGAATGGTCCAGACGAGGCACGGCTTGCGGCCATAGAAATCGGCGAGGACCGGGAACACGAAGGTGCCGGCGAGGCCGAGCCAGCGCGACACCGTTGTGACGGTGCCCATTGTCGCCGGGGTGATGCCCCACTCCTTGATGAGGATGGGAGTGACGAGCTGCATGATCGTGGCCTCGTAGATATCGAAGGCCCAACCGAGGATGCAGATCGCGAGAACCGTGATGCTGTAGCTCGTCCATCGGTCGGCATCGATTGCCGGTGCAGACGCAGCCGCTGCGGGCGTGGAGACGGCCATAGGTTCCTCCCTTCTCGTTCTATGATTTGTCGTTACTGCGGTGTCGTATCTCCATTCGTACGGGTGGATGCGCCTCGCCTCAGCCGGCGAGGAATGACCGCACGAGCGCGGCGGCGCGCTCGCCCTGCTCCAAATGCGGCAAGTGGCCGGCGCGGTCGACGAACTCGACGCGCGCGCCCTTGATGCGCGCGGCGAACTCGCCAGCATAATCTTGCGCCGCGATCGCGTCCTCCTTGCCCCAAAGCACCAGCGTTGGGGCACTGATGCGGTGGATGCGATGCTTCAGCCCCTTGTCGGGAATGGGCCAGATATATTTGCCAGTGCAGGCCTGCGCCCAGACGAAGGCGACGATCGCCTGCGTGCGCGCGTCCTTGTCCTCGGGCAGGGCGAAGAAGCGCTTGGCCGCGTCGCCCGCGGGATCGGCGAAAAGCGCCTTCGGCCGACTCGCGTCGGGCAAGATCATCCAGTTCTGCACCGGATGATCGTCGCGCCAGAGCCCGACCGGGTCGATGAGCACGAGGCGCCGGACGCGCGCGGGCGCGTTGGCGGCGATCTCGGCGGCGACGAGGCCGCCGAACGAATGGCCCGCGAGCGCCACACTCTCGAGCCCCAGCCCGTCCATCAGCTCCTCGTAATAGACGATGAGGTCCCACAGCGTGTTGATCGCATGTGCGGCATTGGGGTCGCCGCGCGTCGTGCCGGGATGGCGCGGCGCGTAGACCTTGTTCGCCGCCGCAAGCCGCTCGATGAAGGACCGGTCGGGTGCCAAGCCCCACGGCCCGTGCAGGTAAAGGAGCGGCTGGCCGCTGCCGCTGATCTCAACTTCGGTCTCGACCTTGTCTTGCCAGAGCTTGAGCCGGCACGTCTCCGCCATCGCCTCCCCCGTCTCAGCTTGCGGCCGGCGCCGGCGCGCGAGCGCGTCGCGTCTCCCTGAGGCGCGCGGGCCACCAGCGGTCCTCCCACTCGTCGTCCCATAGCGGCGCCAGATGCGGCAGTACCTCGCGCGTGAAGAGATCGATGTTCTTGCGGCAGAGCTCGCCCGGCATCGAGCCGAAATGGAGAAGCGTCATCAGGTGGCCGATACGGAGCCGCTTCACCGCCTCCAGCAATTGGTCGCGCACCGACTTGGCGCTGCCGACGATGACGAACCCGCGATCGACCAGATCCTTGAACTTCATGTCGCGCAGATTGAAGTTGCGCGTCGGGTTCGCGACTGCCGCCTGCAGGGCGTTGTATTCGAGGCAGCCGGGAATGGCCATGTAGTGTGACGGCGTGCTCAAGAGGTTGTGATAGAAATACTCGGCGTGGCGCGCATATTCCTCGGCCTCGGCGTCGGTCTCGGAAATGCCGATAAGCTGCAGGAAGCCGAAGCGGTACGGATTGGCATCCCGCCCCTTCTCCGCCGCGAGCTGCCAATAGCGGTCGGCCACGTTCTCGGCGTTCTTCGCGCCCTGATAGCTCAGATGGCAGAAGCAGTGATCGTGCTCGACCACGTATTCCGCGGTCGACGAGATGCCGGAGCCAGGAATCCAGATCGGCGGGTGCGGCTGCTGAATGGGGCGCGGCCACAGCGTCACGGCCGGAAGCTGGTAATGCTTGCCGTTCCAGGCAAAGCGCTCCTTCGCCGACCACGCCTTGATGACGAGGTCCAAGGCCTCGCGATAGCGCTCGCGCTGATCCAGGGGCACGATACCGTTGGCAATCGTGGCGTCGGCGGGAAGGCCGGTCGGGAAGCCCGCGACGAGCCGGCCACCGCTGATGCAGTCGATGATGGCGTATTCCTCGGCGATGCGCGTCGGCGGCGAGGTCGAGGGCAAGGTCGAGCCGATCTGGATGATGGCCGTGTTCTCGCCGTTCGTAAGCTTCGCCAGCACCGAGCCCATGAGGCTCGGGTTGGCCATGAAGCCATAGACGTTCTGGTGATGCTGGTTGGTGCACACGCCGTGCATCCCGGCTTTCGCTGCATAGACCAGCTCGTCGAGCGTCCAGTTGAAATAGAGGCCGACCTTGTCGGCATCCGCCACGTCGAACCACTGCGGATCGATATAGGCCGAGCTGTAGCGCCGCGCGAAGTCGGGCGGCAGATCGCGGTAGGGCATGAGGTGGAACATGCAGACTTTCATTGCCGTCACCTCTCACCTTTTGTGGTTCGCTCCCGGACTCTACGCCGGAACGCACCACGCGTGAACCGTCATCTCCGCGGCAGATACTGCTCGGTGTAGAGCTTCGCCATGTCGGGCGCATGGTCGAGCACCTTGAGCTCGACGAAGGACTGGCCGATGCGCTCGACGTCCTTGGGATCGAAATGCCCGTCCGCCGAGAGGCCCGGCATCAGCAGCTTGTATTCCGTTTGCTCGTCGGCCTCGCTGAGGCCTGTGACCGGCATGTCGATGCGGATCGTCTCGTCGGGATGAGCGCGCATATAGGCCACGGCCTCGAACCACGCGGCGAGGAAGCGGCGCACGGCGTCGGGATTGCGCTTCAGTTGGTCGGTCGTGGCATACATCGTGTGCGCCATGAAATGCGGCACGAAGTCGGCGGCCGTGGCCAGGAGCCTCCCGTCATGCGCGCGCTCGAGGATCGGACCCGACGTGGCGTTGCCGATGGTGGCGTCGACGAGATGCGCCTTGAGCGCCGCTGCGGCCGCGCCCGGGCTCGAGCCGATGGCGGTGAGCTTGATGCCGTCAGGCCCCCAACCCTCGACGCGCGCCAGCTCGAGCGCAACCCACTGCGTGATCGAGCCGATCGTGGCGATGCCGAACGTCTTGCCTTTCAGGTCCGCGAGGGATTTCACCGCCGAGTCATACGGGACAAGGACCCCGAACTCGAGCATCGGCCCGGCGATGACGGCAATCGCCGTGGCGGGCATGCCTTTCACCTCCATCGACATGCCCATGGGCGAGCCAAGGGAGATGTCGATCGAGCCCGCGACCAGACCCTGGTCCATCTTGGACGCGCCCTCGAAATCGACGCGCTCGATTGTGAGATCGCGCTTCTGGAAGAAGCCCTTCGCGAGCCCGACATCGAGCGGGGTGTAGGCGAAGAGGAAGCCCGGCGAGCGGCCAACGCGCAGCGTGTCGGCTGCGTGTGCGGACGTGGCGGCGAGAAGGAGGAGCGCCGCGGCGATAATCGTAGAGCGCGCGGTCATTTGCGCCACAGTGTCTGCGAAGCGATCCGCGCGCCCTCGGCGAGAGACTTGAGCTTGGCCCAGGCAAGCTCGGCATGGACGCGCCCGCCGAGGCCGCAATCGGTGCCAGCGATGACGTTCTCGCGGCCGACGATCTCGGCGTAGCGAAGGATGCGATCGGCCACGAGCTGCGGATGCTCGACGAGATTCGTGGAGTGACTTACGACGCCCGGCATGAGCTGTTTGCCGGCCGGGATCTTCGCCTCCTTCCACACGCGCCACTCATGCTCATGCCGCACATTGCCGGCCTCGAAGGAATAGGTCTGCGCCTTGACCTGGAGAATGAGGTCGACAATGTGCTCGAGCGGCAGGTCGTGCGTGTGCGGCCCATGCCAGCTGCCCCAGCAGAGGTGATAGCGCACGCGCTCCTCCGGCAGGCCCTGGATCGCGTGGTTGACGGCATCGATGCGGAGTTGCGCGAATTTGCGGTAGGCCTGGACCGTGGGCTCGGGCTTCAGCATGTCCCACCAGTCGGGGAGACCCGGGTCGTCGATCTGGAGCACGAAGCCCGCATCGATGACGGCGCGGTATTCGGGCCGGATCGCGTCAGCCAACGCGAAGAGGAACTCCTCCTCGGTCTTGTAGTACTCGTTGTAGATGAAGTGATCGAGCCAGCCTGGCGCGAGTACGGCGACGAACGCCTCGTCCACCTTGGCGCCCGAGCGCTCGATCGCGGCCTTGAAGGTGCCGAGCTCGCGCTCGATCGCCTCGGTGCCTTTCGACTTGAGGGCCCCGCGCGCGACGATGCGCTCGGTGATGACCGGCACCGGCTTCTCGCCGGGCACGAAGAACATAGTACCGATCTTGTCCATGTCCTCGTAGAACTCGCGGAACTCGTCGCGCTCGCGCGTCGAGTGGCGCGAGGTCGGCGGCTCGTCGGCCCTGACCGGCCGCGCTTCGATGCCGGTGAAGTGTGCGGCATAGTGGGCACGCGAGCGCGTCGTCCAGAACTCGCCGTCGTTGATGCAGTCGATGCCCGCTTGCGTCTGCTGCCGTACCACCTCGGCGACCGCCGGCACGACGAGGCGGTTGAGCTCGGCGGTGTCGGTGAGCTCGGCGTTGGCGAGCCGCATCGGCACGTCCTCGAAGCCCTTGGGCGCCGGAAGCCGGCCCACGTGCGACGTTCTGATCCGAGTGGCGCTCTTCTGCATCGACGTTCCTCCACGCGCCGGTCATAGTCCGGCGATCAATCTTGCCCGAAGGAGGTTTCGTTGGCCACGCCCTTGAGTCAAGAGACGCTCGCCGCGCTCCTGAGCTACGACACGCCCACGATCTGCAATGCGCTTGAGCTCGTGGTGCCCGAGCGCCGCGCTTACGGCTTCAACCGCCGCCCGCTTGTCGCGCCGTTCCCCGCGGCGAAGCCGGTCATCGGCTATGCCCGCACCGTTATGATCCGCTCGCGCGAGCCCCACCCACGCGCCAAGGACGAGGCACGCGCGACGCGCCTTGCCTATTACGACTATGTCGGCCAGGCGCCGCTGCCAAGCCTCGTCGTCATGCAGGATGTGGACGGGCCCGATCTCGGCATCGCCTGCTTCTGGGGCGAGGTGCAGTCGAACGTGCACAAGGCGCTGGGCTCCGTCGGTGTCGTCACCGACGGCGCCGTGCGCGACATCGATCAGTGGGCGGACGGGTATTTCGTGCTGGCGGGCTCGGTCATGCCGTCACACGCCCATGTCGACATCGTCGCGTTCGGCGTGACGGTGAGCGTCGCCGGCATGATCGTGTCGCATGACGACCTCGTCCACGCCGACCGCCACGGCGCGGTCGTCATCCCGCGCGAAGCGGTGGCGAAGCTCCCCGCCGCGGCCGATCTCCTCGCACGGCGCGAGAAGGTCGTGCTCGACGCCTGCAAGAAGCCCGGCTTCCGCGCCGCCGACCTTGGCGCGATCTTCGCGCGCATGGACGACATCCACTGACGGGCGCGGCCGCGCCCGCCGTTACACGCGTCCCATCACGAGAAGCACGATGAGGACGATCAGCAGCACGCCGAAGCCGCCACTCGGGTAATAGCCCCAGCCGCCGCTGTACGGCCATGCCGGCAACGCGCCGATCAGCAGCAAGATCAGAATGATGAGCAGGATGGTGCCAAGCATGCGGTTCCCCTTTCCTCGTGGTTTGGGAACGCGCCGGTTTCATCGCCAGTTCCCGACCCCGTCCTCTTAGGAACGTCTTCGCTTCGGACACTGTTGTGCGGAGTGAAAAATCCGCTTTCACGGGAGCGCCGGATGCGTACCGCCCTGGTGTTTGGGTTCTTGTCGCTTGTCCTTGCCGCGTGCTGCAGCTGTCCACCGGCGCAGCCGACCGTCGTCATCCCGCCCGGCGCGGCGGTGGTGTGCCCGGGCGGCAGTCCCGCCGTGGTGACGAACGGCTTCTATCACTGCTGACGCGCGCCCCGCTCCGCCGTGCCCGAAGCGATCAAGAAAGCTTGAATTTTACCTTTTTTTATGGCGTGTGCCGGTAGTCTCCAATTCCTGAAAATCCGGCCTTGTGGGCCGGTTTCTTGGATCGTGGAGAAGCTTGATGCGCCTCGGGCGGCTGCTGATCGCGATGCGCGTCCGCCTCGCCGGCGGCGGCGGCTGACCCATGGAGACGGACACGCGCCAGCGGCGCAAAAATCTCGGACTGGGCGGCAAGCTCTTTCTCGCCTTCGGCACCGTCGCGATGCTGACCGTGGTCGCCTGCGCGGTCGCGGTCGTGTCGTATCAAAACGTGGGCCAGACGCTCGACGGCATCACCGGCAATAGTCTGCCGGCGCTCAACCTCTCGGTGCGGCTGGCCCAAAGCAGCACCGAACTGGTCTCGGCGGCGCCCACGCTCTTGGCGGCACAGACTTCGGCCGAGCGCGAGGCGGCCGTCGCAGCGCTGCAGACGAGCCAGCACACACTCGAGGAGACGATCGCCGCCCTGGCCGCCAACACGGCCGGCGGCGATGCCGACACTTGGGTCGATCCGGTGGCGCCTCAAGCGATCGCCGAGAACCTGACCCAGCTTTCCGCCGCAGTCGGCGAGCGCCTCAAACTGCGCGACGAGCGTCTCGCGCTCGATACGAGCATGCGCATCGCTCACGACGCGCTGTCGCAGAAGCTCGAGCCCATCATCGACGATGTCGGCTTCGATCTCGCGACCGGACTTGCGGGGGGAAACAAGGCGCCGGGCCGTACGGCCCACTCCGGGAGCGACGTGTCGACACTCCAGGCGCTCCTGACGCTCCGCGGCGACGCCAACCTCATCCTCGGCCTCATGACCGAGGCCGCCAACATCCCGAACAAGGACCGCTTGCCGCCGATCGAGGACAGGTTCACCGCCGCCTCGGGCCATATCGGCAAATCGCTTGACGCACTGAAGGGCACGGCGATGGAGGGCGAGCTCGGAACCGCCGTCGCCAAGCTCATCGAGGCCGGGCGCGGCGACAACGGCATCTTCGCCGTGCGCAAAGCCGAGCTGGCGGCGCTGGCGAAGGGCAACTCGCTCCTCGCCGAGAACCGCAAGCTTGCCGCGGCGCTCGAACAGCAGGTCTCGCAACTCGTCGCCGCCAACAAGAGCGTGGCCGAGGGCGCGGCCTCCGACACGGTGCACGCGCTCCAGCGCGGCCGCATGGCGCTTGTCTCGATCGCGGCGCTGAGCCTCGTCGCGGCGCTCGCCATCGCCGGCTTCTATGTCGGTGGCCATATCGTGCGCCGCATGAAGGCGCTCTGCCGCAGCATGAGCGAGATCGCCGGTGGCAACCTGGCGGCGGCCATTCCGCAGGGCGGCAACGACGAGGTCGCCGACATGGCGGCGGCGCTCACGGTGTTCCGCGACAATGCGCGCGCCGCGCGCGAAGCCGAGGCGCGGGCGAGCGACGAGCGCCAGCAGTTGGCCGCCGAACGGCGCGCCGACCTCCTCGCCTTGGCGGACAGCTTCCAGTCGCGCATCAAGGGCATCGTCGACAGCGTCGCGGGAGCTGCGAGCCACCTGCGCGAGACGGCGGCCGCGATGTCGGCCTCGGCCGGCCAGACGAGCGCGCAATCGGCCGCGGCGTCGGACGCGTCGATGCAGGTCTCGAGCAACGTGCAGACGGTTGCCGCGGGCGCCGAGGAGCTTTCGGCCTCGATCTCCGAGATCCGGCGCCAGCTCTTGGAATCGGCCGACGTCGCGACGCACGGGGTCGCCGAGACGGCCCGCAGCAACGACACGATCCAGAGCCTCGCCGCCGCCGCCAATGCCATCGGCGAGGTGGTGCAGCTCATTAGCCGGATCGCGACGCAGACGAACCTCTTGGCGCTCAACGCCACGATCGAGGCGGCGCGCGCCGGCGCCGCGGGCCAAGGCTTCGCCGTCGTCGCGGCCGAGGTGAAGTCGCTCGCGAAGCAGACGGCCGAGGCGACCGAGGAAGTCGCCGCCCATATCCATCAGATGCAGCAGGCGACCGGCAACGCCGTCGGCACGATCGAGGAAGTGACGAAGACGATCGGGCGCATCAGCGACATCGTCACCTCGGTCGCAAGCGCCGTGCAGCAGCAGGACGAGACGACGCGCGAGATCGCGCGCAACGTGCAGCTTGCGGCGGTGGCGACGCAAGGCGTCTCGGCCAACATCTCCGGCGTCTCGCGCACCGCCGGCGATTCACGCGAGAGTGCCAAATTCATGCTCGACGCCGCCGGCGCGCTCGACGGCGAAGCCTCGAAGCTGCGCACCGAAGTCGGCGCCTTCCTCGGCGAAATCAAGGCAGCCTAACTATCGAAGTGAATTTGGTGGACCAACCGGGATCAAACTGGGCACTGGGAAATCAGGATATCCTTGCTTTCATATCTTTCTGAAAAGGATCGTATCAAACGGTATTCCTAAGCGTCGCCCCGACGGCGCCTCCGAAGAAAATCTTTGTCTGCTTCGGGAATGCTCTCCATCCACTGTCGATAAAAATCATCTTCGCTGCCCATCACCCCGACTCTTAGCGGCTTCTGGTTCCGAGTGCGTGGATACAGAACATATGTGCGGACGTAGATAAACATCGTCATCTTTGCGCCAATGTCCTTTCGCTCCAACCGACGATTCCAAAATGGCAATGCACTGCCGACTACAATCGCGTCCGGATAAAGATACACGTGGCCCGTTATGGACGAAATTATCATGAGGGCACCCGTCCCGAAGCCGCAGCACCCCAACACTGTGGTAAGGGCAAATGCCTCAACGGCACCACCTCGTGGGGTGATACCCGCGAGCGAAGTCCAAATCGGTGCGGCGAAAAAGAAGAGCCCACCGGCAACGAGAAGCGAGCCGAAGCAAACAAAAAAGATTTTTGCAGCGGATGGCGTCCGGTAAACGTGCGGCTGCAACTCACCTTCCATCAAAACAATCCGTCATGGTCCTACCGCGGATACGTCGCAGGTTGTCGCGGTGCCCAGTTTTGTCTGGACTCGGATTTTCTAAGTTACTGAAACAAAACTGATTTGGCGATGGTGGGTGCAGTAGGACTCGAACCTACGGCCCGCTGATTAAGAGTCAGCTGCTCTACCAACTGAGCTATGCACCCGCCGCGCGCGATATAGCAGTGAGTTCCCGCCTTGTCGACTCGCGCTCACGGCGGCGCGGGCCGGAAATCCTGGTCGGGAAAGACGTCGCTTTCCGGCACGCGGATGACGATCGCGGCGCGGTCGGCCGCCTGGTGGCATGAGTTGCACGCCGCGGTGAGCTGCTGATAAGCGGCGGCGAAGCGCTGCGCGTCCTTCGCCTTGATCGCGCCGGCGAGCGCCGCCATCGGGTCCTTCAGCACGGAGCGCATCATCTCGCCGACGGGAATGGAGCGCCAGGCCGGCCACACGCCGGCGGCGCGGTCGAACGCCTCCTGCAGGTCGCCAAGTTCGAACGCGGCGTAGCCCCAGTTGCCGGCCTTGCCGGCGAGTGCGAGCTTCACGTGGCGCGGCTGGATCGTCATCGTCATCAGGTCGCCGAGGCCGGGACGATAGGGCGCGGGCGCGGCTTCCTGCGCCGCCGCCGGCGTGCCCCGCGCCAGCAACGCCGCGAACGGCAGCAGAATGACCGCCGATCTGCGTCCTCTCATGCGAATCCTCCCTTCGTTTCGTGCCGCCTAGTCGGCCCCCGCCTTGACATAGCGCGTATCTGCGAACCGCTCCGGCGGCGGCAGCGGCGGCGCGAGAAGGCGGCTCTCCGCCATGAACCCGATCACCTGGCCCAGGCCCGCAAGATCGAGCTCGGCGCGGCGCGGCAGTACCTTGCGGTCGGGCTCGAGATAGAGCGCGAGCGTCCGTCGCGCCGCATCAGTCGAGGCGCCGGACGCCTCGGCGACAATGCCGGCGACGGCGGTGCGCTGCGCCCGATCGTGAATGAAGGCGAAAGCCGCGGCGAGCGCGCGGACATAGCGCACGACCGCGTCGCTATGCGCCTCGGCCCAGGCGCGGCGCGCGGCGGTCACGGTGTAGAGAAACGCGGGCACCGCCTCGTCAGTCCGGCCAAGCAGGCGAAAGCCCGCGCCAAGTGCAACGAAATCCTGCGGCTGGCCGAGCGGCACGGCATCGCAGAGCCCGCGCTTCAGGCAGTCGATGCGCGCGGGCGTTCCGGAAACGGTGCGCGCGGTGAAATCGCCGGCGCCGATCCCGTTCCGCGCGAGGAGAAGGCGCGTCGCATAGGCGACAGTGCCGCCTTCCTCGGCGAGGCCGACGGTGCGGCCTTTGAGGTCGGCGAATGTGGCGATCTCGGGCTTCGCGACGAGGCTGTAGATCGGATTGGCGAACTCGTCGACGATCGCGACCGCGTCGGCGCCCTTCATGTCCGCGCTCACGAGAAAGGCAGTGGCGACATGGGCGAGATTGACGGTGCCGTCCTCGAGCGCGGCGATCATACGCTCGCCGCCGCCCGGTACGAGCACGGTCGAGACCGCCAGCCCTTCGCGTGCAAAGAAGCCTTCGCGGTCGGCGACCAAGATCGGCAGCGCGTAGATGCTTTCCTCGGCCGAGAAAGCCTGGCCATAGCGAAGCGCAAGGGAGGCCGCGCGCGCGGGCAGGCTCGTCATGAGGATCGCGAGCACGAGCGCCACGGCGCTATTGCTTCTCGAGAACACAGTCGATCTCGATGGGCGCGCCCGCGGCCAAGGGCGGCCGCCGCATCAACGTAACCTCGTGGTAGCCGTCCTTGCCGCAGGCGAGGTCGAGGTCCTTGGGGTCGACCTCGCGGTAGAAAAGCTTGGCGAGGAAATGGCCGTCCGCATCGGTGCGGACGACGAGGCTCGCATTGAGCTTGGTCATGGTGATCGTGACCTTGGCGTCGTCGACCGCATCGCCGTCCCGCGTCTTGACGAAGCCGAAGAGCGTCGCGCGCGAATCATCCTCGCCCGCGCCATTGTCGAAGCTGCCGCCGCCGGCGCGCGCGGGGCCAGTCGGCAGCGCGAGCGCGAGTGCCGCGAGAAGCGCGATGCGCGGAAGAATGCGCGCGCCCATCAGCGTCAGGCGAGGAACCAGCCGCGCAGCAGAAAGGCGATGACGAGCACGGCGCCGAGCGGCGCCGCCCACGACGCGACGGCCATGAAGCGCGCCAGCGGCCGCTCCGGCAGCGCGAGTGCCAGGAGCGCCACGACCGCGCCGCCGATCGCCGCGGTCGCGATCCAGCCGTACCAATACATGGCGGGCCCGGCGCTTTTCGGCAGGTCCGTGACCGTCAGCGCGAACCATTGCCGGAGGCGCGGATAATATGTCGCGAGCGCCAGGTTCTCGTACATCGCGACGAGATAGATGACGGCATAGGCCGCGGAAAATACCGGAAGGACGCGGGCGGCCTTCATGATCCGAACCCCCGAATGTTGTTGAGCACGTGGCCGACGATGAAGCCCCACCACACGATGAAGGCGAGCAGCGTCGTGAGGACGCGGATGCCGAGCGCGTTGTCGCCCGCGGGCTCGCGCCAGTAGTACAGGTAGGTCGGCAGCACGCCCAGCCCCAGCGCCACGAAATGCTCCTTCAATTCGAAGATGCCATTCGCCCAGTTGAGGCGGAGGTCTTCAAGCACGACGCGGACGGCGAGGCGGTAAGAGGGATAAAGGATGGCGCCGAGCGCTGCCGTGATGACGAACATTGCCGCGATCGCGTTGCTGTAGGCGGCGGCGCGCACGGCACGAAAGCTAGCGAAGAACGAGCGCTCGCCGGGCGCAGGCGGCCACCACACGCTCAAGGTCTGGTGGGTCAGTGCGCCGAGCATGAAGACAGCGCAAAGGGCGTGGACGATGAGAAGCGCCGTGACCACCCGCGGGACCTCGGGAACGTGCAGCCGGCTTGAGCCTACTCCGCCTCGCCGAAGCGGCCAATGCGCACGTCGCGGTGGATGTAGACGCTCATCAATAGGCCGAAGCCGAACATCACGGTCAGCATCGCCGTGCCGCCATAGGAGATGAGCGGCAGCGGGACGCCCACGACGGGAATGAGGCCCATCACCATCGCCGTGTTGATGAAGACGTAGAGGAAGAGGTTCGTCGTGATGCCGAGCGCCAAGAGCCGGCCGAAATGGCTCTTCGAGCGGATGGCGATGGCGAAGCCGTAGGCGAACATGAGGAGATAGAGGCCCAAAAGCACGAGCCCGCCCATGAAGCCCCATTCCTCGGCGAGCATGGTGAAAATGAAGTCGGTCTGGCGCTCGGGCAGGAAATTCAAATGCGACTGCGTCCCCATGAGGAAGCCCTTGCCGCTCCACCCGCCCGAGCCGATGGCGATCTTCGATTGCAGGCTGTGATAGCCAGCGCCCAAAGGATCGTTCTCGGGATCGAGGAAGGTGTAGATACGGTTCTTCTGATAGTCGCGCAGGAAGCGCCACGCGACCGGCACCGCGCCCACGCCGCCCGCCAGCACGAGCGCGAACTGCCACACTCTGACCCCGGCGAGGAAGAACATGGCGAAGGCGCAGAGGACGAGCATCAGCGCCGTGCCGAGATCGGGCTGCTTCAGCACCAGACCAGCCGGCACGAGCACGAGAAGCGCCGGCACGATGAGCCGCAACGGACGGCCCACCTCCTCGACGGTAAGGCCGTTGAAATAGCGCGCGAGCGCCAGCACGGCGGCGATCTTCATCATCTCCGAGGGCTGGATCTGAATGAGGCCGAGATCGATCCAGCGTTGCGCGCCCATCCCGACCGCGCCCTTGATCTCGACCGCGATGAGGAGCGCCATCACCACGCCATAGAACCAGTAGGAGATCCTGAGCCACGTGCGCAGATCGACGAGCGCCGCGCCCACCATGATCGCGGCGGCGACGACGAAGCGAATTGCCTGCTTCGCGGCCCAGGGCTGCCAGGCTCCGTTGGCGGCGGAATAGAGCATGGCGATGCCGATCGCCGCGACGAGGCCGAGCAGCAGGATCAGACCCCAGTTTAGGCCCAAGAGCTTTTCCACGATGGATTGGCGCGGCCGGCCTTCGCCGAGCGAGAGCTGCCGCATGGGCTCAGTCCTGCGCGACGCGGGGCGGCGCGCCGAAGGGCTGCGTCGGCACGTGATGCACGGGATCGCGCTGCTGCGCCGCGAGCAGCACGTCGCGTGCGATCGGCGCCGCGACCGCGCCGCCCTCGCCGCCGGAGACGCCGCCATGCTCGACCACGACGGCGCACGCATAGCGTGGCGCGCCCGCCGGCGCGAAGGAGATGAAAAGCGCGTGGTCGCGATCCTTCCACGGCACGACGGTGCCAGTGACGATGCCCTTGTCGCGTATCTCCTTGCTCACGTGGTGGATCTGCGCCGTGCCGGTCTTGCCCGCCATCTCCATGCCCGGCACGGTGATGCGCGCGTGGTAGGAGGTGCCATGGGCCTCGTTGACGACACTCCACATCGCGGTGCGCACCGTCTCGAAATGCTTGTCGGCGACCGGGATCGGCGCGAAGTCGGGGCTCATCGCGGCCGCGGCATCGGCATCGCTCGCCATCACGCCCTGCGAGCGGACTAGGCGCGGCACGACCATGCGCCCCGTGGCGATGCGCGCCACATAGATCGCAAGCTGCAGCGGCGTCACGCTAACATAGCCCTGGCCAATGCCGCAGCTAATAGTGTCGCCGCGCTGCCAGGTGACGCCCGTCGTTGCGAGCTTCCAGCCGCGCGTCGGGATGAGGCCCGTGCGCTCGCCCGGAATCTCGAGGCCGATCGTGTGCCCAAGACCGAACTTGTCGGCCATCGCGGCGATGCGGTCGATGCCGCACAGGTCGGCGACGCGATAGAAGAACACGTCGCACGATTCCCGGATCGCGCGTTGCAGCGAGAGCGTGCCGTGCCCGCCCTTCTTCCAGCAATGGAACACGGCGTCGCCGAGCGTGAAGAGGCCGTTGCAGGAGAGCTCGGTGTCGGGGGTGATGAGCCCCGCATCGAGCGCCGTCATGGCGACGAGCGGCTTGAACGTGGAGCCCGGCGCATAGACGCCGCTGATGGCCTTGTCGGAGAGCGGATTGAGCGGGTCGGCGACAAGCGTCTGCCACTGCTCGCTCGAAAGCCCCGCGGCGAAGGCGCCCGGATCATAAGCGGGCGTCGACGCAAGGGTGAGGACCTCGCCGGTCCAGAGGTCGAGCGTGACGCACGCGGCGCTTCCCTGCTCGGTGCAGCGCTGCGCCGCCAGGTCCTGGAGCGCCATGTCGAGACCCAGCGCCACATCCTGGCCCGCCATGCCATCCTCGCGCGCGAGCTCGCGCACCACCTGGCCGAATGCGTTGACCTCGACTTGGCTTGTCCCAGCGGTGCCGCGCAGCTCGATATCGTAGGCCTTCTCGACACCGTTCTTGCCGATGCGGAAATCCGGCAGCTCGAGCAGCGGATCGTCGCCTTTCAGATCCTCTTCCGAGACCGCGGCGACATAGCCGACGAGATGCGACACGGTAGCGCCGAACGGATAGTCGCGGATGCGGCCCTGCTCGACCGTAACGCCGGCGAGCTCGATGGTGTTGACCTCGAGCCGCGCCATGTCGTCCCAGCTCATGTTCTCCTTGAGCACGACCGGAACGAAGCCGTGTTTCACGCGGATATCGTGCAGCACGCGGCGGCGGTCGGTGTCGGTCAAGGGCACGAGCCGGTTCACGGCGTCGAGCGTCGCGGCGATGTCGCCCGCCTGGTCAGGCACCAGTTCGGCGCGGTAGGTCGGCCGGTTCGAGGCGAGCGCCACGCCGAAGCGGTCGAGGATGCGCCCACGCGGAGGCGCGATGAGGCGGATGCTGATGCGGTTCTCGTCGGCCAGCATCTGGTAGCGCCCGGCCTCGACAACCTGGAGGTAATAGAGGCGGCCCGCCACGGTCGCGAGCAGCGCCGCTTGCCCGCCGGCGAGAAAGAGCGCGCGGCGCGTCAAGACGCTGCTGCGGGCGACCTCGCGCTTCTCGGCCATATCGTCAGCCTCTCAGGAACGCGCGGTGGAGCCGCACCAGCACAGTGCTGCCGACAGGATATGCCGCGACCGTGAGCGCCGTCTCGAACGCGACCGGACGCGCGTCGAGCATGTGGCCCGACAGCATCCCAACGAGCGCCCAGGAGAAGACGAAGACGGCCGATGCTACACCGAGGAAGCCGAGCCACAGCACCGTGAAGTCGCGGTTGACGAAATGGCGGCGGATCATCAGCACGGCCGTGCGCGCGATAAGAAAGGTGAGCGCCGAGGCGCCGAGATAGGGCGTGCCGGTGAGAAGGTCGAGCAGGAGGCCCAGGACGAAGACCGCACCCTGCGGCAACAGGTCGGGGCGATAGACGGTCCAGTGATAGACCGCCATCAGCGCGAAGCTTGGGCTCACGGCGGCGAAGCCCGGCAGGTGCAGCGGCACGACCGAGACGACGACAAACACGAAGGTCGAGAGCACCGGCACCACGCGGCCGGGCGCGCCGCTGTCGCGCGGCGCCATCACGCGTGCCATGGCTCACCCACCGATCGCGACGGCACTGCCGCCATCACCGCACCATCACTTCTCCGCCTCGACGGCGGCGCGGCCCTTCGCGCGCGGCGCGCGCGGCGGCGGAATGGCACTCTGCGGCAAGAGGCCGCCAAGTCCGTAATCGACGAGGCGCACGAAATCGAGACGCGAAAGATCGGCATAAGGCTCGAGACGGACGATGCCGTTCTCGACGCCCGAGACGACGCCCACCGGCAGGCCCGGCGGGAACACGCCGCCGGCGCCGTTGGTGACGACGCGGTCGCCGGCGACGATCGGGGTCTTTGCGTCGAGGAAAGCGAGCCGCGGGCGGTTCGAATTGTCGCCGTCGAGAAGCGCGCGCTCGCTCGTGCGCTCGATCATGACGGGGATATGCGAATTGAGATCGGTGAGGAGGAGGATGCGCGCGGTCCGCGCGCCGACCTCGGAGACGCGGCCGATGAGGCCCTCGCCGGTCAGCGCCGCCTCGCCGCGCACGACGCCGTCGCGCGCGCCCGCATCGACCAGCACGTTGCGCAGAAAGGCGCCGCCCGAATCGCCGACGATCCGCGCGGAGAGCGAGGTCGCCGATTGGTCGGGCACGAGCTTCGTCAGATCGCGCAGCGATGCGTTCTCGGCGGCGAGGCGCCGCGCCACCTCCTGCCACTGCAGGAGCCGCGCGTTCTCCTCGCGCAGGTTCGCATTCTCGCGGAACACGGCCACGGCATCCTCGACCCGCGCCACGGCCGCGCTCACCGCGGCAAGCGGCGCCGCCACCGCCTCCATCACAGGTGCCAATGCGTCGGCGACCGCCGTGCGCGTCTTGTCGATCACGAAGATGTCGGCCTTGCCGAGGATCATCAGCAGCGCCGAGACGAATAGAAGCATTGGCAGCGCCAAGCGCTGCGCGGCGGCTCTCACCGGAGGTGAAAGTCTCATCTCCTGCCCGTCCTCACCGGCTCGCGCCGGACGCGGTCCGCCGGACCTCCCTCCAGCCGACTCCCGCTGCTGCCGTCTTCACCTTCTACTATCAAACACCGGCCTAGTACATGCTAATCAGAACGCTTTTTAGGGTCTTCATCTCTTCGAGCGCCCGCCCCGTTCCGAGCGCGACACAAGACAACGGGTCATCGGCGATCGAAACGGGCAAGCCAGTGGCGTGCCGCAGGACGTAGTCGAGATTGCCCAAAAGGGCGCCGCCGCCCGTCAGCACGATGCCCTTGTCGACGATATCGGCCGCGAGCTCCGGCGCGGTGTGCTCGAGCGCGACCTTCACCGCCTCGACGATGGCGCCGACGGGCTCGGCAAGGCTCTCGGCGATCTGGCGTTCGCTGATAACGATCTCCTTGGGCACCCCATTCATGAGGTCGCGGCCCTTGATCTCCATGACGCGGCCCTCGCCCTCTTCGGGCATGCAGGCCGAGCCGATCTCCTTCTTGATGCGCTCGGCGCTCGACTCGCCGACGAGCAGATTATGGTTGCGGCGGATGTAGGAGATGATGGCCTCGTCCATCTTGTCGCCGGCGACGCGGGCCGAGCGCGAATAGACGATGCCGCCCAGGGACAGCACCGCGACCTCGGTCGTGCCGCCGCCGATATCGACGACCATCGAGCCTGTCGGCTCCGTCACCGGCAGGCCGGCGCCGATCGCCGCGGCCCTCGGCTCTTCGATCAGGAAGACGCGGCGGGCGCCGGCGCTCTCGGCCGATTCCTGAATCGCCCGGCGTTCGACCGCGGTGGAGCCCGACGGCACGCAGACGATGATCTGCGGCGAGGCGAAGCTGCGGCGGTTGTGCACCTTGCGAATGAAATGCTTGATCATCTCTTCCGCGACCTCGAAATCGGCGATGACGCCGTCGCGGAGCGGCCGGATCGCCTGGATGTTGCCGGGGGTACGGCCCAACATCATCTTGGCCTCGTCGCCGACCGCGAGCACCTGCTTGCGGCCCTTGACGTTGGCGATCGCCACCACCGACGGCTCGTTCAGAACGATGCCGCGCCCCTTCACGTAGACGAGCGTGTTGGCGGTGCCGAGATCGATTGCCATGTCGGCGGAGAGAATTCCCAACAGATTTCCGAACATGCGTGCCCAGTTCCATGTGCTTGGGACGACAGTCGTCCCCGGTGAGCCACCCGAATGATGTACCCGTCCGCATCCCTCCCGCGCGAGGCGGAAGGGATGGGACGGGGTCTTTATGCCGACATCGCCGCGGGCGCGTTTCGCCCGCGCTTCGTCAGAAGCTTGTTCAATGCGTGAATATAAGCCCGCGCCGAGGCGACGAGCGTGTCAACATCGGCGCCTTGACCAACAACCGTCTTGCCGCCCTCTTCGAGCCTGACGGTAACCTCGGCCTGCGCGTCGGTGCCCTCGGTCACGGCGTGAACCTGGTAGAGCATGAGGCGCGCCTCGTGCGGGACGAGTGCGCGGATCGCGTTGAAGAGCGCGTCGACCGGGCCGTTGCCCGTGGTCTTGGTGGCGCGCGGCGCGCCGTCGACCACGAGCTCGAGCTCGGCCGTCTGCGGCCCCTTGGAGCCGGCAACGACGCCCAGCGAGACGAAGCGAATGCGCTCGGCGCCGTGCTGGATCTCGTCATCGACGAGGGCGACGATGTCCTCGTCGTAGACTTCCTTCTTGCGGTCGGCGAGATCCTTGAACCGGCGGAACGCGTCGTTCATGGCGTTGTCGCCCAAGACGAAGCCCAGTTCCTCGAGCTTCATCTTGAAGGCGTGGCGGCCCGAATGCTTGCCCATGACGAGGGTCGATTTGTTGAGCCCCACCGACTCGGGCGTCATGATCTCGTAGGTGCCGGCGTGCTTCAGCATGCCGTCCTGGTGGATGCCGCTCTCATGCGCGAAGGCGTTGGCGCCGACGATCGCCTTGTTGGGCTGCACGACGAAGCCGGTGATGGCCGAGACGAGGCGCGAGGCGCGCGTGATGTACTCGGTCTTGACGCCGGTCGAATAGGGCATGGCGTCATGGCGCGTGCGGAGCGCCATCACGATCTCCTCGAGCGAGGCGTTGCCCGCCCGCTCGCCGAGCCCGTTGATGGTGCACTCGACCTGGCGCGCGCCGGCTCCGACGGCGGCCAAGGAATTGGCGACCGCGAGGCCCAGATCGTTGTGGCAATGGACCGAGATCACCGCCTTGTCGATGTTGGGCACGCGGTTCTTCAGCATGGCGATGAGCGCCGCGAACTCCTCCGGCACGGCATAGCCCACCGTGTCGGGGATGTTGATGGTGCCAGCGCCCGCCTTGATCGCGCTTTCGACGGTGCGGCAGAGGAAATCATGCTCGGTGCGCGAGCCATCCTCAGGCGACCATTCGACGTCGGGGCAGAGATTGCGGGCGTGCGTGACGCTGTCGATCACGGCCTGATGCACTTGTTCAGGCTCCATCTGGAGCTTGAACTTCATGTGCAAGGGCGAGGTCGAGAGGAAAGTGTGGATGCGCGGGAGCGCCGCGTGTTCCACCGCCTCCCAGGCGCGGTCGATGTCGGCGCGGCCGGCGCGCGCGAGGCCGCAGACGCGCGAATTCTTCACGAGCTTCGCGATCTCGCGCACGGCCTCGAAATCGCCGTTGGACGCGATCGGGAAGCCGGCCTCGATCACGTCGACGCCCATCTCCTCGAGCAGGAGCGCGATCTTGATCTTCTCGTCGAGGTTCATCGAAGCGCCGGGCGACTGCTCGCCGTCGCGCAGCGTGGTGTCGAAAATGATGACGCGGTTTTTCCTCGGCTCGGGTGAAGCCTCGGTCTTGGGGGTAGTGGTGGCGCACATGGCGCGAATCCTTTTGTCTCGGAAGCGACTGCGAGCCCTTAAGGCTTAACCCCTGACTGCGCAGGCAGGCTCAATCAGCCCGCGCTCAGGGGTACCTAAGTCGCAGCGCTCCCGCGCCCCGCAACGAGCCGCGCCCGGTGAACGCAGCACGCAGCAACCGGCCGGGCTCTTCGCCCGCTCCGCCGCCGCCCAATGCGTTGTTCCGGACCATCAATCCAAACCCCTCGGCTCGCCCCGTAAAATTGCGTCCAACAGGCTTAAAATCGAGTTAACGATCTTTTTTCGCCGCTCGACCTGTCTATAGCGATTCCCGTAAAAATCGCAAGGATTCCGTTAACCAAGAGCGGCAAATTGGGTTCGTTCTGTAGAATCGCAAAATCTAGCGCGAACCGCAAGCTCGAACGCATCTGCCATACAATAGGTGGTGCGGGCGCCGGCCCTCGTCAAGCCCGCGCCAGCCCATCCGGCGGTTCAGCCCCAGGCGACGACCTTCTGGGTCTGCTCGCCGAGCTTCGACACGGTGAGGCGCATGGTGTCGCCCGCCTTGAGGAAGCGGCCGCGGCCGAGGCCAACGCCGGCCGGCGTTCCGGTCGGGATCACGTCGCCCGGCTCCAAGGTCATGAATTGGCTCACATAGCTCACGATGTGAGCGCAGCCAAAGATCATGTTGCGCGTGTTGCCGTTCTGCATGCGCTCGCCGCTCACCTCGCACACTAGGTCGAGCGCCTGCGCGTCGCCCACCTCGTCCGGCGTAACGAGCCAGGGACCGAGCGGGCAGAAGGTGTCGGCGCTCTTGCCCTTGGTCCATTGCCCGCCGCGGTTCATCTGGAAGTCGCGCTCGGACACGTCGTTGACGATGCAGAAGCCGGCCACGTATTTGAGCCAGTCGGCCTCGGCGACGTAGCTCGCGCGTGTGCCGATGACGACGCCAAGCTCAACCTCCCAGTCGCCTTTCACCGAGCCCTTCGGCAGCACGACATCGTCGTTGGGGCCGATGATCGAGCTCGTGGCCTTGAGGAAGATGATCGGCTCCTTCGGGTATTGCGACTTCGTCTCGTCGGCATGATCGCGATAGTTGAGGCCGATCGCGACGAGCTTGCCGACCTTCGACACGCACGGGCCGATGCGCGGCGTGCCCGAGACTTGCGGCAGGCTCGCGGGATCGAGCTTGCGGATGCGATCGAGCGTGGCAGGCGCAAGCTCGGCAGGCCCGAGATCGGGAATGACGCCCGAGAGATCGCGGATCTTGCCGTCGCGATCGACCAGCCCCGGCTTTTCCTGGCCGCGCGCGCCATAGCGAAGGAGTTTCATGGCCTCATCCTTTCCCCATCGTGATGCCCCAGGCCCGCGCCCAGCCAAGCCCGCCAACCGTCGAGCCGGCGGGCCGATATTCGGCGCCGACCCAGTGGGCGTAGCCGATCCGGTCGAGATGGTCGAGCACATAGGCGCAATTGAACTCGCCGCTGTCGGGCTCGTGCCGGCCCGGCACACCTGCGATCTGGATATGGCCGGTGCGGGGCAGCAGACGCCCGGCGTGCTCGGTAAGTGCGCCTTCGCTGATCTGGCAGTGATAGTAATCGAACTGCAGCATCACGTTGGCGCGCGCTATGCGATCGAGGAGCGCCGCCGCCTGCCCCGTCGTGCGCAGAAAATAGCCCGGCTGATCGATGGCGTTGAGCGGCTCGATCAGGAGCGTGACGCCGTCCGCGGCGGCGCGCTCGGCCGCGCGCTGGAGGTTCAGCACGTAGAGCGCCTCGTTCCCGGGCGTAGCGGCGGCGCGGCCGGCGAGCACGTGGATGCGCTTGCATCCGATCGTGCGGGCATAAGCGAGCGCGCGCTCGAGGCTCGTCACGAATTCGCGCTCGGCGCCGGGAATTGCCGCAAAGCCGCGGTCGAAGTCGCCCTCGCCCGGCGGCACGTTGATGAGCACGGCCTCGAGCCCGTGGCGCGAGACCGCCGATGCGAATGCTTCGGCGGGCGTCGCATAGGGATACTGGCACTCGATTGCGCGGAAGCCGACATCGGCGGCAGCGCCGATGCGGTCGAGGAACGCGTGCTCAGCGAACATCATGCTGATGTTGGCGGCGAGCTTCGGCACGGAGCCTCGCTTTCACGGATGCGCGATGGCGCTCTTGCCGCTAGTGTTTCCCCGAACCATCGCGGACACAAGAGGCGAGCGCCGTCAGCCGGCATGAGCGCAGGCGAAGCAGAGTTCCAACGGCCGGATGAGCGCTCGCTTCGCGTATGGTCCTTTGCCAAGTCGCTCCTGCTGCACGGCGCGCTGATCGCCCTCATCTTTCTCTTGTGGCAGCCGCGCGCGCCGGAAGAGCCGCCGGTCGAAATCGTGACCGTGGTGCCCGATGCGCAAGGCGGCGAAGGTGCCGCGGGCGGCGGTGGCGGCAAGGCGCAGGTAGCGGAGAGCGCATCATCCGCACCGGCCGCCGAGAGCGAGCCGGCGCAAGCGACAGCACCGCCCGCGCAGGAAGCGGTGCCGACGATCGTGCCGACAGTTCCGCCGCCTGAAGCGACGCCGCCGCCGCCGGCGCCAACACCAGTGCAAACGCCAACGCAAGAGATGCCGACGCCCGCGCCCGTCCCGACGGCGGTCGCAGTGGCGCCGCCACCGCCGCCACCCCCGCCACCGCATCCGCAGCACAAGCCGGCGCACACCTCGCCCGCGGCATCGCCTCTACCGCCGCAGCCGGCAGCCGCGCCGCCGCCCTCGCCGGCCACCGCGGTTGCGGCGGCGACCCCGGCGCCGCAAGCGATGGCCGCGGCCACGCCAGTCGTCGCGCCGCCAGGCCCCTCACCTGCCGCGACACTGGGGCCAGGCAGCGGCCCGGGTGCCAATGCAGGACCGGGCCAAGGTACGCGCGGTAGCGGCGTCGGCTTCGCCGGCGATCTCTCCGGCGCCGGCGACGAATGGTTCGATCGCGTGCGCCGCCACTTGCGGCGCTTCATGAAAAACCCGAACGAGGGACGGAAGGACCCGTCGTTCGGCACAGTCTGGCTTTCGATCACCGTCGCGCGCGACGGCACCGTGCTCGACGCCGAAGTGGCCGAGAGTTCGGGCGTGGATTATCTCGACCAGTCGGCGCTGCAGATGGTACGCGCGGCGTCACCCTTGCCGGCAGTGCCGGACAGCATTCCGACGACGCCCATCAAATTCAAAATCCCCGAGCAGTTCGAGCGCGGATTCTTCGAGCGTCTGTTCCACTGACGCGCTTCTGAGGGATCGTACGGCCTCACCCGAAAGTGAGTAATCGCGAGTCGAAGCAACGCCGATTCGCAGGCGATTCGGCCACTTTTTTGTCACATGCATTCCAAAGCACGGCGCTTTTCCTTGGCCAGAAGCATCAATTCGTAGAAGCCGCCATTCCTCGACTGTGGATAACTCACCCGATCGGGCAGATTTAATCGCCGGGATTACAGATCAACCGTAAGTTCATTATCGCTTTAATCGGAATTTAACCGTGGTCCAGCGAAAGTGATGCCATCGACAGCCGGGCCAGAACGCAATGTTCGGAGTAACACGCGACATGGTTTTGCAGTTCGCCCAGGAGCATTCCTGGACGGAGCGCGCCAAGACTGTGGAGCGGGCCGCGACGCTCTACGTCGACGGCGCGCTCGACCCCGACGCACGCATGGCCGCGCTCGATCTCTTCCGCCTCGCGCTTTACGACGGCGAGCCGCTGGTGCGGCGCGTGCTTGCCGAAAGCATCAAGCATGCGCGCGAGCTGCCTCGCGACATCGTGCGCACGCTGGCGAGCGACGCGCCCGAAGTATCGGCGCCGTTCCTCGCCTCATCGCCGCTTATCGCCGACGAGGATTTGCTGGCGATCGCGCAAGGCGGCGTGAGTGCCCAGCGTGCGGCGATCGCGCGCCGCCTGACGCTCCCGAGCCGTGTCGCGCGAATTCTCTTCGGGCAGCCCGCGGTGGCGTGAGCGCGCGCGAAGCCGCGGCTTGACCGCGCCGTGGCGTGACTTCACCTTGCCGCCATGGCCACCATCACCCGCCCCCTGCCCGAGCCGCTGCCGCCGCTGATCCGCTGGAAATTCGCGTGGATTCTGGTCGCGGGCGTCGCGCTCGTGATCTTCACCGTCAACGACGAGAAATTCTTCCCGCCCGAGATCGCTCTGTGGTTCCTCAACTGGGTGCACGTGTTCTTCGGCCTCGCGTGGACCGGCATCGATCTCTTCATGGGCTTCCTGCTTGGCCCGATCCTGAGGAAGCTCGATCCGAGACTTCGGCGCACCGTGAGCCAGGAGCTTTCGGCCCGGTTCTTCTGGATTTTTCCGATGCTTTCGACGGTGACGCCATGGGCCGGCTGGGAGCTCGCGCGCCGACTCGGATATCTCGACGTGCCCTATCCCGGCTTCTACTGGGTCGAGGCGGCGGTGACGCTCGTCGTCGTGATGGCGTTCTTCGGCATCTTCATCCTGGCGCCCGTCAATCTTTGGGTGCTGTGGGAGACGCGCAAGCCCGAGCCGAACTTTGCGCTGGTGCAGAAGCTGATGCGCGTATACCTCGCCATCACCGCACTCGAGGCCGTGCTTCAGCTCACGACCATCGTCGTGATGACGAGGTTCCGGCTCGGGATCTAGAAGTCTAGGCGACGCCGCGCGGCGCGATCGTCGCAAGGCACGCGTCACGCGCCACAGGCAGGACGGTCGCGCCGAGCGGCACACGCACGGCGCGGCCTGGGCGGTACTCCTCGTCATCGAGCGCGTCGGCCACCGCACGCAGGGTGAGATGCACCGTGTTGGCGTCATGCTGCCCCAGAAGCTGCGCGAACAGCGACAGCTCGACGACGAGCCGGTCCTGCAGGCCGGCGGCGCCGTGCGCAAGCTGTTCGAGGAGCCCATCGAGGCCGGTGACGAGAATTTCGGCGCCATCCTCGATCAGCGCGTCCTCGGCCGGCGAGGAAAACCGCACCGGCGGCGGCGCGAGGCCGACCGAGATTTCGAGCGACCACGTCTGCACCGCCTCGAGATAAATCGGCTTGTGCCGGCCGTGATAGGTCGCGGCGACGGCGGCGATTGCGGTGGCGAGCACCGAGAGCCGGTCTTCGGCGCCGAGATTGAGACCCGCAATGTCTGTCATGATGTCGCGGACCCGATCCCGTGTCGCGGGCCCGAGCCGGGCCATTGCGTCGTTGATCGTCTCGGCCAAGGTGCTCATTCGCAAAATGCCTCTGCACTGGGACCAGTCGAAATTACTAGCAATGTTTTAAGACTTGGTTGCCCATCCTGTCGGCGCCGCAAGAATGGCAATGTTTGCGCCAGTTTGATCAATGAAACTTCGACGATTATTTGCGGCCGACAATTTGCCTAAAAGTTGAGTGACAATTTGGACTCAATTTTTTCCTCCATTATCTAAAAGTTAACTGGAAGGCCCGATAACTGGGAATGGCGCGAAAGACGCCAGGTTCTCGGCCCCGGTCAAGGCAGAAGTCGATGACGAGCCCGCTCAACGCCATTTCCGACCGCAACCTCGAAGCGACGACCGTGCTGTCGCTGAAACGCGAGCCATCGTGCTTTGCGTTCTTGTGCAGCCGCGCGACCTTGCCGCCGCAGGGGATCGACACCATCAACCTCGATCTCGCCTCTGTCGATTTCTACAACGGGCGCGCCTCGCTGTGGGCGACGCTCGACATGCGCAGCGGTCTCCCCGAGGAGGGCGCGGTGTCGCTTCTCGGCTTTGACGAGACGTTCCTGCGCCCATTCACGCGCGCCTTGATCGAGGCGGCCGCCACGCGCACGCCCTATCGCATGACGATCGTGCCGAGCACAGAGGAACCTGCGCGCCATCGTGTCGTCGAATACATCACAGGACCGGGCGTGCCGTTGACGGAGCTCGTCATCACGCCGCAGGACAACGTGCTCGTGATCACTGGCCGCAGCGTCGACGACGAGGAAGAGACGCTGTTCCAATTGCCGCGCACGGATTCATTCCTACGCATCTTCGTCAGGACCGCGGCGCAGGCCGACAAGGTGCTGCGCGACACGCTCGCCGAGAGCGAGCGCATCGCGCGCGAGACGGCGCACGCACGGTAGCGATCACAACGGCAGGCGCGGCTCGTTGCCCGAGTAGAGAACAGTGCCGTCGGGCCGCGGCGCGGCGCCCGGCGTGAGCGTGGCCGGCTCGAGCTTGCCTTTATCGAGGATGTGCACGACTTCGTCGCCGCGCGCGAGGAAGTAATCCGCGATGATGCGGCGGTGGCAGCGCCACCACACCGCCTCGGCGCACATGATCGCCACCGGGCGCTCCGCAGCAAGCGCCGCAAGTGAGCCGAACGCGGCGCGGAACTCCTTCGTCTCGGCGTAGTCGGCATAGTTGCGGAACGGCTCTTCACGCCACAGCGTGTTCTCTGATGGCTTCGATGGCGCCTTGCCGCGGCGGCCGCCCAGCGCCTCGAAGTGGCGATACGAAATTCCTGCATCCGCGAGGGAGCGCGCAAGGGCATCGCCGTTGAAGTGCGGATGGCGGCGCGAGCGCGGGAAGCGGCGCACGTCGGCGACGCAGGCGATCCCGGCGGACGCGAGGAGCGCCGTGAAGTCCGCGAGCGCGCGGGTCGAATGGCCGATGGTATAGACCCTCATGCCTCTGCCACTATAGCAACTGCGATGCCGCGCGCTCCCACCTTGCCCGATCTGCTGCGCCCGGGGCTCGACATCGTTTTCGTCGGCATCAACCCCTCGCTCTACTCGGTTGCGGCCGGCCATTATTTTGCCCGCCGCACGAACCGATTCTGGCCCGCCTTCTCGCGCTCGCGCTTGAGCGAACGGGCGCGCGCGACGCTCGGCATCAAGGTGCTGTTGCCGGAGCACGACCGCGCGCTCCTCGAATTTGGTTTCGGCTTCACCGATGCTGTTAAGCGCGCGAGCGCGCGCGCCGAGGAGCTCTCGAAGGAGGAATTCGCCAAATCCGTGCCGCTCCTCGTGCGCAAGATCGAGCGCTTTCGCCCGCGCGTCGCGTGCTTCCATGGCGTCACGAGCTATCGTGCGCTTGCCCGCGCGCTCGATCC
Source organism: Allostellaceae bacterium (assembly GCA_035518375.1). Lineage (GTDB taxonomy): Bacteria > Pseudomonadota > Alphaproteobacteria > ATCC43930 > CGMCC-115725 > DATJLY01. The sequence goes on along the minus strand of DATIXQ010000040.1, from coordinate 52,105 downwards.
CGCGGCCGACGGCGCGGCGCTCGGGCTTCAGCGCGCGCGTATCGTCGCAACGCGGCTTTTCGTCGTGCCCAACCCCTCGCCCGCCAACGCGCACTTCACGCTCGCTGACCAGATCGCGTGGTACGACAGGCTTGCGGCGCTTAATCGCTCTCTCGATTGAAGCGGAACCGATCCGAGGCAAGAAGACCCAAGTGACCGGCGAGTGCGGCCCGCGCGTTCGTCGTGGGCCGATTCAGGTGTAAACTCCGCTTTGCCGCGCCACCCGCGGCGAATACGGAGGTTATCTTCCATGTCGAAATGGCTCGCTTCGGCAGCGCTGGCTTTCGTGTTCTTGCTGCCGGTAGTCCCGGCCCAGGCCGATCCCTATGACGGCAGGTGGGTGATCGACTTTCCCGCGACGACTGTCACCGCTGCCGCGACCTCCACCAAGTCCTGCGCGGCCCTTCGCATCGCCGCCGAGATCAAGGACAGCCGCATCTCCGGCGAACTCCACCGCGAGGTGACCTCGCCGACGGAGGTCACGAGCGGCGCGGGCCCCGGATCCTCGCCCTTGGCGGGAACCGTCGCCGCCGACGGTACCATCACGGCGACCTGGCAGGGATATACGATCGGAGGGAAGCTTGCCGGCAACGGCGGCAGCATCAGCGTGACCGGCGAGTGCGGGCCGCGCACGGGCCAAGCGATACGCATCCAGAATTGACGCCGGGTCAGCCGACCGGCGCCTTGGCTGGCTCGTGCGCCGGCATGGCGGCGAAACAATAGCCCCACGGCGGCAATCGGCCCGCACCTTTTTCAAGCCTCGTGCCCGCGCTCGCGAGGAACGAGGTGTTATCGGGCCCGAGTTCGACGAGCTGCGGCTGCGGCGAGGGATTGAAGACCGCGACCACGCGGTCGCCGCCAAGGCGGCGCTCGAACACCAGAAGCGGATGGGGCGCGTCGAGCCGCCGGAACGAGCCGACCCCCAGCGCCGGGTGCGCCTTGCGCCATTCGATCAGGCGGCGCCAAGCATGAAGCGGCGCTGCCGCGGCAGCCTCCTCCTCGGCAACGCTTGTGCCGAAATGCGCGCGCGGCACTGGCAGCCAGGGTGTCGCCGTGGAGAATCCGGCATGCGGCGCATCGGCGCGCCACGGCATCGGCGTGCGGCTGCCGTCGCGGCCGGCAAATTCCGGGAAATAGGCGATGCCGAACGGGTCGCGCAGCTCGCCGAGGTCCAGTTCGGCCTCCTCGAGGCCCAGCTCTTCGCCCTGATAAAGCGAGATGCTGCCGCGCAAGCTGAGGAGCACGGCCATCAGCATTTCCACGAAGCCATCTGGCGGCGGCAGCCCATGCTCCTTGAGCGGATTCCAGCGGCTCGCGACGCGCTCCACGTCGTGATTGCTGAAGGCCCAGCAGAGCCAGCCCGAGCCCGCCGCGGCGGCGATCTCGTCAAGCGCCTCGCCAAGGGCGTGCGCGAAGGTGTCCTTGCGCAACGGGCGCAACGTGTAGGCCATGTGCAGCCCTTCGTCCGCCTTGGTGTAGTGCGCAATGCGCTCGAAGGCGCCGTCCTGGCTCGACACTTCGCCGAGAAGCGCCGTGCCGGGAAAGCGGTCTGCAAGCGCGCGCAGGCGGCGCAGCACGTCCACCACATCCGGTTGCAGCATGTCGTGGCAGTGATGCTGCAGACCGAACAGTTTCGCCGGGATCTGGCCCGACGCCGGCGGTCGCGCCGGATTGTCGCGCAGCTGCGGATCGTGCAGCAGGAAATCGACCGCATCGAGCCGGAAGCCATCGACCCCGCGCGCGAGCCAGAAGCGCGCCACCGTGAGCAGCGCCTCGACAACGTCAGGATTGCGCAGATTGAGGGTCGGCTGCGCGGCCAGGAAATGATGGAGATAATATTGGCGGCGGCGCGGTTCCCAGGTCCAGGCCGGTCCGCCGAACACCGAAAGCCAGTTGTTGGGCGGCGTGCCGTCGGGCTTCGGATCGGCCCAGACATACCAGTTCGCGCGCTCGTTGACGCGGCTCCTGCGACTCGTCTCGAACCAGGCGTGCGCCTGGGACGTATGGCCCCAGACCTGGTCGATGATGACGCGGAGCCCAAGGTCGTGCGCCTTCGCCACGACCCGGTCGAAGTCGGCGAGCGTGCCGAACTGCGGATCGACCTCGCACGCGTCCGCCACGTCGTAGCCGAAATCTTGCATCGGCGAGCGGAAGAACGGCGCGATCCAGACCGCATCGACGCCGAGCGAGGCGATATAGTCGAGCTTCTCGACGATGCCGGGAAGGTCGCCCCAGCCATCGCCATTGGCGTCGCGGAAGCTCGCGGGATAGATTTCATAGATGACGGCGCCCCGCCACCAGTCACAATCATACATGGGCCGTTCTCGACCTCTGACGTTTCGGGCTTTGCGGGAGTTCTTCCCGAGGGGGATTCTCTGCGGCAAAGTGGTTAGCAGTTCCTAAACGACAAAGGCCGCGTGGCGCATTCTTCGGTATCATGTCACGGCGGTTGGCGCGAGGAGAATTCAATGGAATTCGGAGTGCAATTCTTTCCCGACGTCGGACCCGAACAGAAATCCGGGGCGCAGTATTTCGACGAATGCCTGCGGCTTGCGGCGCTGTGCGACTCGTACGGTTGGGGCCACGTGCGCACGGTCGAGCATTATTTCGTGCCCTACGGCGGCTACACGCCCAATCCCATCGTCTTCCTCACCGCCGTGTCGCAGCGCACGAAGAAAGTACGCCTTGTGACCGGCGCGGTGCTGCCAGTGTTCAACCATCCGCTCAAGATCGCGGGCGAACTCGGCATGCTCGACGCGATTTCGGGCGGACGCCTCGAGGCCGGCTTCGCCCGCGCCTTTTTGCCGCATGAGTTCGCCCGCTTCGGCATCAGCCTCGACGAAAGCCGCGCGCGCTTCAACGAGGGCATGGCGCAGGTGCGGCTCCTCCTTGAGCAGGAGAATGTGAGCTCGGAGGGCCGCTTCCACAGTTTCCGCAACACGACCTCCTTGCCGCGCCCGACGCAGAAGCCGCGGCCGCCGTTCTGGGTCGCGTGCACCGTCACGCCGGAAAGCTTCATCGAGACCGGCAAGGCGGGCCATTCGATCATGGCCATCCCCCTCGCCGTTAAACATATGGAGGAGCTGATCGGCCTCTACCGCAACGCCTGGCGCGAGGCGGGCCACAAGGGCCAGGGCCGCGTCATGCTCGCCTTCCACATGTTCTGTCACGAGGACCGCGACAAGGCATGGTCGATCGCACGCGAGCCGATGCACCGCTATCTGCGCTCGATCGTCGAGGCGGCGTCGGACTGGAACACGGTGCGCTCGAAGGACTATGCCGGCTATGACAAGATGATCGACATGCTGTCGAAGGAGACGATCGAATCGCAGGTGGCGAGCGGCGCGGCCTTCATCGGCACGCCCGAGGACATCTCCGAGCAGATCGCAAGCTATGTCGGCGGCATGGGCGGGTTCGAAAGCGCCTCGCTCCAGATCAATTTCAACACCATCGGCTACGAGGATGCCGAGCGCTCGGTGCGGCTTTTCAGCGAGAAGGTAATGCCGCGCTTCCGCGACAGGTGAGCGGCGGTAAACGCTTTCCTAACCATTTCTGCTCTAGCTTGGCCCCGTCCGCCGAAGAAACGGGGATTTTCCGACATGGCACGAAAGCTTGAGGCCCGGTTGCCGAAACGCGCCGGCTTCCTCGACAGCATGACCGATCTCGTCGCGCTCAGCAGCCCAAACGCCGAGATCGACGCCTTCTATGGCGAGAGCTTGCGCGCGCTCCTGCCGCAGCGCCTCGCCGACCTCGCACCGCGCTTCGCCCGCGCCGCCTGACCGGCGCTCGCGCGGAACCCGCGCGCAGGAGGCATTTCGCCGGCGATAGGATATGCTCGCCCGATGCTGCGGCGGGCGCTCGTCCTTATCCTTCTCTGTCTTGCGGCGGCCGCGCACGCGGGGCCGCGGCGCGCACCTGACGAGCTTTCGATCGGCATCACGCAATATCCCTCGACGCTCAATCCGCTGATCGAGGAGATGGCGGCCAAGACCTACGTGCTCGGGATGGTGTACCGGCCGCTCACGACCTACGACGCAAATTGGCAGCCCATCTGCATGCTGTGCGTCGAGCTGCCGAGCTTCGCCAACGGGCTCGCGCAGAAGATCGACCTGCCGGGCGGCAAGACCGGCGTCAGGCTCACCTATACGATCCGGCCGGACGCGCGCTGGGGAGATGGCGTGCCGGTCACAACTGACGACGTGCTCTTCAGCTATGACGTCGGGCGCAATCCGCTGAGCGGCGTCGCCGACGCCGAGATCTTCCGCCGCATCGTCAAGATCGAGGCGAAGGACGAAAAGACCTTCACGATGGATGTCGATCGGCTCATGTACGACTACCCGCAGCAGAACGATTTCTTGATCCTGCCGGCGCATATCGAGCGCGCCGCGTTCGACAATCCGGCCGAGTACCGCATCCGCACGCGCTATGACACCGATCCGACCAACCCCGGCCTCTATGACGGGCCCTATCTCGTCACCGAGGTATCGCCGGGCTCGCATATCGTGCTCGAGCGCAATCCGCACTGGGGCGGGCCACAGCCCTATTTCCGGCGCATCGTGGTGTGGACGATCGACAACACCGCGGCGCTCGAGGCCAACCTGCTAGCGCATGGTATCGACATGGTAGCAGGCGAGTTGGGCTTCTCGCTTGACGAGGCGCTGGCCTTCGAGAAGCGCTACGGCGGCGCGTTCCGCATCATCTACAAGCCCGGCCTCACCTACGAGCATGTCGATCTCGACCTCGACGATCCGATCCTCGCCGACCGCCGCGTGCGCCAGGCGCTGCTCTACGGCATCGACCGCAAGGCGATCAGCGACCAGCTGTTCGCCGGCCGCAATCCCGTCGCCAACAGCTTTGTGCCGCCGCTCGACTGGATCTACACCGACGATGTCGCGCACTACGCCTACGATCCGGCGCGCGCGCGCCAACTCCTCGACAAAGCGGGCTGGCACGAGGGCGAAGGCGGCGTGCGCCGCAACGACAAGGGCGAGAGCCTGACGCTCGAGCTCGCCACCACGTCAGGGGATCGGACGCGCGAGCTCGTCGAGGAGGTGCTGCAGAGCCAGTGGCGCGAAATTGGCATCGACGTGCGCCTCAAGAACCAGCCGGCGCGCGTCCTCTTCGGCGACACCGTGACGCACCGCAAGTTCCAGATGGTGATGTACGCGTGGCAAAGCGCGCCCGAGAATTCGCCGCGCGAGACCCTGCGCTCCGATGAGATCCCCGACAAGGCGAACGGCTTCTCCGGTGAGAATTTCCCGGGCTTCCGCAATCCCGAGGCCGACCGCCTCATCGACGCGATCGAGACCGAGCTCGACCGCGGCAAACGCGCGCTGCTCTGGCACCAGATCGAGCAGCTTTATGCCGAGGAGTTGCCGGCATTGCCGCTTTACTTCCGCGCCGAACCGTTCGTGCTGCCGCCGTGGCTCGAGGGCGTGAAGCCGACCGGCCATCAATACCCGACTACGCTCTGGATCGAGGAGTGGCGCCGGGCGGCCGGCGTCTCGGGATGACGCGGTTCGCACTGACGCGTCTCCTGCAGATGGCGGTGGTGCTCGCCGTCATGTCGTTCATCATCTACACGCTCATCGGCTTGATGCCGGGCGATCCGATCGACCTGATGATCGCATCGGACCCGCACCTGACCAGCGCCGATGCAATACGGCTCAAGGCGCTCTACGGGCTCGACCGGCCGCTCCTCGAGCGCTACCTCGCCTGGGCCCAAGCCGCGCTCCACGGCAATTTCGGTTATTCGCGCCTCTATGAGCAGCCCGCACTCGCGATCCTCGGGCCGCGGCTCGTCAACACCGCGCTCCTCATGGGGACAAGCCTCGCCCTCGCGCTCGGGCTTGCGGTGCCGCTCGGGATCGCGGCCGCGCGCCGCCCCGGCTCGGCCTTCGATGGCGTCGTCAATTTCATCGCCTTCGCGTTCATCTCGGTGCCATCGTTCTGGCTCGCGCTCATGCTCATCTACGTCTTCGCGGTGGCGCTCGGCCTCTTTCCGCCGGGCGGCATCGCCACGGTCGGCGATGGCGGCGTGCTCGACCGCGCCGAGCACCTGGTGCTCCCGGTCGCGACATTGACGCTCGCCACGATGGGCGCGCACCTGCGCTATGCCCGCGCGGCGATGATCGAGGCGCTCGGCCAGGATTACGTGCGGACGGCGCGCGCCAAAGGGGCAAGTGAGCTGCGCATCCTCCTGCGCCACGCGCTCAGGAACGCGCTCATCCCGATTATCACCGTGGCCGCGCTCTCCATGGGCACGCTCTTCTCGGGCGCACTCGTCACCGAGACGATGTTCGCGTATCCCGGCATGGGCAAGCTCATCTACGACGCAATCCTCGGCAACGACTACAACCTCGCGCTCGCGGGGCTCCTGCTTGCAACGGCGATGACGCTCCTCGCCAACCTCGCGGCCGACATCGCCTATGCCGCCGCCGATCCGCGGATCACGCTCGCATGACCGTGGCCGCGCTTCCGCATGCGCCATCGCGGCGGCTTCAGCACATGATGCTGCCGGGCCTGGCGCTGCTCGCGCTCGCGGCGGCGGTGATCCTAATCCCGCCGCTCGAAGGGCCAGCGGGCGACCAGGTCGATCTCTACGCGCGTCTCGCCGCGCCGTCGCTAGCTCACCCGCTCGGCACAGATCTCCTCGGCCGCGATCTCTTGTTGCGGCTCGCGGAGGGCGGGCGCGTTTCGCTCGCCGTGGGCTTTGTTGCGGCACTCACGGCGGCGGGGCTCGGCACCGCGATCGGGCTCGTCGCGGGTTATCGCGGCGGGCGCATCGACGCGCTGCTGATGCGCCTCACCGACGGCGTCATCGCGTTGCCGCTCCTGCCGCTCCTCGTCGTGCTCGCGGCGCTCGATCCGAGGAAGCTCGGCCTCGGCGCGCTGGCGCAATCGGACGCGCTCTCGCTCTATCGCATCATTGTGCTCGTGGCGCTCGTCGGCTGGACCACGGTCGCGCGACTCGTGCGCGGTGCCACCCTCTCGCTCAAGGCGCAGGAGTTCGTGCGCGCCGCGCATGCCGTGGGCGCGGGGGCGGTGCGCATCATGCTCGTCCACATCCTGCCCAACCTCGCCGCCTCCATCATCATCGCGACGACGCTCTCGGTCGGCGAGATCATCCTGCTCGAATCCGTGCTGAGCTTCCTCGGGCTCGGCGTTTCGCCGCCGCTCGCAAGCTGGGGCAGCATGCTGACCGGCGCGCAGGAGACGGTGGCGCTTGCGCCGCAGCTCGCGCTTTATCCCGGGCTCCTCATCCTGGTGACGGTCGTCGCCTGCAATTTCCTGGGCGAAGGCCTGCGCCAGGCGCTCGATCCGCGGGCGGCGCGGGCGTAGACTAGGCACCTCTTTTCGAGGAGGTCAGCATGGCTCCCGACGGGAATATCGGCGCACTCGCCTCGCGCTTTGTCGATATCGAGAAGATGCCGTGGATCGAATCCGGTCCCGGCAACAAGATGAAGGTGCTGCACCGCGACGGCGAGAGCGGGCTTCTCACCATCATCACCAAGCTTTCGCCCGGCGCAAAGATCCCGATGCACACGCACGAGGATCTGGAGCAGACCTATATCCTCGAAGGCTCGCTCGTCGACGACGAAGGCGCCTGCACCGCCGGCAATTTCGTCGTGCGCCAGAAAGGCAGCCGGCACGAGCCGGTGGCGCCCAACGGCTGCACCATGCTCGTCTTCTTCATGAAGCCGACGCAGTCGCTGCTGAAGCTGCTGGCAAAGCACGGCCTCTAGAGCCGGATCGGTTCACATGGAATCGCCCCGCGATTCATGTGAACCGTGAATCCGTCTCTACTCCAGATATTTAGAGTCGAGGCTCAGTCGTCCTCGTCCGCCGCCGCGTCGGGTGCGTCGCGGCGCGCGCGCGATTCGAGACGCTCGCGGCGCAGCCGGTCGATGAGCTGGCGGCGATAGTCGGGATCGGCGACGACCCGGTCCATGTCGATGCCGTCGGCGAGCTCGTCGTCGTCGATCGGATCGGCGTAAGTCATGAGCTTGGGGCTTGCCACGGCCCAAGCATCGGCGGCGCAAAGCGGCGCCTCCACCGGAATTCCGGGCGAGTTCTGGATAAGCCTGGGGATAAGGCTCGGGATCGAATCGGGAGAGCCAGAGCCGGCCCAACTGTTTCAATATGATGGCACACCGACTGCGTCAGAATGTCGCAGCACTCAACCGCGGCGCTGCTTACGCCTTCGCCGCTCGCGTGCCGCGGCCTTGGCGCGTTTTTCCTCGTCGCGCTTCTTTTTCTCGGCACTTCTCTGCGCCGCGATCGCCTTCTGGTAGAAATAGGCGAAGTCGTAGACCGTGGTGTCGTACTGGTCCCAGCAGACGTATTCCTGGCAATTGCGCGGCCGCGCCTTGTAGACGCTGCAGCGGCGCTCGGCGGTGAGAAACTGGCAGGTGTCGTAGCCGGACTTGATGAGCTTCTCGCCTTTGCGGGTCACCTCGACGATATGTTTTTCCTCGAACTCGTGCACGGTCAGATCGAGGTGATCGGCGAGGCGCCTGATGTCGGCGCGGCTCACCTCGACATAGCCGGCGAGCTTGCAACAGAAGCTCGCGCATTTCATGCAGCTGAGCGGCGGGTTCTCGGTCTTTGCTTCCGTACTCACGGTCACCTGCGGCATCGCACGACGCAATGCGTCTAGGAATACATCTTTGCGACGGAGAATGTCACGGAAGACCTTCGGCAGCGGTTTCATTCGCGCGCCCCTCGCGCCATAGTGCCGTGCAAAGGGAAGCACCGAAGGCGCCGCCATGCAAAGACCGAATTCGGCCGCGGGCCGCGACGTGGCCTACCACCTCCATCCCTACACCAATCTGAAGCGGCAGGAGGAGGAAGGCCCGCTCGTCATCCGCGAAGGCAAGGGCGTCTTCGTCTATGACGAGGCCGGCAAGGACTATATCGAGGGCATGGCGGGCTTGTGGTGCACGGCCCTCGGCTTCGGCGAAGAGCGCCTTGTCGAGGCGGCCGTGCGGCAAATGCGGCTCCTGCCCTTCTATCACGGCTTCAATCAGATGGCGCACGAGGTGGCGGGGGCGCTCGCCGAGCGACTCGTCGCAATGATGCCGGTGCCGATGTCGAAGGCGTTCTTCTCCAACAGCGGCTCTGAGGCCAACGACACCGCGGTCAAGATCGTCTGGTACTACAACAATGCCCTGGGCCGCCCGCGCAAGAAGAAGATCATCTCGCGCCTCAGGGGCTATCACGGCGTCACGGTCGCGACCGCGAGCCTCACCGGGCTTGCCGCCAACCACCGCGATTTCGATCTGCCAATCGCGCAGGTCCGCCACGCCGACTGCCCGCATCACTGGCGCTTTGGCCATCCCGGCGAGAGCGAGGAGCAATATGCCGACCGGCTCGCCGAGAGCCTCGACCTGCAGATCCAGCGCGAGGACCCGGAGACTGTCGCCGCCTTCATCGCCGAGCCGGTGATGGGCGCGGGCGGCGTCATCGTGCCGCCGCGCAGCTATTTCGAGAAAATCCAGCGCGTGCTTAAGAAGCACGACATGCTCTTGATCGCCGACGAGGTGATCTGCGGCTTCGGGCGGACCGGCCGCATGTTCGGTACCGAGACATTCGGGCTCGCGCCCGACATCGTGACCGTGGCGAAGGCGCTGTCCTCAGCCTATCTGCCGATCTCGGCCACCGTCATCTCCGAGCCGATCTATCGCGCGCTCGTGCGGCAGAGCGAGAAGCTCGGCGTGTTCTCGCACGGCTTCACCTATGGCGGGCACCCGGTCTCGTGCGCCGTCGCGCTTGAGACGCTGAAGCTCTACGAGGAGCGCCACATCCTCGATCACGTCTGCGCCGTGGCGCCGGTCTTGCAGCAGGCGGTGCGGCGCTTCGCCGGCCATCCCCTCGTCGGCGAGGTCCGCGGCGTGGGATTGATCGCCGGGATCGAACTGGTGCGCGACAAAGCCACCAAGGCGCCGTTTCCGGCCCAGGCTGGCGCGGGCGCGCTGGTGATGCAGAAATGCCGCGAGGAGGGCGCCATCCTGCGCGCGCTTGGCGACACCATCGCCTTCTGCCCGCCGCTCGTGATCTCGGCCGCCGAGGTCGAAGAGCTGGTTCGCCGGTTCGAGCGCGGGCTCGAGGCCGCGACGGCCGAATTGCGGCGGAGGAGCGACGTTCTGTCCGCCTGACGCCCCTGGGCGCCGGGTCTATACTGCGGCCTCTGGTGGGGAGGACTAGCGCGGGCAATGGATTACGAAGGGTTTTTCAGGAATCGGCTCGACGCTCTGCGAGCCGAGGGACATTACCGGGTATTCGCCGATCTCGAGCGGCGCGCCGGGCGGTTCCCGCGCGCTTATGACCACAAGAGCGGCGGCGAGATTACCGTTTGGTGCTCGAACGATTATCTCGGCATGGGCCAGCATCCGGCCGTGCTCGCGGCCATGCACGAGGCGATCGACCGCACCGGCGCCGGTGCCGGGGGCACGCGCAACATCTCCGGCACGACGCATTACCATGTGACGCTCGAGGCGGAACTTGCCGCGCTCCACCGCAAGCCCGCGGCGCTCATCTTCACCTCGGGCTATGTCGCGAACGATGCGGCGCTCGCCACGCTTGCGAGCCAGATGCCCAACGCGATCGTGCTTTCTGACGCGCTCAACCACAACTCGATGATCGAGGGCATTCGCCACGGCCGCTCCGAGAAGCAGATCTTCGCCCACAACGACCCGGCCGACCTCGAGCGGCGCCTGAAGGCGCTCGATCCCGCGCGGCCGAAGCTCGTCGCCTTCGAGTCCGTGTATTCGATGGACGGCGACATCTCGCCCATCGGCGAACTCTGCGATGTGGCGCACCGTCATGGCGCGCTGACCTATCTCGACGAGGTCCACGCAGTCGGGCTCTATGGCTCGCGCGGCGCCGGCATCGCCGATCGCGACGGCGTCGAGGACAAAGTCGACGTGATCCAGGGCACGCTGGCAAAGGCGTTCGGGCTCGTCGGGGGTTATGTCGCGGCCTCGACGGGGCTCGTCGATTTCATCCGCAGCTACGCGCCGGGCTTCATCTTCACGACGTCGCTGCCGCCGGCCATCGCCGCGGGCGCAGTCGCGAGCATCCGCCACGTGCGCGAGGCGCACGACCTGCGCCGCCGCCACCAGGAGCGCGCAGCGCTCCTCAAGCGGCGCCTTGCCGAGGTTCAGCTTCCGGTGATGGAGAGCGCCAGCCACATAGTACCGGTGCTCGTCGGCGACGCGCAGCTCTGCAAGGACGCGTCCGACCTGCTGCTCGAGCGCCATTCCATCTACGTGCAGCCGATCTGCTATCCGACCGTGCCGCGCGGCATGGCGCGGCTGCGCCTGACGCCGACGCCGCTCCACAGCGACGAGGATATCGACGCGCTCGTCGTGGCGCTGCGCCAGGTGTGGGCGAGCCTGCCAATGCACCGCGTGGCCTGATCTGCCGATGTTCCGCGACAATTCCCTCATACCGAGCGAAGCGATCCGCCTTGCGGCGCTGGGCTTCCTCGCCGAAGGCCCGCGCCGCTATGGCGAACTCGCGGCAGCGATCCGCCATTTCACGAGCTGTGTGGCCGGCCCCTCGCTCGAGCTCATGGGCACGTCGCTCGAGCTCTTGCGCTACGAGGGACTCGCCTCCTCAGAGAGCGGCGCCAACGCCGAGACCGCGACGCTGGCTATTACCGAAACAGGACGTCAGACCCTGCGCACGCTCCTGAAGGCGCGGCCGCGCGCGCCGCTCGGCGACCTCAACCGGCTCACCATCCTGCTGAAGCTCCGCTTCCTCCAGGCGCTGCCGGCGGACGAGCGGCAGGAGCAGATGGCGCTCATCGCCGAGTCCGTCGAGAGCGAACTTGCCCGCCTCAAGGACTTGAGGCGCACCGAATCTGGCGCGGCCGAACCGTTCGACGCCTGGCTCGACCACGACATCGCCGCGCTCGAGGCGCGGCTTCAAGGCCTCCGCGTCCCAGCAAGCTGATCGCGCAGATTTGCGATCACCGCCGGCAGGTCGCCCGCGGTGCGGCAGCCGCCGAAGAGATAGTCGTCGGGGCGCTTCACGAGGACGGCGCAAGCATATTCGTCCATGAGCTTGCCATAGCTGCCGTCGCTGTCGACGAGGTCAGCGCCCTCGCCCGCATCTATCTGCAGAAAACGCCCGCCAAGCGCGCGCCAGAAGGCGAGATCGTCGGGTGCGAGCGCGGCCGCCGCATCGGCGCCGCGCGCGAGGACGAGGAAGCCGCGCCCTGCGATGTCGTCGAAACGCCCGTCGCGTGCCCCCGCACGCACGCGATACTGGGGAAAAGCATCGCCCGCCGCGGGCGCACCGCCCCTCGCGATGAAGCCGCTGGTAAAACCGGGCACGCGAAACGCGATAAGCTCGTTCCGACCGCCCGCGCGCTCCTTCTCCGCCTGCAGCGCCAGAAGCTGCACGTCGCGTGCGCGCACCTTCTCGGGGTCGCGCTCATTGACGTGCTGGCCGACGCGCATGCTCTCGATGATGGTGGCGCGCGCGTTGGGGCCGCGCTCGGCCATGTAGGTATCTAGGAGCCCGTCGTCGGCAAGGCCCTTGAGGACGAGATCGAGCTTCCACGCGAGATTATGTGCGTCGCGAAAGCCGGAGCAGAGGCCCTGCGCGAGAAAGGGCGGCATCTGATGCGCGGCATCGCCGGCCAGAAACACGCGGCCGACGCGCCAGCGCTCGGCATAGAGCGACTGGAACTTGTAGGCCGCGACGCGGATCAGCTCGAACTCGTCGGGCGTCGCGCCCTCGGGCCGGTCCAGCCTTCGCCACACGCTTTCGGGCGCCATCGCGGCCTCGGCGGATTCGCCGGGAAAGATCATGAACGACCAGCGGCGATGATGCGGCCCCATATAAAGCGTGACGCCCGGCTGCTCCGGCTCGCAGAACTGGCGCATGGCGGGCAGGCCGGATCGCACGCGCTTCTCCTTGGCGTCGATCACGAGCCAGTCCTGATCGAAGCCCAGATCCTCGTAAGGGACGCCGAGCGCTTCGCGCACGAAGCTGTTGCCACCGTCGGCGCCGATGAGATAGCGGCCCTCGATCTGCCACGTGCCGCCGTTCTCAGCTGAAACGGTGAGGGTGACGCGATCCGTGCCCGCCGCGAGCGCGCTTGCCGTGGCGCCGCGGAAAATCTCGACCGTAGGAAGCGCCGAGGCGATACGGTCCATCTCCCTCTCGAACGAGGGCTGGTAGATCGAGATGTATTCGGGCCAGCCATGCGTCGCCATCGGCGAAACTTCGCTCGAGAGCAGCACGCGCCCATTCTTCGCAAGCTCGTAGACAGGCAGGAAGTGAGTCGCCGGCCAGATCTCGTCGATGCAGCCGATCTCCTGAAACATGCGCAGCACATCGTCATGCACGATGCCGACGCGCGGCAGGTTGTAGAGCGTATGGTAGCGCTCGATGACGGCGACACGATGGCCGGCGCGCCCGAGCAGGATCGCTGCCAGCATCCCGGTGGGCCCATAGCCCACGATGACGACGTCATACATGACGCTAGTGCAGGTGTTGGCCGCCGGTGACGAAGATCTCGGTGCCGGTGACGTAGGCGGAATCGCCCGCGCAGAGATAGTAGATGGTGGCCGCCACGTCCTCGGGCTTGCCGAGCCGGTGCAGTGGGATGCGCGGGATCAGCACGTCGGTCTCGGGCGACAGCATCGCCGTCTCGATCTCGCCCGGCGCCACCGCGTTGACACGCACGCCAAGCTCGGCGAACTCGACCGCCATCTCGCGCGTCAGCGCCGACAGCGCCGCCTTCGAGGTTGAATAGGCGGAGCCTGCGAACGGATGCACGCTATGGCCTGCGATCGAGGTGATGTTGACGATGGCGCCGCGTCCGCGCGCAAGGGGCGCGGCAAGCGCGCGGGCGAGCGAGAGCGGCGTGAAGAAATTGAGCTGGAACACGGAGTGCCAGTCGCCGAGGTCGCCGTTGAGACAGCCGAGGCGCTCGCGCAGCGGCGTCTTGGGCGAGATGCCGGCATTGTTGACGAGCGCGTCGAGCGCGCCGTCGCCGATGCAGGCGATCGCCTCCTTGGCGAAGCGCTCGACCTCCGCCGGATCGCCGAGATCGGCCGGGATGTGGTGCGTCCAATTGGGATCGCGCTTGCACTCGGCCGGGACGTCATCGCGCGAGGAGGTGATGATGCGCCAGCCCTCGGCGCTGAAGCGCTGCACCGTCGCATGGCCGATGCCGCGGCTTGCGCCGGTGAGAAGCAGGGTCTTGTGGGCGGCGCCGGGCATGGCGGCAGCTTACGGGAAGAGCCGTTCGACCGTCCAGCCGGCGCCCTGCCGGCGGTAGCAGAGACGCTCGTGCAAGCGGTGCGGACGCTCTTCCCAGAACTCCATCACGGACGGCACGAGGCGAAAGCCGGGCCAGTTTCGCGGCCGCGGCACCGGGCGCCCGTCGAAGCGGCGCGATTCCTCGGCAAATCGCCGCTCGAGCTCGGCCGGGCTCGAAAGTGGGCGCGACTGGGCCGAGGCCCAGGCGCCGATCTGGCTTTCGCGCGCGCGCGTCGCGAAATAGGCATCAGCCTCGGCATCGCTCACAGGCTCGATATCGCCTTCGAGCCGGACTTGGCGCCGCACTGCTTTCCAGTGAAAGCACAGCGCCGCGCGCGGATTGGCCGCCAGCTCTCCGCCCTTGCGGCTCTCGCTGTTGCTGTAGAACACGAATCCGCGCGAATCGGCAGCCTTGACGAGCACGAGGCGGAGCGAAGGCACGCCGCCGGGCGTCGATGTGGCAAGACTCGCGGCCTCGGCCAGGGCTTCCGCCTTGTTCGCCTCCGCAAACCATTGCGCGAAGCGCTCGAATGGGTCTTCAAGCGATGCGGATGTCACGGGAAATCCTCGCGCGAAAGCAGGTCTCTACCATAGCGAATGTTGCAATCCGGTTGCGAGCGGTGGTCCCCAACGGGCACAATGCGTGCGAATGAGAGATCCCTACGCGGTCCTCGGTCTCGCGCGCGACGCGTCCGACGACGATGTGAAGCGCGCTTTCCGTCGCCTCGCCAAGCGTCTCCATCCCGACGTCAATCCGGGCAACCGCGCGGTCGAGACCCAGTTCCGCGAACTCAACGCCGCCTACGAGATTCTGTCCGATCCGGCCAAGCGCCGGCGCTTCGACCGCGGCGAGATCGACGCCGAGGGGCGCGAGCGCGGCTTTGGCTTCGGCGGTGGCGCGCGCGCACGCGCCGGGCGCGGCGCCGGCTTCTCCGACTTCTCGCTCGACGAGGTGTTCCAGGAGTTCCTCCGCCGCGGCCGACGCTCGGCTGGCGGGCGCGGAAGTGGCGCCAAGGCCGAACTCGCGAACCAGGCGCTGCGCATCAGTTTTTTGGAGGCGGCGCTCGGCGCCAAGCGTCAGGTCGCGCTGGCGGACGGACGCACGATCGAGGTCGCGATACCGCCAGGGATCGACTCGGGCCAGAAATTGCGCCTCCATGACGGGCTTGCGGGCGACATCCATCTCGATGTCACGGTCGATCCGCACCCTCTTTTCACGCGCAAGGATCGCGACATTCAGGTCGAGCTGCCGGTGAGCCTCGCCGATGCCGTGCTTGGCGCGACACTCACCGTGGCGACGATTCATGGCGACGTCGCGGTGAAGGTGCCGAAAGGGTCAAACAGTGGCGCGCTCCTGCGTTTGAAGGGCAAGGGCATCGCCGCAGCGGGCGGCGCGGGCGACCAGTATGTGCGGCTCCGCGTCATGCTCCCCGACCCGGCCGATCCCGAGCTCACGTCGTTTCTCGAGCGCTGGGCCGAACGGCGCCGGCAGAAGGTGCGCGGCGGCACCGGCTAACATAATGCGCCCGCGCAAACTCGGCCGGGGTGCTTTCCGCGGTACAGGGCCATCGTGTAGGATGGTGCTACTTCCATCGGCGCCGCCGCCGCCCGAGGAGCGAGCACGCATGGTGAACGGAAAGCCGCTCATGGCCGGCAAGCGAGGCCTCATCATGGGCGTGGCGAACGACCGCTCGATCGCCTGGGGCATCGCCAAGGCGGCCGCGGAGCATGGCGCGGAGCTTGCCTTCACCTATCAGGGCGACGCATTCGCCAAGCGCGTGCGGCCGCTCGCGGCGAGCATCGGCAGCGACCTCGTTCTCGATTGCGACGTGACCGACGAAGCGAGCCTCGACGCCGTTTTCGCAGCCCTCAAGATGCGCTGGGAGCACATCGATTTCGCCGTGCATGCGGTCGCCTTCTCGGATGCGAACGAGCTCAAGGGCCACTACATCGACACCACGCGCGCCAATTTCCTGCGCAGCATGGACATCTCCTGCTTTTCCTTCACCGATATCTGCCGGCGCGCAGCGCCGCTCATGCCGCGGGGCGGTAGCCTCCTCACTTTGAGCTATCTCGGCGCCGAGCGGGTCATGCCGCACTACAACGTCATGGGCGTGGTGAAGGCCGCGCTCGAATCCTCGGTGCGCTATCTCGCGGCCGATCTCGGCGGACAGAACGTGCGCGTCAACGCCATCTCGGCCGGGCCGATCAAGACACTCGCCGCCTCGGGTATCGGCGACTTCCGCTATATCCTGAAGTGGAACCAGTACAACGCGCCGCTGAAGCGCAACGTCGCGATCGAGGAAGTCGGCGGCGCCGGCGTCTATCTTTTGAGCGATCTCGGCGCCGGCGTCACCGGCGAGGTGCATCACGTCGATTGCGGCTATCACGTCGTCGGCATGAAATCGCCGGACGCGCCCGACATATCCGTGGTCTAGCGGGGCGCGCGTGGCAGGCAACAGCTTCGGCGAGACGTTCCGCTTCACGAGCTGGGGCGAGAGCCACGGACCCGCGATCGGTTGCGTCGTCGACGGCTGTCCACCGCGTATCGCGCTCGCCGAAAGCGACATCCAGCCTTGGCTCGACCGCAGGCGCCCGGGTCAGTCGCGTTTCACGACGCAGCGGCGCGAGAGCGACCAGGTGAAGATCCTCTCCGGCGTGTTCGAGGGCCACACCACCGGCACGCCGATCCAGCTCCTCATCGAGAACGAGGACGCGCGTTCCAAGGACTATGAGGCGATCAAGGACCGCTTCCGGCCGGGCCACGCCGATTACACCTACTGGAAGAAATACGGCATTCGCGATTACCGCGGCGGCGGTCGCGCTTCGGCGCGCGAAACGGCAACGCGGGTCGCCGCGGGCGCCATCGCGCGCAAGGTGGTGGGCCCCGACGTTCGCATCCGCGGCGCGCTTGTGCAGATGGGGCCGCATCGCATCGATCGTGCGCGCTGGGATTGGGACGCGATCGACGACAACCCATTCTGGTGCCCCGACCGCGATATGGCGCAGCGCTGGGAAGGATTCCTCGACGGCGTGCGCAAGGCCGGAAGCTCCACGGGCGCGGTCATCGAGATCGTGGCAAGCGGCGTGCCGGCAGGATTGGGCGAGCCGATCTACGGCAAGCTCGACGCCGATCTCGCGAGCGCGATGATGGGCATCAACGCGGTGAAAGGCGTCGAGATCGGCGCCGGCTTCGCCGCGGCGGCGCTTTCCGGCGAAGAAAATGCCGACGAGATGCGCATGGCGGAAGGGCGCGTGCGGTTTCTTTCGAACAATGCCGGCGGCATTCTCGGTGGCATCTCGACCGGGCAGGACATTATCTTGCGCTTCGCCGTGAAGCCGACGAGCTCGATCCCGGCGCCGCGGCGCACGGTCGATCTGACGGGACACGAGGTCGAGATCGCGACGAAAGGGCGGCACGACCCCTGTGTCGGCATTCGCGCGGTCCCAGTGGGAGAAGCGATGATGGCGCTTGTGCTTGCCGACCATCTGCTGCGCCATCGCGCGCAGTGCGGCGGATAGGGGTCGCGGATGCGCCGCATCCTCGTCGGATTCTTCGCTGTCATTGGCGCGCTCGTCTTCGCCGTGATCCTGACGACCCTCGGCCTCGTGCTGTGGAGCCATATGCGCGGGCCGACGATCGCCGACAACACGGTGCTGTCGATCGACATCAGCTCGTCGTTCCCCGACGCGCCGCCCTCCTCCGCGCTCTCGACGCTCATCAATCCCGGCCGCCCGCTGTTGCGCGACGTGCTCGACGGGCTCGAGAAGGCGACTGACGACCCCCGCGTCACCGGCCTCGTCGCCCGCTTCGGCGACGGCGAGATCGGCCTCGCCGAAGCTCAGGAGCTGCGCGACGCCATCTTGCGCTTCCGCGCCAAAGGCAAGCGCGCGGTCGCCTATGCCGACAGCTTCGGTGAGTTCTCGTCCGGCACGCGCAGTTATTACCTCGCGAGCGCGTTCGACGATATCTGGGTGCAACCGCTCGGCATGGTCGGGCTCGTGGGCCTGCGCGCGGAGGAGCCGTTCTTCCGCGGCACGCTCGATCTTCTCGGCATCGTGCCGAGCTTCGACCACCGCGAGCAGTACAAGTCAGCGGTCGATCCGCTCACGCAAAAGGCGATGACCGATCCTGACCGCGAGCAGATCGGCGCGCTCCTCAATTCCGTCTACGGCCAGATCGTCCAGGGCATCGCCGCGAGCCGCAAGATCGACGAAAGCGCCGTGCGCACGCTTGTCGATCGCGGGCCGATCCTCGCGAATGAGGCACTCGACGCGCATCTCATCACTCATGTCGGCTACAGCGACGAGGCGCTCGGTACGCTGGGGCTGCGGCCGCGCGGCGACAAAGAGCCCGTTTCGCTCCAGCGCTATCTCGCCGCCGTCGGCCATCCGCACCGGAGCGGGCCCGAGATTGCGCTCATCTACGCCAACGGCCTCATCGCGCGCGGCGGCGGCGACAACTCCCTCCTCGGCTCGGGCGAGGCGGGCGCCGACGCCGTCATCCGCGCCTTCCGCCTCGCCGAGCGCGACCCGCAAGTGCGCGCCATCCTGTTCCGCATCGACAGCCCCGGCGGATCGGCGGTCGCGTCGGAATCGATCTGGCGCGAAACCCTGCGCGCCAAGGAGGCCGGCAAGAAGCTCGTCGTCAGCATGGGCGACGTTGCGGGCTCGGGCGGCTACTACATCGCAGCCTCAGCCGACAAGATCGTGGCCGACCCCGCAACGCTCACCGGCTCGATCGGCGTGCTCGCCGGCAAGTTCGTGCTGGGCGGACTCCTCGACAAGATCGGCGCGGGAACGAGCGCCGTCGAGGTCGGCGCGAACGCCGGCATGTTCAGCTCGTTCGAGGATTTCACGCCGGCGGAGCATCAGCGCTTCGAGACCTTCCTCGACGACGTCTATACAGGCTTCAAGGATCGCGTCGCCCAAGGCCGCAAGATGGATGCCGAAGCGGTCGAGGCGGTGGCCAAGGGCCGCATCTGGTCGGGCGAGGACGCCAAGGCGAAAGGGCTTGTCGATGCTTTGGGCGGCTACGACACGGCGCTCGCGCTCGCGAAGCAGGAGGCCGGCATTCCACCCACGAGCGATGTGACGGTGAAGATCTTCCCGCCGCCGCAAAGCCCCCTCGACGTCCTTCTCGCGCGCCTCACAGGGCGCCCCGCTCCCGGCAGCACCGAGGCGATGCTCGACCGCGCGCTCGCGACGCTCGAGCCGCTGCTCGTACGGCTTCAGTGGATGAGCGCGCCGGGCGCGCTCACCATGGCACCCGTCGAGGTGCGCTAGCGGAGCGGCTCAGGTGTGGAGCGTATTCGCCGCAAACAGCTCCTCGACCGAGAAGCGGCGCGGGATGTAGCTCTGCTCGTGCGCATAGCGCACGAACGTATCGACCATCGCTCGGTTAGCGGCCACGCCCTGCGGCCACGCATTGTCGCCCCACACGCGGCGCTCGTCCTCGAGGAAGAACACGGCGTCGGGGAAGAGCGTGTGCTTGGCATTGGCGAAATAGAAGGCGTCGGTCTGGCGCTCGGCCTCGCGGAAGGCGTTGACGAGGGGCTCGGCAACCCACGGCCGCGCCTTGAGCGAGGCTTCGCTCATCACCACCGTGTGCGTCACCGGGAAAAAGCCCACCTTGCGCGAAAAGCTGGCGCACTCGGCGCGCGCGTCCGGGAAGATGCGGCGGATGCGCGGATCGCCATTGAGGTACTCGTCGGGCGCCTCGGGCCCGATCACGGCGTCGACCTCGCCATCGATCAGGAGCTGGCCGGGCGTGCGGTTCGGCACGATCTCGACCTTGATCCCCTTCGGCATAACGAAGCCAGCATTCTCGGGCGCGCGCGTAACCCAGGTCACGTCCTCGGGCGCGAGCCCGTAATGCTCCTTGAAGATGCCGCGTAGCCACAGATTGACGGTGTAGCGGTAGCCAATCGAGGCGATGCGCTTGCCCTTCAGCTCGGCCGGGCTGCGATAGGGCGCATCGGCGCGGCAGAAGACATACGCCAGAACCGCCATGCGCAACGGAAAGATCGGCAGCGCGATCACCGGCTCGCCGCGCCCGCGCGCAGCGACGTACAGCGAGAACGACATCTCGGCGATGTCGAACTCCTCGTAGACCGGGCGGTTGCAGAACTCGGCAATGTGCGGGCTCGCGGTCTCGAGCACGATGCCCTCGGGCCGCACCCTGCCGTCGATCAGCGGCCGCGTGCGGTCGTATTCGGCAATCGCAAGGCGAAGCTTCAAGGGCGTCGAGGCGCCCGTCTTCGCAGTGGTGCGGGTGGAGATGTCGTCAGGTGCCACGGCGGTGCGCTCCTCAAGCGGCGGATTGCCCCAAGGGTAACATCGCCGGCCCTGGCCCGGCAATTGCCGCCTCAGCCGCGCATGAAGGCGGCCACGAGCTCGAGGTGCGGCGACCAAATGAAGCTATCGAAGGGGGCGATGCCGGTGAGGCGGAAGCCGCCCGCGACCAGGATCTTGGCGTCGCGCGCGAAGGTCGCCGGATTGCAGGAGACGGCAACGACGTGGGGCACCGATGACGCGGCGAGCGCGCGTGCCTGCGCCATGGCGCCAGCCCGCGGCGGGTCGAACACGACGCAGTCGAATTTCGCGAGCTCAGCCGGGTCAAGCGGGCGAGCCGCGAGATCGCGGGCCTCGGCCGTGACGCGGGCGCCGAGCCCGGCGCGGGCCGCCGCGGCTTTGAGCGCGGCAAGCGCCGCATCGTCGCCCTCGACCGCATGCACAGCCGCAAAGGAAACGAGCGGAAAGGTGAAGGTGCCGACGCCGGCGAATAGGTCAGCGACGCGGCGCGCGCCGGCCGCCGCCGCGACCACCGCCTCGACGAGCGCGACATCGGCCTCGGCGCTCGCCTGAAGGAAGGCGTCGTAAGGCAGTTCGATCGCGACACCGCCCATCGTCACGCGCACGGGGCGGTGCTGCGCCACCGGCACGGGACGCTCGCCGCGGACCCGCCACGCGAGCCGCGCCAGATCCTCCGCGCGCGCAAACTCCGCGAGCGTCTCAAGCGCCGCGAGGTCGGGCTCTCGCGCGAGGTCGAGAAGCAGATCGATGCCGGTCTCCACAAGCGTCATCGTCGCGGCGGCTGCGGCACCGGGCGCGAGAATGTGGCCCGCGAGACGGCGCAGCGGCGCGACAAGCGCCACAAGCCGCGGATGCAGCACGTCGCACGCGCGCATGTCGACGATGCGGTGGCTGCCGCGCGCCTGGAAGCCCGCCTCGACCGCAGCGCCGGCGCGCTGCAGGCTCAGCCGCGCGCGCCGGCGCGTGCCGGGCGGAAGAAGACGGATCGGTCCGATCGGCGCCTCGCGCAAACCGTGGCGCGTGAGCGCTACCTCGAGCCAGGCCTGCTTGCTCGCGGCATAGATCTCCGCCGGCACATGCTGGAGCGCGCAGCCCCCGCACAGGCCGTAATGCGGACAACGCGGCTCGGCGCGCGGCGCCTCAACCTCGAACGACAGGACAGTACCTGCGCGCCCGTCGCCGTGACGCGGTCCGAGCCGCGCGCGCACACGATCGCCCGGCAGCGTGAATGGCAGAAAGACGCGCTCGCCCTCGTGCTCCGCGATGCCATCGCCGCGCACGCCGAGGCTCGCGACCTCGAGCACGACGCCGGCGCTCATCGCGGCCCGCGCCGTGCCGCGATCAAAAATTCGACATTGCCCTCGGGGCCGCGGATCGGGCTCTCGGTCACGCCCTCGACGCGCCAGCCCGCCTGCGCGCCGAGCCAGGCCGCGATGCGCTCGCACACTGCGCGATGGAGTTCTGGATCGCGCACGACGCCGCCCTTGCCGACTTGCGCGGGGCCGACCTCGAACTGCGGCTTGATGAGCGCGACGAGGCGCGCTTCCGCCCGCGCCAAGGCGAGCGCGGCCGGCAGCACGGTCTCGAGCCCGATGAAGCTCGCGTCGCACACGATCATCTCGGGGGCCTCGGGCACGTGCGACGCCGCGAGATAGCGGGCGTTGACGCGCTCCAGCACGACGACGCGCGGATCGTTGCGCAGCTTCCAGGCAAGCTGTCCATGGCCGACATCGACCGCATAGACGCGCCGCACGCCACGCGCGAGCAACACGTCGGTGAAGCCGCCAGTCGAGGCGCCGATATCGAGCGCGACGAGGCCCGCGGGATCGATGGCGAAATGCGCGAGCGCGTGCGCGAGCTTCACGCCGCCGCGCGATACCCACGGATGATCGCGGCCGCGCAGCTCGAGCGGAACATCACCACGGATGGTCGTACCGGGCTTGTCGAGGCGGCGCTCGCCGCTCCACACCGCGCCCGCAAGCACGAGCGCCTGTGCCTTGGCGCGGCTTTCCGCCAGTTCCCGCTCGACCAGAAGCGCGTCGAGCCGCCGCTTCTCTTTTTTGTCTTTTGCCGGCGCCTCAGGCAATGGCCGAGTTGCGCCGCTCGCGCCCCAGGGCCTGGAGCGCGGTCTCGACGATGTGGCGGGCGTTGAGGCCGGCGAGCTCGTACTGCTGATAGGGCGCGTCGTGGTCGATAAAGCGGTCGGGGAGCACCATCGGCCGCACCTTGAGGCCACGGTCGAGCATCCCCGCATGAGCCAGGTGATGCAGCACATGGCTGCTGAAGCCGCCGACGGCGCCTTCCTCGATCGTCACCAGGACCTCGTGCTCGCGCGCGAGGCGCTCGACGAGATCGGTGTCGAGAGGCTTGGCGAAGCGCGCGTCCGCGACCGTCGCCGAGAGGCCGTGCCGCGCCAACTCGTCCGCGGCCTTGAGGCATTCCTGGAGCCGCGCGCCGAGATTCAGGATGGCGATCGCGGTGCCTTCGCGCAGGACGCGGCCGCGCCCGATCTCAAGCACGCTGCCGCGCTCCGGCAGCTTCAGGCCGATCCCCTCGCCGCGCGGATAGCGCACGGCCGAAGGGCCGTCGTCGATCGCGGCGCAGGTCGCCACCATGTGCATCAGCTCCACCTCGTCGGCGGCAGCCATGATGACGAACCCCGGCAGGCAGCCGAGATAGGCCAGATCGAACGAGCCCGCATGCGTCGCTCCGTCGGCGCCAACGAGGCCCGCGCGGTCGAGCGCGAAACGCACGGGAAGTTTCTGGATCGCGACGTCGTGCACGACTTGGTCGTAGGCGCGTTGCAGGAAGGTCGAATAGATCGCCGCGAACGGGCGCAAGCCTTCGCAGGCGAGGCCCGCGGCGAAGGTCACGCCGTGCTGCTCGGCAATGCCGACATCGAACGCGCGTTTGGGAAAGCGCTCGGCGAACTTGTCGAGCCCGGTGCCCGACGGCATCGCCGCGGTGAGCGCAACGATGCGCTCGTCGGCCGCGGCCTCGGCGATCAGCGCCTTGGCGAACACGCTCGTATAGGAGGGCGCCGCCGCCTTGCTCTTCTGCTGCTGGCCCGTCGCCGGATCGAACTTGACGACGCCGTGATATTTGTCCGCGGCCGCTTCGGCCGGCGCGTAGCCCCGCCCCTTCTGCGTCACCACGTGCACGAGCACCGCGCCGCCGTCTTCGCTCGCCCTGACGTTGCGCAGCACCGGCAGCAGATGGTCGAGATTGTGCCCGTCGATCGGGCCAACATAGAAGAAGCCTAACTCCTCAAACAGCGTGCCGCCGGTGACGAGGCCGCGCGCATATTCCTCGGCCTTGCGTGCGAGCGAAGCGAAGCCGCGCGGGAAGCGACGCGTCATCGCCGCGCCGATGTTGCGCAGGGACCGATAAGGCCGCGAGGAGAGCAGCCGCGAGAGATAGGCGCTCATCGCGCCGACCGGTGGCGCGATCGACATGTCGTTGTCATTGAGGACGACGATGAGCCGCGTCGGCGTCGAGCCCGCATTGTTCATCGCCTCGTACGCCATGCCCGCGCTCATCGCGCCATCACCAATGACGGCGATCACGTCGCGCCGCTCGCCCTTCATGTCGCGCGCCACGGCCATGCCGAGCCCGGCCGAGATCGAGGTCGAGCTGTGCGCGGCGCCAAACGGGTCGTATTCGCTTTCGACGCGGCGCGTAAAGCCGGAGAGCCCGCCGCCTTGGCGCAGCGTGCGGATGCGGTCGCGCCGCCCGGTCAGAATCTTGTGCGGATAGGCCTGGTGCCCGACGTCCCAAATGAGACGGTCATTGGGCGTGTCGAAGACGTAGTGAAGCGCCACCGTCAGCTCGACCACGCCGAGCCCGGCGCCGAGATGGCCGCCCGTCACGGAAACGGCCTCGATCAACTCGTGGCGAAGCTCGTCCGCGACCTGGCGCAGCTCACTCTCCGGCAGGGCGCGCAGATCCACCGGATAGTGGATGCGATCGAGCAACGGCGTCACGGTGGAGTTGTTATCAAGGGCTTCGCGACCTTGGTCGGTCATAGCCTTTCCCTCTTTGGCCCCCGGAAGACGACACTAGTCCCTCGGACGCGGGCTTGGCAAACGACGAGTTGAGCGCCATCTTGCGGTCGTCACGGGTGGGAGCGCGGGTGGTTCGAAAGCGTTTCCCGCTTATGTTTCGAGCCTATAATGTGCCTGCCCTTGCCTGAAATGAGAAGAGCATGCGGGTCGTACTAGCTCAACCGAGGGGGTTCTGCGCCGGAGTCGAGCGCGCGATCGAGATCGTCGAGCGCGCCATCGAGAAGTATGGTCCGCCGATTTATGTGCGCCACGAGATCGTGCACAACCGGCATGTCGTCGAGCGACTCCGCGCCAAGGGAGCGCGATTCGTCGATGATCTCGACGAGATTCCACCGGGATCCGTTACGATCTTCAGCGCCCACGGCGTCTCGAGCGGCGTCGAGGCCGAAGCGAGCGACCGCGAGCTGAGCGTCATCGATGCGACCTGCCCGCTCGTCTCCAAGGTCCACAGCGAGGGCCAGCGCTATGCCGGCCAGGGTCGCGAGATCGTCCTCATCGGCCATCACGGGCATCCCGAGATCGAAGGCACAATGGGCCGAATCGACGGCAAGGTGCATCTCATATCGAAGGCCGAGGAAGTGGCTTCGCTCGAGGTAAGCGATCCGACGAAGCTCGCCTACATCACGCAGACGACGCTCTCGGTCGACGATACGCGGGCGGTAATCGAAGCGCTGCGCCAGCGCTTTCCCACGATCGTCGGGCCCGACACCAAGGATATCTGCTACGCGACGCAGAACCGGCAGCGTGCCGCGCGCGAGCTTGCGCAATCGGTCGACGTCGTCCTGGTGGTGGGCGCCGCCAACAGCTCCAACTCCAATCGCCTGCGCGAGATCGCCGCGGAGCAGGGCGTGCCCGCCTATCTCATCGCCGATGCCGACGCGCTCGACCCGAAATGGCTCGAGAATGCGAAATCGGTTGGCATCACCGCCGGTGCCTCGGCGCCAGCGGAGCTGGTGCAGGAATTGATCGACCGCCTGAGCACGCTCGCCGAAGTCGAGCTTTCGACTCTGCCGGGCATCACCGAGAACGTCCGCTTCCGCATGCCGACCGAGCTGGTCGAGCCCGCGGCGGAGTGACGCAGAACTGAGGGGTAGGATCTTGTCCGTTCCGCTGCACCAAGCGATCCGCGTCGGCGCTTACGTGATGAAGCAGCGCCTCAAAGGCGTCGAGCGCTATCCGCTCGTGCTCATGCTCGAGCCGTTGTTCCGCTGCAATCTCGCCTGCGCCGGTTGCGGCAAGATCGACTATCCGGACGCGATCCTGAATCAGCGGCTCTCGGTCAAGGAATGTCTCGATGCGGTCGACGAGTGCGGCGCCCCGGTCGTCTCGATCGCGGGCGGCGAGCCGCTGCTCCATCGCGAGATCGAGGAGATCGCCGAGGGCATCGTCGCGCGCAAGGTCTTCGTCTATCTCTGCACGAACGCGCTGCTCCTGGACAAGAAGCTCGACCGCTTCAAGCCCAGCCCCTATTTCGTGTGGTCGGTCCATCTCGACGGCGACCGCGAGATGCACGACCGCTCGGTGTGCGAGGACGGCGTCTACGATCGCGCCGTCGCCGCGATCGGACGCGCCAAGGCGGCGGGCTTCCGGGTCAACATCAACTGCACGCTCTTCGAGGGCTCGGCACCCGAGCGTGTCGCCCGGTTCTTCGACGAGGTGATGGCGATGGGCGTCGACGGTATGACCGTATCGCCCGGCTATGCCTATGAGCGCGCGCCCGACCAGGCGCACTTCCTCAACCGGCGCAAGACGAAGGAGCTGTTCCGCGACATCTTCCGCCGCGAGCAGGCGCACAAATGGTCGTTCAGTCAATCGGGCCTGTTCCTCGATTTCCTCGCCGGCAACGAGACCTATCACTGCACGCCGTGGGGCAATCCGACGCGCAACTATTTCGGCTGGCAGCGGCCCTGCTACCTGCTCGGTGAAGGCTATGCCAAGACCTTCAAGGAGCTGATGGAGGAGACCGATTGGGACTCCTATGGCACCGGCAATTACGAGAAATGCGCCGACTGCATGGTGCATAGCGGCTACGAGGCCACCGCGGTCGTCGACGCGGTGAAGCATCCGCTGAAGGCGCTCCGCGTCGCCGTCAAGGGCGTGCGCACCGAAGGCGAGATGGCGCCCGAGCTTTCGCTCGAGCGGCAGCGGCCGGCCGCCTACGTCTTCTCGCAGCATGTTGAGCAGGCGATGGCGGACATCAAAAATCCTAAGCTGAGAACTGGCACGGCCTGAGTTTCAACGTGCTCGCGATAGTCGTCGGCGCAGTCTCACTATTGACCCGCAAACCTCGGCGCGTCGGATCGGGGTCCGCTTAGGGGGCGGACTTCCCTCTGCGGCCTGCGTTCCCGCACATCGCCCGTGCTGATCGTGGTATTATCCGGGGACTGCGACGTGACATTCGCACGATTTGCAGAATTTGCCTGATCTTCCCTGAGTCACTCGGGAAAACTCATGGCTCGTACGCCCTTGATGCACGCGCTGCAGCGGCTCGCCGCTAACCACCGGGCGGCGAAGCGGCTTGGCTGGCCCGTAGAAGCGGTCGAAGACCGGTGGCGCAGCATGGAGCAATTGCGCCGCTCGCGCGGTCCGTCGCGTCGCGATTTCCTCGCAGGTACTGCCGCTGCTACTGCCGCTCTCACCCTATCCGGCATTGCCCGCGGCCAGGGCGAGCCGAGAATAGCGATCGTCGGCGGTGGAATTGCCGGTCTCACTTGTGCGCTACAGCTCCGTCAATACGGCGTCGGCTGCACCCTTTATGAAGCTTCAAACCGGGTGGGCGGACGCATCCACTCCAACTACGCCTCATGGGAAAACGATCAAGGGACCGAGTGGTGCGGCGAGCTGATCGACACCTCCCATAAAACGATGCTGGCGCTGGCCAAGCTCTTTGAACTCCCCCTCGATGACGTGGTGGAGGCACAACCAAGCGATACGACCGACACCGGCAATTTTTTCGGCAAATATTATCGAGGATCTCAGGCGAATGAGGATTTCAAGCCGATCTACCAAAAACTGAGCAGGGATCTGAAGGCTGCCGATCCCGCCGCATACGATGAGAGCACGCCAGCCAGCGTCGCGCTGGACAACACAACCGTCTATGACTGGATCGAGTCGCGCGTCCCCGGCGGACACGCTTCGCCGATGGGGCTCCTGCTCGATGTTGCCTGTAACGTTGAGTACGGGGCCGAAACAACCGACCAGAGTTCGCTGAACCTTATCTATCTCCTCGGCGATCAGCCGGACGCGAGCCAATTTGACATTTTCGAGGCCTCTGACGAGCGCTACCACATCCGCGGCGGCAATGACCGGCTCCCCTTGGCGATTGCGGCGCGCGTCGGCGTCGATTCGACAATCCGACATGGCATGCGCATGGAAAAGATCGCGCTCAACTCCGACCGGGCTTACACCCTTTCCTTCGACCGGGGCGGCGGGCAAAGAGCCGATGTGACGGCTGATTTCGTCTGCCTGGCATTGCCATTTGCCGTGCTCCGGGCACTCGATTACGCCGCCGCGGGCTTCGATGCATTAAAGAACACGGCGATTCAGCAGCTTGGCCGAGGCCGCAACGGGAAGCTCCAGCTCCAGTTTGCCAAGCGCTCTTGGAACGAGGCCGGCCCTTGGGGCCGCAGCAACGGTGCTTCCTATGCCGATACGGGCTACCAAAGCACATGGGAGGTGACCCGCGCACAACCCGGCACGACCGGAATACTGGTCAACTATACTGGTGGGGACGTCGCCGGTGCGCTTGCCGCCGAGGATCCCCGGAGGGCGCCTTACGCCGTGTCGCCCGACCCCACCGTCATCACCGACGCACAACGCTTCTTGGCCACGCTCGAACCCGTCTTTCCCGGGATCGCCGGTTCGTGGAATGGCAAGGCCACGATCTCGGTGCCACAGCTCGATCCCAATCTAAATTTGTCCTACTCGTACTGGCGGACGGGACAAATGCACAGCTTTGCCGGATATGAGCGCCGCCGCCAGGGCAACGTCTTCTTTGCCGGCGAGCACACCTCGGTCGAATATCAAGGTTACATGGAAGGCGCCGCTGCTGAAGGAATCCGCGCCGGCAGCGAGATCCTGACTTCGCTCGGGATCAAGAATAAGCCGATTGCCTGAGCCGCTACATCCGATCGAGCGCTCCTGCTGCATCATGCCCTGAGGGCGCGCGCGTCGAGCCAGGCGCGAAGCGCGGTCTGAAACGGCGCGATCTGCTTGTATTCGAGCGTCGCCGGGGGTGTGTCGCGCAGTAGGGCCGCAAGCTCAGCCGCAGCGGCGGCATCGCCCAATGCTGCGTCGATTCGTGTGATGTAGGTCCGGATCGTAAACACCACTGCGCCGGTCGCCGGCAGACGGCGCAACGTCTGCCGCTCGACGCGAAGCCACAGATGTTCACCGGCGTTGTCCGAGGTAATCGGAACATGGCCCACGACGCGTTCCGGCTGGAATGGCGCTGGATCGTCGACGACGGTCCAATTAAGCCGCCACGTCAACCGCCCCGGCTTCAGATGCGTGAAGAACCGGTTCACCGGCCGTTCGAGCGTCACGGCATAGCCTGGCACGGGCGCGTGGATCTCCGCCAACGGCCTGCCGATCTTGTCCGCGAGACGCCAGCACGAGGGCGAGCAAAGTGTCGCACCGATCAGACGATACGTGCCGCCGTCTTCTTGCAGCACACAGAAATCCTCTTGGACGAGGCGGCCGCACAGGTCGAGTGGGTGGAGCGGGGACCGCGCGACATCCCAACGCTCTCCCGAGACCACGTTGTCGAGGAGACCGCCCGTGCGCCGGAAGATCCTTGGATGGTATTGCTGCAGATGCGCGACAAGCAGTGAGAGCAGCTCCGCAGCCGGCGCGGTTGCCATCGGAAGCGCCGCGAACACGTCGGCATGGCGCGTCTCAAGCAGCGCGCGCTTTGCCGCGAGGTCGCGCGCGAAATGGGCGTCGATCTCGATCTATCCCCCCGGCGCGAGCGGCATGAGCCCCATCGCCAGGCGGAAGCGCCCGCCATCGAACGGCAGGTACGGCGCAACTTCCGGCTCAACCACTGATCCGGATATCGTCGCGAGGGTCCATCACTCACCCTTTTCACGCCGCCTTCGGGCCTGCCGGCACTGACTCAGCCGTGCGGCATCATCAGCCAGATCTGGACAATGAGGAGTATGGTAATAATCCCATATCCGAAGATGGAGTTGACGCGATCCTCGCGGGCTAGATACATGTCAATCAGGCGCGTGTTGGAAATTTCATAATGGTCCAACGCGAACTGGACCGGGTTCTCCAACATTTCCACTCGATCGTAAAGCGAGGCGGCGGCGACAAGCTCGGCGAAAAGTCGCTTGGAAGGTTCGGTGGGCGCGGGATTCAATTGCTCGAGGCTTCTGCTGACGCGCAGCCACGCCATCTTCATGCGCGTCGTAACCTCCGTCATCTCGTTGACGTGCCGTTGCCTCTTATGCTCGTGCATCGTCAGCGCGTGAGTCAAAGCAGCGTCTGCCTCAATCGAAGCCCAGGTCGACTTCATTGTCGCTTCCAACGCGCGCGTCTCTTTTTGCGCGACGCTGAACCGGGCTATCGCATCGAGCGCAAAGCGAAGATCTTCCTCGTTTGCATAGATCACGGCTCGACTTTCACCCCACACCACCCGCAAGGTGCGAACCTCCGCTCGCACGTTCACGTCCTTTTTCTCCATGCCCGCGCCGCCCATCCATTCGTCAACGTCGCGTTCGATCGAGGTCGGCGTGTTGGCTCCCGGCGGCATCCAAATCACCGTCAATGCGCCGACAGTCTGCGGCCCAGCCTGTGCAAGCGCGTCGGACGGCGCCAAAGGGGACAACAGGGCCGTGACGTTCCGAGGCTCCGCGATCTCGATCGCCTCAACTCCATCCGGCAGGGCCTTCAAGCTTTCCACAAACTCGACGCGCCACGCGCGAGGCATGATCGCTATCTCAATGACATCCATGATCATTGTCCTCCAATTACTTTCGTCGCCTCGATATCCGCTGAGACATCGCCGCTCAGCCCAACCGAGACGAGGTCTTGTCGAAACAGCTTCGATTCTGCTGTGGGTGCTGCCTTGAGGCTGGGCGAGCCCCGCTTGGACGCGAGTTCGTAGACGCAATAAAGCAGGCTCTCCGAATCTTCATACCAGCGGCTCGGCCCAACTCCCCACGCCTCGACTTTCTCCCACGCCTCACCAAGGCGCGAGGGATCGAACAGTGCGTGCGCGAAACCGGCCGCATAGAGCTTCTCGGCCCAATCCCAGCGCGAGCAAAGGACTTGCGCATCCTCGAGCAAGCTGAACCGTTCAATCATCTCAACGGTGAGGTCTGTCGTCACGGAGCCGAGAATTACACCGCGCTTCGTCACGCGATGAAGTTCCGCGATCGCGTTCGCCAAGCTGTTTGGCGCCGTTCGGTAAAGCCCCGTTTCGATTACGGCGTCGAATTGCGCGTCCTCAAAGGGCAGATGTGCGAAATCACACCAGGAATTGTGCTTCGTCAGCTCGGCCGGGGTCGCAAAACTTGCCTCGCGATTGCACTCGACGCCCATGGCGTCAAAGCCGAGCGCCCGCAGCACGGCGACCATATGTCCGGCGCCGGAGCCGACATGAAGGAGCTTTGCACCCGGCTCGAGTCCCCACGTAGCTTTGAGGATGTCCCTGAGACACTCGACGGACATCAGGTCTTCAATATGACCCAGCGCCTCATTAGCCGCGCCGGCCGGAGATTGGGCAGCGATGACCTCTTCCTGCCGCTGGGCGCAGCGTCGCTTAACGACGTCAGCGAGTATAATGTCGCTGGCCGCCTCAGCAGAGTCCATCACTCCGTTGAGCGTCGCGTCGAACAAGTAGTCGCCGACCATCACAAGGCCGGGCGCGTGCACGGGATCCGGGTGATGGTTCGTCCTGCGCGAGCGCACAGGAAGGCCGCCAGGAATCGAACTCACCGACGCGACCCACCGATGGATCCGACGGTCCAGCAGCAGCTCCTTGCCGTGTGCGAGCTCGGCGGGCAAGGCGTCCAGGCACATCTGTTCTATGATGTCGTCGGAATCATTCGTCAACTCGAGAGCCGCGTTACCGGGAATGAGGAAGGCCAAGAGCCCATAAGGCCCATAGTCGTAACGCGTGCCTTCGTCATAGACGCAGCACCCGTCGAACGCGTCGAGCATCCACCAGTCGGTCGAAATTTTGTCGCGCCAGAATGGATGTTTGAATAAGAAGGTCGCGCGAAGGTAATGCCCTGGCCGGTCGAAGTAGCCGGCGTGCTTCTCCATCGCGAGCTCAAGAGCTTCCGAACGCCAATGAATGGTCGAGAGCGCGCTCAACGGCAGCGCGACGACAACGTAGTCCGCGATCACCTTCTCCTCTTGCCCGTTCACCTGCACTTCGAGCTGGTACGTGCCGTCGGCGAGCGGCTCAACTGCAGTTACATTCGCATTCAGGTGAATCTGAGCGTCGAGCTCCTCGACGAGGCGGGTCACGATCTGTTCGTTGCCGCCCACCACGGCGAAGATGTCCATGTAGCCGTCGACGTCCATCAGCACATTTTTGAGAAAAGTGAGCCCGTTCGTCTGATGCGGGGCCGCGGCAACGTCGCTGTGCGACATGGCTCGAATGTAGCGACGCGCGACATCGTCAGTGAATTCTCTCTCAAGCAAGTCGTCACCCCGAACTGACGACCACGGGTGAGCATTGTCCTCTCCCGCCACGGCGAGATAGTAGGATTGGGGACTGAGCAGATCAGCGCAGCGCTTGCGGAACGACACCGCCTCGTCACGGGCCCGTTCTCCAAAGAGCTGTGCTAGATCGTCGGTCTCGAGAACAATCTTGTCATCGAGCACGCAAGGGCCGCCTCGGATATACTTGATCTCGAGCCCCAGCTCCTTGACGATGAGATCGTGCAGAGGGTCGGGGCCTAAACGAGAGTAGTCGTAAATTTCCGCAACTCCGGCCTCATAGGGACCAACGTCAGCAAACTGTCCCGTCTCAATCTGCCCTCCGAGGCGGCCGCTCGCCTCGAACACTGTGATTTCGCAACTGAGTCCTGCTTTGGCGGCCAAGTGCCAAGCCGTGAACAGTCCTCCCGGTCCGCCTCCGATAATCGCAACCTTGAAAGGTCTTGGATTACCGGCGCTCATGTCGCCACCAGGCTCAAAAGTTCTTTTGTCCATGTCTGCTTCGCGACCCTTCCGCGCTGCACTAAGTCTGCGTCCTGACTCTCATTCAAGGTTTGGCGCCTTGCACTGGCGCAACTGTCCACTCGACGAATTGAACCGGCTGATCGCCGCCGTTTGATAAAGTGATCGGTTTTTCAGCGGTCGCCGGCGCCCATTCCATCGTGTCGAACGCGGACAGAACTTTCGGATCGGCGGCGGCAGAGCCTTCCGGAGTCGAGCTTAAGATCAGCTGCCCGTTCTCGACCATCCGCAGGGTGGGATAGTGATCCGTCGTAACGATCCGGGCGCCCGGCGGTATGGTGACGTTGCGGATGACAACCGTCATTGCCCCTGCCTTGAGGATTTCCTTCTCCACCCCGCCAAATTGCGCGGAGTTGACCTGCACTGATTTGGCAAGCCCATTCACCTTGAGGTAAAGATCGCCGGAATCTTCCATGCCCTCTTGCCAAGGGCCGCCGACTGACAGCCCCGCGAAAACATAGGGCTGAGTTCCGCGATTTTCCGTGCGCGAGCCGGGTAAGAGCGAATAATTGCAAACCTCGACATCGCCGGGATCCGTCACACGTTCCGAGCCCGCGGCCTGACGCCCGCCTGCGCTGAAGGCACTGCACATTGGAGTAGGGCCGCCAGTTACGACGGCCGAACCGTCGAGGGCCATTTCGACATACGCCCATTTCACGGCGCTTGCGGACTCCGTCACCGCCTGTCCCGGCGGCAGCGAGTACCACTCCGCCCAAATCTCGCTGCCGGGCGGCATGCCCTGGGTCGAGACAATGGCGGAACCGCTCACCGAAATGATGGCACCGGGCGATTTCGCGGGGGCCTGAGCCGACGAGACTGGCGGTAAGGCGACCATCGCACCGGCCGCGATCGCAACCGCGGCTACCGTAACCAAGAGATAAGCTTTCATCGAAGTCTCCTCGCTCTTCCACCTGCGCCGCAACGACCCGCTCCATTGAGGGCCATGTTTTCCGCATAACGCAGGACAAAAATATTGCGTGACCGAACTCGCGCTATGATTTAGATCAATCACTCGGATTGAATCATGATTTAAATCAAATTTCGAGAGAATTAGGGCCCTTCGGGCTCGTATTCGGTGTCCGGTGCTTGCCCTTCATCAAGGATCGAAGAATACAGGCCTGGTCTGTCGTGCGGATCCCTACATCTCCGAGATTACCGACCAGGAGGCGGCGGTTTTGGAACTGTTCACCCGCACTTTGTCGCGCGTCCTACGCCCAATGTGAGCCGCGCATCAGCACAGTGGCGGCACTTGTGGGCGTGCGTGTATATGATTCCAGTTTGCGCGGGAGCGTCAGACAATTGCGCATCTTTAGCCGTGTCGTGCAGCCAAAGGATGCTTTATGAAAATCAACAAGAAAGCGGTTGCTCTGCCCGTCCTTGCTATCGCCGTCTGCGGGCGCGGCCCGGCTGCGGCCTGGGCAGGCGAGTCGTCGGCCGTGGCCCCGGTTGGGGGCGCTGTGTCGAGCGAGCTCGCACAGACTCCGTTGCTCGCGCCCTCGCTGTTCCCGGAAATGGGCCCAACGCTCGAGGCCAATCCCAATCCAGCGAGCTTCGACCTTGGGCCATGGATCGGCCGAGTCTACGCCACGGGTGTCTTGAGCGGGCTGGGCTTCTGGCAGTCGAACCGCGTTCTCGGCAACAGCGCCGGCTATGCCGACATCAGCAACGGCATGGTGTTCGTCCAGAACGCCGCCGGGCCGGTCCAGTTCGTGGCGCAGGCCGGCGTCTATTCGATCCCGGCGCTGGGCGAGCCCTACACGCGGGCGAGTGATCTCAACGGCATGTTGTGGGGGCCGCTGCCGCAGGCCTACGTCAAGTTCGCACCGAACGACGCTCTCTCTGTCCTGATCGGCCGGCTGCCCTCCCTCCTCGGCTCGGAATGGGACTTCACGTTCCAGAACGACAATATCGAGCGCGGTCTGTTATGGGACCAGGAGAACTCGGTAAACCAGGGCATCCAGGTAAATTACACGATCGGACCCGTTGACTTGTCTGTGTCCGTCAACGACGGGTTCTTCTCGAGCAATTTCGACTGGCTGACGGGTTCGGCAACCTACGCCATCAACAGCGACAACTGGCTCACTTTCAGCGCCGGCGGCAATTTCGGCTCGAACAGCGTCAATACCTTCAGAACGCCGATCGCGCAGAACAACAGCGCGATCTACGACCTGGTCTACGACAGCGCCTGGGGCCCGTGGACGCTTGCTCCCTATGTCCAATACACCCACGTGCCAAACAACAGCGCCTTGAGATCGGCGGGATTCACGCACGACGCCTCGACCCTCGGCGTCGCGGTCAACGTCGCCTATTCGTTCAACGACAACTGGAAACTCGGGGCGCGCGGCGAATATATCAGTGCCTCGGGCAGCCTCGGTGACGGCGCGCCGGACCTTCTGACCGGCGGCCCTGGCGCAAACAGCTGGTCGATCACGCTGACCCCGAGCTATCAGTACAAGATCTTCTTCGCGCGCGCCGAATTCTCATATGTTGGGCTCAACAGCACGACCCCGGGCTTCGCCTTCGGCAAAGGGGGCACCAGCACCTCGCAAGTGCGTGCTTTATTCGAGACCGGGTTCATCTTCTAGACTTGGCACCGCCTGAGATTTCGCTTTCGCGCCGGGTCGTCTCAGCGTCCCGTTGGCGCCTCGCTCACGATTTCCCAGCTGCCGTCACTCGCCTGGCAGGCGAGACCGCGTACGTTCATCGCCCTCCCGACCACGCTGACGCGCGAGCCGAAAGTCTGGCAACTGCGACGGACGGGTTGCGGGAGCGGCCTCAGCGGCACCGCGGCGAAAGGCGCTGCTTGGAGCTGCCGCGCTGGTGCCGGTAGAGGCGCGGGCCTGGACGGCGGCGGTCGTGGCGCCTCCATCGCGACCTCGCGCGCGGGCGCACGCAGCTTCGATATGCGACGCAGCGGCGTGGCCGATGCGATCCTGGGTGCTGGCGGCGGCGCGAGCGCGACGCTTGGGAGAGGCGGCATCTCGGGCGACGCCATCGCGGCGAACTTCGCCACGGGCGGCGCAGACGGCGACACCTGCGGCAGCGATGGGGTCGCCTCGGCGACCTCGGGCAGCGCCGGCGCTTCGGGCACTGGTGCCGCGAAGCTCGGCGCGGGGGGAACTGCCCGCTCAGGCGGTGGCGTGGCGGTGGCGACCGCCGGGATCTTCTTTTCAAGCGGCGCGACCGCCACCTCGACTGTCGGCGATCGATGCGGCGCTTCAGCAGGAAGCGACAACACCGCCGACGCACTGGCGCCAAGGACGAGAAAGGCTGCGGCCAACTGCCAGCGCGGCACGCGCGGCGCGGGCCTAGGCCGCGGCTTTGGCACATCCTCGCGTGCAATCGCCGCCGCCTCGATCCAAGCCTCGGGCTGTGGACCGGCCGCAGCTGAAGGCTCGGCGAACGGCGCGGCGGAATCAGCGAAATCCGGTTCGGCCGCGTTGTTCGCAGAGGCTGATTCGCACTCGCCGCTCTCTTGCAGTGCCGCCTCGCCGGCCGGCGACTCGAACGAGGTCGCGCGCGGATCGCACGTGCTCACGAGCGCCGCAAACGCGTCCGGCCACTCCGCGTCGCCGATCGTGAGCGGCCGCTCGCGCGCGAACGCTTCTCCGAGCCGCTGCTCGAGGTCGCGGGCGCTGTCCGCGGCGATCGCAACATGGACGATCGGCAGGTCGCCGCGGAAGAACCGGGCAAAGGCCTCGCGCTCGAGGAGCGCGCGCAATGCCGGCACGGGATCGCCGGCCGCGGGCGCCTGATCGATGAGGGCGACGCCATGCTTCGGATGCAGGACGAGATAGTCGGACTGTGCACCACCCGCGCGCAGATCAGCCAGAATCATCCACGCGCTCGGAAGTTCGAGCAGCGCCGCTTCGAACAGTGCACGATCGCGCTGCTCGGCCGTCATCGCTCGGGGTGCGGCAACGGCGTCAGGGTCCAGCCGCCCTGTGCGTCACGGCACACGTCGCCCCAGGCGAGCACGTTCTCCCCTCCCATGTTCACCGTCTCCTGCACGCGACGGCAGACGCGCCCGCTCGGGCCCGTGAAGGCCGAAATCACCTCGACGTTCGGCGCGGGACTCCCGCGCGCCACGCGGATCGCCTCTGGGGCGTCGAGGAAGGCGCGGATCGCTTCGTAATCCGCCGCTGCGAGCCCGGCGCCGAGGATGAGCGCCGGCTCCACGCCGGCCGGATCGCTTGCGCCCGAACCGGCGGTCGTTGCGGGATGCGCAGCTGCCGTGCCCACCGTCGCGCTGGACGGAGCAGAGCCCGCGGCGGATGTTGCATCGCTCCCCGGAGGACCGCCGGCACTGTGCGCCGATGCGCCGGCGGCACTCGCGGCGCCCACTGCACCTGTTGCTCCTGTTGCGCCCGCTGGCCCCGCCGCGCCTGTAGCTCCGGTGGCGCCCGTCGCTCCGGCTGCACCTGCTGCACCGCCAGCCGGTTTTCCCGGAGCGCCGCCCGGTGCGGCCGATGCTTCCGTTGCGAGGATACCTCCGAGGCACATCAATCCAAGGCAAGCGATCCCCAAGAGAGTCGCGCAGCTCTTGCCCTGCGGCATTGTTTTCGGCCCCATATCGCGCTCCGGCTAACCGGTCGGCGCGCGATGGGTTCCCGGAGCGTATTGCGGCGCTTGTTCCCGTCGCTGCGATACGCGTTTTCGCGCTTGCGCCGGCCTCGCGCCAGACCCGCCGGGCTTGCCAACCGTAAGAAGCGCGCCTAGCCTTCCTCGCGACCGTCACCTGCGCAGGGGAGACGCCGCTCATGATCAAGCTCAAGGGCATCGGCCACGTCAATTTGCGGGTCGCCGACGAGGCGGTCTCGAAGCGCTTCTACCGCGATGTTTTGGGCTTCTTCGTCACCGAGGAAGATCCGGAGCACGGCGGCGTCTTCATGTCGCTCGGCGACAATTTCCATACGCTCGACATCGCCCAGCATCCCAATCCCGAGGCGGCGCAGCGGCCGCAGCGCGGACAGCTCGGGCTTCTCCACATCGCCTTCCAGGTCGACAGCTACGCGGCGTTGCGCGATGCCTATATTCACCTCTTGAAGCATGGCATCGAGATCCGCAACGCCACCAACCACGTCAACCAGCGCAGCATCTATTTCGCCGATCCCGACGGCAACACGCTCGAAATCTACTACGAGCTGCCCTATGCGCTCGAGCTCTTCCCCGGCGGCCGCACCGACACGGACGAGGATCTGCCAGTCGGCGGTCCCGATGAGAAGCTGCCGGATTGGCTCCTCGAGGACTGGCCGCCCGCGGAGATGAAGGCGCGGGTCGAGCAGGTCCGCCAGAAGCAGGCGCGCAAGGAAGGCGCCAAGGTCTGAGGGAGCACGCGATGGCAATCACCGAACTGGCGCACGGCCTCGAGGCAGAGGCGGCCAAGTCTGACGACACGCTGACGCTCGCCGAAGCACGCGGCTACATCGATCGCGCGCTTGCCAAGGCAAAGGAGCTGAAACAGTGCGGCAGCTTCGCCGTGGTCGATGCCGCCGGCAACGTCGTGTCGATCTCGAAGATGGACGGCGCGCCCGCGGCTTCGGCCGGCGTCGCCCGTGCCAAAGCCTTCGTCGCGGCCGTTATGCAGCAGCGCACGCTGCAATTCACCGAGCGCATGAACCACGCGCCGGAGCGCTTCTCGGCATATCGCGACGTCTTCGCGGGGTTGGGCCTGCCCGGCGGCACCGGTTTCCCCGGCGCTGGCGGCGTGCCCGTCATGCGCGAGGACGAACGCTGCGTCGGCGGCATGGCAAGCGGACCCGGCATCGCGCCCGTGAAGCAGGCGCAGGGCGTGCACCCGAAGCGTTTGGAGGCCGGGCGCACCCAGGGCAATGCCGAGGACATAATTATCTGCCACGCCCTCGGCGTCCCCTACCGCACGCAGCACGGCTAAGCCCATGTCGCTGACCCTCGTGGAGGCCCGCGAATTCGCCGACCGCGCGATCGAGCGCGCGCGGGGCGCGCGGCTCCATGTCTCGGTCGCGGTGCTGAACGCACTCGGCGAACTCGTGCAGCTCGACCGCATGGATGGCGCGCCCTCGCTCACGAGCGACGTCGCCGAAGCGAAGGCGCGCACCGCCCTCAATCTGCAGAAGCCGACGAGTGAGGCGGCGCGCGAGTTCGCTCACGACCCGGGCCGGCTCGCCCTCCTGGAGAAGGTCGCGCGCTTCAGCCTCGTACCGCTCCCCGGCGGCTTCCCTATCGTGCGCGACGGCGTCGTCGTGGGCGCGATCGGCGTCAGCGGCGCCGACGCCAAGGACGAAGAGATCGCCACAGCCGCGTTGCGCTGAACACGGACGCCCTACGCCGGATCGATCTCGGCCGACGCCTCGACCGGCCGCGCCGCGAGCGTGATCCAATCTGCTCGCGCGCCCTTGTTCTCGATCCGGTTGATCAGGGCCGCGACCACCGCGGGATCGAACTTGCTGCCGATTTCGCCGACCAGGATGGCGATAACCTCGTCCATCGTCCGCCGCGTGGCATGGTAGGCGCGCGGACTCAGCAGTCCGACGAACGCGTTGGCGACAGCGAGCACGCGCGCGGTCGGAATGATCGCGCGCCCTTGCAGCATCCCAGGCCGGCCATTGCCGTCCCAATGTTCCTGGCATTGGCGCAGCGTCTCGATGACTGGCCCGTCGAACGCGACACCGTCGAGAAAGCGCGTCGCCTCGATCAGGCTGTCATGGAGCTGGTCGAGCTCGGCAGGCGTAAGCGGGCCGGCGCGCGTGAGGATACTGCGCGGCACAAGGATCTTGCCGAGGTTCATGAGCCGGCCGGCCATGTCGGCGCTTTCGACAAGCGCGGGCTCGAGCGCCATCTCCTCCGCCACCGCGCGGGCGACGGTCGAGACGAAGGCGGAATGGCCAGCGGCGGCCGGATCGCGCCGGTCGGCGAGCGCGATGAGGCAGTTGGCGAGATGGTCTAGCGTCGCGCGGCGCCGCTCCTGCTCGGCGGTGAGTTGCGAGAGGTCTTCCTCGATGACGAGAACGCCGCGGCCGTCGTCCGGTGGCGTCGCAAGCGGGATGTGTTGCGTGTGGAGAACACTGAGCGAAGCGCCCTCGCCGCTCCGCGACAGGTCCTCGAGCACGTCGCCGTTCTCGGCCGCGCGCCGGTTGAGCTCGAGATAGCGCGCGGCCTTGGCCGGCCCCAGCACCGCGGCCACGGTCTTGCCGAGCATCTCGTCGGCGGCGATCCCCGCCTCGGCGGCGGCGCGCCTGTTCGCGAAGCTGTAGCGCCCGTCGTCATCGACGATGAAGATGGCATTGGGCTGGCCGTCGGTGACGAGCCGCAGCAGGTTCGTCTGCCGCTCGAAGCGAGCGGCGAGCTCGCGATAGCGCTCGGCGGCGAGCGTCGCGCGGCGCGAGGCGCCGTGGCGCCACGCCGCCGCAAGCATCGCGGCGACGAGCAGCAGCGCCAGGATGAGAATGCCAAGGAGCCGTGCCGCGCGCTGGTCGCTCGCGCCCAAGGCTTCGGCGCGGTCGATCTTGTAGACGAGCACCCACGGCGCGCCGGCGATGTGGCGGCTCGCATAGAGCACGTCGACGCCGCGGTAATCGTGCGCGAGGCCGAAACCGCTCGGTGGTCCGAGCGCCGCGCTTTCGGCGAGCCCCGGCGTCGCCGTCGAAAGCGCGAGCGCCAGCGGCTTGTACTCCGGCAGCGGTGAGAGATATTCGACGTTGCCGTCTCCGCCGCGGACGAGGAGCGCGTCGGCCGTTTGCGACGTGTCGCCGGGCTGGCGCAGGAGCGGGAAGAGCTCGGGGCCAATCTGTTTGACGCCCAGGACCCAGCCGACCTGCTCCTCCGGCGTGGCGTCGCCCTGCACCGTGAAAATCGGGACGAGGAAACCCATTGCCGGATTGCCGGCTGCGTTAAGCCAAATGTCGCGCAGCGCGGTCTTGGCCTTGGCGGCGCCGGTGAGGAACGGTCCGACCCACGGCTCGCCTGACGGCATTCCGCGCGTCGCAACCAGAAGCCGGCCGGAGAGATCGAAGACGGCGAGGCCCGCCGTGTCGGCGCGCGCGATGTTGACCGGCAAGTTGGGATCGGCGATCGCGGCGGCGAATCCGCTTTGCGAGGCCGTGAACACCAGAAGATTGCCGATGTACTGCTGCTGGCTTTGTCCATCGGCAACATTCTTCACCTCGCCCGACGCGAGCTTCAGCTCGGTCATGAAGAGGCGAACGGAATCGTTGCCTGCGACCGCGTCGAGATCGCGCCGTTGCGCCGCGAGCCACGCGTCGATCGCCGCCTTGCGACTGTCCGCAACGATGCCGAGCCGGATCTGCCACCCGGTGATGTCGCGGTCGCGCTCCTGCGCGACGAAGCGCAGCACCCAGGCGACCGCGAGCGCGGCAACGACGAGGCCCAGGGCAACGGCGAAGGCCGCGGTGAGCCGCGCGCGGTTAGACGCCGCCATCTTTCCTCGCCCTTAATTTCTGATCTATATCAAAAGTGGACGAGTTACGATTCATGCGATGAATTGGGCACAACTCATACGTCGGTATGCGCTCGTGACGCTGGCGCTCGCCATGCTCACCAGCGCCGCACCCGCGCGCGCGGCGAGCCCACCGCTCTTCGGCACGGCCGAGATCCGCAACGACAATCTCGCGCCGATGACGCACTGGACCGGCATGATCGAGCGCATGCGTAGGACGCCCGAGCCCTTCGCGGACGTATGCGAGGCGCCCGGCGACCAGCTCTGTCACTTGAAGCAGTGGAACGGTTTTCTCGACGGCGTCAAAGGCCTCGATCCGCGCGCGCAGCTCGACAAGGTCAACGCCTACATGAACCAGTTCGGCTATATCGACGACATCACCAACTGGGGCCGCGCCAACTACTGGGAGGCGCCGCTCGAATTCCTGCACAAGAGCGGCGATTGCAAGGACTATGCGATCGCGAAATATATGTCGCTGCGCTATCTCGGCTGGCCGGTCGACGCGCTGCGCCTCGTCGTCGTGCGCGACATGAATCTGAGCGCCGATCACGCGGTCCTCGCCGTCTATGTGGGCGACCAGATCCTGATCCTCGACAACCAGATCCGCGATGTGACGAATGCCGCGAGCATCCATCACTACCGGCCCTATTATTCGATCAACGAGGCGCATTGGTGGTTTCACCATTAGCGTCGATGCCCGCTCCAATCGCGGCGAGATAGCGGTCGAGCTCGGCCACGAGCGCGTCGAGCGAGGCGGTCAGCGCCGCGAACCGCGCCGCGTCGACGGCCGCGCCACGGCGCCACACCACCTCGGCCCCGCCCGCCAGCGCATGGAGTGAAGCCGCCTCGATCTGGCCGGAAGTACCCTTGATGCTGTGCGCCGCCTTGAAGGCGCCGGTGAAGTCGCCCTGCGCCGCGCTGTCGCGAAGGCGCGCGCCGTCCTTGCGCAGCTCGGCGGCGGCAAGCCCGAGCAGCCGGTCGACGAGCACGCGGTTCTGCTTCATCTGCTTCATGAGCCGCGGCACGTCGAGGCTCGGCAGCGCGTCCCGCATGTCGCGGCCATCGCTCTCGTCCGCCGCGGGCATGGACGTCGGCGCGGAGCCGCCAGCCTCTGACGCAGC
The DNA here is from genome assembly GCA_035518375.1 of Allostellaceae bacterium. GTDB lineage: Bacteria > Pseudomonadota > Alphaproteobacteria > ATCC43930 > CGMCC-115725 > DATJLY01. The sequence goes on along the minus strand of DATIXQ010000040.1, from coordinate 9,653 downwards.
GCGTTTCGTAAGCCAGGTGTGCAAAATCGCGAACAGGTCCGCCGGTGTCGCCGGCTTGCCCAGATGGTCGTTCATGCCGGCGGCGAGGCAGGCAGCACGGTCTTCACCGAACGCGTTCGCGGTCATGGCGATGATCGGGACAGCACTCCATCCCGACAGCTCGCGGATCGCGCGCGTCGCCTCGAGCCCATCCATCTCCGGCATCTGCATGTCCATGAGGACGGCGTCATAGATGCGGCGTCGCGCGTGCGCGACGGCCTCGGCGCCGTTGCCGGCGATATCGACGCTGAACCCCACGTCGCGCAGAAGCTCGAGCGTTACCTCGCGGTTGACGAGATTGTCTTCGGCGAGAAGCAGGCGCTTGCCGCGATGCTCCTGCCGCAGCGCGCGCTCGGCGGCCGAGTCCTGGCTCAACGCGACCCCGCGCGCCGAAGTGCCCTCCGCCATCGTGCTCAGCGTGTCGTGAAGCGCGGAGGCTGTGACGGGCTTCGTCAGCACCGCGGCAAAGCCGACGCGCGCGGCCTCGTCCTTGAGGTCGGGCTCGTCATAGGCCGTCACCATGAAATAAGTGGGCGGGCGCGACAGTTCGAGCGCGCCGATGCGCCGCGCCGTTTCCATGCCGTCGAGCGTGGGCATGCGCCAGTCGAGGATGATGATGTCGAACGGATCGCCCTTTCCGTCGGCCGCCGCGACCGAGGCCACGGCTTCGGCACCGCTCTCCGCCGCCGCAACACGAAGCCCGAAACTGGCGAGGATGCCGGACAGGATCTCGCGCGCGTCCTTCGAATCATCAGTGACGAGGACCCGCGCGCCACGCAAGTGGGCGCCAACCTTGCGCATGGGGCGGTCGGCGCTTTTTTGCAGCCGCGCCGTGAACCAGAAGGTGCTCCCCACGCCAAGTTTGCTCGTCGCGCCCACTTCGCCGCCCATGAGCGCGGCGAGATGGCGGTTGATCGCGAGGCCCAGGCCGGTGCCGCCATATTTGCGCGTCGTCGAGCTGTCCGACTGCTGGAACGATTCGAAAACGCGCGGAATTTGCGCAGGATCGATGCCAAGCCCCGTGTCCTGTACCTCGAAGCGAACGAGGACGGACGAGCCGTTCGCTTCGAGCGCGCGCGCCCGGAACACGATCGTTCCCTGCTCCGTGAACTTCACGGCGTTGCTCGCGAAATTGAGGATGAGCTGCGAGAAGCGCATGGGATCGCCGCGCAGCGACTGCGGCACCGCGGGATCGACATCGAATATGATCTCGAGCCCCTTCGCCTGCGCGCGGTCGCTGACGAGGGTGAAGACGCGGTTCATCAAGGTTTCGAGGTCGAAATCCGTTTCCTCGAGCGTGAGGTTCCCCGACTCGATCTTCGAGATATCGAGGATGTCGTTGATGATCGACAGAAGATGCTGGGCAGCATCGGAGATCTTGCGCAGCTTCTCCTGCTCCTCGGGATCGTGGCTCGCGCGGCGCAGGAGGTGCGTCAAGCCGACGATCGCGTTCATCGGCGTCCTGATCTCGTGGCTCATGTTGGCAAGGAAAGAGCTCTTCGCCACGGTCGCCGCCTCGGCCGCATCCTTGGCGGCGGCAAGCTCCGATGTGCGCTCGACCACCAGCCGCTCGAGATCCTGGCGGTGCTGGTGAAGCTCCTGTTCGCGCTCCTCGAGCCTATCGAGCATCTGATTGAAGGCACGTCCCAGCTCCCCCAGCTCGTCGTTCGATTGAAGCTCGACCCGCGCGCGCAGCTCGCCGTGCGATGCGATCGTCCGCGCCACGCTCACGAGCGCGAGGATGGGGTCGACGAGCAACCGCTGCAGCACGCCACGCAACAGGAACGATCCGAACCCCAGCGCCAGGAACACGATCGCGAGCGCCAATCCGTATTGCAGAAGGCGGCTCGTGAAGGACGGCAAGGCCACGTGGATCGCGAGCGATCCGACATTCTGCCCGCGCGACAGGATCGGCTCTGTCAGCGACGCGGTCCCTGACACGACCGAGAATTCCGTCGCTTCGGAGCTCGCCGAGGGCGGGCACGCGCTCTCTGGGTCGAGCGCCAACCCGACGAAGAGTTGCCCCGACGGCTCGTAGGCGCACGCCGACTTCATCCCCGGCAGATCGCGCACGGTCGCCAGAATTTCCCTGGCGGTGTCCTTGTCCTCGAACTGCACCGCCGCGGTGAGGTTGAGTGCGACGAGATGCGCCTGCTGCGACAATTCGCGCTCGGCGCGACCGAGAAAGGTCCACTGCTCATAACCCGCGATCGCCAACGCCGCGACGAGCCACGCCACCGCGCTTGTCAGAAAAACCGCAAGCAGAAGCTTGCGCTTGAGCGTGCGAGCGGCGCGCGTCGCGCCGGCGGTGCCCGACTGGGTCATCATCGCATCGCTCCGCATCATGGCCTCGGAGTCACGTCGAGCGCCACGCGCAGGAGCTGCGAGCTGATGACGAGGCCGCCCGACACCGCGGCCGCCTCGTCGATGTCGAAGCGCACGTGGTTGTCCTTGAGGACGAAATTGATGATGCCGACCTCGCCGCCGTCGGCGCGCACATCGGTCACGGTCAGCACGTCGCTGCCCTTCAAGGCAGCGAGCTCCGGAATGCGGGCGCCATCAGCGCCGGCGAAGTAGACGATGTGGCAGCCAGAATCGCGCGAGATGGAACTCATGCGCCGCAGCGCGATCGTCCGGTCTCCGATCTTCCGCCCCTTGATGGCCTCGTCGAGCACGGACCCGAAGGGATCGTCGCCGACGATGCAGAGATTGATCGGGCTGTCCCCCGACGCGAATGCCGCCGTCGGCCACTCGACGAAGAAGCCGAACTTGAACAGAAACGCCGCCTTGACGGCGAGCTCGGTGGCTTCGAGCGCGCGCGCGGGCCCCGCCGTCGCAGCGAGCGCGACATAGAACGCGAGCATCCCGCCCAAGATGCGTGCAAGCCCGCGCGTGCCCGCCACCTCAAAACCTCACCGTCACATTCGCGAGGAAGCTTCGTCCGATCTCGACCGCGCCCAGACCGGCGCCGAACTCGATATGCTGCGCGTGGAGGAGGTTGAAGCCAGAGACGGCGAGCGAGAGCTGGGGCGACACGGCCCAGCCGATGCGAGCGTTGAGCTCCATGTAGCCGGGCACGGCAGGATTGGGCAGAGCGCCCACATCGCGCAGCTCGGCATCGAGCGTCACGTTGTGGGGAAGGTCCATCGACGAGCGCAGCGACACCTGGTGCGGCGGCTCATCGCCGGTGAAGCCCATCGCCTGGGCGACGAGCAAGGGCACGAACGGCGCCTCGAAGGGCCCGAGAAAGCCGGGCGTGAGCGGCACCTCGTAGGTCAGATTCTCGTGCTCGACATTGAACGCGGCGCCAAGGCGCCACCAGTCGGTGATTTTGTATGTGGCCCACACCTCGACGCCGTACGTGGAGCCGTGCGCGAAGTTCGCGAACGCGACCGGGAAGAATGTCGAAGTGAAATCCTCGCTCCGCAGCGACTTGTAGCGGTTGTAATACGTCGAGATCGAAACCGAGACGTTCCGCATCGGCTCGGCCCGATAGCCAAGCTCGTAGGCGATGAGCTTTTCCGATGCGAAGTCCGCGCCGCCGATGAGAAGCGGCGGCGGACCGCCGGCCTGCACGTCACGGTCGAACGGCGTCGGCGTCCGCACCGCGCGCGAAACCGCCGCCCAGAGCAGATTGGCGTCGGTGATCTTCCACGATGCGCGCAGGCTCGGCAGCGGCGCGATCCCAACATAGGGATCACCCTCGATCTTGATGCCGGGGATAAGCTTCACACGATCGGTGAGCGAGATCGTGTCCTCGACGAAGACATTGGTGTAGTCGAGCTTGCCGGCATTCGGCACGAACCCGAATCCTGGCGAGCCGAAGATCTCGAACTGGTCCGCGCGCACGCCTCCACCCCAGACGATCGTGTTCCAATCGTCCGGCGCGAAGTCGTGCTGGAAATCGAGATCAAAACTGTTCAGTCCATCGCCGCCACCGCCGCCACCCGAGACATAGCGGCGCGTATCGTCGAAATAGGCTTGGACCTGGAGGTTCGATCCGCCGGCAAAATTGTGGGTCCATCGGCTCAGAAGGTTCGCGCCGGAAATATATTGCCCGTTGGTCGCGAGTTGCTCTTCGTTGCCGCCATAAAGGTCGCCTTGAACGGTGACGAGATTGTTGGTCGGGCTCCAATCGAAGCGGAAGCCGCCCTGTGATTTATGCCACTTGTCGAAGGCGCTCGTGCCGCCCTCGGTCTGGTCGCCGCCGATCGCCAGGCGATCGACATAGACGCGGTAAGTAGTGTCGGCGTTGGCGCGCCCGCCATACTGGACATAGCCGTCGCCCATCTGGTTGCCGGCGCTGACGCTTGCGACGCCGCCCTGGGTGTCGCTCGACTTGCGCGTGATAATGTTGATGACGCCGTTGACGGCGTTGGCGCCCCAGAGAGTTCCGCCCGGGCCGCTGACGACCTCGATGCGCTCGATGTCCTCCGGCGGCACGTACTGCATGTCCCAGTAGACGCCGGCGAAGATCGGCGTGTAGACGGTGCGGCCGTCGATCAGAACCAGCAGCTTGTCGGCGATCTGGCCGTTGAAGCCGCGCGCCGAGATCGCGTAGCTGGTGGCGTTGATCTGCGCGACCTCGAGGTTGGGCGCAAGACGCAGCATCTCGGGAATGGTGACGGCGCCCGAGCGGATGATGTCGTCGTGCGTGATGACATAGATCGCGGCGGGCGCGTCGCTCAGCGGCTCAAGCGATTTCGAGACCGAGGAGACCTCGATCGCCGACAGATCCTCGATCGAAAGCTTCGTGAGGTCCGCGGACGACGTCTCGTCCGCGCGCGCGCCGCCAAGGCCGGCCGCGTGCGCGACAAGCGCCGCCGTCGCGAGCGCCGCCCCACGCGCGGGCCATACCCGCCGTCGCGTCGTGGCTTCAGCCATGGCGGCCTTGGTCATGACGCAAGCCGCCGTCGAGCGAGGAGCGCACGGCGCGGGCAAGCTCTTCCTTGCGATAGGGCTTGCTCAAGAGCGGCCAATCGAACTTCCGGTTCGCCTGCTCCGCAAACCGCGTCTCGGGGAAGCCTGACGTGAGCAGCACTTTGAGATTGGGTCGCCGCGCCATGGCGTCGCGCGCAAGATCGACGCCGCTCATTCCGCCCGGCATGACGACATCGCTGAGCAGCAGATCGATCGGCGCGCCCTCGTCGATGATGGCCATCGCCGCCGCCGGCCCTTCGGCCGTGAAAAGGCGGTAGCCGAGCCCCGACAGCTGCTTGACCACGGTCGCCAGCAACTTCGCATTATCTTCGACGACGAGGATCGTTTCGCCGCCGCCTACGGTGCGCACGGCGGCCGTCTCGGCGGGAGCCGCGGCGACTTCCTGTGCGTCGCGCGGCAGATAGAGCCGGAACGTCGTGCCCTCGCCCGGCTCGCTGTAGACATTGATGTGCCCGCCCGACTGGCGGATGAAGCCGAAGACCATGCTCAGGCCGAGCCCGGTTCCCCTGCCCTTCTCCTTGGTGGTGAAGAACGGCTCGAAGATGCGGCCGACGATGTCGGGCGGTATGCCGGACCCAGTGTCGCTCACCTCGACCATGACATAGTCGCCGGGCCTCGTATCGACGTGCTCGCTCGCGTAATCAGCGTCGAGACGGACGTTGCGCGTGCCGATGATGAGGCGGCCGCCCTTGTGCATCGCGTCGCGCGCATTGGTCGCAAGGTTGGTGATCGCGGATTCGAGCTGCGCCGGATCGACCTCGGTCCACCACAGGTCCGGCGCCAGATTGAGGCTGATCTCGATGTGCTCGCCGAGCGTCCGCTGCAGCAGCCGTGTGATGTCGGTGACGAGCTTGTTCACCTCCACGCGCTCCGGACGCAGCGGCTGGCGCCGCGCGAAGGCGAGAAGCCGCGCGGTGAGCTCGGCGCCGCGCAAGGCCGCCTCGAGCACGTCGGTGACGAGCTCGCTCATCTCGGGCTGGTCCTTGAGCCCTTCGCGCAGGAGGTCGGCGTTGCCGATGATGACACCTAGGAGATTGTTGAAATCGTGCGCCATGCCGCCGGTGAGGTTGCCGATCGCCTCCATCTTCTGTGCCTGGACGAGCTGCTGCTGGGTCGCGATGAGCGCAGCCTGCGCCGCTTTAAGGGGCGTCACATCGACACCGATGAGCGCTATGCCGCCATCCGACATGCGCCGCTCCGTCGCGAGCACCCAGCCGCCGTCCCGCTGCGCGAATTCCGTCGAGCCCGCCGCCGCGCGGTGAATGCGCATGCGCTCGGCGATCCACGCTTCCTCGTTGCCGACGGCGTCGACATAGACTCCGCCCGCGACGGCCACGCGCGTGAATTCCTCGAACGTGCAGCTGCCGGCAAGGACCTCCGCGCATTCGGGGATGCGCTCGCGGATATACTGATTCGTCAGCACGATCGAGTCGGCCGGATCGCAGATGATGATGCCGCCGGGAACGCTTTCGACGGCGTCGCGCAACGTGCGCTCGGCCTGCTCGGCTCGGCGCGCGATCTCCTGATAGCGGCGCTCCGAAGCGGAGAGTGCGGCCGTCCGCTCGCGCACGCGGTCCTCGAGCTCATGCGCGTAGTCGCGGATGCGGGCATGCGCCTCGGCGAGGTCTTGCCGGCTTTGCTGTAATTCGCGGTTGGCGCGGATCGTGTCCTCGAAGGTCGAGATAAGAAGGTCGAGGATCTGTTCCTTCTCGGAATTGACCGTGAATTTGCGGCCGAGAAACGACATCTCCATGCCGAAGCTCAGCCGCTGCGTCCGCCGGAGATGCAAATTCTCCTGGATGCGGCGGATGCGATCGATCAGGTCGTCGGGCTCGTAGGGCTTGCGCAGGAAGCTGTCAGCGCCGCTCTCCAGGCCGCGGATGACGTCCATCGGGTCATCAAGGCTCGTGACGAGGATGACCGGCACGTTGCGCGCCCGGCTCTCCGCCTTGATGCTGCGGCAGAGTTCGTAGCCGGACATGCCGGGCATCACGACGTCGGAAATGACGAGATCGAACGTGTTGGCGCGGAATAGCTCGAGCGCCCGCTCGGCATCCGGCGCGACCCTTACGCCGAACCCCGCCCCCTCCAGCACCGCCTCAAGCCGCGCCGCCTGGGTCGGGCTGTCTTCAGCAACGAGAATGTGCGTCATTGGCCTCTCGCAAAAGTCCGAGATCGCCGCGCGCCTCCGTCGCGCCGAGTAACGGTGATATTCGGGTCCGCATCCCCCTTTTGGACGAGATCAACAAACGACCTCACTGACGATAGAACAATCAAATATAGAAATGTAATATAATATACAATCTTAACGGGAATCGGGGAAATCGTGTTTCGCCGCCTCCAGCTTTCCACCGGATGCGGGTGCGTACGCGGGCGCGATGGACCGCGCATCGCGCGTCTTTGCGAGCGCTCGCGAGTTCGATCGATTTTTTCCCGCTTTTCGCACGCTCGCGAAGAGTCGCGCGCGCGTTACCCGGCACGCGCTAACGATGACTTAACAGCTGTGGAGCGAAGCTGGCGAAATCGGGCTTGAACGATGGCGCATGCGGCACATACGGCGGAAGCCGGCGCGGACGCGAAGCGGCGGGGCCAGCTCCTCTGGAGCGGCGTGCTGCAGACCGCGCGGGGGCCGGTTCAGTGCCTCGTAGTCGACATCTCGCCGGGCGGCGCGCGCCTCACGATCGGCGCCGCGGTCGCGCAGGGCGAGGCCGTGACGCTGATGGTCACGGGCAAAGGCATGTTCCGCGGCACCGTCGCATGGGCCGAGCCGGGCCTTGTCGGCGTCGCCTTCGCTGCCGAGCACAGCGCCAGCGCCAGCGCGGCTTGACCGAGGCGGCGCCTCAGTCCGCTCGATAACCTGCCTCGTCGCCGATGACGGGGTTGCGCAGAATACCCAGGCCCTCGATCTCGACCTCGCAAACGTCGCCCGGCTTCATGTGGGCGCGGCCGGCATATTGCACGCCGCCCGTCTTCACATGCGCTGAAATCTGACCGTCGCGGTCGTCGGCCGCGGGCTTCAGCTGCCCCGGCGTGCCGGTGACAATCACGTCGCCCGGACGCAGCTTGTGGCCGGTCGAGAGATAATGAATGAGGTCTTCGACCTTGAAGATGAGGTGGCCGATGCTCTCGCGCTGGCGCGTCACGCCATTGAGGCGCGTCATCACCAGCTTGTCGTAGGGGCTGCCGAACTCGTCGGGCGTCATCAGCCACGGCCCGAACGAGCCCGAGCGCTCGAAATTCTTGCCCAATCCGAATTGCCGGTTGTGGCTTTGAAACTCGCGCACCGAGCCTTCGTTGTAGATCGAGTAGCCGGCGACATGGTCCATCGCGTTCTCGCGCGGGATAAAGCGGCCGCCGCGGCCGATGATGACCGCAAGCTCGCCCTCATAGTCGTAGGCGCGCCCGACCGAGGGCGGCGGGCACAGGATCGGTTCGCCGGCGCCGACCTGGCTCTCGGCGTGGCGCAGGAAGATCTGCGGATACTCCTTCGAGGTCGTGAGACCGGTCTCTTCGATGTGGGTCTGGAAGTTGAGCGCCAAGGCCCAGATCGCGTTGGGATCGATGATGACCGGATCGAGCTTCACGTCGGCAAGGCGCAGATCGGGCTTCCTGCCTTCGATCGCGCGCCTTACGCGCGCTTGCCAATCGGGGAGCGTAATGATGAGGCGCAGGTTCGATGGCAAGTCTGGCGCCGCGGCCGAAAGCGCCACGAACGCCTCGTCGTTCGCCATGACGCCGACGCCGGGACGGCCCTGGTGACGGTATGAAATGAGCCTCACGTGTCTCTCCTTGGAAATGCTCCCGCGCCGCGGCTCCCGCGCCGCCGGCGAAGGAGTGCTAGCACATTGTCATCGGCGGCGCCGCGACGCAATCTCCGGGCTTGCAACGCGGGAGGCCGGACATGGCAAAGATCACAGGCGCCCAGGTGATGGCGGAGATGCTCGACGCCTATGGCGTCAGCCACATCTTCATGGTGCCCGCGGTGCTGCGCCGGAGCATGGCCGAGCTGGAGCGCCGCACGGCGATCAAGCGCGTCCACGCGCACGGCGAGAAGGCCGCCGTCTACATGGCCGACGGCTATGCCCGCGCCTCGGGCCGGCCCGGCATCTGCATGGCGCAGATCGTCGGCGCCATGAATCTTGCCGCGGGCCTGCGCGATCCGTGGCTCGCGCATACGCCGGTCATCGGCATGACCGGCGGGCGCGAGGCGCGCACCAAGTTCCGCAAGGTCTATCAGGAGATCGACGACATGCCGTCGTTCGAGCCGGTGACCAAGTGGAACGCCACGGTCGACGCCGTCGAGCGCTTTCCCGACATGCTGCGCCAGGCCTTCCGTGTGGCGGTCTCGGGCACGCCCGGGCCCGTCCATCTCCAGTTCCGCGGCAATGAAGGGCAGATCGACGCCGACGAGGCCGAGATGGAAGCGCTTGCCGAGCCCATCTTCGCGCGGGTGCCGCCGTTCCGCCCGGAGCCGGAGCATGGCAGCGTCATGGCCGCGCTCGCCTGCCTGCACGGCGCCGAGCGTCCGGTGATCGTGGCCGGCGGCGGCGTGCGCGCCTCGGGTGCGGGACGCGAACTGGTGGCGCTGGCGGAAAAGCTCGGCATTCCCGTCGCCACCTCGCTCAACGGCAAGGACACCATCCCCGGCAGCCATCCGCTTTCGGTCGGCGTCG
>DATIXQ010000039.1:0-47372 GCA_035518375.1 Allostellaceae bacterium | reverse complement strand
CGATCTGCGTCACGACCTTGTCCGGCATGGGAACATAGGCAAGCGCCTTCGCTTGGTCCTGTCCGTGCTTCAACGCCCAGTCCATGAATTTCAGGACCGCCTCGTTGTCCGCGGCCGGTGCGTCCTTGCGCATCAGCATGTAGGTCGCCGCGGTGATCGGCCAGCTCTTCGCGCCCGGCTGATCGGTCAGGATCAGGTAGAACTCCTTCACCTTGGAAAAATCAGCGTTTCCCGCCGCGGCCTGGAAGGCGTCCATCGAGGGATCGAGAGTCTGGCCGTCCTTATTCTTCATCTTCGTGTAGATGAGGTGATTCTCGATCACGTAGGCGTACTCGACGTAGCCGATCGCGCCGCTTACCTGCTGGACATATTGCGCCACGCCGGCATTGCCCTTGCCGCCGACGCCGTTTGGCCACGACACCGACACGTCGTCGCCGACCTGCTTTTCCCACTCCGGGCTCACCTTGCCCAGGTAGTTCGTAAAGTTGAAGGTCGTGCCCGAGCCGTCGGAGCGATGCACCGTCGTGATGCTGGTGTGCGGTAGCTTCACGGCGGGATTGAGCTTCTTGATCGCCGGATCATCCCAATAAGTGATCTTGCCGAGATAGACGTTGGCGAGCGTCGGCCCGTCGAACGTCAGTTCACCTGCCTTGATGCCCGGCAGATTGACAACTGGCGTGATTGAGATGATGACGGCCGGGAATTGGATGAGACCCTGCTTGTCGAGCTCATCAGGCTGCAGCGGCTTATCGCTATTGGCGAACTGGACCGTCTTTGATTCGATTTGCTTGATGCCGCCGCCCGACCCGATCGCCTGATAATTCACGTTCGTGCCGGTCGCCTTGGAATAAGCGTCCGCCCATTTTGCCAGGACCGGATAGATTGCCGTGCCGCCGGCGCCGTTCAGGTCCGCTGCCGCGGCGCTGCCGGCGAGCGCGCCGAACGCGGCGGCCGCGGCTACTCCCACGAGCCATTTCCCCATTCTTTCCCTCCTTGGGTGGAACGAGCGGCATGGTGCGCAAGGACTGTTACAGTTACATGACAGGGTGGCCCGAATCCCCCGATTTTGCGCATTAAAATTTGCGCCGTCCGGGGCGGGCGGAAGAGGCCCGTACGAGCTAAGGTCTGGCAAGGCGGATACGGACGAGACGGTTATGGCGGACCCGACGATCGCCGTTACGTTCGAGCTCGAGCCGCGCCTGCGCGAAATCGTGGTGGGCGCGACGGGCAGTGCGGTGGAGGTCCAATGGATTGCACGCCTTGCGCCCGCGACCCGCGCGGCGGCGCTCGCGCACGCCGGCGCGGTCATCGCACGTCATACCGATGAACTGCGGGCAGAGGAATGGCCGCTCGTCGCCAGCGCGCGGCTGCTGCAGATGATGACGGCGGGGGTCGATTACATCCCGCTGCGCCATCTGCCGCCAGGGCTGCCGGTCGCAAGCAACCGCGGCGCCTTTGCCGAGCCCATGGCCGAGCACGCGGTGGCGCTGGTGCTCGCCGCGGCAAAGCGCCTCCTCATCGAGCAGCGCGAGCTCGCGGCAGGGCGCTTCAACCAGTTCACGCCGAACCGCATGCTCGCGGGCGGCGTCGCCGGCATCTTCGGCATGGGCGGGATCGGCGCTGCCGTGGCGCGTCGTCTGCGCGCGCTCGGCATGCGCATCCACGCGCTGAACCGCCGCGGCGCCACCGATGAGCCCGTCGACTGGATCGGCGGGCCGCAGCGGCTCGATGATCTGCTTGCGGCATCGGACGCGCTCGTGATTGCCGCGCCTCTCACGGCGGCGACCCGCGGCGCGATCGGCGCCCGCGCGCTCGCCCGCATGAAGGAGGACGCGATCCTTGTCAATCTCGCGCGCGGCGAGATCGTCGACGAGCAGGCGCTCTACAGCCATTTGCGCACGCACCCGCGCTTCACGGCCTGCCTCGATGCGTGGTGGGTCGAACCCATCCGGCATGGCACCTTCCGCCTCGATTATCCCTTCCTCGAGCTGCCCAACGTGATCGGCTCGCCGCACAATTCGGCGGTGGTGGCGGGAACCTATGACGGTGCGCTCAGGCTCGCCGTGGCGAACTGTCTCAAGGCGCTCCGTGGCGAGACGCCCGACCGTCTCATCCCCGACGACGAGCGGCTCCTCTGATGTCGAGGCTCAGGCTGCTGTTTGTCGAGCTGGTCGCGGTGGCGGCTTATCTCGGTCTGGCAATCTGGGGCGAGGGCGGGTTCGCGCGCTTCTTCTCGCATGCGCCGCTGGTCGCCCTCGTTGTCGTCGGCGCCGTGCTGATGGTGGCGTCGTTCTTCACGCAGGGCAACATCAGCCCGGGCGTGCGCGAGGACCGCAGCAACCGCTGGGTCATCACCGCGTTCTCGCTTATCGCTCTTCTGTCCGCCTATTTTCCGCCCTTTGCCGATCGTAACGAGATCTGGATCATCGGCGGCGAGGGGATGCGGTGGACCGGGGTCGCGCTCTCCGCTTTGGGCGGAGCGCTCAGGATGTGGCCTGTGTTCGTCCTCGGCCGCCGCTTCAGCGGCCTTGTCGCGATCCAGCCGGGGCATGAGCTCGTCACCGGCGGCATCTACCGCTACATCCGCCACCCGAGCTATCTCGGTCTTCTCGTCAACGCACTGGGATGGGCCCTCGCCTTTCGCTCGGGCGTGGGCATCGTGCTCGCGGCTCTCAATCTACCGGTGGTCGTGGCGCGCATTGGCGCCGAAGAGCGGCTCCTCGCGTCGGAATTCGGCGCGCAGTACGCCGCCTACCGCGCCCGCACCGCGCGTCTTATCCCGGGAGTTTACTGAGCGCCGACCGGCCCCGCGCTCACTGGCCTGCGCGGAGAGTTTCGGCGACCCAGTCCCACATATAAGCCGTGCCGATGCTCACATTGTCAGATTGGCAATGGTGATAGCCACCCTCGGCGCGCGTGAAGATCTTGAGCTCCTTCTTCTCCGAACCAACCGCTTCGAAGCAGCGCTGCGCCAAGGCGAGCGGGATCTGCGCATCGCCTTCACCGTGCATGAGCAGGAAGGGGCACCGGATGCGCTGTGCCACACCGTCGAGCCGGAAACTTTCGAGACGCGCGAGCGCCTCCTCCTTGGTGGCGACGCCGAATACCCACAGAAGGTGTTGCCATGGCACCGAGAGCGAGAGCTTCTCGTCGCGCGCAATGCGGTCGAGCCGGTCCTTCCAGGTCTGCCAATAGTCCCAGATTGCACCCCACGCGACGCAGCAGGCAAAGCGCGGCTCCATCGCCGCCGCGCGCGGCGCGTAGTAGCCGCCGAGGCTCAGCGCCATGACGCCGATTCGGCGCGGATCGAATTCCGCGCGGGCGGCGAGATATTCGTAGGCGGCACGCGCGTACCGCTCGGTCTCGTGATGGAGCGGCAGGTTGCGGAAGCGGATGCTTTCCCCGTTGCCGGGACCGTCGACGATGAGGCAGGCGACGCCGCGTGCGGCGAGATCGGGCACGCGCTTGAAGTATTGCAGCTCCTTCGTCACGTCGAAGCCGTCGAAGAACACCATCGCCGGCGCGCGCCCCTTGACGCGCTCAGGCGCGGCATGGACGAGAAGCCCCGGCAGGCTCGCGCCTTCGTACGGGATCTCGACCGCTTCGATGCGCGGCCGGTCGATCATTGCCGCCGCGTCGCGGAACGCGGCGACCGCCCGGCCGTAGGCGTCCAGTCCTGCGGCGCTCTTTGGCTGTAGGAAGCGCTCGCCGACATGCGCGTAGTTTGCGGCGCGGAAGAGGTAAGACGCGGCACTGAAACGCTTGCCGGCCCGGGCGAGCGTGCGGCCTTTGTCCTCGAGCCGTGCCGCCATCGCCGCCCACTCGCGAAACCAGGCGTCGTCATCACCGAGGCGGTCCTTGAGCGCCAAGCCGACGCGCTGTACCTCGCCGATCTCGGCGCCACCCCAGGGCGCCGCGGACAGCGCCAGCAATAAGCCGTGCGACCAGCGGTAATCGCCTGCGAAATACATGAATCCGAGCTCGTCCACCCTTGCCTCCATTTGCACCTTGCCTTGCCGCGGGCCTAAGATACGGGCCTTCACGGTCGCGACGGTCTCTCGAATGCCCGAAGAATTTTACCGTACCAAACGGCTTCCCCCCTACGTCTTCGCCGAGGTCAATTCGCTGAAGGCGAGGGCGCGGGCCGAGGGACGCGACGTGATCGATCTCGGCATGGGCAATCCCGATGGCCCGACGCCCGACCACATCGTCAAAAAGCTCATCGAGACGGTGCAGAATCCGCGCACGCATGGCTATTCCGTCTCGCGCGGCATCGCCGGGCTGCGCCGCGGTCAGGCGGCCTATTACAAGCGCCGCTTTGGCGTGACCCTCGACCCCGAGCGCGAGGTGATCGTGACGCTGGGCTCGAAGGAGGGGCTCGCCAACCTCGCGCAGGCGATCACAGCCCCGGGCGACATCGTGCTTGTGCCGAACCCCAGTTATCCGATCCACGCCTTCGGCTTCATCATCGCGGGCGCCTCGGTGCGGCACGTGCCGGTCGGTCCCGGGATCGATTTTATGCGCGAGCTGCAAAAGGCAGTGACGCATTCGGTGCCGCCGCCCGTTGCGCTGCTCTTGAATTTCCCGGCCAATCCGACCGCCCAGGTGGTCGATCTCGACTTCTACGACGAGGTCGTCCGGTTCTGCCGGGCCCATAACATCTTCGTGCTGTCCGACCTGGCCTATGCCGAGATCTATTTCGACGGCAACCCGCCGCCATCCATCCTTCAGGTCGAAGGCGCGCGCGACATCGCCGTCGAATTCACCTCACTTTCCAAGACATATTCGATGGCGGGCTGGCGCATCGGCTTCGCGGTCGGCAATGAGCGCCTTGTCGCCGCGCTGGCCCGGGTCAAATCCTATCTCGACTACGGCGCCTTCACGCCGATCCAGGTTGCGGCGACCGCTGCCCTGAACGGCCCGCAGGACTGCATCGATGAAATCCGCGGTCGGTACAAGCGGCGGCGCGACGTGCTCGTCGAGGGGTTGCACCAGGCCGGCTGGGACATTCCAAGTCCAGCCGCGACGATGTTCGCGTGGGCGCCGCTTCCCGAGGGCTTCCGCGAGATCGGCAGTCTCGCCTTCTCAAAGCTTTTGCTCGAGCATGCCAATGTGGCGGTCTCGCCGGGCGTGGGTTTCGGTGAATATGGCGAGGGATTCGTGCGCATCGCGCTTGTGGAGAACCAGCAGCGCTTGCGCCAAGCCGTGCGCAACATCAAGCAATTCCTGAGCCGGCGCAATTCGAGCGGCGCGCGCCCTAAGGTCGCTGCCGTCTCGGGTCAGTGACTCAGGAGGGTTCCGCCCGGCCGGCGATGCGGCGCTCGACCTCGGCCACAAGCTCGAGCGGGCGCATCGGCTTCAGCAGCAGATCGTAGCGGCTCAGCTCTTCTTTCTTCATTTGCAGCGCGTACCCGGTGAGCACGACGGCGGCGATGCCTTTGGCGCGAGCCCGGTCGGCAAGCTCAAGGCCCCGACCGTCGGGCAGGCGGTCGTCGGCGATGACGAGGTCGTAGGACCGGGAGCGCAGCAGCTTCAGCCCTGCGGCGACAGTATCGGCGCTGTCGACCGCATAGCCGGCCGAGGTCAGGACGTGGTGGAATATAAGTCGGATCGTCTCTTCATCCTCGATGACGAGGATCCGGCGCCCGGTCGCGGGGCGCACCACCTTACTGACTTCCCACTCCATGGCGTACGCTCAAACGGTGCGCCGGACATTGCGTTCCCGCACCATTTTGGACATTTTGCCGACCCTTGATCTGCTGCCTCCCGCGCGTCCGCGGGTAATTGACAGGCGGGCCAACGCCTCCCTATGGTCGCGGCACCTTCTGAGAGTTCGGCTATGAAGATCGCGAATTCCTTGAAGTCGCTTAAAAAGCGCGACAAGAACTGCCGTATCGTCCGGCGCAAAGGCCGGGTCTACGTCATCAACAAGACCAACCCGCGCTACAAGGCGCGCCAGGGCTGAGCCAAATAGCTCAGAGTGGTTGGGTTTCGCCTTAGCGTATCATCCCGGCAAGACGAACACGGCAAGCTCTTCGACTCCAAGGGGTTTTTCGCCAACGAGCGCGAACGAGCTCACCGGGAACACCTTGAAATAAGCCGACTGGCCGGCGAAGTACTCGACCAGGGGCTTGAAATTCGATAACGCGAACTCACGTATCACTTGGGTGCCGATGG
Organism: Allostellaceae bacterium; assembly: GCA_035518375.1. Classification (GTDB taxonomy): domain Bacteria; phylum Pseudomonadota; class Alphaproteobacteria; order ATCC43930; family CGMCC-115725; genus DATJLY01. The sequence continues at coordinate 41,195 of DATIXQ010000039.1, read as the reverse complement.
TATCCAACCGTACCACTGGGGGAGTCTCGTCTCCGAAGCCGAGTCTCCACACGTCTTGCATGTTATCCGCCTGCGTGTAGTCCTTTGCCACGCGAACATCATCAAAATCGCTTGAATGCACCAGCACGTCACATTTGTTTAGCACGAGAGCAACGGGCTTATGTTTTATAGCCTTGCCGCCTACGACGTGGAACTCGGCGAGATGTTGCCAAGCTGATCGGAACTCGCTCTCAACCCTTGCGACGTAGGCGGCCCCATCACGTAGGTAGGCTGCGACATCTATGACGAAGATGAAAGCATCCGCCTCCATTACCCATCTAAAGAAAGTGGTTTGATGGAGTCGCACATCGTCCCTCTGCTCCATCAGCTCGGCAGACCGCTCACCGGCAAAATCACCGATCGCAATCCGGTAAGTGACATTTCTCAGCCAAGACGAGCGCTTGATATCCGCTCGATATGCGAACATATCTTGATCAGTCGTCGGGCCTAGTGCCTTGCCCAATTTGATCGTCTCGATGTCTCGATTTACTCTATCTATTGTCTCGGGACCGCGGAGCAGGAGACGGTCGCCAAAAAACTTGTGAAAAAAAATTACTTGGAACAGCGAAGTGATGAGGGTCGTCTTGCCTGAGCGGGGAAGGCCCAGAACCGCAACGTTATAAGGCACGATGGAATCGCGCGCGCGCGCTACGAAATGAAGAAGATTGAATATGGACGTCGAAGCCGCGACCGCTAAGGTCGCGGCCGTAAGCTCCGCTGCATTCTGGATAATCCAGGCGTAGAGCGCGGCGAGCATCTCAAATGGCCAACAGCTTTAATTGTCGTTGCGCCTTAACGCCACGTAAGATTGTCAGCGTCGTGGTGATGGCGACAGCCAAGTCAAAGATCCAAAGTGGTTGGTGCTCCAAGGCGTCAATCTTTGCTTGCACGAGGTCCTCGACGAACGAGATCGCGACGAAGAGGAAAAAAGAGATCAATGTGTATATTTGAAACTCTGTAGCAAAGCCGAACCGGATTTGCCGGCCAATCTCGTCCTCTAATGGCTCCTCCTTTGTGTATACTGCCTGGACCATGAAGAGCGCAAAAATGCCCATGCAAAGTGAAACGTCAGCGGAACTTACCGATTTCCAGAATGGAGATGGCGTCACAACAATGTACTTGAGCATAGAAAGTAATAAGATCGGAACGAGGGGATACATAATATTCGCCTTCACCCATCCGAATGTCGCCGCCGTTGGCATAACTTCCCCCGCCATCACGTTTCCACAAGCTTAGGTTGTCAGGATTTTGATCTCAATCCATTTTTGCCGCCCATCTCGCCTACGTAACCGACACCGCGGGCGATGAGCAGAAATAGATTTCGTCGAGATTCGCATTTACCCTCTTAAGTGCAGTACAGTGGGCGTTCGCGAGGACAACCATGCGCATGCCGCAGCCCGATGCCGCCGTCATCGCCCGACGCGCCGAGATCGCGCGCGAGCTGCAGACGCTCCTTCCGGACGAGGCTGTCCGCGTCGGCGAGGACGAGCGCCGCGCCTACGAGACCGATGCCTTCACCGCCTATCGCCAAAGCCCGCTCGTCGTCGTGCTCCCATCGACGACGGCGGAGGTGGCGCGGGTGCTTCGGTATTGCCACGAGCGCGGCCTCAAGGTCGTGCCGCGCGGCGGTGGCACCTCGCTTTCGGGCGGGGCGCTGCCACTCTCCGACGGCGTGCTCATGAGCATGGGCAAGTTCAACCGTATCCTCGACATCGATTTTGAAAACCGCTGCGCCGTGGTGCAGCCGGGTGTCACGAACCTCGCGATCTCCGGCGCCGTCGATCACGCGGGCTTCTACTACGCGCCCGATCCGTCGAGCCAGATCGCCTGCACCATCGGCGGCAACGTCGCTGAGAATTCCGGTGGCGTGCATTGCCTGAAATATGGCGTCACCACCAACAATGTCCTCGGCGTCGAGCTCGTCATGATGGACGGGACGGTCGTACGTCTGGGCGGCAAGCACCTCGACAGCGAGGGCTATGATCTTCTCGGCATCACGGTCGGGTCCGAGGGGCTTTTGGGCGTCGTCACCGAGGTGACGGTGCGCGTCCTGCGCAAGCCCACCGCCGCGCGTGCCGTGCTCGTGGGCTTCCCGTCGAGCGAGAGCGCCGGTGCGTGCGTGGCCGCCATCATCGGCGCCGGCATCATTCCCGGCGGCATGGAGATGATGGACCGGCCGGCGATCCATGCGGCTGAGGATTTCGTCCATGCAGGCTATCCGCTCGACGTCGAGGCGTTGCTCATCGTCGAGCTCGATGGACCACCCGCCGAGGTCGATCACCTGATCGGCCGCGTGCGCGAGATCGCACTTCAATGCGGCGCCGTGTCGTGCCGTGCGAGCGAGAGCGAAGAAGAGCGGCTGCGCTTCTGGGCCGGGCGCAAGGCAGCCTTCCCCGCGGCGGGTCGACTCTCGCCCGATTATTACTGCGTCGACGGCACCATTCCGCGCCGGCGTCTTGCCGAGGTGCTGAACCGCATGGGGGTACTTTCGAACGAGTTTGGGTTGCGCGTCATCAACGTGTTCCACGCCGGCGACGGCAATCTCCATCCGCTCATCCTCTACGATGCGAACAACCCGGGTGAGCTCGAGCGCGCCGAGGCGCTCGGCGCCGAGATCCTGAGGCTCTGCGTCGCCGTGGGCGGCGTACTGACCGGAGAGCACGGCGTCGGCGTCGAGAAGCGCGACCTCATGGACACGATGTTCTCGAAGCTCGACCTCGATCAGCAGCAGCGTTTGAAATGCGCGTTCGATCCCGCGGGCCTGCTCAATCCGGGCAAGGTGTTCCCCCAGCTGCACCGCTGTGCCGAGCTCGGGCGGCTCCACGTGCATCACGGCCGCGTGCCGTTTCCCGATCTGCCGCGCCTTTGAGTCGCGCGTGACTCATTTCCGGCCCACGGACGAGGCTGAGCTTGCGGCGATCGTCGGCGAGGCCATCGCGCGCGAAGAGCCGATGGAGCTCGTCGCCGGCGGTAGCAAGCGCGGCCTCGGCCGGCCGCTGCAGCTGCCGCACACGCTCGATCTCGCGGCGTTTTCCGGCATCACTGCCTACGAGCCGGAAGAGCTGGTGCTGACCGCGGGCGCTGCGACGCCGCTCGACGAGATCGAGGCGGCGCTTGCGGAGAAGCGTCAGATGCTCGCCTTCGAGCCCGGTGACTGGCGCGAGCTTCTGGGAAGCGAGACAGCTCGGCCGACCCTGGGCGGCGCGGTCGCCGCCAATCTTTCGGGTCCGCGCCGCATTCGCCAGGGCGCGGCGCGCGATCATTTCCTGGGATTTCGCGGCGTTTCCGGGCGCGGCGAGCCGTTCAAGGCAGGCGGGCGCGTCGTCAAGAACGTGACGGGTTACGACCTGCCGAAGCTCATGGCGGGATCATTCGGCACGCTCGCAGCACTGACCGAGATCACGCTCAAAGTTTTGCCGATGCCGGAGGCGACGCGCACACTCGTCATCCTCGGCCTCGACGACGAAGCCGCCCGCCGCGCCATGAGCGCCGCGCTCAAGAGCTCGCACGAGGTGAGCGGGGCGGCGCATCTGCCGGCGGCCGGCGCCACGGCGCGCACGTGCCTGCGGCTTGAAGGGCCCGAGCCTTCGGTCGTGGCGCGCGCCGCGGCGCTTCGCGCGGAGCTGGCGGAGTTCGGCGCGATCGAGCTTTTAGACAACGGCGCGTCCCACGCGCTGTGGCAGAGCGTGCGCGACGTGCTGCCGCTCGCCGCACCCGGCGCCGCCGTGTGGCGCGTTTCCGTCGCGCCGACGGCGGGACCCGCGCTTGCCGCCCGCATCGCGCGCGCGCACGACACGCGCCGCTTCTTCGACTGGGGCGGCGGGCTCGTGTGGCTCGCGGTGACAGGGGCCGAGGATGGCGGCGCGGCCGCGATCCGTGCCGCGCTCGCGGGCGGGCACGCGACGCTCGTGCGCGCGCCCGACGCGCTCCGGGCCGCGGTGCCACCGTTCGAGCCACAGCCCGAAGCGCTCGCTGCGCTTACGGCGCGCGTCAAGGCACAGTTCGATCCGGCCCGCATTCTCAACCGCGGCCGCATGTACCGCGATCTCTAGGCGCGCCATGCAGACGGCCTTTACGCTCGCCCAGCTCGCAGACCCAAAACTCGAGGACGCCAATGCCGTCCTGCGCAAGTGCGTCCATTGCGGCTTCTGCAACACGACTTGTCCGACTTTTGCGCTCTTGGGTGACGAGCTCGACGGGCCGCGCGGCCGCATCTATCTGATGAAGGACATGCTCGAGCACGGCCGTGTCGCCTCGGCGCAAGTGGCGCTCCATATCGACCGCTGCCTCTCGTGCCTCGCCTGCGTGACGGCCTGTCCCTCGGGCGTCGATTACCGACGCCTTGTCGACTTGGCGCGGCAGCGCATCGAGGCGACCTTTCGCCGGCCTGCGCTCGACCGGCTCTTGCGCGCGATGATCGCGGGCGTGCTGCCACGACCCTTGTTGTTCCGCATGGCGTCGGTCGCGGGTAGCGCGCTCAGGCCCGTGTTGGCCGTGCTGCCGGGGCGCCTTGGCGCGATGGGACAGTTGCTGCCGGCGCGCGTGCCGGCGCCCGGCCTTGTCGAGAAGCCGCAGGTCTTCGCAGCCGAGGGCCCGCGCCGCCAGCGCGTGGCGCTGCTCACCGGCTGCGTCCAGAGCGTGCTCGGGCCCGAGATCAACGCGGCGACGGTGCGGCTCCTGACTCGGCACGGCTGCGAGGTGGTGGTGGCGAAGGGCGTTGGATGCTGCGGCGGGCTCGTCCATCACATGGGGCGCGACGCGCTCGGCTTCGCGCGGGCTAACATCGATGCCTGGACGGCGGAACTCAACGGGCATGGGCTCGACGCCATTATCGTCAATACCTCGGGCTGCGGCGTCACCGTCAAGGATTACGGTCACATGCTGCGCGAGGACGCGCGCTATGCCGCAAACGCCGCGCGCATCGCCGCGCTCGCGAAGGACGTGTGCGAGTTCATGCATGCGCTTGGTCTTAAGGCACCGGTCGCGTCGACGGGGCAGCGCGTGGCATATCACGCCCCTTGCTCGCTCCAGCACGGCCAGCAGATCCGCGACGAGCCGAAGCGGCTGCTCGCCGCGGCGGGATTCGCTGTTTTCGATGTACCCGACGGCCATCTCTGCTGCGGCTCGGCCGGGACCTACAATATGCTGCAGCCCGAGCTCGCGGGCGCCTTGCGCGAGCGCAAGCTTGCCAATATCGCGCGCACGTCGCCGGCGCTCGTCGCGACGGGAAACCTCGGTTGTATCGTGCAGCTTCAGGAAGGCGCCCGCGTGCCGGTCGTGCATACGGTCGAGCTGCTCGACTGGGCGACTGGCGGCCCGGCCCCGGCGGCGCTTTCCTAGCTCCGCTGGCGTGCGAGCCGCGGCAGCAGGAGCGAAACGAGCAGGACCGCGAAGCCGAGGAGCGTGGGGGCAAGCCAGTTCGACGCTCCGGTCCAGGCCCGGCTACCCGCCACGCCCAGATTGACCGACGCAAACGTCATCGGGAATTGCCCGAGGAGCGAGCCGAGCGCATAGCTCCCCAGCGACAGCCGCGTCAGGCCCAGCGCATAGTTGGCGAGCGAATGCGGCAGCACGGGAATGAGGCGAAGCGCGGTCACCGCGCGCCAACCGCCAGCCTCGGCGCGCTCGAGGATTGGGCCAATGCGCGGCAGGGTCTCGGGCTCAACGAGGCCGGCATTGAGGTAACGCGCGACGAGAAAGCCCACGACCGCGCCGAGGACGCTTCCGGTCGTAGCCCAAACGAGGCCCCAGCCCATGCCGAAGACGAGTCCGGCCGCAATCGCCAGCACCGTGCGCGGCAGGAAGAGAAGGCTCGCCGCGACATGGAGCGCAAGAAACAGAAGCGGCGCCGCCGGCGCGGCCGCGAGCGTGTGCGCCAACTCCAGCGGATCAAACGCGCTACGGTGCGCGATGACGTAGGCAGTGCCCGCGGCGAGCAGCGCGAGCGCAAGCACGCGGCCGAGCCGCCGCAGCCCCGGGTTGCCCGCGTCGTTCATGGCACGCGCGTAGCGACGCGCGCCGGCGCGCTCTCGGGCTCGGCGGCGCTCTCCTCCGCGACGATTTCGGGCCGGATCGCGCGCCGCATCAGCCACATCATGCCGAGGAGATCGACGATGCCGACCCAAAGCCGGTCGAACACACCGTAATTCGAGCGTCCGCCCGCGCGCGGCCGATGGTTTACCGGCACCGACACCACGCGTCCGCCGCCGCGCAGCACGAGCGCCGGCAGGAAGCGGTGGCAGTGATCGAAGAACGGCAGCTCGAGGAACGCCTCCCGTCGCAAGACCTTGAGGCCGCAGCCGGTATCGACCGTGGCGTCGCCGAGTAAGCCGGCGCGCACTCCGTTGGCGATGCGCGAGGCAAGGCGCCGTGTCACCGTATCGCGGCGCTTCGCGCGCAGGCCGGCGACGAGCAGCGCCGGAGCGCGCGGTGCGGCACGCGCCATCTCATAGAGCCGCGGGACGTCGGCCGGATCGTTCTGGCCGTCGCCGTCGAGCGTGGCAATAAAGTGTCCGCGCGCGGCTTTGACGCCGCTCATGATGGCGGCACTCTGCCCGAAGCTCCGGGCGTGGCGGAGCAGGCGCAGCCGCGGCCACGAGCGCGCGAGCGCGGCGATCGCTGCGGCGGTGCCATCGCTGCTGCCGTCATCCACGTAAATTATCTCGAAATCGCAGCTTCCCTCGAGCGCGGCGCGCAGCTCGGCGACGAGCGGCACAATGTTAGGCGCCTCATTGCGCACCGGAATGACGACGGAGAGTTCCATCCTTCTCGGGTGGTAGCACAAATTGCCCCCTGGACGAAGCCGACACGCCCCATCGATCAGGTTAATGGGGATGGCAGGCATGCTAGGCTGCGTACCATCGTCATGACGGCGTTTTCGGCCTTGATCGCGGCGACCCGGTTCGGCTTTGCCGCGCGTCCGGGCGAGCTGCAGACGCTGGCGCAGGATCCGCGCGGCGCAGTTCTGAAGCAGCTTTCTGGCCCGCCGCCCGCACTCGCCGGCGACCTCCCGACCGGCACTGGCATGACCGCGCTCTTCCTTCAGTCGATCCGCGACAAGCGCGCGCCGCAGGACCGCAAGGAGTTCAATCAGCGGGTCAACCAAGTCTATTTCACCGAGATCGAGGCGCGGCTCGACGCTGCCGTCACGAGCGAACGGCCCTACGTCGAGCGGCTCGTGCATTTTTGGAGCAACCATTTCACCGTGTCGGCGCGCCGCCCCTTCATCCGCGGCATCGCCGGCGCCTATGAGCGCGAGGCGATCCGGCCGCACGTCTTGGGCCGCTTCTCCGACATGCTGCTCGCGGTCGAGAGTCACCAGGGGATGCTGCTCTATCTCGACAATGCGCAGTCGATCGGCCCCGATTCGCAGGCGGGAATGCGCAGCGGGCGCGGCCTCAACGAGAATCTTGGACGCGAGATTTTGGAGCTGCATACGCTCGGCGTCGATGGCGGCTACACGCAAGACGATGTCGAGGCGCTCGCCCGCATCCTCACCGGCTGGTCGATCGCGCGGCCGCAGGAACCGGCGCCCGGAAGCTTCCGCTTTCGCCCTTTCGCGCACGAGCCCGGGGCGAAGACGCTTCTCGGCAAACGCTACGCCGAGGGCGGGCAGAGCGAAGGCATAGCGGCACTCGCCGATCTTGCCGTGCATCCTGCCACCGCCCGCCACGTTGCGCGGAAGCTTGCGGCGCATTTCATCGCTGACAACCCACCGCCGGACGCCGTTGACCGCATCGCCAAGCGTTTCCTCGAGAGCGGCGGCGATCTGCGCCATGTGAGCGAGGGTGTCGCGCGCGAGGAGGCGGCTTGGCGCGGGCCGTTCGCCAAGGTGCGCTCGCCCGCCGACCTCGCGATCGCGGCGTGCCGCGTTACCGGCGTCGCGCCGCGCGGCCAGCAATGGGCGCAGAGCCTGCGCATGCTCGACCAGCTACCGTTCTATGCGCCGCAGCCTTCGGGCTGGCCCGACGACGCTGCGTCGTGGGTCTCGCCCGAGGCAGTGCTCCGGCGCGCGCAATGGTGCGAGGCATTCGCCAACCGCATGCCGGACACGATCGACCCGGCGGCGCTTGCCAATGCGAGCCTCGGCGACGCCGCTCCCGCCGAGATCGTCGATGCCATCGCCCACGCACCGTCGCGCCGCGATGGCGTGGCGCTCTTGCTCGCGAGCGCGGAGTTCCAAAGGCGATGACGATCGCGCGCCGAGATTTCCTCGCCGGCGCTGCCGGCTTCGCTCTGACGGCGGGGATCCACCGTGCCGCCTTCGCCGCGGCCCCGACCGACCGGCGCTTTATCGTGGTGCTGCTGCGTGGCGCGATGGATGGGCTCGCCGCCATGCCCCCCTATGGCGATCCGCACTATGCCGAGAAGCGCGGCGCGATCGCATTGAAGCCGCCGGGGCAGGAGGGGGGCGTCATCGCACTCGATCAGACCTTCGGCCTTCATCCCGCGCTCGCGCCGCTCGAACCCTACTACAAGAGCGGTGAGCTGATGCTCGTGCCTGCGACCGGCAACGGCTACAGCACGCGTTCGCATTTCGACGCGCAGGACCTGATGGAGAGCGGACTTGCCGCGAAGGGCCACGCGAGTGACGGCTGGCTCAATCGTGCGCTGACACTCCTAAAAGGCGTCGATGCGCGTACCGGCCTTGCCGTTGGCGGCGCCGTGCCGCTCATCCTGCGCGGCCAGGTCGCCGTCGCGTCCTGGGAACCCGACAAGCTGCCCCAGCCTTCGCCTGATTTCCTCGTGGCGCTGCGCACGCTCTATCGCCACGACGTGCTCTTGGGTCCCGCGCTGGAGCGTGGCCTGGCGGCGCAGGGCTTCTCCGATCAGGTGCTGGGCGCCGATGCGGCGATGGATGCGAAGGGCGGCTACGGCCCCAACGGATTTGCGCCGCTCGCCGAGGTCGCAGGCAAGCTGCTTGCGGCCGACGAGGGCCCTCGCGTCGCCGCGCTCGACATGCTCGGCTGGGACACGCATGTGAACCAGGGCGCGGATACCGGGCGGCTCGCGCAGAATTTCGCCGGGCTTGCTGCGGGGCTCGAAGCGATGGCGAAAGCGATGGGTGCAAGCTGGAAGCGCACGGTCGTCGTCGCTGTGACCGAGTTCGGCCGCACCGTCGCCGTCAACGGCAACAATGGCACCGATCACGGCACGGCATCGGCGATGCTGGTGATGGGCGGCGCGGTCAGGGGCGGACGCGTCCATGGCGACTGGCCCGGCCTCGCGCAGCTTCAGGACGATCGCGATCTCCGCGTCGCGACCGACTCGCGAAGCGTGATGAAGGGCATCCTGCGCGACCATCTGGGCCTCGACTCAGCGGCACTCGGCACCAAGGTCTTCCCCGGTACGGCCACCTTGGCGGCGGCGCAAGGTCTTCTCCGCGCCTGACGCGGCTCGTGCTATCGTGGCGCGTGCGCCGAAGCCTCGCTGCCATCGCCATCGCTCTGTCCGGCTGCGCCACGTCGGGGCCGCCGCTCGTCGACATGACCGACATCGACCCGGTCGTCTACCAGCGTGATCTCGACCGCTGCGAGGCGATCGGCAACAGCAGCGACAAGGTGGGCCCTCTCGTTGCCGGCGCGATTATGGGCATGTCGATCGGCGGTGGGCTCGGCGCCTTTATCGGCGGTACGGGCGGATTGGGCGCGCCCACCTATTCCGCGGCCGAGGCCTACGGCACGGGATCGGGCGCCGTCGCGGGCGCGGCCGCCGATGCGGCGATCAACACGCCGTCCGCGCAGAAGACCGATCCGTTGGAGCGGCCCACAGTCGCGCAGTGCCTCAGCGCGAAGGGATATAAGGTGGTTGGCGGCGGCGCCTAACGCCCCTCGACCCAGGCGATGCGCAACACGTTGGTCGCGCCGGGAGTGCCGAACGGGACGCCCGCGGTAATGACGACGCGGTCGCCGCTTTGCGCAAACCCCTCCTTGTTCGCGACCGTCGTCGCGCGCTGCACCATGTCGTTGAAATTGTGCACGTCGCGGCTGTGGACGCAGTGCAGCCCCCAGACAATGGCGAGGCGGCGCGCGGTCTCGATCTTGGAGGTGAGGGCGAGGACCGGCACCTGCGGGCGCTCGCGTGCGGCGCGCACCGCCGTTGCACCCGAGGTAGTGTAGGAAACGATCGCCGCAGCGCCCACGGTCTCAGCCACGTCGCGCGCGGCGTGCGAGATCGCATCCGAAGACGTGTGCTCAGGTATCCCGGCGTTGGCCTTAAGCGTGGTGAAATAGAGTGGATCGGCCTGCACGCGGCGAATGATGCGATCCATCATCGTCACCGCTTCGACAGGGTAGGAGCCTGCCGCGGTCTCGGCCGACAGCATCACGGCGTCGGCGCCCTCATAGACCGCGGTCGCGACATCGGACGCCTCGGCGCGGGTCGGCACTGGCGCGCGCACCATCGATTCCAGCATCTGCGTCGCCACCACGACCGGCTTACCGAGGAGCCGGCACGCATGGATGATCTGACGCTGCACCGGCGGCACGTCCTCGGGCGGCATCTCGACGCCGAGATCGCCGCGCGCGACCATCGCCGAGTCCGCGAGCTCCAGAATTTCGCTGAGGCGGCGGATCGCCGCCGGTTTCTCGAGCTTCACGAGGATGCCGGCGCGGCCGTTGATGAGCTTCCGCGCCTCGGCCACGTCGTCGGGCCGCTGCACGAACGAAAGCGCGATCCAGTCGGCGCCGAGCTCGAGCGCAAACGCAAGGTCGGAACGGTCCTTGGGCGTCAGCGCCGAGAGCGGCAACACCGCATTCGGCACGTTGACGCCCTTGCGGTCGGACAGATCGCCGCCGGTCACGATCGCCGTCTCGGCGAAATCCTTGCCGCACGTTTCGACCTTGAGGCGGATGTTGCCGTCGTCGAGCAAGAGCTCGGTGCCGGGCTCGAGCGAGGCAAAGATTTCCGGATGAGGGAGCGGCGCACGCCGCACATCCCCTGGCGTCTTCTGCAGATCGAGGCGGAAGTGCTTGCCTGCGACGAGCTTCACCTTGCCTTCGGCGAAGATGCCGACGCGCAGCTTCGGCCCCTGCATGTCCGCCATCACGCCGACCGGCCGGCCATGCTTCCTCTCGATGGCGCGGATCGCGTCGTAACGCGCGCGGTGCTCCTCCTGCTTGCCATGGCTGAAATTAAGGCGAAAGACATCGACGCCGGCGCGAAAGAGCGCCTCGATCATCTCGGGCGAGGACGAGGCAGGCCCGAGAGTTGCGACGATCTTGGCGCTGCGTTGCCGTCTCATCGGCCCATCATTCCTTCGCACGCGGTCACGAATATGGCGCGAAAGTCGTTGACGTTGGTCAGGGTCGGCCCGGTCACCACGAGATCGCCCAGCCCGTCAAACGCGCCCCACGCATCGTTGTCGGCGAGATGCGCGGCAAGGTCGAGCCCGAGCGAACTTGCGCGCGCGAGCGTATCGGGCGAGCAGAGCGCGCCCGCATTGTCCTCGCTGCCGTCGATCCCGTCCGTATCGCACGCAATGGCGTGGATGCCGCGCGCACCACGGAGCGCGAGCGCGAGCGCGAGGATGAACTCGCTGTTGGGGCCGCCGCGCCCGCGGCCACGCACCGTCACGGTCGTCTCGCCACCCGATAGCAGCACCGCCGGAAGCGAGAGCGCGTACTCGCCAGCGACGAGTCGCCCGGCGGCAGCCTGGCGCGCGATCCCGGCCATGACCTTCGCCACCTCGCGTGCTTCGCCCTCGATGCGGTCGCCGAGCACGATAGGCGTCAGCCCCTCGGCCCGCGCCACCGCGGCGGCCCGCTCGAGCGCCACCTGCGGCGTCGCGACGAGCCGGTAGCTGCAACGCGCGAACACCGGGTCGCCGGGCTTTGGCGTCTCGTCCTCGCCCGCCGCAAGCCGACGCGCTACGGCAGGCGGCAGCGTAATGGCGTAGCGCGCGAGGATAGCACGCGCCTCGGCGAAGGTCGTGGGATCGGGCACGGTCGGACCCGAGCCGATGACGGCGGGATCATCGCCCGCAACGTCGGAGATCGCGAGTGTCACGACCGTTGCGGGCGCGGCGGCCGCGGCAAGCCTGCCGCCCTTGATCGCGGAGAGATGCTTGCGTACACAATTTATTTCGCTGATATCGGCGCCCGAGCGCAGCAGCGTCTGCGTCACCGCGCGCTTGTCGTCGAGAGTGAGGCCCTCGGCAGGCAGCGCGAGAAGTGCCGACGCGCCACCCGAGATGAGGCACAGAACGAGGTCGTTGCTCGCGAGCCCCTTGACGGTTGCGAGGATGCGCCGCGCGGCGTCGGCGCCGGCGGCGTCGGGCACCGGGTGGCTCGCTTCGACCACCTCGATGCGGCGGCACGGCACGCCGTGGCCATAGCGCGTGACGACGATGCCTTCGAGTACGCCCGGCCAGTGATCCTCGACCGCGCGCGCCATTGCCGCCGCGGCTTTTCCGGCGCCGACGACCACCGTGCGGCCCTGGGGCGGCGGCGGTAGATGGGGCGGCACGCAGCGCGCGGGGTCGGCCGCCTCGAGCGCGGCGTCGAAAAGGCGTCTCAGCACGGATTCATGCGGGTCGCGCGTGCGATTCATGTTCCGGCAAGATAGGATGGCGGTGGTCCACGACACAACCGCGGCCGACGCCCGCGACTTTCCGAGATGGCGCTTTTCGAACTTTCCTCCGACGATCCGCCGCCTTTGCAGCATTGGCGCGAGAATGGCGCAGCCAATGTCATTCTCGCGTGTGATCACGCCTCGAACCGGGTGCCGCGCGCGCTCGCGGGGCTTGGTCTCGGCGCGACAGAGCTCGAGCGCCACATCGCGTGGGACATTGGCGCCGCCGAGGTGACGCGGCGGCTCGCGGTCCTGCTCGACGCGCCGGCGATCCTCGCCGGCTATTCGCGTCTTGTCATCGATTGCAACCGCGGCCTCGACGACGCAAGCTCGATCCCCGAGACGAGCGACGGCGTCGCCATCCCCGGTAACCGCGCGATCACCCGGTCCGAGCGCGGGGCGCGACAGGAGCAAATCTTCGCGCCCTACCACGCGGCGCTTGAGCGATCGATCGCGGCGCGGATTGCGCTGGGCCGCGTGCCGGCGTTCCTCTCGATCCACAGCTTCACGCCCGTGATGGGCGGAAAGGCACGGCCGTGGCATGTCGGCATCCTGTGGGACGGCGATCCGCGCATCCCCCAGCCGCTGCTCGCGGCGCTTCGCGCCGATGCCGCGCTCGTCGTCGGCGACAACGAGCCCTATTCCGCGCGCGAGCCGCAGGGCTATACGGTGCGCACTCATGCGGTCCAGCGCGGGCTCCCGCACGTCGCGATCGAATTGCGGCAGGATCTGATCGCCGACGATGCCGGCGCCGCGCGCTGGGCCGGGATTCTGCGCGCCGCGCTTGCCCCCATTCTCGCGCGCGCGGACCTCTATCGCGTGAGGGGCGGGGGCTAGACCCGGGGCGGGGCCGATCCCAATATCTAGGGAATGATATCCGGAGTGGAGCGATGGACGACAAAACCCGCACCGAGCTCGAAGCCGCGTCCTTCCGCCGCCTCGTCGAGCACCTGCGCGAGCGCACTGATGTGCAAAATCTCGACCTCATGAACCTCGCCGGCTTCTGCCGCAACTGCCTCTCGCGCTGGTACCGCGAGGCGGCGGAAGCGCGCGGCATCAAGCTTCCCGATCCCGAGGCGCGCAAGATCGTCTACGGCATGCCGTACGACGAGTGGAAGGCGAAGTACCAGAAGGACGAGAAGCAGCAGATCGCGGCACCGAAGCACTGATTTCCCACGCGCTTGCGCCGCGGGCGCGGCTCGTCTAGGGTTCCTTCGTCCATGCGAGCCCGCGATAAAAACAGCTCCGACGGCGCCGTCGCCGGGGAGCGCCTCAAATCGTTCGTCGAGCGTATCGAGCGCCTCGAGGAGGAGAAGCGGGCGCTCGCCGAGGACATCAAGGAAGTCTATTCCGAGGCGAAGGGCGTAGGCTTCGACGTCAAGACCATTCGCGCGCTCGTGCGCCTCCGTAAGATGGACGAGGACGCCCGCGACGAGCAGGAGGCCCTGCTCGATCTCTATATGCGCGCGCTCGGCATGAAGCCGGAGCGCAGCGGCCGCCGCGCCACGGGCTAGGGCGTGGCGCGCCTCGAAGCGCTGTCCGGCGACATCACGCGGCTCGAGGTCGACGCCGTTGTCAATGCCGCAAACGAGACGCTGCTGGGGGGCGGCGGGGTCGATGGCGCGATTCATCGCGCGGCGGGGCCGGAGCTCCTCGCCGAATGCCGCACGGTTGGCGGCTGCCCGACCGGCGGTGCGCGCATCACCAAGGGTTTTCGCCTGAAGGCGCGCCACGTGATCCACGCGGTCGGGCCCGTGTGGCGCGGCGGCGGCAACGGCGAGGAGCAGCTCCTCGCGGGATGCTACCGGGCGAGCCTCGGCCTCGCTCTGAAGCATGGCCTCGCCTCAATCGCGTTTCCGGCGATCTCGACCGGCGTCTACGGATTCCCGAAGCCGCGTGCGGCCGCGATCGCGGTCGCGGAGACGCGTGGCTTTCTCGCCGCCGACAGTGCGGTCGAGCGTGTGCTGTTCTGCTGCTTCGATGCCGAAACGCTCGAGCTCTATCGTCGCGCGCTGGGATTCTGAGCTTCAGTCGAGGCGCTTGCCGTCGAGATCCTTCGCCGCTTTGTCGCGTTCGAGCCGGTCCTTCGTGCGTTCGGCCTTGCCGCGTCCGTGCGCAGCACGGTTGGCGGCGGCGCGTTGCTCTTTCTCGGCGCGTGCCCGCTCCTTGCGGAAACGGTTGAGGTTGATCGGTTCGGCCATTACGCGCTCCTTTTCCGCAATGCTAGGGCGCTTCCTCGTGCGCGGGAAGCTCGCCGCGGCGGTAGCAGTCGCGCACGAAGAGCCGCAGCGCGCTCGAAAGATTGCCGGCGCGGCCCACATCGATCGAGGCGACGAGCGCGCTCATCGAGAGCCCGCGCACCCGTGCGACCGCCGCGAGATCGCGCCAGAACGGCTCCTCGAGCGAGAGGCTCGTGCGGTGCCCGGCGATCACCACCGAGCGCTTCTTTGGGCCGTCGCTCACGCGGTGCCGATCATCGCTTCCGGCCTGACCCAGCGGTCGAAATCGGCGGCCGTGACATAACCCAAGGCGAGCGCTGCATCGCGCAAGGTCGTGCCGTCATGGTGCGCCTTCTTCGCGATCTCGGCCGCCTTGTCGTAGCCGATCCGCGGCGAGAGCGCCGTCACCAGCATGAGCGAGCGCCCGACGAGCTCCGCGATGCGCGCGCGGTCGGCTTCGATACCGGCGACACAATTGTCGGCGAAGCTCGCAGCCGCGTCGGCAATGAGCCCGAGCGACTGCAGCACATTGGCGATGATGACGGGCTTCATCACGTTGAGCTCGAATTGCCCCTGGCTGCCGGCGACCGTGACGGCGACGTGATTGCCCATCACCTGCGTCGCCACCATCGTCACCGCCTCGGCCTGGGTGGGATTGACCTTGCCCGGCATGATCGAGGATCCCGGCTCGTTCTCGGGCAGGCGCAGTTCGCCAATGCCACAGCGCGGACCAGAGCCCATGAGGCGGATGTCGTTGGCGATCTTCATCAGCGACGCGGCGATGACGTTTAGCGCGCCCGACAGCTCGACCATTGCATCGTGCGCGCCGAGCGCCTCGAACTTGTCTTCCGCCGACACGAACGGCAAGCCGGTTAGGCCGTTAAGCTCGCCGATGAAGCGGTCGGCAAATCCTGGAGGCGCGTTGAGGCCGGTGCCGACGGCGGTGCCGCCCTGCGCCAGCGGATAAAGCCGCGGCAGGCATGCTTTAATCCGCGCGATACCCAATTCGATCTGGCGTCGGTAGGCGCCGAATTCGGCGCCGAGCGGCAACGGCGTTGCGTCCTGGAGATGGGTCCGGCCGATCTTAACGATGGCGGCGAATTCGCGCGCTTTGGCGTCAAGCGCCCCGCGCAGCTTGTCGAGCGCGGGCAGCAAGTGCGCGTCGATCTCGCGCGCCGCGGCGATGTGCATCGCGGTCGGGAAGCTGTCGTTCGAGGACTGCCCAAGATTGACGTGATCGTTCGGATGGACGGGCTGCTGCGCGCCGCGCGCGCTGCCGAGCGCTTCATTGGCGAGGTTCGCCAGCACCTCGTTCATGTTCATGTTGGTCTGCGTGCCCGACCCCGTCTGCCATACGACGAGCGGGAATTCGTCGTCATACTTGCCGTCGATCACCTGCTGCGCTGCTGCTGCAATGGCCTCGCCGAGCCGACGGTCGAGCTGCCCGAGGGCCGTGTTGGCAAGCGCCGCGGCCTTTTTCTGGAGCGCCAGCGCGCGAATAAGCGGAAGCGGCATGCGCTGGCCGCCGATGCGAAAGTTCTGGCGCGAGCGCTCCGTCTGCGCGCCCCAATAGCGCTCATCCGGCACGGCAACGGTGCCCATGCTGTCGCGCTCGAGTCTCGTCTCTGCCATCGCCGGTCTCCTTCGCGGGGACGGGCTAGATATGGGGCGAGGATGCGCCGGTTCTTAGGCCTGGGTTCAGTGCTGCTGCGGCGCGCCCGGTCGACGCATCGCCAGCTCGGCGAAACGCTGGCGCTGATCAGGGTTGAGCGTCGCAACGAACGTCATCAGGTTCGCCGTCATCTTGCCCTGGAAGGTGCGGCGGTTATCCAGCGCAGTATCTGTGAGCTTTGCGATAGCCGCTTGGTCGGGCTGCGTCTTCGCCAACTCTGTCCAAACCTGACGGAAGATCGGCGCGTTGGTCTCGCCGAGCGAACGGCGAAGCTCGCGTGCGGTGCGGGCGAAGGTGCGGAGCGCCGCCTGCTGGTCGGCTGTGAGGTCGAGCGTGCGTGCCGCCGCGACAAGCCGCTCGGCCGGCGGCTCGGGCGCGTGCCGCGGCCCCATCATCGACCAGAACAGGCCGCCCGCGACGAAGACGTTGAGGGTGAGCGAGAGAGCCAGCGCAATCCAGATCGCCCACCCGTGCCGCGGTCCGCGGCCGGAGATGTCGGCGGTCATGGTCACGTCGCCGAGTCGTCGTCTTCGCTGAACAGGCCCGAAGGCGGATCGATGAGCTCGTGCGCTACGCTCTCGGAGACGACCGACGGCTGCGTCAGGTTGGCATAGGCGTTGCTGCCGATCTCGAAGCCAAACATGCTGGTGGCGAGAAGGCTCGCGGCGACGGCGCCCCAGGCGGCGGCATCACGCCAGGTCCTGCGGCGGGCGACGCGCGCACTCGGGAATGGCACGATCTCGGCGGCCGGCGCGAGTGGCGCAGCAGAGCCGGTCCTCGCGACAAGGGCAAGGGCGCGGGCGATCCGTGGCTCCGGCGCCGCGTCAAGGGCGGCGCGTAGCGCCGAGCGCGCGGCCACGATATCGGCGAGCGCGTCAGGATGATCGGCGAGCCAAGCCTCGACCGGCTCGGCCGCGCTTTCATCGAGCTGCCCTTCGGCATAGGCCGCGAGCAGCATAGGATCGACAGGCGGCGCCTCGGCCGAGGTCGCGCGCCAGCGCCGCCAGAACTCCAATTCCTGCGCCAGATCCCCCGGACCACTCATGACCCACTCCTCACATGAGCTTTTAGGCAAGTTGCCATAATTTCATCCCCTCCGCTCGACCTTCGCGGCGCCGTCTCCGGGCGCGAAGTGTTGGCGCAGCTTGAGCATCGCCTTGTGGTGCGTACTGCGCACCGTCTGGGGGTCGACGCCGAGTGCGGCGGCGATCTCGGCGACCTCCATGTCCTTGTCGTAAAGCATTGTCAAAACGAGCTTTTGCCGCGGCGACAGAAGCTCTTCCGGAAGCTTCAGCGGTTCGACATGACGGTCCTCAACCGCAAGTTGGGTCTCCGGTACCGCGTCGATTGGCGTCACTTGTGGGTGGCGCCGGCGCAGCACGTCGCGCGCCGTCGAGCGCGCGACGATGGTCAGCCATGTCGTGAGCCCTGCGCGCGTCGGGTCATAAGTCTTAAGGAGCCGGTAATCATCCTTGCAGAGGCGGACGAACACCTCCTGCATGAGGTCTTCGGCATCGCCTCCCTCGCGCGCGACCGCGCGCACCCCGGCGAGCACGAGCCCGGCATAGCGGCGCACGAACGCGTCCCAGGCCGGTTTGCTGCCGCTCGTGAGGGCTGCGAGATCGACCGCCTCGGCCACGCCGGCTCTCTAGGCGCGCCGCCGCGGGCGGGGCCGTCGCACGCGGGCGCGCGAGCGAGGAGTGCTGCGCCGTTGGGCCGCGGCAAGGGCCGCCGCTGCCCACTGTGCCAGTTCGTCCGGCTCCTCGATGACCTCGGCGGGGACCTGGTGGTAGCCGAGCGCGACACTCCGCCCGGCGCGCGCATAAGAGAACGGCGCCATCCCGGCTGCGATGAAATCCGCCACGTTTTCCGCATCAGTGCGGAAGTAGAGCGTGTCGTCATGGACGAGCGCGAACATGATGCCGCCCCGGAAAAGCCCCGCGCTGCTGAACATGCGCTGCGCCGTGATATCGCCCCCGCCCCAGGGCTGGAGCTGATCGCGCACGTAGTCGATGAACGCCCTCGAGACCGCCATCGCCCGCCTAGACGAGCTTGGCGAAGAAATCGTTGCCTTTGTCGTCGATAACGATGAAGGCCGGGAAATCTTCCACCTCGATGCGCCAGATCGCCTCCATCCCGAGTTCGGGATATGCCAGCGTCTCGACCTTGCGGATGCAGTCCTGCGCAAGCCGCGCCGCCGGCCCGCCGATCGAGCCGAGATAGAATCCGCCATGCTTCTGGCAGGCCGCGCGCACCTCGGCGCCGCGATTGCCCTTGGCGAGCGTAACGTAACTGCCGCCGGCGGCCATGAACTGCTCGACATAGGAATCCATGCGTCCGGCCGTCGTCGGTCCGAACGAGCCCGAGGCGTAGCCCGAGGGAGTCTTCGCTGGCCCCGCATAGTAAATGGGATGATTGCGAAAATAATCCGGCAGCGTGCGGCCCGCATCGAGTTCCGATTTGAGTTTCGCATGCGCCAGGTCGCGCGCGACGATGAGCGGGCCGGTGAGCGCGAGCCGCGTCTTCACCGGGTGTTGCGACAAGGTCTCGCGGATCACGTCCATCGACCGCGTCAGGTCGATGCGCACGACCGATCCCGCCAAGTGTTTCTCGTCGATCTCGGGCAGGAAGTGTGCGGGATTGGTCTCGAGCTGCTCGAGGAACACGCCATCGCGGTCGATGCGGCCGCGGATCTGGCGGTCGGCCGCGCAGGAGACGCCGATGCCGATGGGCAGGCTCGCGCCGTGCCGCGGCAGGCGGATGACGCGCACGTCGTGGCAGAAATACTTGCCGCCGAATTGCGCGCCGATGCCGTTCTTGCGCGTCAGCTCCAGCACTTCGGCTTCGAGCCCGCGGTCGCGGAAGGCCTGGCCGTACTTGTTGCCGGCTTCGGGCAGCGAATCGAGATAGCGGCAGCTCGCGAGCTTCACGGTCTTCAGGTTGAGCTCGGCCGAGGTGCCGCCGATGACGATCGCGAGGTGATAGGGCGGGCACGCGGCCGTGCCGAGCGTGCGGATGCGCTCGTCGAGGAATTTCAAAAGCGCCTTCGGGTTGAGCGTCGCCGGCGTCGCCTGGAACAGGAACGATTTGTTGGCCGAGCCACCGCCCTTGGCGATGAAAAGGAAATGATATTCGTCGCCATCGTCGGCGAAAAGATCGATCTGCGCCGGCAGGTTGTCGCCGGTGTTGACCTCGCTGAACATCGAGGTGGGCGCAAGCTGGCTGTAGCGCAGGTTGGTCTCGGTGTATGTGCGCCTGATGCCGGCCGCGAGCGCGCCAGCATCGCCGCCGCCCGTCCAAACGCGCTGCCCCTTCTTGCCCATCACGATCGCCGTGCCGGTGTCCTGGCACATCGGCAGCACCTTGCCGGCGGCGATGTTGGCGTTCTTCAGCATGTCGAAGGCGACGAAGCGGTCGTTGTCGGACGCCTCGGGATCGTCGAGGATCGTGCGCAGCTGCCGCAGATGGCCGGGGCGCAGCAGATGCTGGCAATCGACCATCGCTTGCTGGGCCAGGAGCGTCAGCGCCGGCAGCTCGACCTTCAGCACCGAATCTCCGGCGAACGCGGCTTGCGACACATGCTCGCCGGTGAGCTTGCGGTAGGGCGTCTCATCGGCGCCCAGAGGGAAAAGCTCGTGGAAGACGAAATCGCTCATCGCGCGCGCATCCGGATCAGCCCTTGTCGTTGGTCGGTGATTGTCCCGGTTATCGCAGCAAAGAACAGCGCAAAATTGCGGCTACTTCTTGCGGAAGGCGTCGAGCGTCACAACCTGCGCTTCTTTCGCGGGTGCGGACTTGGCGGCCGCCTTCGGATCGGCGTCAGCGGCCGACGCGCCTTCCGCGAGTTCGCCCGCCGGTGCCGCCTGGAACTGCAGGCCAAATTTCACCGCCGGATCGGCGAACGCGGTGATCGACTCGAACGGGATGGTGAGTCGCTCCGGCCGGTTCTTGAAGCTCAGCGTGACGGAGAAGCGGTCTTCCTTGACTTCGAGATCCCAAAATTGGTGCTCGAGCACCACGGTCATCTCGTCGGGATACTCGGCACGCAGACTGTCGGGGATGACGACACCCGGATGCGCAGTCTTGAGCGTAATGTAAAAGTGATGAGCGCCGGGCAGGCCGCTCGCCGCGGTGCGCGCCAATACCTCGCGCACCACTCCCCGGAGCGCCGCCTCGACCATCTTGTCGTATCGGATGAGGTCTTTCACGAGCGCTCCCGAGATTGAAGTGGGGGGCTTCTGTTGCCCGGTGCCCCCCGAACCGCGAAACACTCTAGGCTGTCATTCCCGTAAGGGAATTAGGCCGCGAGAGCCTCTTGTGCGAAGTTATCGTTCGCAACTCAGTGTTGGCCCGATATCGGTGGTACCATGCCGGGCGACGACCACATCTTTACTACGCGCGTCGATCCTGATTCGCCCCCTTAAGGATGGTGGAGGCGCCGGGTACTGCCCCCGGGTCCGCTACGCTTATTCCATGCGCCGTTTATCGCCATAGCCGGTTTCCCAGCCCTTCCAATATAGGTCATCGCATGATTTCGACAAGCAGAACCCAGGCGTTCCAGACCGCGGCGATGAAGCAGAGCATGAGCGCCGGCGGCACGACATAAAGGGCGCCCCAATGGCCGGCCAGGATGGCCACGCCCGCCAGCGCGATGGGTAGGGTCGCGGCCTGACCGATGACGATCGGCAGCACCAGTTTCCACATATGGTCCGGGTGGAAGCGCGTGCGCGTGCGCACGCGGTTGACGGTCGGACAGAGCCACATGCCGAGTCCGCAGACGAGATACTCGGCGCCGAGCCAGCCTTCGGGCTGACCCGGCACGAGTCCGGCGCTGCACAGGATGAGCGCCCCCACGAGCATGGCGAGGCTCTCCGCGGCGCGGCCGGGCAGGTGCGGATAGTTGAGGATGCGCGCGAGGTTGATCGAGATTGCGACGAAGAGGAGCCCCAGCAATGCCGCCGCGGCGCCCGCCTCGGCGATGAAGAAATTGGTCCAGGCGTCGAGGGGAGCGGCAGCCATCGCCTGATTATCGCATGGGGCCTGGACGATTCGCAGTGGCGCTTTCCCGATCCGCCCGCGCGCTTGTAGACTCAGGCTCATGCCCTTGACGCCCGAGCAGCAGGCCGAGATCGCGCGATTGCGCGCGGAGAGCGCGCTGACGCGGCGCGCCACCGTCCCTGCGCTCGAGGAGATTCTCTACGAAGCCGTTCCCGTGCTCGATCACGGCTTCGTCCGCGTCATCGACTATATGGGCGATGATGCGGCGGTGGTGCAGGCCGCGCGCGTCTCCTATGGCAAAGGCACGAAGCGTGTCTCGGAAGATCGTGGGCTCATCAACTACCTGATGCGGCACCGCCACACGACGCCGTTCGAGATGTGCGAGATCAAGTTTCACGTGAAACTTCCGATCTTCGTCGCGCGGCAATGGATCCGCCATCGCACCGCCAACGTGAACGAGTACTCGGCGCGCTATTCGATCCTCGACAACGAGTTCTACGTTCCGGCGCCGGCGCAGCTCGCGGCGCAGTCGCGCAGCAACCGGCAGGGCAGGGGCGACGTGCTCGAAGGCGCCGAAGCCGCGCGCGTGCTGGCGCTTTTGCGCGAGGATTCCGAGAAGGCATATCGCGGCTATGTCGAGCTCCTCAACGAGCGCGAGGACGGCACACCGCGCGATCCCGCGCGCCAGGGCCTCGCGCGTGAGCTCGCGCGCATGAACCTCTCGCTTAATTTCTATACGCAATGGTATTGGAAGATCGATCTCTACAACCTCATGCACTTCCTCTCCCTGCGCGCCGACACCCACGCGCAGTACGAGATCCGCGTCTATGCCGACGCAATGCTGGCTATGCTGGAGCGCTGGGTCCCGCTGACGGCCGACGCGTTCCGCCAGCACGGCATGGGCGGCGCCCATCTCTCCGCCGCCGCGCTCGCGGTAGTGAAGCGGATGCTTGTCGGCGAGACCGTCACGCACGAGGGGAGCGGTCTCTCCAAACGCGAGTGGACCGAGCTGATGGCGACGCTCGGGCGGAGCTAGGCGGGCTGACGGACCGAACGGGAGGTCCTATTTCACGAACTCGTTCGTGAAGATCTTGGTGTAGGACGACAGCATATCCTCGCGCTTCATGAAGCCCGCTTCGACGTTCATGCGGTCGGCGGTCGCGAGTTCCTGAGCGTCGAGTTGG
The DNA here is from genome assembly GCA_035518375.1 of Allostellaceae bacterium. Lineage (GTDB taxonomy): Bacteria > Pseudomonadota > Alphaproteobacteria > ATCC43930 > CGMCC-115725 > DATJLY01. Next base: position 18,513 of record DATIXQ010000039.1, on the reverse strand, counting down.
GCGGTCTCGGGCGTCGCCTCGAGCGTGTGCTTGAAGGCCTCAGCGAGCACCGCCGGATCGGTCACGTTGACGCGCTTGCCGAGAATCTCCATCGCCTCTTTCTGATGCTGATGCATGAAAAGCAGCGCCTTGGCGGTCGCGTGCCCCATCTTCTCGCACACAGTGCGGCGCTTCTCGCAGGTGTCGGGTCGCGTCAGCACGACGTTGGCGGCGACATCCTTCAGCCAGTCGGGGTCCTTGTTGCCATCGGTGATGATGACGCCAATGCCGTCCTTCACGGCCTGCTCGACGATCGGCGGGCCGGCCGACACACCGTCGACGGCGCCATGCTCGAGCGACGCGAGCTGATCCGTCGGCATCATCGCGGTGACGAGATAGTCCTTGGTCGGATCGAGCCCGCCCACGGCGGCGATGTCATTGAGATAGGCGTGCGGGATCGCCTGGATGCTGCCGCCCACCGCCCAGCGCAAGCCCTTCAGCAGCTTCGCGCGCTCGGCAAGTGGCGCGTTAGCGTCGAAATGCCCAGCTTCGGCGATCTTTTTGCTCACGACGAGCCAGAACCCGGTGTGCTGGTAGGTGCGCGCGATGCCCAGAATCGGTTGGTTGTGCGCCGACGCGCGCGTCAACGTCACGCCCGAGGCATAGCCGAAATCCATCGAGCCGGCGATCACGGCGTTGGTCGCGCCGATGCCGGCGATGACCTGTTCCTTCACGTCGAGGCCTTCGGCCTTATAGATGCCGGCATCCTGGGCGATGTATTCAGTCGCGAAGATCATGGCGACCGCCGGCATCGCCACGGTCGCATGCTCGACATCGGCCCGGGCGGGCGCGGATAAGGCCGCGAGCGCCAGCGCGCCAACGGCGATGGTGGATCGAAACGTCGTCATATTGCTTCCCCCTTAGGAGCCGCCAAGCCGCTTGGCCGCATCCTCGACCGGCCCAAGATCGACGTATTTCGGCGCCACCGTCAAGGTGTCATGGATAAGCCCGTATTTCATCTCGACATCGAGCGCGTGCTGTGTCCCCGCCACGTCGGGCTTGCCGTCGGGCGCGTGGTAGGAATCGTCCTTGGTGTAGGCGAAGTCGAGCGTCTCGGGCTTGAGCTTCGTCACCTCCGAGATGAGGTCGACCGCCTCCTTGTGGTGCGCGGCGCTTGTGAGCCACTGCACGGCGCGGATGTGATCCTCAAGGAAATCGACGAGCGCCGCGCGGTGTGCCGCGATCTGGTCGGCGCGCATCGCCCATAGCACCGCCTGGATGCGGCCATAGCCCTGCACCGCGCGGAAGAGCACGCGGTACTTACCCTCTTTCACCATGTACTCGTATTGCGGCACCAGGATGATCATGTCGACCTTGCCATCGTCGAGCATCGCCGGCATGGTCGGGAACGGCGCTTCGACCGAGGTAATGTCGCGATCGGATATGCCGTGCAGGCGCAGGTTGACGCGCATGGCCGAATCGCCGAATGACCCGATCGCGTTGGTCGCGACGCGCTTGCCCTTGAGGTCGTCGATGGTCTTGATCGGGCTGTCGGCCTTAACCGCGAACGTGATGCTGGAATAGCCGGGCACGCCGTCCTGAAACACGTCGGCGATCATGCGCACGTCGAGATGAGCGTTGTCGACCGCGAGCGCCAGGGCCTCGGGTCCGAACGATGCGATCTCGAGTTCGTTGATGGCGAGCGCCTGGATCTGCGGTGTCGTGCCCTGGAAATGAACGCCGGCCGCAACATAGCTTTGGCCGAAATGGTGGAAGAGTTCGGGGTGGCGCTTCTGCAGCTCGTCGATCACCGGCTGCATGTGGCCAGGCGTGGTGACCCACCCGACGCGGATCTTCCACGGGTCGGCCGAAGCCGCATGCGACGCCGCAAAGGCAAGCGCGAACGCAGCAATCGCCGTCGAAGCAACGATGCGCATGTTTCCTCCCCCAGTGAATTGGTCTCGTTGCCGCCATAATGCCCGAAATCGGCGGCACAACAAGAGAGTTGCCTCTAGCCTACTGTACGACGATGCGAGGCGCGGCTCGTGGACCGCCCGAGGCGCCGGCGCCGAGCTTTTCCCAAATGCGCCGCGCGATCGCGCGATAGACCTCGGCGTGTGCGCCCGTCGGATCGGCGACGACGATCGGATTGCCGCTGTCGGAAGTCTCGCGGATCGCGACATCGAGCGGCAGCTCGCCGAGGAAGTCGCAGCCCAAGGCTTCGGCCTCGCGCCGCGCGCCGCCATGGCTGAAGATGTCGGTGCGCTCGCCGCAGTGCGGGCACAGGAAATAGCTCATGTTCTCGATGATGCCGAGTACCGGCACGTCGACCTTGCGGAACATGTTGAGGCCCTTGCGCGCGTCGAGGAGCGCAATGTCTTGCGGCGTCGAGACGATGACGGCGCCGGCCAAGGGCACTTGCTGCGCCATCGTCAGCTGCGCGTCGCCGGTGCCGGGCGGCATATCCACGACCATGACGTCGAGCTCGCCCCAATTCACGTCGCGCAGCATCTGCTGCAGCGCGCTCATCACCATCGGCCCGCGCCAGATCATCGGCGTGTCCTCCGGCACGAGAAAACCCATCGACATGCATTTGACGCCGTGGTTCTGCATCGGCTCCAGCCGCTTGCTATCGGCCATGCGCGGCTTGCCGGAGATGCCGAGCATGCGCGGCATCGAAGGGCCGTAGATATCGGCGTCGAGAACGCCAACCTTCTGGCCGTTGGCATTGAGGGCGAGGGCAAGATTGGCGGCGGTGGTTGACTTGCCGACGCCACCCTTGCCGCTCGCAACGGCGATGATGGCGCGTACGCCGGGGACGAGCGGCTTCTTCGCCTCTTGCTGCGGCGCCTGCGGATGTGCGGCGGGGCCGCCCTGACGCCCGCGCGGCGCCTCGGCGGTCAGGACGGCCGAGACCGACAGCACGCCGTCGAGCGCTTCGACTGCGCGCTCGGCCGCCTGGCGTAACGGCTCGAGCTTGGGTGCACGCGCGCGCTCCACCTCAAGCGCGAAGGCGACGTGGCCCTCGCGCACTTGCAGCCCGGCGATCATGCCGAGCGTCACGATATCCTCGCCACGCTCCGGATCCTTGACCATGCGCAGCGCAGCAAGGACTTCGTTCTCGGTAACGCTCATGCCCGCCCCATCGACTTCTGCTGACATATAAGGAGAAGTCGGGCATTCTGCAAAGCGAGCGGTGGGCGCGTTGCCGCTCGGAAAGGACCCACATGTCGTGGAATCAGGGCGGCGGCCCTTGGGGCGGTGGACAAAGCCCCTGGGGACGCGGGCCGCAGCCTCCCAACATCGAGGAGATGCTGCGCCGGAGCCAGGATCGCCTGCGCCGGCTTTTGCCCGGCGGAATGGGGCGCGGCCGCGGCATAGCGCTCGTCGTCCTCGCCGTCGTTCTCATCCTGATTGGCGCCTCGAGCGTCTATACGGTGGCGCCCGACGAGCTCGGTGTCGTGCTACGGTTCGGCGCCTACAACCGCACGACCACGCCGGGCCTTGGCCTCAAGCTGCCGTTCATCGAGGACGTGCTGCTGCCCAAGGTGACACGCGTCAATCGCGTCGAAGTCGGCTTCCGCGCCACAGGCGCCGAAGGCCGCACCAGCGAGCTGCCGGAAGAGTCGTTGATGCTTACCGGCGACGAAAATATCGTCGACGTCAATTTCATCGTGCTGTGGGTCATCAACGACGCCAAGGGCTATCTCTTCAACATTCGCAATCCCGACGGCACGGTGAAGTCCGCGGCCGAGAGCGCGATGCGCGAAGTGATCGGCCACAGCGAGATCGCGAGCGCCTTGACCGGCGGGCGTCCCAAGATCGAGAGCGAAACGCAGCAGCTCATGCAGGCGATCCTCGACTCCTATCACGCCGGGATCGCGATCACGAGCGTGCAGCTCCAGAAGGTCGATCCGCCGTCCCAGGTGATCGACGCGTTCCGCGACGTGCAGAGCGCCAAGATCGACCAGCAGCGTCTCATCAACGAAGCAGAGGCCTATCGCAACAATGTCGTGCCGGTGGCGCACGGCGACGGTGCCCGCATCGTACAAGAGGCCGAGGCCTATCGCGCGCAGATCGTCCTCAACGCGCAAGGCGATGCCGCGCGCTTCCTCTCGGTACTCGATTCCTACAAGTTGGCCCAGGATGTGACCGCGCGCCGCCTCTACATCGAGACGATGCAAAGCATTTTGCAGAACACCAACAAGATCATCCTCGACAAGGGCGCCGCCGGAACGGGCGTCCTTCCCTACTTGCCGCTGCCGCAGCTCAACACCATACCGGCGCCGCCACGGCCCGCACCGCAGCCGGCTCCCACGCCCCAGCCTCAGCCCGGAGCAAGGGCGGGAGGCGGACGATGAGCTCGCGCATGATCGCCGCGCTGAGCGCCGCCATCGTCGTGGTGCTCATCGTCGCCTGGAGCAGCTTCTTCGTCGTGTCCCAGGTGCAGGAGGGACTTGTTCTGCAATTCGGCAATCCCATCGATGTCGTGACCGAACCCGGCCTTCACGTCAAGCTGCCGTGGCAGGATGTGGTCGAGTACGACCGCCGCATCCTCGATTTCGAGCCGCCCGCCGAGGAAGTGATCGCGTCCGACCAGAAGCGACTGGTCGTCGACACCTATATCCGCTTCCGCATCGTCAATCCGCTGCAGTTCTATCAGAGCGTCGGCACCGAGCTCGTCGCCTGGCAGCGCGTCGGCGCGATCATGACCGGCGCGCTGCGCCGCATCATCGGCGGCATCGAGCTCCAGGACGTTATCTCGCAGCGTCGCGCGGAGATCATGCAACAGGTCAAGACCGAGGTGAACGAGCAATCGAAAGGCTTCGGCATCGATGTCGTCGACGTACGTATCAAGCGCGCCGATCTGCCCGAGCAGAACAGCGAAGCGGTTTACGCGCGGATGAAGTCGGAGCGTCAGCGCGAGGCGGCCGGCTACCGCGCCGAAGGCGCGCGCCAGGCACAGCAGATCCGCGCCGATGCCGACCGCCAGCGCATCGAGATCATCGCCGACTCCAACAAGCAGTCGCAGATCCTGCGCGGTCAGGGCGATGGCGACGCCATCCGCATCACCGCTGAGGCCTATGGCAAGGATGAGGGATTCTTCTCCTACTACCGCTCGCTCGAGGCATATCGCGCGGCGCTGAGCGGCCAGGACACGACGTTCGTCCTGTCGCCGGACAGCCCGTTCTTCAAGTATCTTGAGAACGGGCCGGAGCAGGCGCCTCCGTCGCGCGCGGCGGCGACGGCAGGCACCGATGTCGCGAAATCGCCAAAGTGAGGCGTGTTCGTTGCCCGATGGCGCTTTCGCGCGCCCGTGTTCTCACGTAAGATCGATCATTCCCCAGCCCGCCGAGGGAGTGCGTTTTCTTGCCATCCGCCAGCGCCAGCCGGTCCTGCCGCCGGAACCAAACGCGTGCCGGGCCGGCTCTTGTGGGGCTCGCGACGCGGATCATGGCGGCCGGGGTGCTCGTCCTTGCCCTCCTGGGGCCGGCCTGGGCCAAGCCCGCGCCTGACAGCTTCGCCGATCTCGCGGCCAAGCTCCTGCCGGCGGTCGTGAACATCTCGACGACGCAGACGATCAAGTCCGACAAGGGCGGCGCTACCGGCCCGGACATGCCACAATTCCCGCCCGGCTCGCCGTTCGAGGAGTTCTTCAAGGACTTCCTCAACCGCAACCATGGCGACGGCAGCACGCCGCAGGCGCTGCCGCGCCATGCCACCTCGCTCGGCTCGGGCTTCATCATCGATCCCTCGGGCCTCGTCGTGACCAACAATCACGTCATCGCCGACGCCGACCAGATCACGGTCACGCTTCAGGACGACACGAATTTCAAGGCCGAGGTTGTGGGCCGCGACACCAAGATCGACGTGGCGCTCCTGCGCATCAAATCGTCTAAGCCGTTGCCTGCGGTCAAGTTCGGCGACAGCGACCAGACGCGGATTGGCGATTGGGTGCTGGCGATCGGGAACCCTTTCGGCCTCGGCGGCACCGTCACCGCCGGAATCCTCTCGGCCCGGGCGCGCGAGATCAATGCCGGTCCTTATGACGATTTCCTGCAGACCGACGCCGCGATCAACCGCGGCAACTCCGGCGGCCCGATGTTCAACATGAACGGCGAGGTGATCGGCATCAACACCGCGATTTATTCGCCCTCGGGCGGCTCGATCGGCATCGGTTTCGCGTTGCCGTCGAACGAGGCCCGCCCGGTGGTCGAGCAGATCCGCGACTTCGGCCATCCGCGTCGCGGCTGGCTCGGCGTCAACATCCAGAGCGTGACCGACGAGATCGCCGAAAGCCTCGGCCTCGACAAGCCCAAGGGCGCACTCATCGCCAGCGTCAAGGATGGCGGCCCGGCCCAGGTGGCTGGCATCCAGCCCGGCGACGTAGTCCTCGACTTCGACGGCAAGGAGGTGACGGACATGCGCCACCTGCCGCGCCTCGTGGCCGAGACGCCGATCGACAAGACGGTCAAGGTGACGGTCTGGCGCAAGCGCAAGGAAGAGTCGCTCGACGTCAAGGTCGGCGAGCTCAAGGAGGACGAGGAACAGGCGGCGCTGCCGGCGCAGGACCAGAAGAAGCAGGATGCGCCGGTGCCCGGTGTGCAAGTGCTGGGACTGTCGCTGGCGAACATGACGCCCGACCTGCGCGAGCGCTACGCCCTCGCCGAGAACGCGGTGGGCGTCGTGGTGACCGATGTCGAGGCCAAGAGTCAAGCCGCGGAAAAAGGCGTCCACGCGGGCGACGTGATCGTCGAGGTGGCCCAGGAGGACGTGAAGAACGCAAGCCAGATCAACGATCTCGTCGAGGCGGCGAAGAAGCAGGGCCGGAAATCCGTGCTGCTGCTCGTCGATCGCCAGGGCGATCTCCGCTTCGTCGCACTGAAGATCGACCAAAGCTAACTAGCGCTCGACGATCTCCTCGACCCGGTAGCCCTGGGCATAGAGGAGCGCGCGCAGATCGGCGTGGTCGATCCTCCAACGTGCTTCGGCCCGCACGGCCGGCCGGCCGTGGAATGCGATCCCCAATCCCGCCGCCTTTAGCATCGGCAGGTCATTGGCGCCGTCGCCCGCGGCAAGCGTCGCCGCCAGCGGCAGGCCCAGCTCGGCTGCGAGCTTCTTGAGCGTCGCGAGCTTTGCCTCGCGCCCGAAGACTGGCGGCACGAGCCGGCCAGTGATCTGTCCGGCTTTCACCTCGAGCGAGTTGGCGACCACGATGTCGCATTCGAGCTGCTCGCGCACCGGCTCCGCGAAGACGCGGAATCCGCCGGAGACAATGGCACAGGTGGCGCCGCTCGCGCGCATGGTGCGGACGAGCGCGGCCGCGCCCGGCATGAGCCGGATGCGCGCGGCGGCGGTCTCGAGAATGGTCGACGGCTGGCCGCTGAGCAGCCCCACGCGCTCGTTAAGCGCATCCAGAAAATCGATTTCGCCGTTCATGGCACGCCGCGTGATCGCGGCGACATGGTCCCTGACGCCGGCGAACGCGGCCAGCTCCTCGAGCATCTCATTCTCGATCAGAGTCGATTCGAGATCGATGACGAGAAGCTTCTTGCGCCGGCCGAGCGCGGGCTGGGCGATGACGTCGAGCGCTCGTCCGGGAAATGCATCGCGCACCGCGTGCTCCGCAGACTCGGGCGCGATTTCTTCGAACGGAAGATCGAACGCTTCGGGTGCAAGCGAATTCGGCATGCCAACGGTGGCGCCTGCCTGCCGGAGCGCCGTCGCCGCCATCTCCGCGTCGGCGGGCGCGGCAGCGACGAGCGTCAACACGAATTCCGGCATGGGTCCTTATCGGCCGCGGCTCCGCCAAAGGCAAGGCGCGGTGCTAGAACCGCTGCATGTCTGATGTGGTGATCGTCGCGGGGCCTACCGCAAGTGGAAAATCGGCGCTTGCTCTGGCGCTCGCCGAGGAGTTTTCCGGCACGGTCATAAATGCCGACAGCATGCAGGTTTATCGCGACCTCCACGTGCTGACGGCGCGGCCGGGGCGGGAGGAAGAGGCGCGCGCGCCCCATCGCCTCTATGGCGTGATCGACGCGGCCGAGGCGTGCTCGGCCGGCCGCTGGCGCAACATGGCGCGGGTCGAGGTCGAGGCCGCGCAGGCGGCGGGACGGCTGCCGATCCTTGCGGGTGGCACCGGGCTTTACCTCCACGCCTGGCTGCATGGGCTTGCCGCCGTGCCGGAGGTGCCGCAGTCGGCGCGTGCGGCGGCGCGGGCGCTCCATGCGGAACTCGGCGGCGCGGCGTTTCGCGCGCGTCTCGCGGAGCTCGATCCGGCCGCGGCCGTGCGGCTTCCTGCCGGCGACACGCAGCGCCTCGTTCGCGCGTACGAGGTCGTGACCGCGACCGGGCGCACGCTCGGCGAATGGCAACAACTCGCGGTGCCGCCGTCGCGGGCCGCCTCGGCGCCAATCGCGATCGTGCTGCTGCCGCCGCGCGCGGCGCTCTATGCCGCGTGCGATGCGCGCGTCATCGCCATGGTCGAAGACGGCGCGCTCGAGGAGGTGGCGGCGCTCCGTGCCCGGGGCCTGCCGCCCGAACTGCCGGCGCTGAAGGCGGTGGGGCTGCGGGAGCTCGCTCTCTGCCTCGACGGCATGACGACGCGTGCGGACGCTATTGCTGCAGCGCAGCAAGCGACGCGCCGCTACGCCAAGAGGCAGTACACGTGGCTCCGCCACCGCATGGCGGGGATGCGTACGCTCCCCGTCGAGGCGCAATTTTCGGAAAGTTTGCTTCCCGGAATATTTTCATTTATTCGTCAGTCACTATTGACCGGCAAGATTTAGCTCACTAGGTTGCGGAGTTGCGCAAGGAGCGGGGGTTATGTCCCTGAGGCAAATGACGGGAGCGGAAATGGTCATCAAAGCCCTGGTGGATCAGGGCGTTGATGTCGTTTTCGGCTATCCCGGCGGGGCCGTGCTGCCGATTTATGACGCGCTCTTCAAGCAGAATCAGCTGCGCCATGTGCTGGTGCGGCACGAGCAAGGTGCGGTCCATGCGGCCGAAGGCTATGCCCGCACCACCGGCAAGGTCGGCGCGGTGCTTGTGACGAGCGGCCCGGGCGCCACCAACGCAGTCACGGGCCTCACCGACGCGCTCATGGACTCGGTCCCGATCGTGTGTTTGACGGGTCAGGTGCCGACCCACCTCATCGGCAACGACGCGTTCCAGGAGGCGGACACCACAGGCATCACGCGGCCCTGCACCAAACACAATTACCTGGTGAAGGACGCGAACGACCTTGGCCGGATCATGCACGAGGCATTCTATGTCGCGCGCACCGGGCGGCCGGGACCCGTCGTGGTCGATCTGCCGAAGGACGTGCTGTTCGCGACCGGGACCTATGTGCCGCCGGAGGCCGTTGGCGCCCGCAAAACCTATCGCCCGCAGACGAGGCCTGATCCCGCCCGCATCGAGGAAGCGGCGGAGCTCATCGCCAAGGCCGAGCGGCCGCTCTTCTACGGCGGCGGCGGCATCATCAATTCCGGGCCGCGGGCGTGCGAGCTGTTCGCCGAGCTCGTCAAGAAGACGGGTTTTCCATGCACGCTGACCCTGATGGGGCTTGGCGCGTTCCCCGGTTCGGACAAGCAATATCTCGGCCTCGTCGGCATGCATGGCACGTTCGAGGCCAACAACGCGATGCACGACTGTGATGTGATGATCTGCGTCGGCGCGCGGTTTGACGATCGCGTCACCGGCCGGATCAACGCGTTCTCGCCAGGCTCGAAGAAAATTCACATCGACATCGATCCGTCATCGATCAACAAGAACGTGCGCGTCAACGTGCCGGTGCTGGGCGACGTGGCGCAGGCGCTCGAGGCACTGTCCGACGCGCTGAAGCGCCGGAACTTCAAGCCCACGCGCGAGCGCGTCGCGAAATGGTGGAAGGCGATCGAGGGCTGGCGGGCGCGCAACTGCCTCGCCTATGCGAAGTCCGATCAGATCATCAAGCCCCAATACGCGATCGAGCGACTCTATGCGCTGACCCGCGGCAGGGATCCCTACATCACGACCGAGGTCGGCCAACACCAGATGTGGGCGGCACAGCTCTTCAAGTTCGAGGCGCCCTATCACTGGATGACGTCGGGCGGGCTCGGCACGATGGGCTACGGGCTTCCGGCAGCGGTGGGCGTGCAGATCGCGCGGCCCGATGCGCTCGTCATCGACATCGCCGGCGAGGCCTCGATCCTTATGAACATTCAGGAGATGTCGACGATCTGCCAGTACCGGCTGCCGGTCAAAGGCTTCATCCTCAACAACCAGTACATGGGCATGGTGCGGCAGTGGCAGGAGCTGCTGCACGGCGCGCGCTACAGCGAGAGCTATACCGCCTCGCTCCCCGATTTCGTGAAGCTCGCCGAGGCGTTCGGCGCGGTGGGATTGCGCGCCGAGAAGCCTGATGATGTCGACCGCGTCATCACCGAGATGCTGGCGGTCGACCGGCCGGTGCTGGTCGACGTGGTGGTCGACCAGATGGAGAATTGCTTCCCGATGATTCCGTCGGGCGCCGCCCACAACGAGATGCTGCTGGGCCCCGAGGACCGCAAGCTCGAAGGATCGGTCTCGGAAGAAGGCATGGTCCTCGTATAGGCGGGGGCGGTGAGCGAGATCGAGCAGCACACCATCGCGGTGCTCGTCGACAACGAGCCAGGTGTCTTGGCGCGAGTCATCGGGCTCTTTTCGGGGCGCGGCTACAATATCGAAAGCCTGACGGTGGCCGAAACCGACCGCGCGAACAACCTGTCGCGCATCACCGTCGTAACCTCCGGCACGCGCATGATCATCGAGCAGATCAAGGCGCAGCTCTCGCGCCTGGTCCCGGTTCATGCCGTGCGCGATCTGACCGACGAGGGGCCGCATGTCGAGCGCGAGCTCGCCCTCATCAAGGTTGCGGGCACCGGCGAGAAGCGCATCGAGTGCCTGCGCCTGGCCGATATCTTCCGTGCGCGTGTCGTCGATTCGACAACCGAGAGCTTCGTCTTCGAGATGACCGGTTCGACCGAGAAGCTGAATGCTTTCGTCGCACTGATGGAGCCGTTGGGGCTCGTCGACGTGTCCCGCACCGGCGTCGTCGCCATCGCCCGCGGCGCCAAGAGGATCTGAGGAGGGAAAGATGCGCGTTTATTACGATCGCGATGCCGATGTAAATCTCATCAAGAGCAAGAAGGTTCTGGTCGTCGGCTATGGCAGCCAGGGCCATGCGCACGCGATGAACCTGCGCGACAGCGGCGTCAAGGACGTGCGTGTGGCGCTCCGTCCGGGCTCGGCCACGGCGAAGAAGGCCGAGGCCGCGAAGTTCCAAGTGGTGGCGCCGGGCGAAGGCGCGAAATGGGCCGACGTCGTCATGATCCTCACGCCCGACGAACTGCAGGCGGCGCTCTATCGCGACGATCTCCGGCCCAACATGCGGCCCGACACGGCCTTGGCCTTTGCGCACGGCTTCAACATCCATTTCAAGCTCGTGGAGCCGCGTCCCGACATGGACGTGTTCATGATCGCGCCCAAGGGGCCGGGTCATACCGTGCGCTCGGAATATGTGCGTGGCGCGGGCGTGCCGTGCCTCATCGCGGTCGAGCAGAATCCATCGCAGAACGCCGTCGAGCTCGCGCTGTCCTATGGCTGCGCGCTTGGCGCGGGCCGCGCCGGCATCATCGAGACGACGTTCCGCGAGGAATGCGAGACCGATCTTTTCGGCGAGCAGTGCGTGCTCTGCGGCGGACTCTCGGCGCTCATCATGGCGGGCTATGAGACGCTCGTGAATGCGGGCTACGCGCCCGAGATGGCGTATTTCGAATGCCTGCACGAGGTGAAGCTCATCGTCGATCTCATCTACGAGGGCGGCATCGCCAACATGCGCTACTCGGTCTCGAACACGGCTGAGTACGGCGACTATACGCGCGGGCCCCGCATCATCGACGAGCATGTGCGGGCCGAGATGAAGCGCGTGCTCGACGAGATTCAGCAAGGCCGCTTCGCACGCGACTGGGTGCTCGAGAACGCGGCCGGGCAGGCGAGCTTCAAGGCGATGCGCCGCCGCGCCGCCGAGCAGGATATCGAGAAGGTCGGCGAGAAGCTCCGCGCCATGATGCCGTGGATCGGCCAGAACCGCCTCGTCGATAAGTCCCGGAACTAGCACGCGCGCAAGCTGTTGCCGAGGGTGCGGGCTGCTTGCTAGCGGCAAGCGCGCGTCCGCGCTATCTTTGAGCAATTCCTGAGTTCATGCCCGAGGAGCCATGTTCGACCGCCGCCCCAATTTCTTCCGCGCCGACGATGAGCGCGGGGCCGCGCGTCAGGTCGACGCCACGGTGAAATGGTTCAACTCGGCGAAAGGATTCGGCTTCGTCGCCTTGGATGACGGCTCGCCCGACGCGTTCCTGCCGATGGCGGCCGTACGCCGTGCCGGCTACGACGACGTGCGCGAGGGTGCCGCGATCCGGTGCGAGATCGGCGCGGGCGCCAAGGGGCCGCTCGTCGTGACCGTGCTCGAAATCGACAATAGCGCCGCGCCGGCGCGCCCCGCGACGCGCCCGGTACGAAGTGTCGCTGGCTCAGGCACACGGCCGGCAGCGCAGACGCTCGAAGGCGCCGTCAAATGGTTCGAGGCGGAGCGCGGCTTCGGTTTCATCGCGCCCGACGGCGGCGGCAAGGACATCTTCGTCCACGTCACGACGCTGCGCCGCAGCGGCGTCGAGGCGCTGGGTCCGGGTCAACGCGTGCGCGTCGGCGTGATCGGCGGCCGCAAAGGGCTCGAGGCGGACCGCGTCACTTTGATCTGAGCGGCGGGGGCTGGAGAACGGACGCGGGCCGGAGGCCCGCGCGAGAAACTGGGCCTGAGGGGGCACGGGATGGAGCTGGAGCAGACACTCAAGACCTATCGTCTCTTCGCCGGACCCTATGATCTTGTGTTCGGGCCGGTGTTTCACCCCGGGCGCAAGGATGCGGTGCGTATCGCCAACGATTCCCCTGGCCAGCGCATCCTCGAAGTGGGCGTCGGCACGGGTTTGTCGCTGCCGTTCTTCCGCGCTGATGCCGAAGTGACCGGCATTGACGTTTCGGCCGAAATGCTGGCGAGGGCGCGCAAGCGCGTCGCGCGCCAGGATCTGAGGCAGGTGAAGGCGCTTGTCGAGATGGATGCCGAAAACCTGTCCTTCGCCGACAACAGCTTTGATGCGGTGCTGGCGCTTTATGTCGCCTCGGTCGTTCCCGATCCTGCGCGCTTTGCCGCGGAAATGCGCCGCGTGTGCCGTCCGCGCGGCACGATCGTCATCGTCAACCACTTCATGAGCGACGGCTTCGTCATGCGCCACGTCGAGGAGTGGCTCGCGCCGCTGGCAGGCAAGATCGGCTTTCATGCCGATTTCTCGCTCGAGAAGTTCCTCGCCTCGGGCAAGCTCGCGGTGCGCGAAATCCGGCCGAGCAACCTCTTCGGCTACTGGAAACTGCTGCGCTGCGTCAACGACAAGCCCGCCTAAAGCAGATCAAGATCGAAGCCTGTCACCGTTGCGCCGCCGCGGATCGCCGGCAGGAGCGCGGGCCCTTGCGGCAGGAAATGCTCGGCGAAGAAGCGCGATGTGGCGATCTTGGCGTGAAGGAATTGCCGATCGCCGCGGCCTTCTTCGATACGGCGCAAGGCGGCAAGCGCGCTCTTCGCCATGAGCCAGCCGCCGCTGACGATGCCCATGAGCCGCAGATAGGGAACGGACCCCGCCAAGGCCTGCGCCGCGTCGGTCTCGTGCGTTGCGAGGAGCGCTGCAGTCGCCTGTTCGAGAGCGTCGATGCCGGCGGCGAGCGGTGCCCCGAGAGCGCTCGTACCCGCGGCCGCCGCGACGAGTTCCTCGACCGTCGCGCGCATGTCGGCGACGAGTTCGCGGGCGGCCGCGCCGCGGTCGCGCACGAGCTTGCGGCCGACGAGGTCGTTTGCCTGGATGCCGTTGGTGCCCTCGTAGATGAGGGCGATGCGCGCGTCGCGGAAATGCTGCGCGGCGCCGGTCTCCTCGATGAAGCCCATGCCGCCATGGACCTGGATGTTGGTGGACGCGGCTTCGAGGCCGAGATCGCTGCTCCACGCCTTGACCACCGGGATGAGAAGATCAACGCGCCGCTGCGCCGCGGCGCGCGCTGCCTCGTCCGGAGCGGTGTGCGCGCGGTCGGTCTCGCCCGCGGCGTAGTAGGCCAAGGCGCGCGAGGCCTCGCTCGCGGCGCGCAGCCACAGGAGCATGCGCTTCACGTCGGCATGCTCGAGGATGGGCGTCGCGGCGCTGCTTTCGGACGCGCCCGCCGGGCGGCCCTGCACGCGCGTCCGGGCATAGGCGCGCGCTTGCTGATAGGCGCGCTCGGCGATCGCAATGCCCTGCAGGCCAACATCGAGGCGCGCGCGGTTCATCATCGTGAACATCGCGTGCAGGCCGCGATTTGGCTCGCCGACGAGCCAGCCGATCGCGCCCTCGTTGTCGCCATAGGCCATGACGCAGGTCGGACTCGCGTGAATGCCGAGCTTGTGCTCGAGGCTGACGCAGCGCAAATCGTTGCGCGCACCGAGCTTGCCATCGGGCCCGACCAGGAACTTCGGCACTAGGAACATCGAGATGCCGCGCGTGCCGGGCGGCGCGTCAGGAAGCCGTGCCAGCACGAGATGGACGATGTTGGGTGTCCAGTCGTGCTCGCCGTAAGTGATAAAGATCTTCTGGCCCTTGATGCGGAAGCGATCGCCGTCCGGAACAGCGCGCGTCCGCAAGGCGCCGAGATCGGAGCCTGCCTGCGGCTCGGTGAGGCCCATGGCGCAGGTCCATTCGCCGCTCGCGAGTTGCGGCAGATAGAGCCGCTTCTGCTCGGCCGTGCCGAAATTCTCGAGCACCGCCGCGCCGCTGATCGTCAAGGTCGGGCAGAGCGCGAACGCCACATTGGCGCTCGACCACATCTCGGCGACAGCGGTCGCGATCGAATGGGGCAGGTTCTGTCCGCCAAGCTCCTCCGAGAAGCTGATCGCGTTCCAGCCGCCCCGGACGAACTGCGCGTAAGCCTCGGGAAAGCCCTTGGGCGTGCGCACGACGCCATTCTCGATGACGCAGCCGGCGACATCGCCGGGATGGTTCAGCGGGGCCAGCACCTCGCCCGCGAGCTTGCCCGCGCCCTCGAGCACGGCATCGATAAGGTCGGGGGCGATGCCGTCGAGCCCGGCGATCTCGTCGAGCGCGAAGCGCATCTCTGCGAGCGGCGCGGCATACTCGCTCATGGGGCGATGACCTTGCCCGGGTTCATGATCCCGTCGGGGTCGAGCGCATGCTTGATGCGCCGCATCAGGTCGAGCGCGGGTGCGGGCTTGTAGTGTGCAAGCTCGTCGCGCTTCAGGCGGCCGATCCCGTGCTCGGCGCTGATCGATCCCGCATAAGACGTGGCGATGTCGTGCACGATGCGATTGAGCGCTTCCGTCTCGGCGATGAAGGCCGCGGGCGCGGACGAGACCGGCTGCGCCAGATTGAAGTGGATGTTGCCGTCGCCGACGTGCCCGAACGGAATCGCGCGGGTGCCGGGCGCGTGCGCGGCGACCGCACGCGACGCCTCGATGATGAAGTCCGCGACCTTGCTCACCGGCACCGAGACGTCGTGCTTGATGCCGGCGCCGATCTGCTTCTGCGCTTCGACCATGCCTTCGCGGATGCGCCAGAGCGCCGTCGCCTGGGCCTGGCTCTCGGCGATCGTGCCGTCCTCGACGAGGCCCGCATCGAGCGCGGACGCGAGGAGATTGTCGAGCGCCTGGCGCAAGCCCCGGCCTTCCTGGCTCGAGGACAGCTCTATCAGCACGTACCACGTATGCGGATGCGCCAGCGGATCGGCGACGCCCGGGATATGCGCCATCGCGATCTCGAGGCCGATGCGCGGGACGAGCTCGAAGGCCGTGAGCTGATCGCCGGTCGCGGCGCGCGCCTTGGCGAAGAGCGTCATCGCATCCTCGACGCGCGCGAGGCCCAAAAACGCCGTCTCGATCTCGTGCGGCCGCGGAAAGAGCTTCAAGGTCGCCGCGGTGATGATGCCGAGCGTGCCTTCGCCGCCGATGAAGAGCTGCTTCAGGTCATAGCCGGTGTTGTCCTTGCGCAGGCCGTTGAGGCCGTCCCACACCGTGCCGTCCGCCAGCACGACCTCGAGGCCGAGCGTCAGCTCGCGCGTGTTGCCATAGCGCAGCACGGCGATGCCGCCCGCGTTCGTCGAGAGATTGCCGCCGATCTGGCACGTGCCTTCGGCGCCGAGGCTCAGCGGAAAAAGTCGATCGGCGGCGGCGGCGGCGCGCTGCACCTCGGCGAGGATGACGCCCGCCTCGACGGTGATCGTGAAATTGATGGCATCGAGCGCCCGCATGCGGTTCATGCGCCCGAGGCCCAAGACGATACCGCGTCCGTCCTCGTCCGGCACAGCGCCGCCGCAGAGCCCGGTATTGCCGCCCTGCGGGTAGATCGGGAGGCCGGCGGCGGCGCACAGTCGCACGACGGCCGCGACCTCTGCGGTCGAACGCGGCCGTACGACGAGATGTGCCGCGCCGCGATAGAGCCCGCGCTCCTCGCGCAAGTAGGGCGCCATGTCGGCGGCATTGGCGATGAAGCCCTGCGGCCCGACCGCGTCCTTGATGCGGTCGAGCGTCTCGTCGAGACGGCTTGCGGCGAGCGCGGTCACGCGAATCCTCTAACGCGCGCCGCCCTCGCCCGCAAGCGCCGGGCGCGGCGCCGCCGCCCGGCGCAGCCGGTCGTTGATGGCAAGGCCGAGTCCGATCTCCGGGATAGGCATCACCGCGATCGCGCGATAGTCCGCGCGATCGAGCGCGCGTAATGCTGCGAAGAGATTGGCCGCTGCCTCGGTGACGTCGCCTGTCGCACTGAGCTGGATCATGCGCGCCGCGCCCGGCGGGACATTGCCCCCGAAAGCAATGAGCGCCTCGTCCGCGGCGACGCTCGTCGCCGCGAGCCGCAGCGGCAGGGATGGCGCGTAGTGGCTTCCGAGCATGCCGGGCGAGCGCAGCACGCCGGCCGTGTCGCGGCCGCGCGCGATCGGGCCGATCAGCGCCT
This sequence comes from Allostellaceae bacterium, assembly GCA_035518375.1. Classification (GTDB taxonomy): domain Bacteria; phylum Pseudomonadota; class Alphaproteobacteria; order ATCC43930; family CGMCC-115725; genus DATJLY01. The sequence goes on along the minus strand of DATIXQ010000039.1, from coordinate 1,477 downwards.
CGATCGCCTCGAGCGCGAGTCCCCCGGGACGCAGCAGACGCGCCTCGCCGCCAGCGAGTTCGAGCACGGTCGATTCGAGTCCGATCCGGCATGGGCCGCCATCGAGGATGGCGGCGATGCGGCCGTCGAGCTCGGCTGCGACGTGGTCGGCCGTGGTGGGGCTGACGCGGCCGGAGCGGTTGGCGCTCGGCGCGGCGATCGGCGTCCCAGCAGCGCGGATGAGGTGCCGCGCCGTTTCTTGCGCGGGCACGCGCAGCGCCACCGTGTCGAGCCCTGCGCAGGCGAGCAGCGATACGGGGCAGTCTGCGCGCCGCCGTAGCACAAGACTGAGCGGCCCCGGCCAGAAGCGCGCCGCAAGAGTCGCCGCGCGATCGTCGAAATGGGCGAGCGCTGCGGCCGCTTCGGCGTCGGCCACGTGAACGATGAGCGGGTTGATGCGCGGTCGGTCTTTCGCCGCGAAGATGGCGGCGACGGCGCGGTCGTTCGTGGCGTCGCCGCCCAGCCCATAGACGGTTTCGGTCGGAAACGCCACGAGCTCGCCCGCGCGGATGAGCCGCGCGGCCTCGTCGAGTTCGTGGGGTCCCAAGCGAAGTGTCACGCGCGCGAAGCTAGCGTGAGGCTGCACAAAATTCGATCCGTCCATGAATTGTCGCGCAGTGCCATTGGTGCTTCGGTTATACTCATTGGCGAATCGAGTAGCGCGTTCGCGCGCCTTGGGGGCCTCACCATGTCGGCCAACATCATTACCATCGCACAGCAGAAAGGCGGTGCCGGCAAGACCACGCTCGCCGCGCATTTGGCGCTTGCGTGGCTCGCGACAGGCCATCGCGTGTCGGTCGTCGATATCGATCCCCAGGCCAGTCTCTCGTCGTGGTTCCGTCTCCGGCGCGAGCGGCGCCGCGCGAACGGGCCCGACATCGAGGTGGCCGCCATCACCGGCTGGCGCGTTGCCGCCGAGGTCGAACGCCAGGCGCGAACCCACGACGTGGTGTTGATCGACAGCCCGCCGCACGCCGCGACCGAAGCGCGAATCGCCGTGCGCAGTGCGAGCCTCGTGCTCGTCCCGGTGCAGCCCTCGCCGATGGATTTGTGGGCGACGCGCGCGACGCTCGAATTGGCGCGCAGCGAGCGCGTGCCGGCGCTCCTCGTTTTGAACCGCGTGCCGCCGCGCGCCAACCTCACGGACGCGATGCTGGCGGAGTTCCTCGCGCTCGGCGTGCCGATCGCGAAGAGCCAGATCGGCAACCGGGTGGCGCTCGCGGCGGCGCTTGCCGAAGGGCGCGGCATCCTCGAAAGCGCGCCGCAGAACCGAGGCGCCGAGGAGATCGCGGCGCTTGCCGAGGAAATTCTCGGATTTGCGGGCGCCGCGCTGCAGGTGGCCTGAGCCGCCCGCTCACCCGCCTTTGCGGATCTCCGCCACGAGCCTGCGCAGTGCGTCGGCATCAGGCACGCCCTGCAGAAGGTGGCTGCCGACGAC
>DATIXQ010000038.1:0-59144 GCA_035518375.1 Allostellaceae bacterium | reverse complement strand
CTCGCGCCGCGCGACGTGATCGGCCGCCGGATCGGCGCCACTCTCGACAAGCCCGAGGAGCCGCTTTGCTTCCGCCCGCGCCGTGTCGGGCGTCCAGGGCGAACCGTGCCGGCCGATGGTGAAGGTGCGGAGCGGCGCATTGCGCCCGCCGCCGCACGGGCGATAGCGCAGCACGTAGGTACGCGCGCCGCCCGCCCGTGCGCGCGCGCCAAAGCCTCTCACGTCGCTATCCCATAGCGTCGTCTCGCCGCTGGCGTCCGCCGCCAATGCGTCCACGGTGCGTTTCGTGATCTTGCCCTGCATCGCTCTCGCCGCCTGCCGATCCGCGGTCTCCGCCGGCCCGTCCCCATTTGGGGCATCACCGGGGCATCACCCAAACGGAAATCCAAAGCAACCCGAGCGAACACAATAGGGCGAAATTGTGTGGAAAATCAAGCTTCCTGCAAACAGGCGGAAACAGGCGGAAACTGGGGCGGGCCAAGGACTTCAAATTCCTAAACCGTAGGTCGCCCGTTCAAGTCGGGCCGGGGACGCCACTCAACGCGAATGCGGCGCAGTCATCGATGACGGAGGGAATGGCGATGAATGTTCCATCGCGGCGCACGCTTCTCGCGGCGCTGGTTGGTGCCGTCCCTAGTGTCGCGGCGGCGCAAGGCTCGCTGCTCAACGAAGGTCGCAGCCTACTCAACACCGCGCCGGGATGCGGCTCGTCGGGCAAGGGAGCGGCCTTGAGCCAGGGCGAGATTGGCTCGGGCCTCAAGGATGCGTTGAAGGTTGCATCCCAGCGCGTCGTCGGTCGCGTCGGCAAGCCCGACGGCTACAATGGCGATCCCACGATCCGCATCCCGCTACCGGATCCGCTGCAGAAGATCGAGGGGCCGCTGAAGTCTGTGGGCGCGGGCGGCATGCTTGCCGATCTCCAGACGCGCATGAACCGTGCCGCCGAGCAGGCCGCGCCGAAGGCGCTCGCCATCTTTACCGACGCCGTGTCCAAAATGTCGATCACCGACGCGCGCTCGATCCTCACCGGGCCGCAGGACGCGGCGACACAGTATTTCAAGCGCACAACCACCGCCTCGCTTACGACCTCGTTCCGCCCGATCGTCGACAAATCATTGTCGAGCGTCGGCGCCGTCAGCGCCTTCAAGTCTGTGCGGGCACGGGCATCGTCCGTCCCCTTCGCCGGCCAGGAGGTGCAAAGCTTCAACCTCACCGACTTCACCGTCGGCAAGGCACTCGACGGGCTTTTCCACTACATGTCGGTCGAGGAGGCGGCGATCCGGACCAATCCCGCCGCGCGCACGACTGATCTCCTAAAGAAGGTGTTCGGCTGAGCTATTTGAAGATCGCGCGCCGCCGCTCGAGGCTCGCCGCTGGCCACAGCGTCTTCGAATCATAATAAGCTTCGAACGCCGGCACGCCCGCGGGCAGTGCCACCCACGGCTGCTTCGAGCGCGTATAGATATGGACATCGGGCGCAAGCGCCGACGGCCGGTCGAGCGTGCCGACGCGCACGAAGCGCAGCTTCGCAATCCCGCCATACTCGCTCCACACCGCCGTCTGGCATGTGGGGCAGCGGAAGATGCGGTGCGGCCGGCCGCTGTCGGTCGGCATCGCCGTCGGCTCGGGCGCGCCGCTCAGTATCTCCACGCGGTCCGTCTCGATGAGCGCGTTCAAGACGAAGGCGCTGCCGGTCTGGCGCTGGCAGTCGAGACAGTGGCAGCAATGCACGAACATGGGCTCCGACATGAGCCGATAGCGCACCGCGCCGCAGGCGCAGCCGCCGTCGAGCGTCTGGCCTTCCGTCACTGCCGCCACGTCTAAACCCACACCTGGATGACGTAGTCGTAGGCGCCCTGGCTGTTCACCATGTCGACGCGCTGGAGCTTGATGCGCCAGCCCTCCTTCGTCTTGCGCAGCGTGTGGATGTAGGAGCCGGCGAAGTGGCGCGAGGCATCGCGCCGGAACTCCATCATGTGGAAGCGCGAGCGCACGGTCAGCTCGTTGCCGCCCTCGCGCTCGATCATCACGTTCGAGACGACGTGGTTCGTGCCCCAGTCGGGCGCCTGCGACCAGGCGTGCGGATGCGTCACGCGCTTCATGCGCACCCGCATCATGTCGCGGTCCTCGTAGAAGATCGACGGCACGCCCTCGCCGGTCGTCTGCTCGGGCGAGGCCGGCATCCAATAGACGCCGTCTCGATCGAAGAGCTCGATGAAGTCCGCCCATTGCCGGCGGTCGAGGAGTTCGGCCTGGCGGTAGAGAAGCTGTTCCACCTCGCGCAGCGTCGCGGCGCCGTTGCCCGCGGCGGCCGCGCGCCGCGCGGGCGCCGGCCGCGCCACGGCACGCCGCGCCGGCGTCCTCGCCGCCGCCCGCTTCGCCGGCGCCTTCGGCGCTTTCGCTTTCGCCTTCTTTGCCTTGGCGCGCGCCATCGTCAGCTCGCCATCATCTCGACCCAGGCGCGGAACTGGTTGCGCATCGGCGCCTCGCTCGTGCCCCAGCGCGACTTCACCACCTCGCCCTCGACATCGTCCTGCCCGGCGTGGCGATGGAAGCTGACCCAGTCGCCGCCCTTGGACGAGAGCCCCTGGTGGCAGCGCCAGAAATTCTCGAGGTCGTCGGCATTGACCATGGTCGAGGGCGAGTTGACGAGGTTGTAATAGCCGAGCGCGCGGCGATAAATCGCCTCGGGCGCGCCCTTCAAGCGGAAGTGCCAGATCTCGGTCAAGGTGCGGTCGACCGACAACGGCCGCACCGCGCGCAGCTGCTGCAGCGGCGGCTGCACCGAAAGCCCGGGATAAAGCAGCACATGATGGATGTTGACGCCGAGGATCTCCTCGGTGCGCTCCTTGCCGTAATGCTTCCGCATCGCCGCTTCGTAGGCGAGCGTGTCGGGGTCCTGCGGCCGCAAGCCCATATAGCCCTGCAGGATGCAGTGGCCGTTCTTGTGGTTGACCGTCTGCACCGTGTCCCACTTGTGGAAGGGCAGCGTGAAGGCCGAGAGATAGTGGTAGTCGAGCGGCGCGTGCCCCTTCTTCTTCTCGATCTCGTGCTCGACCTCCTCGGCGGCGCGGCCCGTCGACTCATGCGTCACCGACGGATGGAGCGCGTCGAGCTGGTTCTCGAGAAAGATCTTCCAGTTCGAATGCTGGATGACGCGGAAGCAGGTGGGCACGATCTCGACCTCGCCCTCCGGCGCGCGGTCGCACATGTCGTCGAAGGCGATGCGCGCATCGCCCAGGAACTCCGTCAAGGTGGGTCCGTCCTTGGCGAGGCTCGCGAACACGAAGCCGCGATAGCTCTCGACGCGCGGCGCCGGCTTGATGTTGAACTCCGGATCGTCGGCGCTGAGCCGCGTCCCCTCATAGCCCTTGGGCAGCGGGATGCTCTCGACCGTGCCGTCGGTGCGGTACTGCCAGGAATGATAGGAGCAGGTGAAAGCCTTGCCCGTGTTGCCGTGGCGGTTGGCACAAAGCAGCGCGCCGCGGTGGGCGCAGCGGTTGTAGAGAACGCGGATCGAGCCGTCGCCGTGCCGCACCATGATCATCGGCTGGCGCCCAAGCTGAACCGTGTAGTAGTCGCCGGCCTTCGGGATCTGCGACTCATGCCCGCAATAGATCCACACCTTGTGGAAGATGCGCTCCATCTCGAGCTCGAAAATGGCGGGATCGCTGTAGACCGAGCGGTGGACGCGATCGCTCTCAACGAGGGGCGAAAGATCGCCGGGGCCGTCGCCGCGCATCACGGCACCTCCAGGTGAGGGAAAGGGTGCGCCGATCTAATCGCAGCCTTCGCTCGCGGTCAATCGCCCGGCTTCTTCGCGAGGTGCGCTCCGAGGTCGAAGGCCCGCTGCGCCACGGCTTCGCGGAGCGCCGGCAGGCTCGCGCGCACCGCCGCAGCACCCGCCTCGATGCATTCGTCGGCACGGTAGAATTCCAAGGGCCCGACGCGGCCGACCTCGGGGCGCAGCACGAGCGCCGGCGGATCCTCGGCGAGCCGGATGCGGCTCATGCGCGTCTGCATGATCTGGAGCGAGCGCGACATGGCGCCGAAGGCCGAAGGGCCGCCCTTCCGCCGCTCGAGCATGCGCCGGATGAGGCCGCCGGCGATGCTGCGCCGCCCGGGCAGGCTTACCTGGTCGGACTCGAAGGTGAGCGGCGCGAGGATGCCGGCGTTCACATCGACCGCGACCACGATTTCGGCGCCCAGGGCGCGCGTAAGCGAGGCCGGTACCGGGTTCGTCAGCGCGCCGTCGAAGAGCCAGCGCCCGCCGATTGGGACCGATGGGAAAAGCCCCGGGATGGCATAGGAGGCGGCAAGCGCGTCGATGAGCCGGCCCTCGCGCAGCCATACCTCCTCGCCGGTCGCCACATCGGTCGCGACGCAGCCGAAGCGGCGCGGCAGCGCCTCGATCCGCGTGTCGCGCAGGATCGGCTGCAGCACCTTAAGGACGCGGTTGCCGGCGATCATGCCGCCCGCACCGAGCTTGAAGTCGAAGAATTGCGACACGCGGAGCCGCGTCAGGCGCCGCACGTATTTCGTGAACTCGCCGAGCTGGCCGGTGAGGTGGATCGCTCCGATCACCGCGCCGATCGAGGTGCCGCACACGATGTCGGGCGCGAGCTTCGCCTCGGCGAGCGCGGCGAGCACGCCGATATGCGCCCAGCCGCGCGCCCCGCCGCTGCCCAACGCGATCCCGAGAGTGGCCCGATCCGTCATGCGCGCTCGCTCCGCACCGACGCGTACCAGAAGCCGGCGCACGACACCGCGCCCACTCCAAGACACGCCCACAGCACGGCATCGTAGCTCCCCGCGGCGCTCCACAAGAGCGCCGCCCCCCACGGCGCCACCGCGCGCGCGAGATTGGTTGGCAGCGTCAGCGCGCCGTTGATCGCGCCGTAGCTCTCGCGCCACAAAAGCTCCGGCACGGCCGTCCCGCGCACCACGGTGATGACGCCGTTCGCTGCGCCGAACAGGAGATAGAAGACGAATAGGGTCGCGGGCGCGGGCGGCAGCAAGAGCAGCAGGATTGACGCCGGCAGAACCGTGAAGCCGAGCCGTCCGACCCGCACCGCGCCGGCGCGGCGCCCGAGCGCCAGGAGCGCGATCCGCCCCGCGACCTGCGCCGGGCCGAACACGGCGATCGACGCGACGATCGTCGCGGTCGGCACGTGGCGCTCCTCGAGCAACGGAATGATGTGAAACGTGAGGGCCGAGGCGACCGCGCCATACATCGTGAAGGAAATCCCGAGCCCCCAGAACGCCGGATGGGCGAGCGCGCGCCGGAAATGCTCGTCGAAGAGCGCGCCGCCACGGCGTTGTGGCGCGCCGGCGACGGCGCGGTCGCGCAGCCATAGCCCGTGCACCGGCAGGCAGAAGAGCGCGTTGGCGAGCGCCAGCATCACGAGCGCGTTGCGCCAGCCCCACGCCTCGATTGTGACTGCCGTCAGCGGGATGAAGACGGTGCTGGCGAAGCCGCCGACGAGCGTCATCGCGGTGATGCGCTGGCGGTAATGGTCGGGATAGAGCCGCGCCAGCACGGCGAAGCCAGGCTCGTAGAGCGTCGCTGCCAGCGCGAGGCCGAGCCCCATCCAGACCGCGTAGAAGGCGCCGAGCGCGCCTATGTGCGACCACGCGAAGAGAAGGATTGCGCCCAAAGCCGAACCGAGGCTCATCACCGCGCGCCCGCCGGCCCGGTCGATCCACGCGCCGACCGGATAGGATGCAAGCCCCGCCAGCGCGAGCCCGGCCGACAATGCGCCGTTGAGCGCCGTGCGGCTCCAGCCGAGCTCCTGCTCCATCGGCACGACAAACAGCGAGAAGCTGTAATAGATCGAGCCCCACGATACGAGCTGCGCCGCCGCCAGCGCGAACACCAGCGTCCAGCCCCGGTGGCCTTCCGTCATCCGTGAGCTCCCCCACCTCTGCCCAACCCTCTCCGCCCCTGGGGGTGGAGGGACCCGCGCAGCGGGAGGGCGAGGTGGGGGACTGGCACCGCTCTAATTCAGCCGCTTGATCGCGTCGTCGACGAGGCTGAAATCGACATACTGGCTGACGTCGATGTTCTGCTTGATGACGCCGAGCTTCAGTTGCGTCTCGATCGAGCGCTGGATGTCTGCGATATCGGCATGGCCGTTGGGATTGCGATAGTAGTCGCCCTTCTGGCCGTCCTTCTTGAAGAGCCAGCTGTCCCACACCGCGGCCGGCAGCTTCGTCACGTTGACGCAGATCTGCACCGCGTCCGCGTGGTTCTTCGGGTCGAAATACCAATGTTCGGCCCGCATCGCGTCCTCCATGAAATCGGTCATGGCGGCGCGGTTCTTGTCGATGAAGCCTTTGCGTGAGACCCACATGCCGAGCTGGGTGATGCCCATGGCATCGCCCTGCGTGAAGATGGTGCGCGTCGCGTCGCGCACCTTGGGGTTCGCCGTGAACGGCAGCGGCAGCGCGATCATGTCGACCTTCTTGTCGAAGAGCTCGGCCGGCATTTGCGGGATCGGCACCTCGACCACCGTCACGTCGCGCTTGTTGACGAGATTGTGCCGGTCCAGCATCGCATGGAGCGGCACCTCGGTGCCGCTGCCGAAGGCGTTGATCGCCAGGATGTGGCCCTTCAGATCGTCGACGGTTTTGATGGGGCTGTCCTTCAGCACCATGTACTCGTTGCTGTAATAGCCGGGCACGCCGTCTTGCAGCTCGTCGGCGATGACGCGCACGTCGGTCATGCCGGCATTGGCGATCGCGATCGGGAGCGTGGTGAAGCCGAGATTGGCGATCTCGAGCTCGCCCGCGGCCAAGGCCTGGATCAGCTCCGGCGTCCCTTGGAAGTGGACCGCCTCGAACGTGTAGCTCTTGTTCAGATGCTTCGCGAGTTCGGGCTTGGCGAACAGGATGGTCGCCCAGTTCGACACCGGCACGATATAGGACAAGCGGATGTGCAGCGGGTCAGCCTGGGCCGACGCCGAACCGAGCGCCGCGAGCACGATGCCTGCGGCCATGGCAGCTTTGAATCGCATGTTTTTCTCCCCCGATCGTTGCCGCGATGATTGGCAGCGAGGTGCCGCGTTGTCAACGAACCGCCCGCCGCGCACCCCCCGTGTCATTCGCGCGCGAGCCGCGTGACGTCGGCCTCGGGCCGCATGAGCAGGAGTCCCGCGAGCCCGCCGGCCGCGGCGATCGCGCCTGCCAGCATGAACGCGTTGAGATAGCCCGCCCGAAGCGTGGGTCCCGCGGCGATGATGCTGCCCGTCACGGCGGGCGCGATCATGCCGGCGGCGGTCTGGACCGCGCTCGTGATGCCGAGAACCGCGCTGCGCTGCGCCGGCGGCGTGATCTCGCCGATCATGGTCGGCCCCAGCGTGAAGATCGCTCCGCCGAGCGAATAGCCGAGCACGAGCAGCGCGAGCTGCCAGGGTCCGGTCGGCAGCAGCAGCGCCGCCATGCTGAGGGTCCCGGAGACAAGCGCGAAGAGACCTGCGGGCACCCCGCGGCACAGGCGGCTCGTCGCGCCTGCGCGCTGCCAGCGCTGCGAGACGCCGCCGGTGCACGGCAGGATCACGGCGACCGCGCCCCATGTCAGCGTCACCATGACCGTCGCCGGCGCGACATGGTAGCCGAGCCCCTGCTGCAGGAAGGCGGGGACCCACGCCACCAGAAGGGCAAGTGACCAATAGACCGCCATTCCCGTGATGAGCACGCCGATCACGGTGGGACTCGTGAGGAGCGTGCGGTAGGGAATGCGGCCTGCCCGGGTATCGCTCTCGGTCTCCGCCGCGAGCGGTCCTTCGGCCCCAAGCGCGCCCCACGCCGCTGCCCACACGAGGCCGAGCACGCCCAAGAGGCCGAAAGCGGCATGCCAGCTGATCGCGGCGATGATCCACACGAGCACCGGCGCCGCCGTGAACACGCCGACGGCCGAGCCGATGGCGAGGATGCTGGTCGGGAGCGGCCTGTCCGCGTCCGGGAACCACGTGTAGAGCGCGTGGAGCGCCACCGGAAATGCCGGGCCTTCGCCCGCGCCCAGCGCCACGCGGCAGGCGATCAGCAGCGCGAAGGACGCGGCGCCCAGCATCGGGAACTGCGTCAATGCCCAGACGACGCCCATGACAAGGAGCGCCCAGCGCGCCGGAACGTGGTTCACGATAAATCCGACCGCGAGCGCGGACACCGGGAAAAGATAGAAAAAGCTGCTGCCGACGAGCCCCCACTGCACGGGCGTCAGCGCCAGGTCGCGCATCATCGGCACGGCGGCGAGGCCGATCACCGCCTTGTCGGCGAAATTGATGTACATGAAGAAGAACAGAAGGGCGGTCACGCCCCATCCGCGCCGGCGCATCGACCGCTTGTCCATCCCCACCCCTCGCCTAGCGTAACCTTATCGGAAAGCGCGGGAGCCTGCATGGCGAAGGGCGCCGGCAAGGCTTATCATGAACTTGCCATGACCTACGAAGTCTATGCCGTGCGCTACGCCCATCACGACCGGCCGGCGCGCGAGAATTTCCTCGATAACGATCCGCACGAAGGGCGCGGCCCGCTCGATTATTTCGTGTGGGCGATCATCGGCGCGGGCAAGACCTATGTCGTCGACACCGGCTTCGGCGAGGCCGAGGCGAAAGCGCGCGGACGTCAGCTTCTGCGCACGCCGGCCGAAGGGTTGCGTCTGATCGGGATCGACCCGGCCAAGGTCGAGGACGTGATCCTCACGCACATGCATTACGACCATGCCGGCTCGCTCGACCTTTTTCCCAACGCGCGCTTCCACATCCAGGACAAGGAGCTGCGCTACGTCACCGGGCGCTTCATGACGCATCGGACGCTCCGCGGCTCGTTCGCGCTCGCCGATGTCGAGGGCATGGTGCGGCGCGTCTACCAGGACCGCGTACGCTTCCACGACGGCGATGTCGAACTGGCGCCCGGCCTCTCGCTCCATTTCATCGGCGGCCACACCATGGGGCTGCAGTCGGTGCGCGTGCTGACGCGGCGCGGCCAGGTCGTCATCGCCTCGGACGCGGCCCATCTCTATGCGCATCTCGACGAGGAACGCGCCTTCCCGACCGTCTTTCATGTCGGCGACATGCTCGAAGGCCACCGCACGCTGCGGCGGCTTGCGGATTCCGAGCGCCACATCGTGCCCGGGCACGATCCGCTCGTGCTGCGGCGCTATCCCGCCGCGAGCCCCGAGCTCGACGGCGTCATCGTCCGCCTTGATGCCGAGCCGCGCGCGTGAGCCGCCGCGCAATCTGCTGAAAATACAGGCTTTGGCCGGGCTCGGATTCGTGCATTATATCGGCGGGCATTAGGCCGCAGTCCAAGGCGGCCGGGGGAGGATCTCACGATGACGCAAGACTATTTGACGCGCCGGCGGCTGCTTGAGATGGGCTTCACCAGCGTCGCCGCATTGGGCGCCTCGACGCTCGTCTATTCGCCGTGGCGGGCCGCTTATGGCGCTGCCACGCCCTACAAGATCGGCAGCATTCAGCCGCTCTCCGGGGGCGCCGCGGCCGGCGGCAAGACGGCGCTTGTCGGATTGCAGATGGCGGTCGACCGCATCAACAAGTCGGGCGGCATCCTCGGCCGGCCGATCGAGCTTCATGTCGAGGACGATGAGTCGAAGCCCGACGTGGCGCGGCGCAAGGCGGAAAAGCTTGTGACCGAGGACAAGATCGACGTCCAGGTCGGCGGGTTCCTCTCGAACATCTGCCTCGCCTGCATGCCGGTGTGGGAAGACCACAAGGTCGTCAACATGATCAGTGTCTGTCTCGACACGGTGCTGACGACGACGAAATGCAATCGCTACAGCTTCCGTCCGTTCGACTACGCCCCGGCCCAGGCCGTCGCGTTCGCGCCCTATCTCGTCAGCAAGCTCGGCAAGTCGTGGCATATCGTCTACGCCGACTATGCGTGGGGCCAGGCGACGCGCGATGCCTATGCCGAGGAGATTAAGAAGGCCGGCGGCTCGATCGCCGGCACGACCGGCATCCCGCTCGGCACCGCCGACATGACGCCGTTCCTGTCGAAGATATCGGGCCAGTTCGACGGCCTCTTCGGCATCTTCTTCGGCAATGACGGCGTGACGATCGGCAACCAGGCCTACGATCTCGGCCTCACCAAGAAATACAAATGGGCCGGCGACGGCGCCATCTCGGAATCCACGAACCTCCCGGCCTTGGGCGCCAAGATCAACGGCTTCATCGGCATCAACCGCTATCTGCCGGTGTTCGAGCCGCCGCTCGACACGCCGGCGCACCACAAATTCTTCGACGAGGCGGTGGTGCGCCTGAAGGCGATCGACCCGAGCGGCCCGCTGCCCGACCGCTACGTGCAGTCGAATTTCGAGACCATGAACTGCCTGAAGCTCGGCATCGAGAAGTCGAAGTTCCAGGGCGCGGCGGACACGATGAAGCTCGTCGAGGCACTCGAAGGTCTCGAGATGAAGGAAGGCGACGACTTCCCGCAGGGCGACAAGCTCTTGCGCAAGGAGGATCACCAGGCGTTCGTGCGCGAATTCCTGTTCGAGGTGCGGGACGGCACTGCCAAGGACGGCAAGTTCCACATCCTCGAAACCGTTCCCAAGGAAAAGACGATGTTCCCGCCGGCCTGCACGTTCTCGGCGTGACGGGAGTTTCCTCGCTCGATCTGGCATCCCCGGCGCCCGGCGCCGGGGATGCTCGTTCGCGGGCCTTGCTGCGCACCGAGGATCTGACCGTCCGCTTCGGCGGGCTCACGGCGTTGAACCAGGTCAATTTCGCGCTGGGCGCCGGCGAAATCCGCGCCATCATCGGCCCAAACGGCGCCGGCAAGAGCACGTTCTTCAACTGCCTCACCGGCGTGCTGCGGCCCACATCGGGCCGCATCGTGCTCGACGGCGCGGACATCACCGGCCTCTCCGTCGACCGCGTCTCGCAGAAGGGCGTGGCGCGCTCCTACCAGATCACCAACATCCTGCCCAACGCCACGACGCTTGAGAACGTGCGCATCGCCGCGCAGTCGCGCCGCCATGGCTGGAGCTTTCTCGCGCATCACCGCTCCTTTCGCGATCTCATCGACAAGGCCGAAGAGGTCTTGGACGCGGTCGGTCTCAAGGACAAGGCCGAAATCGAGGCCGCCAACCTCTCGCATGGCGAGCAGCGCAATCTCGAGATCGGCATCGCGCTTGCGACCGAGCCGCGCCTCCTCTGCCTCGACGAGCCGACGGCCGGCATGAGCGCCGCGGAGACGCACGAGACGATGGAGCTTGTCCGCCGCATCGGCCGCAACCTCACCATCCTCATCGTCGAGCACGACATGCAAGTGGTGATGGAGCTCGCAAGCCACATCACCGTGTTCCATCACGGCGAGATACTGGCCGAAGGCACGCCCGCCGAAATCCAACGCAATCCGCGGGTGCTCGAGGTCTATCTCAAGACATGAGCGCGGCGGCGCCCTCCGTCCTCGTCAAGGTCGAGGACATCCACACTTATTATGGCAAGAGCCACATCCTGCACGGCGTGTCGCTCGAGGTGGGCCAAGGCGAGGTCGTGGGTCTTCTTGGCCGCAACGGCGTCGGCAAGACGACGACGTTGAAGGCGATCATGGGTCTCGTGCCGCCGCGCGAGGGCCATGTGCTTCTGGAGGGCGCGCCGATTACGGGGCTTCCTTCGCATCGCGTGGCGCGGCTTGGCGTCGGCTATGTGCCGGAGGACCGCCGCATCTTTCCCTTCCTCACGGTCGCGGAGAATCTGCGGACGGGCCTCGACCGCGGCGGCGTCGACAAGGCGCGCAAGGCCGCGCTGCTCGACAAGGTCTATGCCTTCTTTCCCGTGCTGGCCGAGCGGCGCAACCAGGCCGGCGGCACGCTCTCGGGCGGCGAGCAGCAGATGCTGGCGATCGCCCGCGCCATGATGCTCGAGCCGAAGATCATGCTGCTCGACGAGCCGACCGAGGGCTTGATGCCGCGTATGGTGTCGCAGATCGGCGCCATCATCGACGTGCTGCACCAAGAGGGCGTCGCGGTGCTGCTCGTCGAGCAGAACGTGCCGCTGACGCTCCAGGCGTGCCGGCGCGTCTATTTCATCGAGAAGGGCGTGGTGCGCCATCACGCGATGGCCGCCGAGCTCCGCGTCAACGACGCGGTCGTGCATCAGTATCTGGGGGTCTAGCGATGCTCCAGCAGATCCTGATCCAGACTTTGAACGGCGTCATCACCGGCATGATCCTGGCGCTGGTCGCGTCGGGATTGACGCTCATCTTCGGCATCATGGACGTCGTCAATTTCGCGCACGGCGAACTCTTCATGCTCGGCGCTTATGTCGGCGTCCTGGCGCTCGCGGCGACCGGGAATTTCTGGCTGGCGCTCGTGACGGCCACGTTCGTCGTCGCGGCCCTCGGCGCCGTCATCTATGTCGTGGCGCTCCGACCGCTCCTCGGGCGCAGTCCGCTCAACACGATTCTCGCCACCTTCGGCATCTCGCTCGTCTTGCAGAATTACGCGCTGTGGCAGTTCGGCCCCGTCGCACGCAAGATCCAAGAGCCGTTCACCGGCCAGTTCACGCTCTTCTATCTCGTTTATCCGTGGTATCGCGTGCTGATCGCGCTTCTTTCGGCGGCAATCATCGGCGCCTTCTGGCTCTTCCTCAAATACGGCAAGTTCGGCATCTGGATCCGCGCGACAACGCAAGATCGCACCATGGCGCAGGCGATGGGCATTCCGGTGCCGTGGGTGCTGACGGGCGTCTTTGCCTTGGGCTCGGGCATGGCGGCGGCGAGCGGCGTGCTGTTCGGACCGCTCGTCGGCGTCAATCATGCGATGGGGCTCGACTGGATTTTGAAGGCCTTCATCGTCGTCGTCGTGGGCGGCATGGGCAGTCTCGGCGGCTGCATCGCCGCCTCCATCTTCATCAGCCTGCTCGAGGCCTATTCCTCGCTGTGGGTAAGCCCGTCGCAGGCGATCATCTTCTCCTCGGTGGTGCTGATCCTGACCTTGCTCTTCCGCCCGACCGGGCTTTTCGTGCCGACCCCCAAATGACGGGGCGCGACAAGCTCGTCTTCTGGTGCGTGTTCGGGGCCGCCGTCGGCCTCCTGGCGCTGGCGCCGCTCGTGCTGCCGGAATTCTGGCGCCGCTTCGTCACCGAGATCCTGATCTGGGGCCTTCTGGCGATGTCGTCCGACATCCTCATCGGCTACACCGGCCTCGTCTCGTTTGGCCACTCGGCCTTTTTCGGCCTCGGCATGTACGGCGCGGCGGCGGCGCTCCTGCTGTTCGTGAAGCCGAACCTGTGGCTCGCGCTTTTGTCCGGCCTCGTCTTTGCCGCTTTGGTGGGTGTTTTCGTCGCCTATTTCGCAACGCGGCTGCGCGACATCTATTTCGCCATCACCACGCTCATCTTCTCGCAGATCTTCTACGTCGTCATTTTCACCTGGACCGATGTCACCGGCGGCGAGAACGGCCTCACCTTCTCGCGCCCGCCGCTGTCGCTGCCCGGGATTTTCTCCGTGCGCTTCACCTCGACGACGCTGCACTGGTTCGTGCTCGCAGTGGTGGCGGGCTCGTATCTCGTGCTGCGCCGTATTACCCAATCGCCCTTCGGCATGGTGCTGCAGTCGATCCGCGAGAACGAGGCGCGCACGCGCGCGATCGGTTACGCGGTCGAGCGCTACAAGATCGTGGCGGTGATGATCTCGGCCTTGTTCGCGGGCCTCGCCGGCATTCTCTATGCCGTGCAGAACGAGTTTGCGGCCCCCGACTTCGTCTTCTTCCTCGTCTCGGGCGAGGTCGTCATCTACAACGTCATCGGCGGCATCGGCACGCTCGTCGGGCCGCTCGTCGGCGCCGCGTTCTTCCTCATGCTGCGCGAAGGGCTCTCGCGCGTCATCAGCGACTATTATCTCATTCCTCTCGGGCTCGTGTTCATCGCGATGGTGATCTTCATGCCGCAAGGGTTGCTCGGGTTCCTGCGCCGGCCGCTCAATCGCTAGGTTTCCGCGATGAGCGAGAGGCACGCGGCCCCCATCGGCATCGTCGGCGCCGGGCCGGTCGGCATGATGCTCGGCCTCTTCCTCGCGCGCTATGGCGTGCGCTCCGTCCTCTTCAATCTCGACGAGACGAGCCGCATGCAGCCGAAGGGCAGCACCCAGAACGCGCGCACGATGGAGCACTACCGCCGCCTCGGCTTTTCTTCGGCGGTACGCCGCGTCGGCTTGCCGATGGATCATCCGACCGACGTCGTCTATTTCACCCGGCTCAATGGCTGGGAGTTGGCGCGGCTCCGCATGCCGTCCGAGAACGAGAAGCTCGCGCGCGTGCGCAGCGCGCCGCGCTTCGACCAGGAGCCAGAGCCGCTGCACCGCGCCAATCAGATGTATGTCGAGGCGCTGCTCTACGAGCGCGTGTGTCAGGAGCCGATGATCGAGAAGCGCTTCGGCTGGCGCGCCGTGGCGGTCGACCAGGACGACGAGGGCGTGACGCTCGGCGCCGAGCACATCGCCGGCGGCGCGCGCGAGGACTGGCGCGTCCGCTATCTCGCCGGCTGCGACGGCGGGCAGAGCTTCGTGCGGCGCACGCTTTCGATCCATTACGGCGGCTTCCGCAATCTCGAGCAAGCTTTCATGGGCGGCCCGATGATCGCAACATATCTGCGCATGCCGACCGTGCTCGACGTTGTCGGACGCGCGCGCCGCGCGTGGATGTACAACGCCATCAACGCGCAAGGCCGCATCGTCTTCGTATCGCTCAACGGCGAGGACGAGTTCCTGCTGTTCACGCGCGCGCCCGAGCCCGGCACCGCGCCCGACGACGAGGCGATCCGCCGCCATGTGCAGGGCGCGGCCGGCGTCGCGATCCCGGTCGAGGTCATGGGCCACAATCCGTGGACCGCGGGCGTGGCGCGCGTCGCGCACTCTTTCGGGGCGGGCCGCATCGTGCTCGCCGGCGATTCCGTTCATCTCTTCACGCCGACCGGCGGCTTCGGCATGAACACCGGCATCGACGATGCGGCGAACCTGTCGTGGAAGCTCTCGGCTCTTGTTCAAGGCTGGGGCGGGCCCAATCTTCTCGCGACCTACGAGACCGAGCGTCAGCCCATCGCCACCCGCAACACCACTGCCGCGCGCACGCTCGCCATCAACGTGGGCGAGATGCCGGTCGCCGACGCGGTCGAGGAACGATCGCCCGCGGGCGAGGCGGCGCGCGCCGAGTTGAGCCGCTATCTCGGCACCTTGGGCGAGGAGTTCGCCTCGCTCGGCGTGCAGCTTGGCGCGCGCTATGACGGTTCGCCCATCATCGTTGCGGACGGGACGCCGCCGCCCGAAGATCCCGTCACATATCGCCCGTCGAGCGTTCCAGGCGGACGCGCGCCGCATTTCTGGCTCGGAACTGGGCGCGAGATCGGCGACTCCCTTTACGATCGACTTGGCGCAGGGTTCACGCTGCTCTGTCTCGGCGCGGCGGCCGACGGCGCATTGTCGTTCGCGGCGGCGGCAAGCCGGCGCGGCGTGCCGTTCGACGTGATGCATCTCGCCGATGGCGAGGCGCGTGCATTCTACGAGCGCGACTATGTCCTAGTCCGCCCCGATCAGCACATCGCCTGGCGCGGCAACGCCCCGCCCGCCGATGCCGACGCGCTGCTCGCGCGCGTCACCGGGTATTAATCAAGCGAGGCTTTCCTCGTCGAGGAGCGGCGTCCAGGCGGGATCGCTCGTTGCGACCCGCGTCGGCGGCGTGGGCTCCTCGTAAAGGAGCCGAGCCTCGGGCGGCGGCCCGCGGCGCGCGCCCAGCTGTTGCACCACGAGGCTCCGGCGCTGGCGGCCCTGCACCACGGTCACTGCCTCGCCGACCCGCACCGGATGATGCGGCTTCGTCACGACGGCGCCGCCGACGGTGACGCAGCCCGCGGCGCACAATCGCGCCGCAAGCGAGCGCGTCTTCGCCATGCGCGCAAACCACAGCCACTTGTCGATCCTGACGCTCGCGCTCTCGCTCATCGCTGCAGGCGCAGCTCTTTGAGTTTCGCGAACGGACTGTCCTTGTGCGGGCGCGCGCGCCGGCGCTGCTTGCCATGCGCGCCCGGACGATGGCGCCGCGTGTGGAAGAGCACCTCGCCATTCTCGCCGACGCTCGCGCGGTAGCCCATCGCCGCCAGCATCGCCGCCAGCTCCGTCTCGCTCGCGCCCGCAAGCGCCGCCAGTTCCGCGCTTGCCGCAAACGGGCCCTGCCGCGCGAGACGCCGGGCCGCCGCCGCCACGCGCTCGAGCCGGTCGGCGCGCACTGCGCGCGGCCCGAGCGCGCAGTAGCCCATCGCGGCGTAGGCCTCGTCCGATACCGCGGGATCGCGCGGCACGGAGGTGCCTTGGGGTGCGGGCGGAGCGGCGCTTCCCGTGCGCGCCGCCCACAGCAGCGCGCGCAAGCGCGCCGACTTGGGATTCAAGATCGGCTCGAGATAAACCGATTCCGTGCCAAGCCGCACGCCGAGCCGCGCCAGCGCCTTGCGTTCGGCCCCCGGCAATGCCGCCGCGAGCGCGGCCACGTCCGGCGCCGGCAAAGTGCCGAGCGCTTCGGCAAGCTGATAGACGAGACCGCGCGCGGGGCCGGCAAGCTCGGCGCCGCGCGCGCGATAGAGCGCCGGCAGGCCGCGTTCGAGCGCGCTCGCCAGGAACACGGCAAGCCGTTGGCGCACGCCGTCGCGCAAATGTCCTTCGAGGAAATCGCTCGGCAGCGGCTCGACGCGCGGCGCGAGAGCGCTCTCGCCCGGCAGGAGGCGCCCCACCGCGCCGCCGCGCCACAGGATCTGACCGCTCGCCGCGAGCTCGAACTCGGCGTCCTGCGCCTCGACAAGTTCGCGCGCCCGAGCAGGGATCTCGCCGCGCAACACACGTTTTGCGGCGGCGAGCAGCGTCCGCCGCTCTCCCTGCTCGGCCTCTTCGTCGGGGACGAAGCGGAAGCCGTCGAGACGGCCGACGTAATGGCCCTCGACCTTGACTTCGCCGCCGCGGCTCACGGACGCCAGAAGCTCGCGCGAGGATTCGAGCCGCCGCATCAAAAACGCCGAGCGGCGATCGACGAAGCGCTGAGTGATGCGGTCGTGGAGCGCGTCCGACAGCCGGTCCTCGATGGCGCGGGCGCGCTCCTGCCAGTGCGCGGCGGTGGCGAGCCATTCCGGCCGGTTCGCGACGTAGGTCCAGGTACGAATGTGCGCGATGCGGCCCATCAGAGTGTCGATGTCGCCGTCGGCGCGATCGAGCTGCGCCACCTGGTCGGCTACCCAGTCGACCGGGATGCGCGCCTCGGGCCCGGCGAGATGGCGGAAGATGCGCGCCAAAAGCCGGGCATGCGTCTCGCTCATCACCTTGCGGAAATCGGGGATCTGGCACACTTCCCAGAGCAGCCGCACGCGTGCAGGATTGTCGGCCGCCTCGTCGATGTCAGCCATGCGCGCGAGCGCGCGAAGCGCGAGATGATCATCGGCCTCGGGCGCGAGCATGAGTCCGCGCGTCACCGGCCGCGCCTCGAGGCTCGCGAGCAGATGCCGCGCCGAGCGGAAATCGAGCTTGGCGCTGCGCCAGTAGAGCCGCTCCAGCGGATCGAAACGGTGGTTCTCGACCGCCTCGACCGTCTCGGGCTCGAGTTCTTCGAGTTCGGCCGTCGTGCCGAACGTGCCGTCGCTCATGTGGCGCCCAGCGCGGCCCGCGATCTGCGCGATCTCGGCCGGGCTCAGGCGCCGCGGTGCGTGGCCGTCGAACTTGACGATGCGCGCGAACGCGACATGGTCGAGATCCATGTTGAGGCCCATGCCGATCGCGTCGGTGGCGACGAGGTAGTCGACCTCGCCCGACTGGAAGAGCCCGACCTGGGCGTTCCGCGCGCGCGGAGAAAGCGCGCCCAGCACCACGGCGGTGCCGCCGCGCTGGCGCCGGATCAGCTCAGCGAGCTCGAACACGTCGGCGATGGCGAAGGCGACGACGGCGCTGCGCGGCGGCAACCGCGTCACTTTCTTGGCGCCGACATAGCGCAAGGTCGAAAAGCGCGGGCGGCTCACGAACTCGGCGTCGGGCACAAGGCGGCGCACGAGGCCGCGGATTGTCTCCGCACCCAGGAACATCGTCTCCGAAAGTCCCCGCGCGTGCAGCAGCCGGTCGGTGAAGACATGGCCGCGCTCGCGGTCGCCGCAGAGCTGGATTTCGTCGACAGCGAGGAAATCGACCGGGCGGTCGAGTGGCATCGATTCAACGGTGCAGACGAAATAGGACGGGCTCGGCGGGATGATCTTTTCCTCGCCCGTGATGAGCGCCACCGCGCGCGCGCCCTTCAAGGCCACGACCCGGTCGTAGTTTTCGCGCGCGAGAAGGCGGAGGGGAAAGCCGATCGTCCCGCTGCGGTGGCCGAGCATCCGCTCGATCGCGAGATGCGTCTTGCCGGTGTTGGTAGGCCCCAGAACGGCCAGAACGCGCGGCCGGGAAAGCACGCTCATGGCCTCAAAATCGGGTGAATCGGCCTGAATGGCAAGCGTCTCAACCTGCGGTTATGGCACTGCGGAACTGCAACGGGGCGGCGATGTAGCGCAACGGCTCCGGCGTCGTGCCTGTGCCGTGCAGCGTGATGTCGCCAAAATTGAGAAGGCGGCCCAGAATTCCCTGGTGGACCTCGACGCTTTCGACCTGCGATCGGCTCATCTCGATCGTCTGGCGGCGGATGAAGCCTGATTTGTGAATGATGCGCCGGTCGGTGACGGCAAGCTCGGTCGTGGCGCGCGCGATTGCGGGTCCGACGGCAAGGGCGAAGCCAAGGACGAGCGCCACCGCGGCGAGGGCGAAAAGCGCGTTGCGCGCGTCGCCCTGCTGCGCCCCAGCCGCGCCCGCGAGCACGACGGCGGCGATGTCGAGCAGGATTGTGCGTCGCCACAGGAACCACCAGTGAATCCGCGTCGCGGCGATCACGCGCTCACCTGGTTGAAGTACCTGCGTGACATAACTCATCGGCAGTGCCCTCGCGGAATTGAACGGCGCCGACCCGGGACCGGCCATGAAAAAAACATTGGAACAAGCAACACCCTGCCTTGACGGACAGGTGCGCACGATTCCACGATACAGCGTGGTCGTACATTCCTGTTCTGAGGCAACTGTGCGCTTCTCACGGTGGCAACCCAGATGAGCGCCGAATCAGCGGCGCGCATCAAGGGGGAACGCGACGTTGTTGCCGATTTGGTTGCGCGTCGCCCGCGAACCCGCGTTGCCATCGGCGTTTTGGTCGCGCTCGTCTATTTCGGGATTCTCGCCTTCGCCGGAATCTTCATCTCCGGTGCGGTGCATTCGCTTACGGATCGCGGCGCTGTCGGGCGCGCGACGATGGAGCGCCTAGAGGGAACGGCGAACCAGTCCGCGAGCGCAACCGCGTCAATTCCGCCGCCCGAGTCGCCGCGTGCTGCGCCAAAGCCGGCGCCAGCAGCGCCTGTCGCATCCGTGCCCCAACCGAAACCCTCGCCTGCACCGGCGCCTGCGCGGACACCGACGCCGGCACCCGCGCCGCAGGTCAGCGTTGCCGCAGCGCCGCCGTCGCCGGCTCCACCGGCCGCGGCGCCCGCGTCTGTGCCTGCTGCGCCCCCTCACGTCGCCGCAGCGCCGTCGCCTCCGCCGCCGGCTCCTCACGTCGCAGCAGCACCGTCGCCGCCGTCTCCTTCGCCGGCCCCTCACGTCGCCGCAGCACCGCCGCCGCCGCCGGCTTCGCCGGCGCCTCAAGTTGCCGCGGCACTGCCACCACCGCCGCCTCCATCGCCGGCGCCCGAAGCCGTCGCAGCGCTGCCGCCTCCGCCTCCCGTGCCGGCGCTGCAGCGCGCGGCCGCGCGCGCCGCCGAAGCGCCGGACGTGCGGGCGCTCGCCGCGGCCGGCAATGAGCGCCTGGCCAATGGCGACATCGCGTCTGCCCGCCTTTATTATGAGCGCGCCGCCGAAGCCGGCGACGCGCACGCCGCGCGCCTCCTCGGCAACAGCTACGATCCCGCGTTTCTCCTGCGCTGGGGCGTGCGCGGCATGAACGGCGACAAGGAAGAAGCGGCCCGCTGGTACAAGCTTGCCGGCGCGCTTGGCGACGGCGAGGCGCAAAAAGATCTCGCCGCGCTTGCACAACGCTGACTGGAACTCCGAGGGGGAAGCCAATGCATCGATCGCTCGCCTTTAGCTTGGCGCTGGCCGCATCGGCGGCCGTGTTCGCCGCGCCCGCCTTTGCCGCTGGCGCCGATCAGAGTTTCGACCGCGGCACGCACGGGGTCGTCGAGATCGAGACCGGCGACACGGCCGGCATCGCCGGCCAGATCGCCGCCGACCTCGCGGCGCTGCTCGACGACGGCGCAACCCGCCGCGTCGTTCCGGTGCTCGGCGACGGCGCCTTGCAGAACATTGTCGATCTGAAGGTTCTGCACGGCATCGACGCGGCGATCGTCGAGGCCGACGCGCTCGACTACGCACGCCAGCAGAAGCTCATCTCCGGCGTCGAGACGGTTACCTATATCGCGCGGCTCTACAACGAGGAGTTCCACCTTCTCGCGCGCGCCGACATCAAGTCGGTGGCCGATCTCGCTGGCAAGAAGGTCGATGTCGGGCCGCAGACCGGCGCCACGCCCATAACCGCGCAGAAATTCTTTACCTCTCTCGGTGTCGCCGTGACGATGACGAGCGATCCGACCGACGTGGCGCTTGCGGAGCTTGCGAAAGGCGATATCGCCGCCGTCGCGCTCGTCGCGGCGAAGCCGGCGCCGCTCCTGCGCGCCGTCGATCCGGGCCACGGTCTCCATTTCCTGTCGCTGCCCTTGAAGGCGCCGCTCACTCAGTCGTATGCGCCGACGCGGCTCACCGCGAAAGATTATCCGGGCCTCATCGGCGAGGACGCGCCGGTGGACACGGTCGCAGTCGGCACCGTGCTTCTCGCCGCCAATCTGCAACAGGGCACCGAGCGCTACCGCAATCTCGTCAATTTCACCGAGGCGCTTTTCACGCAGTTCCCAACGCTCCTGGCGCCCGGGCACAACGACAAATGGCACGAGGTCAATCTCGCCGCCGATCTCCCTGGCTGGCATCGTTTTCCGCCGGCCGAGCAATGGCTCGGACGCAACGCGCCGGTGGCACAGAAAGGTGCGCCGAGCGATCTCAAGGTCGTGTTCCAGCGCTTCCTTGACGAACGTTTGAAGGCGATGGGCTCGGACATGACGCAGCAGCAGAAGGACGAACTGTTCGACCAATTCGAACGCTGGCAGACGCAAACCTCTTCCGCTTCCCATTGAGTGCGAGGACGCGCCGATGAAGTTGTTTCGCCGCCTTGTGGCGGCCACCGCCGCGCTTGCCGCGATCGGCCTCCCGGCGCTGGCAGGTGCGCCGCAGCGGGGCGGTACGCTCGAGTTCGCCGTTACCGTCGAGCCCAAGGACTATGACTGCGAGGACAACACGTCCTTCGCCTTCCTGCAGCCGGTCGCACCGCACTATTCGACGCTACTCAAGTTCGACGCACAGAATTACCCGCGGATCGTCGGCGATCTGGCGCAGTCATGGACGCAGTCGCCGGACGGGCTTACCTTCTCGTTCAAGCTGAAGCCGAACGTTACGTTTCACGATGGCACTGCCTTCACCTCGGCCGACGTGAAGGCGACCTACGAGCGCATCCTGCACCCGCCGCAGGGGCTCGTCTCGGCGCGCCAGGTCGATTACGGCGCGATCCAGAGCATCGACACGCCGGGCCCGCTCGAGGTGGTGTTCCATCTCAAATGGCCCGACGCGGCAATGCTCGCGAATTTCGCTTCGCCCTGGAACTGCATCTACAGTGCGCAGAAGCTTGCCCAGGATCCGCTCTATCCGAAGACGCAGATCCTCGGCACTGGCCCATTCGTGTTCGTGGCGCACGAGAACGGGAAATACTGGCGCGGCGAGCGCTTCGCGCATTATTTCGAGCCCGGCCATCCTTATCTCGACGCCTATCAGGCTGATTTCATCCCGCCCGGCCAGGTCATGGCCGCTTACAAGAGCGGCAAGATCATGGCCGAGTTCCGCGGCGTCACACCGCAGCAGCGTGACGACCTTGTCGAGACCATGGGCGACCGCGTCACGGCAAGCGAGAGCCCATGGCTCTCAAACCTGCTCATCGTCTTCAACACCCATCGCAAGCCCTTCGACGACGCGCGCGTGCGCCGCGCGCTGTCGCTCGCGATCGACCGCTGGGGCGCGGCTCAACAGCTTCAGGACACGACCTTTCTCAAATATGTGGGCGGGCTGATGCGGCCGGGCGCGCCGATGGCGGCGTCGGCCGCGGAGCTCGCGTCGCTCCCTGGCTTCTCGCACGACCTCGAAGCCTCGCGCGCCGAGGCGAAGCAACTCCTGGCCCAGGCCGGCGTCAGCAATCTGCACCTGAAGATCATGGAGCGCGACATCCCGATGCCGCACGACGCCGGCGCCAAGCTTCTCGCCGACAGCTGGCGCACCATCGGCGTCACCGCCGAGATCGACAAGCGCAACATCTTCGACTGGCAGAAGGCAGCGGAAGCCGGCGATTTCGACGTGGCGCAGGATTTCCAGGGCGATTTCTACGACGACCCGACGATCCAGCTCACGAAGTTCGTCTCGCACGACCTGTCGCCGATCGACTATTCGGGCGCAACCGACCGCTATCTCGACGCTCTCTATGTCGGGCAGGCGGTCACGACCGAGGCGGCCAAGCGCGCGGCCATCGTGCGCGCGTTCGAGCGCCGCGCCTTGACCGAGGCCTACACGGTACCGCTCCTGTGGTGGAACCGCATCGTCGTCACCTCTTCGCGCGTGCAGGGCTGGGCGATCACGCCGAGTCATTTCATCGGTCAGGATCTGGCCGATGTTTGGCTGACGCAGTAGGCTCGGCACCGCACGGATGAAGGGTGCCTAAGATGACCGCGACGCCGAATGCGTTTCAGGTTCCGAAGACGATGAAGGCGTGGGTGCTCGGCAATCCCGAGGAGCTGACGCTCGTCGAGAAGCCGGTGCCCGAGCCCGGCTCTGCCGAGGTGCTGGTGCGCATCGACGCGATCGCGGTCTGCGCCACCGATATCGAGATCATCAAGCACGGGCTGCCCGCCATCGTCGACGGCGGCTCGCCCTTCAACCGCAATTTCACGCCGGGCCACGAATATATGGGCACGGTGGTGAAGCTCGGCCCTTCGGTCGACGAGTTCGAGATCGGCGACAGGGTCGCCGTCGAGGTTCATGCCGGGTGCGGGCGTTGCCAGCGCTGCCGCGAGGGCATGTACACCTCGTGCCTCAACTACGGCTATCACGCGAAGGGCCATCGCGCCAACGGCTTCAGCACCGATGGCGGCTTCGCCGAGTACGCCGTCAACAGCATCAACACCATGGTGCACGTGCCCGACGACATGCCCGACGAGGAGGCGACCCTCATCGTCACGGCCGGCACGGCGATGTACGGGCTCGATGTGATGGGCGGCATCATCGCCGGCGAAGGCGTCGTCGTCGTGGGGCCGGGCCCGATCGGGCTCATGGGCGTGGGCGTGGCGAAGGCCTTGGGCGCCGATCCCGTCATTCTGACCGGCACGCGCGAGCGCCGGCTCGAGATGGGCAAGCGCCTCGGCGCCGACCACGTCGTCAATGTCGGCAAGGAGGACGCGGTCGCCGCGGTGCAGCGTCTGACGCGCGGCAAGGGCGTGCAGTACGTGCTCGAATGCTCCGGCGCGGCCAATGCGCTGAACGAGGCGGCGCGCATGGTCAATCGCGGCGGGCGCATCTGCCTTGCCGCGTTCCCGGCCGATCCGGTGCCCGTCGATCTCGCCTACATCGTGCGCAACAACATCTACGTCTTCGGCATCCGCGGCGAGGGCAAGAGCGCCACGCACCGCGCCGCCGCGCTCATGGCGCAGCGGCGGTTCGATGCGAAGTTGATCCACACGCACACTTTCCCGCTCGCCGAGGTGCCGACCGCGATCCGCTATGCGCGCGATCGAGTCGAGGACGCGATCAAGGTGGTGGTGAAGATGCGGCAGAGCTGAACTGGAGGGCAACGATGGCACTTTTGAAGAAACTTTACGTCCAGGTGCTGATCGGCATCGCCTTGGGGGTCCTCGTCGGCGAGCTCAATCCCGGGCTCGGCGTCGGGCTGAAGCCGCTGGGCGACGCGTTCATCAGCCTCATCCGCGCCGTCGTTCCCGTCATCATCTTCACCACGGTCGCGGTCGGCATTGCCAAGATGGGCGACATGCGCCGCGTCGGCGTCGTCGGGCTGCGCGCTCTCATCTATTTCGAGGTGGTGACGACCATCGCGCTCATCGTCGGCATTATCGTCGGCAACGTGCTGCAGCCGGGCGCGGGGCTCCACATCGATCCGGCGTCGCTCAATACGAAATCGGTGGATACTTTCGTCACCGGCGCCAAGGCCTTCACCATCGTCGAGTTTCTGCTGCACATGGTGCCGACCAACATGGTCGGCGATATCGCCAAGGGCGAGATCATGCCGGTCCTCGTCATGGCGGTTCTGTTCGGCTTTGCGCTCTGCCATCTGGGCGAGCGCGGCCAACGCCTCGTCGTCCTCATGGACGACTTCATGCAGGCGATTTTCGGTGTCGTGCGCTACGTGATGTACCTGGCACCGATCGCCGCTTTCGGCGCCATCGCCTTCACCATCGGCAAGTTCGGCTTCGGCACGCTCGAAGGTCTGGCGAAGCTCATCGCCAGCGTTTATGTCACCTCGATCCTCTTTGCGCTCATAGGCTTCGGCCTCATCGCCCGCATCTTCGGGCTGCGCGTGTGGAAGATCGTGCGCTACTTCAAGGAGGAGCTGCTCATCACCTTCGCCGCGACCTCGGGCGAGGCGATGATCCCGCGCTCGATCGACAAGCTGGAGAAGATGGGGTGTTCGGAGGAGGTGGTGGGGCTCGTGCTGCCGGCCGGGTTCTCCTTCAACACCAACGGCACCGCCATCTACATGACGCTCTCGGTGCTGTTCATCGCGCAAGCCTGCGACATCAATCTGAGCGTGGGACAGCAGTTCTCGATCCTGTTCATCATGCTGTTCACCTCGAAGGGCGCGGCCGGCATCGCCGGGGCGGGCTTCGTCGCGCTTGCGGCGACGCTGCCCGCGGCGGGCGTGCTGCCGATCGGCGGTTTGGCGCTCCTACTCGGCATCGACCGCTTCATGTCCGAGATCCGCGCCATCACCAATCTCTTCAGCAACATCTTCGCCACCGTGGTGGTGGCGAAGTGGATGGGAGAGCTTGACGAGGCGCGGGCCGCGGAAGTGCTCGACAACCTGGCGCCGGCCGCGGCCGAATAGTCAGCGGTCGTATTCGGCCGAGATGTCCTTGCCGGTGTAATCCTGCATGAACGCCGTCGCGATGATCGTGATGACGGAGCAGAGCAGGATATAGAGCGCGATCACCCAGCCCGTCTTGTAGGCGGCGAAGAGCGCCGTCGCGATCAACGGAGCCGGCCCGCCGGCAATGATCGAGGCGAGCTGATAGCCCATCGAGGCGCCGCTATAGCGCAATCGCGGCGTGAAGCTCTCGGCGATCAAGGCCGCCTGCGGTCCATACTGCATGTCGTGCGGAATGAGCGACAGCACGATCGCGAGAAAGATCGCGACCGGCGCCATCGTGTCGAGCAGTCCGAAATAGACGAATCCGAACACGCCCATCGTCGCGGCGCCGATGAGGTACATCCTTTTGCGCCCGATCTTGTCGGAGATATGACCCGAGATCGGGATCGAGAAGAACGACACGCACGACGCGACGAGCACCGCCGTCAACAGCATGTCGCGCGACATTTTGAGCGTGCCGGTGCCATAGGCGAAGATGAAGGCGGTGAAGATGTAGAACGGCGCCTGCTCCGACATGCGCGCCAAGGCCGACAGGATCATGGCGCCCGGCTGCTTCCGGCACACCTCGAGCATCGGCGCCTTCTCGATCTTCCGGTCCTTGACGAGAGCCTGGAAAACCGGCGTCTCGAGGATGCCGAGCCGGATCCACAGCCCGATCGCGACGAGAACGATCGAGAGGAAGAACGGCACCCGCCAGCCCCAGCTGATGAACGCGTCGCCCGACATCTGGCTGAACGAGAGGACCGCGAGGTTGGCGATGAAGAGGCCCGCGGGCACGCCGAACTGCGGCCACGAGGCGACCAGCCCGCGCTGGCCGGTGTGGCGCGCCCATTCCATCGACAAGAGCACCGAGCCGCCCCATTCGCCGCCGACACCGATCCCCTGCAGCGTGCGCAGGATGGTGAGAATGATCGCGCCCCAGATGCCGATCGAGTTGTAGCCGGGCACGAACGCCACGAGGAACGTCGAGATGCCCATCAGCATCAGGGTCGCGATAAGCGTCGATTTGCGCCCGATACGGTCGCCGTAATGGCCGAAGATGGCGGCGCCGATGGGCCGCGCGATGAAGCCGATGAAGTAGATGCCAAATGCATTCAAGGTCGCGGTCAGCGGCGTCTGATTCGGGAAAAAGAGCTTGCCGAACACGAGGCCGGCCATGGTGCTGTAGAGGAAGAAATCGTACCACTCGATCGTGGTGCCGATCGTCGCCGCGACGACGGCACGGCGGAGCTGGCGCGAATGCTCTTCGGCCGGGAGCGCGGGGCCGCTGCTGGTGATTGTGGCCATGGTATTTCCTTCCCCTTGCAATTGCTTATCTTGCCCACTCTAAAGCCTAACTAGTTTGCACGCGGGATCAAGGGGTTGAAGCGGACGGGCGTTTTGCCCAAATGTGCGCGCGGGGCCAAACAAGGAGCATCCGGGTAGGACCATGCCAGGCGAGACGTTGAGCTTCCAGGCGGAGGTGAGCCGCCTTCTCGAGATCGTTGCGCACTCGCTCTACAGCAATAAGGACGTATTCCTGCGCGAGCTGATCAGCAACGCGTCCGATGCCTGCGATCGGCTGCGTTATGCCGCGATCACCGATCCGGCACTCCTCGGCGGGGACCCCGAGCTCAAGGTCACGATCGTGCCCGACAAAGGGAAGCGCACGATCACCATCGCCGACAATGGTATCGGCATGAACCGTCAGGATCTGATCGACAATCTCGGCACGATCGCGCGCTCCGGCACGGCCGCCTTCGTCAAGGAGCTGTCGGGCGACGCCAAGAAGGATGTAGCGCTGATCGGCCAATTCGGCGTCGGATTCTACTCGGCCTTCATGGTGGCGCGCGAGGTCGAGGTCGTCTCGAGGAAGGCGGGCGAAAGCGAGGCGTGGCGCTGGGTCTCGAACGGCAAGGGCGAGTTCGCGGTCGAGCCGGCCGAGAAGCCGGGCCGCGGCACCGTCATCACGCTGAGCCTCCATGACGAGGACGCGGATTATGCCGATGCCGAGCGCCTGAAGCGCATCGTGCGCACATATTCCGATCATGTCGCGCTGCCGATCGTGGTCGAGGCGCAAGGCAAGAAGGAGACGGTGAACCATGCCGCCGCGCTCTGGACGCGCGCCAAGAGCGAGATCACCGACGAGCAGTACAAGGAGTTCTATCACCATGTCGGCCACGGCTTCGATGATCCGTGGCTGACGATCCACGCCAAGGCCGAGGGCACCTACGAATACACGACCCTGCTCTTCGTGCCGGCAACGAAGCCCTTCGACCTGTTCGATCCTGCGCGCAAGAACTGCGCGCGGCTCTATGTGCGGCGCGTCTTCATCACCGACGATTGCCAGGAATTGCTGCCGCCCTATCTGCGCTTTCTGCGCGGCGTCGTCGATTCCGAGGATTTGCCGCTCAACATCAGCCGCGAGATGCTGCAGAAGAACCCGATGCTCGCCAAGATGCGCGGCCAGATCGCGCGGCGCATCTTGGGCGAGCTTGGCCGCAAGGCGAAGGATGCGCCCGCCGAATACGACACGTTCTGGGACAATTTCGGCGCGGTGCTGAAAGAGGGGCTCTACGAGGACACCGAGCATCGCGACGAGCTTCTGGGGCTCGCGCGCTTTCGCAGCACGGGCGGGGACGGACTCGTCTCGCTCGACGATTATGTCGGACGCATGAAGCCGGGTCAGGAGGCGATCTACACGGTGACGGGCGACAGCGCCGAGGCTGCCGCCAGGAGTCCCCAGCTCGAGGGCTTCCGCGCGCGGCAGATCGAAGTGCTGCTTCTCGCCGATGCGGTCGACGATTTCTGGATGCCGGCGATCGGCGAGTACAAGAAGCATCCCTTCAAGTCGGTGACGCGCGGGCAGGCCGATCTCGAGAAATTCGCCGCGCCCGACGCGCCCAAGGCCGATCCGAAGCAGGACGGCGCCGTCGCGAGCCTCATCGCGCTCGTGAAGCTTTCGCTCGGCGATGCGGTGAAAGACGTGCGCGCCTCCGCGCGCCTCACCGACAGTGCCGTCTGCCTCGTCGCCGATGAGGGCGACCTCGACATCCACCTCGAGCGGCTTTTGAAGCAGCATCGCCAGCTTGCGGCCGAGGCCAAGCGCATCCTCGAGATCAACCCGCGCCATCCGCTGATCGAGCGGCTTGCCGATCTCGCGGGCAAGGAGGGTGCCGGCGACGCGCTCAAGGATTTCGCCTGGCTCCTCCTCGATCAGGCGCGCATCCTCGAAGGCGAGGCGCTGCCTGATCCCGCGGCGTTCGCGCGCCGCATGTCGGGGCTTCTGGCGAAGGGGCTCGAGCCGACTTAGCGCGGATCGATGCGGCGGGCGGCGAGCACGGGGCCGAGCCCGGCGGCCTGCACCAGCACGGCGATGCCGCCGGTGCCGAGCCCGGTCGTCTCGTTCTGTGGCACCACCAGCTCGAGCGACCACCCGGGCCACGCGCCGATGCGGCGATAGCTGCGCACCGCCTGGTAGTCGGTCGCGGTCCGGCCGGCATTCTCGCCGCGCAAGACCTCGGTCTGGTGCGGCTTGTCATAACCGACGAGCCAGATGTCGGCGGGCGACTTCTCCGGCGATTGGCCGGCGCCGACATCGACGAGAAGCGCGCCGTCCTCGCGCCAGCGCAGCGCGAGATCGAGCGGCTGCTGCTCGTGCGATACGGCGGTGCGAATCAGCCCTTCGATCACGTCGCGGTCCGAGCCCACCCCCTGCGCCGCGCCCGCCACGACGATTTGCGGCGTGTAGACGAAACGCTCGTTGAGGCTCTTCAAGTAGCCGCGCTGGCGCGCCGTTGCCCACGGTTTCGCGAACGGATCGGTCCAGCCGATGTAGTTCCAGTAATCGACGTGGAAGGCCAGGGGCAGAAGGTCGTGCCGCGACGCCAGCTCGCCCAAATAGGCATCGGCCGGCGGACACGAGTTGCAGCCTTGCGAGGTGTAGAGCTCAACCACCACGGGCTCGCGCTCGGCTGCCGCGGCGGGCAGGGCCAGGAGCACGGCGAAAAGGGCGAGAGCGCTGAGAGCCCGCATGCCCTCATCCTGCCGCGCCGGACACGCCGCGCCAAGTCACCGGGAATCACGCCTTGGTGAAGCCCCGGCCCGTGTTATCGTTTTCGTGATCGAAGTTAACGGGAGCGAAACGATGATCGTCGAAATGCGCACGTACACGATGCATCCCGGCAAGGCTCGGGAATGGCTCGACTATTACGAGAAGAATGGGCTTCCGGTGCAGAAGCGGGTGCTCGGCCGGCTCGTCGGGTTCTTCACCACCGAATTGGGTACGCTCAACCAGGTGATCCACGTCTGGGCGTATGAATCGCTCGCCGACCGTGAACAGCGCCGCGCCGCACTCCTGAAGGAGGCGGAATGGCAGGCCTACCTCAAGAACAACCCGGCTCACCTCATCGCGACGCAGGAATCGAAGATCCTCGTCCCGACCGCGTTCTCGCCCTTGAAATAGCGACCGCCGCCGGCCCTACGCCGCCTTCATCATGCTGCGCAGCACGTAGGGCAGGATGCCGCCGTGGCGGAAATATTCGAGCTCGTCGACCGTGTCGATGCGGCAGAGGAGCGCGATCTGCTCGACCTTTCCATCGGCGCGGTGGATGCGGCATTGCAGCTCCGCGCGCGGCTTCAGGCCGGAGGCGATGCCGAGGATGTCAAAGCGCTCGCTGCCATCAAGTTTCAGGCTCTGCCGGCTCATGCCGTCCTTGAACTGGAGCGGCAGCACGCCCATGCCGACGAGGTTCGAGCGATGGATACGCTCGAAGCTCTCGACGACCACCGCCTTGACGCCCAGGAGTTTCGTGCCCTTCGCGGCCCAGTCGCGCGATGAGCCGGTGCCGTATTCCTTGCCGGCGATGATGACGAGCGGCACGCCCTCCTTCTGATAGAGCATGGCGGCGTCGTAGATCGGCATGACCTTGCCGTCCGGCATGTGCTTCGTCATGCCGCCCTCGACGCCCGGCACCATCTCGTTCTTGATGCGGATGTTGGCGAAAGTGCCGCGCACCATTACCTCGTGATGGCCGCGGCGCGCGCCATAGGAATTGAACTCGGCCGGCCGCACCTGGTGCTCGAGCAGGTATTCGCCGGCGGGCGACTCCTTCTTGATCGAGCCCGCGGGCGAGATGTGGTCGGTCGTGATGCTGTCGCCGAGCACGGCAAGCTCGCGCGCCATCGCGATATCGGAAAGCGGCGCCGGCTCCTTCGGCATGCGGTCGAAATAAGGCGGGTTGGCGAGATAGGTCGAGCCCATGTCCCACGAGAACGTCATGCCCGAGAGAAGCTTCACCTTCTGCCACTCCGCCGGGCCCTCGAACACATTGGCATAGCGCTTCCTGAACATCGGCGCGTCGACGCCCTTCGCCACGGTCTCGGCGATGTCGCGGTTCGAGGGCCAGATGTCGCGGAGATAGACGGGCTTGCCGTCGCCGTCTTGCGCGATCGCATCGCGGGTTACGTCGACGTTCATCGAGCCCGCGATCGCATAGGCGACGACGAGCGGCGGCGAGGCGAGATAGTTCGCGCGCACCAGCGGATGGATGCGGCCCTCGAAATTGCGGTTGCCCGACAGCACGGCCGCGGCAACGAGATCGCCGTCCTCGATCGCCTCGGCGATAGGATCGGGCAAGGGCCCGGAATTACCAATGCAGGTGGTGCAGCCATAACCCGCGAGGGTGAAGCCCAGCGCATCGAGGTCGTCCTGGAGGCCCGTCTGCGCGTAATAGTCGGAGACGACCTGGCTTCCCGGCGCGAGCGAGGTCTTGACCCACGGCTTGACGCGCACGCCGCGCTTCACGGCGTTGCGTGCCAAGAGCCCTGCCGCGAGCATCACGCTCGGATTCGACGTGTTGGTGCAGGACGTGATCGCCGCAATCACCACGGCGCCGTCCTCGAGCTCGTAGTTGGCGCCCTTGACCTTGACCGGCGCCGCCTTCTTGGTGCGCGTCGCGGCAAGCTTCGGCAGCTCGCTCGCGAACGATTTGGCAACGCCGCCGAGCGCAACGCGATCCTGCGGCCGCCGCGGTCCTGCAAGCGACGGCTCGACGCTCGCGAGGTCGAGTTCGAGCATGTCGGTGAAGACGGGATCGGGCGTCTTCTCGTCATGCCAAAGGCCTTGCGCCTTGGCATAGGCCTCGACCAGCTTGACGCGCGCGGGATCGCGCCCGGTCAGCGAGAGATAGCGGATCGTCTCGGCATCGATCGGGAAGAAGCCGCAGGTGGCGCCGTATTCGGGCGCCATGTTGCCGATGGTGGCGCGGTCGGCCAGCGCGAGATTGGCGATGCCGGGTCCGCAGAATTCGACGAAGCGGCCGACGACGCCGCGCTTTCTCAGAATCTGCGTCACGGTGAGAACGAGGTCGGTCGCGGTGGCGCCTTCCTTGAGTGCGCCCGACATCCTGACGCCGACCACTTCCGGCAGCACCATCGAAATGGGCTGGCCGAGCATCGCGGCCTCGGCCTCGATCCCGCCGACGCCCCAGCCCAGAACCGAGAGCCCGTTCACCATCGTTGTGTGGCTATCGGTGCCGACGAGCGTGTCGGGATATGCGACCGTGCGCTTGTCCTCGTCGGTCGTCCACACCACCTGCGCCAGGTATTCGAGATTGACCTGGTGGCAAATGCCGGTGCCGGGCGGCACCACGCGGAAATTGTCGAACGTGCCCTGGCCCCAGCGCAGAAAGGCATAGCGCTCGCCGTTGCGCTCGAACTCGATCTTCACGTTCTTCGCGAACGCGTCCTTGCTGCCGAAATTGTCGACCATCACCGAATGATCGATGACGAGATCGACCGGCGAGAGCGGATTGATCCGCTTCGGATCGCCGCCCAAGGCGCCCATCGCTTCGCGCATCGCCGCGAGATCGACGACGGCCGGCACGCCCGTCAGATCTTGCATCAGCACGCGCGCGGGGCGGAATGCGATCTCGCGCTCGGACGTCTTGCTCTTCATCCAGGCGCCGACCGCCTTGATGTCATCGACCGTCACCGTACGCCCGTTCTCGAGCCGCACCAGGTTCTCGAGCAGCACCTTGAGCGAGAAGGGCAAGCGCGCAATGTCGCCGAGCCCGGCCGCGGCTGCCGCGGCCTCGAGGCTGAAATAGTCGTAGCGTTTGCCGCCGACATCGAGCGTGCGGCGGCATTTCAGCGAATCATGGCCGGTGACGGACAAGGGTCGGCTCCTCTCGGCGGGGCAGGCGCGGGAAGGCGCCGCGCACTCGCGCTGCTACTGCTTCCAGCGCGCGATATCAAGCGCTATGGCGCGAATCGCGCCCGCCTAGCGCTTGAGCGGTGCGCGGATTTATGATCGAATCGCCCG
Organism: Allostellaceae bacterium; assembly: GCA_035518375.1. Classification (GTDB taxonomy): domain Bacteria; phylum Pseudomonadota; class Alphaproteobacteria; order ATCC43930; family CGMCC-115725; genus DATJLY01. Next base: position 26,538 of record DATIXQ010000038.1, on the reverse strand, counting down.
CGTCGCCGGTCCTTCGGATCCGAGGTTAGACGCGAATGTTAAAGAACCGGTGCCTCGCGCTAGCAATTGCTGCACTCGCGGTTTGGTGCGCGCCGGCCCGAGCGCAGGATTACGTCGTCATCGATTCCTCCGTGCCCGCCGTCGCCAAGGGCGCGACGATCGCCAAGGGCGCCAAGCTCGACGTGCCGGCCCAGGGCCGCGTGGTGCTCATCTCCGACGCGGGCCAGGTGGTCACGATCAACGGCCCGTTCTCGGGGCCGCCGCCCGCGCCCAATGGGCCGGGCGTGCCGGGCGACCGGGCCACGCACGTGCTGTCGGCGCTCCTCAACCATACGCAGACCGAACTCGGCGTCGCGCGTGCCGTCGAATCGCATTGGCGCGACAACGCGGTCGCCACGCCTGCCGACGTCTATGCGATCGATGCGAGCGACGGCGGCGACATTTGTCTTGCCGATCCCGCTCATGCTGTCGTCATGCACGACCCGGCCGCGGCCGGCGACATGAGCGTGAAGTCGCTGACCGGCGACGGCGCGGCCAAGCTCACCTGGACCAAGGGTGCGGTGCGCCAAGCCTGGCCCGCCTCGTTCCAGCTCGCCGACGGGGACATGGTGTCGTTCGAGATGGCGGGTCAGGATGTCGCGGCGATCGCGACGATCCACATCCTGCCCTCGCAGGACCCTGGCGGCGACGTGGCGCGCGCCATGGCGCTGGCCCAGGCGGGCTGCACCGACCAGGCGCGGCTCCTCCTCGGCGTCATCGCGAAGAAGGCGAAGTAGCGGCGCTCAGTTCGTCGCGTCGCGCAGGTCGAACATCTCGTCGCCATTGAAGAACCAGCGCGGCTTCTGAGAATAGCCGTGCGCCACCTTGGCGGCGAGTTCCGGCACCTTGTTCTTGGTGTATTCGCCGAGCTCGTAGATGCTGACCTTGCCGTCGTGGTTGCCGGCGACCTCGGTGTCGGCGGCGCCCTTCAATCCCAGCAGCATCGTCTCGGTGAAGACGCCGTGTCCGTCGACGCCGTCGAGCGCTTCCTGCTGGCTCGACGAGCCCGCGAGGATGAAGCGCCCGGTGGCATGGCTGATCTGCTTGCCGACCGTCTGGTCGCGGGAATCGCGCTGGATGCTGTCGTCGATGGCGAAGGCGCCGCTGTAGCACGTGTCGAGCACGATGATCGCGCGCGAGGTCGGGAAATGCGCGAGGCGCGCCGCGAGATCGTCGTAGGTGAGCGCATGCTTGCGGATCGAATCGTCCTTCGCGTCGGGCAGGTCGGCCGGGATGTAGTAGTACTTGCCGTCGAGCGCCACGCCGTGCCCGGCGAGGAACACGAAGACGAGATCATCGGGCTGGGTGCGCTTCGCCAGCGTGTCGAACGCATCGTCGATGGCGGCGAGCGAGGCGGCCTTGTCGGTCAGAACGACGGCATCGACATCGGCGAAGAGGTCGTGCTTGCTGTCGGAGCGCATCACGTCGGCGACGCCCTTGGCATCGGCCGCGGCATTGGCGAGCTGCGGGATGTCCTTGCCGGCGAAGGTGTCGATGCCGACCGCGAGGAGCCGCATCACGGGCTTCACCAAGGCGGCGGGCTTGTAGCGCAGCGCCAGGAGCGGCCGGTCCTTGGCGCCGGTCTCGATTTCTTTCGCGCCATTGAACGCCGACAGCATGATGAGATTGGCGCCCGGCTCGAGCTCGACCGTGCGCTCCTCGCTGTCGACGCCGCCGCTGATGCCGCGTGAGCCGCCGGTGGCCGAGACCGTGGCGCCCTTGTCGCGCACGACGATCGGGCCGATGCCGCCGCCGCGGTCCTGCACCTCGAAATGCAGCGTGACGGTGGACGCCGTCGCCTCGCGCAGCGGCACCTTGCCGCCGGTGCTGCGCGTCTGCTCGTCGGCCGGGATGGTCTCGCATTTGCCGCCGATGCAATATTCGGTGAGTTTCAGCTCGGGCGGCAGCCCCTTGCCGAGCACGCTGCGCACGTCGCCGATGCGCGCGAGCTGTTCGCCGATCTCGGCTTCGGCGTTGCCTTGGAATTTCTTGACGACGAGGTCGCGGCGGAAGAACAAGGCGTAGAGCTGGTCGACGCGCACGAACGCGGTGCCCTTGGGCCGGCCCTGGTCGAGCTGGTTGAGGTGGTAGCCGATGAGCTGCTCGCCGCCCTCGCCGTGATCGAAGAAGCCTTCGGGCGTCCACAGCACCCAATGCTTGCCGTCGGGCTCGGCGAAGAGGCTCAGGATCTCGACCCCGTCGGCAAGCCGATACCAGCGGATCGTGCCGTCGCCCAAGGCGGCGATGGCGAGGCGGCGGTCGCCCGAGATATTGACCGCCCACGCCGCGGCCGGAATCGCCGTTCGCCACAGTGCCTCGCCATTGCGATAAGCACGCAGGAAGAAATCCGTGCCAAGGAGGCCGATATCGCCCGCGGCGGCCGCGCTGCGCGCCTTCTCGTGCTCATCGAGCGCGAGCAGATGGCCATTGAGCTTGGGCTTGTCGCCGTTGCGCCAATCGGTGAACGCGCCGAGGGCCGGCGCGTGCATGTTGGCCTGCGGCTTTGGATCGAGATCCAGCGCCCCGCTCAGTACGTCGAAGCGCGCCGGTTTCTTGCCGCCTTGCGCGAAGCCGAATTCGACTGCCGCGCCGTCCGCCGAAACGGCGAAGCTCTTCTCGCCGTCGCGGAAATCGGCGTATTGGCGGTCGTGGCGATAGACCGGCTTGCCGTCGGCCCCGATCTTGCCCCAAGCGGGCTCGGCGCTGGCGAAGACGAAGCCGTCCGCAAGCCCCGCGAGCGCCGTCACCGTGTCATCGCTCACCGGGATGTCGGTCTGGTCGGCAAAGCGCCAGCGCCGCACAAACTTATGGCCGGCCGCGTCGCCATAGGTCCCCCCGGCATAGAGCGCGCCGCCGTCGGGCGACCAGGCAACGACGCTCAGCGCGCCGACGCCCCCGCTTTCGCCCTTGCGCTCGCCCTGGGGCTTGAGGTCGGCGCCGCCGAGCAGCAGCACGGAGGGCGCATCGAGAAGCCCGACCGCGATCGACGAGCCGTCGTGGTTGAAGGCGACCGTGAAGGGCTTGTGGTGCTCCGGCACCTGATACGTGGCAAGCCGCTTGAAGGCTGGGTCGTAGAGCCGCACCTTGCCGTCGAGCGAGCTCGAGACGAGCCGCCCGTCGCCGGCGAAGGAAAGCCCGGCGATGGCGTCGGCATAATCGCCGTCGACCGTCTTCACCGACAGCCCCTTGGTGTCCACGACGCGCAGGCCCCGTGCGTCGTTGGTCGCGGCCGCGAGATAGCGGCCGTCGGGCGAGAAGGCGAGGCGCGTGATGGCATCGGTCCCGGCGCCGAGCGCGATGCGGCCGAGCCACGTCCCGGCGGCGCGGTTGAAGAGATAGATCTCGGAGCTGCCGTCCCAGGCGATGCCGGTGTAGCCGCCGACCGCGACCGTCTTCCCCGACGGCGACAACGCGACGGCATAGAGGCCGCCTTCGGGGCCCGGGCCGATGAGGCCGCGCAGCGTCGTGACGAGCGTGCCGTCCGTAGCCGCCCACACGCGCGCGGTCTTGTCGTCGCCGACCGTGACGATCTGCCCGTCGGCGGCGTCGACCGCGAGAGCGTCGATCGGCGCGCCGTGCATGCCGGTCTCGATGCGCAGGAAGGGCGCCGTTGGGATCGCATCGGCGCGCGCTCTAGGCGGCAGCGCGGCGGCCAGGATCAGCAGGCACACCGCCACGAATCCGGCCGCGACGCCGCGGCCGGGCGCAGGCCCGGTGTCGGGCTCAGGCCGCTCCGAGTGGCACAAGAGCAGGCGGCACGCGGCTGATCGAGCCGCTGAGTTCAAAGGCGCTGCCATTGGCGTCGTCTTTGGCGGCAGCGACCTGGTCGTCGAGCCCCTTACGCTTCAGCTGGTTCGATTCGGTCAGCTGGGCGACGCCCGCGGCGTCGACCGGCGGCCGCGCCGCCGGGGCCGCCGTGCCGGCCGGGCGCAGAAGGCGGCTTGCGACATAGCCGGTTTTTCCGTCGGGCAGTTGTACGTGCGTCCAATCCGCGGGCGCCGCGCCAGCGACGACCGACACGCGCTCGCCGGGTGAGAGCGTCGCGATCTGCCGCGCGTTGGCATCGCCCTGCTCGCGCACGCGCACCGCCTCGTTCGCCTCGAGCATGCCGGCCCCGGAGGGCGCTGCGCTCGGAGCTTGGCGCTGCTGCGCCTGTTGCTGTGCCCCGGGATTCATCTGCACGATCTTGTCCGAGGCGGTCTGGTACTCGGTGCCGCGCTCGGCCATCTTCGAGCCCAATCCCTGCGCGAACTGCACATCCTCGAGGAAGAGCTGCTTGATGCGCTGCAGCTTGGCCTGGGCATCCTCGCGCGTGGTGCGCTTCGCGGCGTAGTCGGCCTTGACCGCGTCGGCCGCTTGCAGGCGGCAGGTCCGCACGGCGCGGAACGCCGCGCTCACGCCGTCGATCTGGCCATTCTCGCGGTTGACGTCGTCATAGACCGAACTGGTCAGCGCGACAGGATCGTTGTTCGCTTTCTGCTTCGCTGCGAAATAACCGGTGGCGCCGCCGGCGAGCGCGCCCACGCCGGCGCCGATTGCCGCCGACTGCGCATTGCCGCCGATCGCGAGGCCCATCAGGCCGCCGCCGACCGCGCCAATCGCCGCGCCCTGGATCATCGAGGAGAAGAAATAATCCTGGTACGCCTTCAGCGCTTGGCGCTGCGCCGCGCACGTGTCATCCGCCGCGACGGTATATCCCCCGCCGCCGAACGGCCCAGCCGAGCCGGCGCAGCCGGTCAGGGCCACAAAACTCGTGAGCAATGCCGCGGCAATCCGCGGCGACGCAAGCCGAAATGTCATAATCGAAGCCTCCCCCACGACCGGCACTTTATCTGAGGCGCGCGCGCGGATTCAATGCCGCGCCTCCGCGCAGGACGCGAATTCGTGATCGAATTCCTTCGTTTCGCCATGATTCCTTCGAATTGGCGTCCCATTCCGGCTGTCTACTACGCGGCAGATGAGAGGCGGGCGTGGCCCTCCCCATCTCCGCGGCGGTCAATCCCCCGACCGCTTTAGTCAAAACGGCCTCGGTCTCCCCCCGCCGAGGCCGTTTTTCTTGGGCGCGGCGCCGTGCCATGATCCGTGCCCTTCATGGCGCCTGTCCTGCCCCAGAACGCATTTGCCGGAATCGACCTCGCCTGCCGCCGCGGCGAGCGGATCGTGTTCGAGCACTTGAATTTTGGGCTGCCGCCGGGGAGCGCACTCCTCCTCACCGGCCGCAACGGCAGCGGCAAGTCGAGCCTGCTGCGTGTGATGGCAGGGCTCACCCCGCCTCTTTCGGGCACCCTCGCATGGGATGGGGCTGTCATATATGACGATCCCGCGGCACACCGCGCCCGCCTCGCCTTCGTTGGTCACGCCGACGCGCTGAAGCCGGTGCTGACCGTGGCCGAAAGCGTCGCCTTCTGGGCCGGGATGCGCGTGGAGATCGGCGGCGGGGTCGCGGCCGCGCTCGACCGTTTCGGCCTCGGCGCGCTTGCTGCGACGCCGTGCCGCCTCCTCTCGGCCGGACAGCGTCGCCGCGTGAGCTTGGCCAGGCTCGTGGCGAGTCCGGCGCCGCTCTGGCTCCTCGACGAGCCCTTCACCAGCCTCGACAGCGAGGCGGCGGCCGAACTCCTCGACGCGATTGCATCGCACCGTGCGGACGGCGGACGAGTCGTGCTGTCGACCCATGCGCCGCTCGAGCTTGCCGGGGGCGCGACCCTGTCGCTCGCCGACTTTGCCGCGCGCACGCCGGCGGACATCTTCGCGTGAGCCCGTTCCTTCGTCTCGTGCGCCGCGACCTCGCGCTCTCGATGCGGCAAGGGGGCGATGCCGCCACTGTGCTCGCCTTCTTCGTGCTGACGGTGATCCTCTTTCCATTCGGAGTCGGGCCAGAGCCGGTCCTACTCGCGCGCATCGCGTCCGGCATCCTGTGGGTGACGGCGCTTCTCGCCGCGCTTTTATCGCTCGACCGGCTGTTCCAGGCCGACTACGAGGATGGGAGTCTCGAGGCGCTCGCGCTCACGGCCTTGCCGCTCGAGGCGGTGGTGGCGGCGAAGTGCCTCGCTCACTGGCTCGTGACCGGCCTGCCGCTGACGCTCCTGGCGCCGGTCCTGGCGCTCCTGCTGCATCTCGATAGCGTGGCCTATCCAGCGCTCGTCCTCGGTCTTGCGCTCGGCACGCCGAGCCTCAGCCTCGTCGGCGCGGTCGGCGCCGCGCTGACGCTCGGCGCGCGCCGCGGCGGCGTGCTGCTGTCGCTGCTCGTGCTTCCGCTTTACATCCCGGTGCTGATCTTCGGTGTTGCCGCGTGCGAGGCGGCGGCCGCGGGCTTTGCCGCGCGCCCACACCTGCTGCTGCTCGCGGCCTTGGCTGCGTTCGCTGCGCCCACGGCGCCTTTTGCCGCAGCAGCGGGATTGCGCCAGGCGCTCGAATAAGCGCGGCGAATGCGCTAGAACTTTCGCGATGCATCGCTTCGCCAATCCGGCGCGTTTCATGCGGATTTCCACGGCGGTTCTGCCGTGGTGCGGCGCGCTCGCGGGGCTTTTGCTCGCAACCGGCCTCGTGCTCGCGCTCTTCGTGGCGCCGGCCGACTACCAGCAGGGCGAAGCCGTGCGCATCATGTATGTGCACGTGCCCGCCGCATGGATGGCGAGCTTCGTCTATGCCGTGATGGCCGGGGCGAGCGCTGTCGGCCTCATCTGGCGCCATCCCTTGGCCGACATCGCGGCGCGCGCGGCGGCGCCGCTCGGTGCGGGGTTCACGCTCGTCTGTCTCGTCTCGGGCTCGCTTTGGGGCGAACCGATGTGGGGCACGTGGTGGGTGTGGGACGCGCGGCTCACCTCGGTGCTGGTGCTGTTCTTCCTCTATCTCGGCTACATCGCGCTCGTGAACGCGTTCGACGATCCGAGCCGCGGCACGCGCGCCGGCGCGGTGCTGGCGCTCGTCGGCGTCGTCAATCTGCCGATCATCAAATTCTCGGTCGATTGGTGGAACACGCTGCATCAGCCGGCGAGCGTGTTCCGCCTGGGCGGCCCGACGATTGCGGCCTCGATGCTGTGGCCGCTCCTCATCATGGCGCTGGGCTTCACGCTCTTCTTCGTGACGATGCTGATGGTGCGGATGCGCGCGGCGCTTTTGGCCGCGCGGCTTCGGGCGCTGCGCATGGCCGCGAGCGAGGACGAGGCGCGCGCGCCGCGCCGGCGCCCGCGCGCTGTGGGTGAGGCGGATTGATGGACTGGGTTGCGCATTTCCTTGCCATGGGCGGCTACGCCCGCTTCGTGTGGCCGGCCTATGGCGCGGCCTTCGCGGTGCTGCTGTGGATGCTCGTCGACAGCGTCGGCTCCTACCGCAAGGCTCGGCGCGAGCTTGACGCGCTCGAGCGCCGGTCGCGATGACGCGCAAGCGCAAGCGGCTCTATCTCGTTCTGGGCGGCCTCGGTACCCTTGCGGTCGTGAGCGGTCTCGTTCTATCGGCGATGAGCGACAACCTCGTTTTCTTCTACAGCCCGACGGACCTGCGCGCGAAGGACGTGCCCGAGGGGCGGCGCGTGCGCATCGGCGGCCTTGTCGAGAATGGCAGCGTCGTGCATGCGGCCGACGGCGCTACCATCACCTTCCGCGTCACCGACGGCAAGGAGGACGTGCCCGTCACCTATAAGGGGCCGGTGCCCGATCTCTTTCGCGAGGGACAGGGCGTCGTGGTCGAAGGCGCGCTGACGCGGGCGGGAGATTTCCGCGCCGCCGAGGTGCTGGCCAAGCACGACGAGAACTACATGCCGAAGGAAGTGGTGGACGCCTTGAAGAAATCCGGACGCTGGCAGGAAGGCCAGGGCGCGAAAACGGCGGGGGCCAATCCGTGATCGTCGAGCTTGGCCATTTCGCGCTCGTGCTTGCGCTCGTCATCCAGCTCGCGCAGGCGAGCCTGCCGCTGTGGGGTGCCTCGAAGCGCAATCTCGGCATGATGGAGATGGGGCGCGGCGCCGCGATCGCGAGCTTCCTGCTCGTGGCGCTCGCCTTTGCCGCGCTCGTCAATGCTTACGTCACGTCGGATTTCTCGGTCGCGAACGTCTTCCAGAACAGCCATACCGACAAGCCGCTGCTCTACAAGATCACCGGCGTGTGGGGAAACCACGAGGGCTCGATGGTCCTCTGGGTTTCGATCCTGACGCTCTTCGGCGCGGCGGTGGCGTGGTTCGGCGGTAATCTTCCGCCGGAGCTCAGGGCCCGCGTGCTCGCGGTTCAGGGCATGATCGGCAGCGGCTTTCTCCTTTTCATCCTGTTCACCTCGAACCCGTTCCTGCGCGAGATTCCGGTGCCGGCGAACGGGCAGGGCCTCAATCCGGTGCTGCAGGATCCAGGCCTCGCCTTCCACCCGCCGTTCCTTTACCTCGGATATGTCGGCTTCTCGGTCTCGTTCTCGTTCGCGGTCGCGGCCTTGATCGAGGGGCGCGTCGATGCCGCTTGGGCGCGCTGGGTACGGCCTTGGACGCTCGCCGCATGGTGCGCGCTCACGATCGGCATCGCGATGGGAAGCTGGTGGGCCTACTACACCCTCGGCTGGGGCGGCTGGTGGTTCTGGGATCCGGTCGAGAACGCTTCGCTGATGCCGTGGCTCGCCGGCACTGCGCTCATCCATTCGGCGATCGTCGTCGAGAAGCGCGACACGCTTAAAAGCTGGACGGTTCTCCTCGCCATCATCACTTTCTCGCTGTCGCTCGTCGGCACGTTCCTCGTGCGCTCGGGCGTGCTCACCTCCGTCCATGCCTTCGCGGTCGATCCGCTGCGCGGCACCTTCATCCTGCTGCTGTTGCTCGTCGCGGTCGGCGGCTCGCTCACGCTTTACGCCGTGCGCGCGCCGTCGTTGCGGGGCGGCGGGCTCTTCGCACCGGTCTCGCGCGAGGGCGCGCTCGTCCTCAACAACCTCCTGCTGTCATGCGCGTGCGCCACCGTCTTCCTCGGCACGCTTTATCCGCTCTTCCTCGACGCCGTGGGCGGCCCGAAGGTCTCGGTCGGATATCCGTTCTTCAACCGCACCTTCGCGCCCTTGATGGTGCCGCTGCTCGTCGCGGTCGCGTGCGGGCCGCTGCTCGGCTGGAAGCGCGGCGATCTTCTGGGCGCGATGCAGCGGCTCTGGGTGGCGTTGGCCGCCGCGATCGCGGTGGTGCTCGTCGGGCTTTACGTGGCGCGCGGCGGACCCGTTCTCTCTGTTCTCGGCTTCGGGCTTGCGGCGTGGGTTGCGTGCGGCGCGCTCGTCGAATGGGCCGAGCGCACGCGGCTCTTCCGCGCCGGCGCGGGGGAGAGCCTGCGCCGTGCGCTCCGCCTGCCGCGCTCCGCCTATGGCATGACGCTCGCGCATCTCGGGCTTGCCGTCACCGTCGCCGGCTTCGCCGGCTCCGCCTTCGAGCAGGAGCGCATCCAGGAAATGCGCCCGGGCGATGTCGTGGCGATGGCGGGTTATGATCTGCAATTCCGCGGCGTCGAGGAAGTGCAAGGTGCGAATTTCAGCGCCGATGAGGGCAACTTCGTGTTGAGCCGCGGGCCGCGCACCATCGCCGTCCTCCATCCCGAGCGGCGCTTCTTTCCGCTGCAGCAGCAGACGACGGCGAAGACCGCGATCCACACGAATTTCCTCGCCGACTATTATCTCGCGATCGGCGATCCCGACGGGAAGGGCGGGTGGGCCGTGCGCGCCTACTGGAAGCCGCTCGTGCCCTGGATCTGGATCGGCGCCGTCATCATGGCGTTTGGCGGCGTGTTGAGCCTCAGCGACCGGCGCTGGCGCGTTGGCGCGGCCGAGCCTGCGCGCGCCCGGCCGCTTGCCGCGCCGGCCGAGTGAGGCCGTCGCCGTGACGATGAAACGGCTTCTCTTCGCACTGCCGCTTCTCCTGTTCGCGGTGCTGGCCGGGTATTTCTGGCTGGCGCTCGAGAGCGGCCGCGATCCGCATGAGCTGCCGTCCGCCATGATCGACAAGCCGGCGCCCGATTTCTCGCTCGCCGGCGTCGACGGCACCGCCGGCCTCGACCGCAAGGAACTCGGCGGCGGCGTCACGATCGTCAACTTCTTCGCCTCGTGGTGCATCCCGTGCCGGCTCGAGCATCCGCTGCTGATGGATCTGGGCAAGCGCCTCGGCGTTCCGGTTTACGGCATCGCGTGGCAGGACAAGGCCGGCGACGCGACCCAGTTCCTGAAGCAGCTTGGCGATCCCTACCGCAGCGTCGGCCTCGACGAGAGCGGCCGCGTCGGCATCAATTTCGGCGTCTATGGCGTGCCCGAGACTTACGTCGTCGACAAGGAAGGCCGCATAAGGCTCCGCCATGTCGGCCCGCTGACGGCCGAGGACGTGGCGAAGGAGCTCGTGCCGCTCGTGCGGGAGCTGGGCCAGTCATGACACGGATTCTCGCCGCGGCGCTCGTTTTCCTCGCGCTTGCCGGCGTCGCGCGCGCGGTCGAGCCGGACGAGATGCTCGCCAATCCCGCGCTCGAGGCGCGTGCCCGCGCGATCGGCAAGGAGCTGCGCTGCCTCGTCTGCCAGAACGAATCGATCGACGATTCGAACGCGACCCTCGCCCACGACCTGCGCGTCATCCTGCGCGAGCGGCTCGTCGCCGGCGACACGGATCAGCAGGCGATCCAATACATCGTCGATCGCTATGGCCAGTTCGTACTGCTGAAGCCGCCGGTCGAGCCTGCGACCTACGCCCTCTGGTTCGGCCCCGCGTGTCTTCTGCTGCTCGCCGGCGTGGGCACGGTGCTCTACCTGCGCCGCCATCGGCCCGGCCCCGCCGAGGCGCCTCTTCCGCTCGATCCCGGCGAGGCGCGCCGCGTCGCCGAGCTTCTGGGCGAGGGTGAGGGCTGATGCTGCTGCCGCTGGCGCTCGCGCTCGTGACGGCAATGGCGCTCGTGGTGGTGATCGCGCCTTTGATGAAGGGCCTCGGCGTGGGCCCGCCGCGGCTCGATTTCGATCGCGCGGTCTATCGCGACCAGTTGGGCGAACTGGAACGCGACCGCGCGCGCGGGCTCATCGGCGAGCGCGAGGCCGAAATTTCTCGGATCGAGATCGAGCGGCGTTTGCTGACGGCCGACCGCGCCGACCGCGCGCCGCCGCGCGAAGGCCGCGCGCTGCCGATCGCGGCCGCGATCGTGGCGCTCGTGCTCGCTGCTGGCGCGGGGGGGCTCTACGCGTTCCTTGGCTCGCCCGGCGTGCCGGATGAGCCCGCTTCGTCCCGCGTCGCCGCCGGCACGGGCGCGACGGACGATCTCGAAAAAGCCGCGCAATCGCTCGAGGATAAGGTTCGCGCGAACCCCAACGATACGGAAAGCTGGGCGGCGCTGGCGCGCGCCGAGGCGAACCTTCGAGACTGGCAGAAGAGCGTCGATGCCTATACGCATGCCGTTACGCTCGCGCCGGAGCGCAGCGATCTCGTGGCGGCGCTCGGCGAGGCCGAGACCTTCGCCGCCGACGGCGTCGTGACGCCGAAAGCCGCCGCCGATTTCAAGAAGGCGCTCGCAGGCGACCCGACGGACGGTGTCGCGCGCTACTACCTCGCGCTTGCCGACGCGCAGGCGGGCAAGACCGACGCGGCGATCGCGGCATGGCAGAAGATGGCCGCAGAATCGCCTGCCGACGCGCCCGTCCGCGCCGAGTTGAAGCGCCGCATCGACGAGACGGCGAAAGAGGCCGGCATCGCGCCGCCGCCGCTCGCGCCGCCCGCCGCGGCAGCCGCGGAGACGAAGGCGCCGCCCGGTCCTGACGCCGGCCAGATGGCGGCGGCCGCCAACATGACGCCCGAGGCGCGGCAGCAGATGATCCGCGGTATGGTCGACAAGCTCGCGGCCGACCTCAAGGCGAAGCCCGACGACCGCGACGGATGGGTTCGCCTCGCGCGCTCCTATTCGGTTCTGGGCGAGCGCGACAAATCAGCCGATGCCTACGAGCAGGCGGCGAAGCTCGATCCCAAGAATGTCGACATCAAGCTCGGCGAGGTCGATGCGCTGCTCGATGGCAATGCGCTCGAACAGCCGATCCCGCCGCGCGTCGTGACGTTGCTGCACGACGTCGAGGCGCAATCGCCGCAGGAGCCGGAGGTCCTGTGGTACTTGGGCCTCGCCGCGGCGCAGGCGAAGGCGCCCGACCAGGCGGCCTCATATTGGAACCGGCTCTTGGCCGCGCTCCCGCAAGACGCGCCCGAGCGCAAGACAGTGGCAGCCGCGCTTGCCGCCCTCAAGAAATAGCGCGGTCCTCGCGCGCGTCATCAGCGGCGGCCAGACCGGGGCCGACCGCGCGGGCCTCGTGGCGGCGCGGCAATGCGGCGTCGAGACGGGCGGCACGGCGCCGCGCGGCTTTCGCACCGAGCGCGGCACGGAGCCCGAGCTGCTGCGCAGCTTCGGCCTCGTAGAGCATGCCTCGCGGCATTATCCCGCGCGCACCACGGCCAATGTCGAGAACTCGGATGCGACGCTCATCATCGGCGCGCGCCTTGACGCCGGCAGCAGCCTCACCGAAGCGACCTGCCGCCGCCTCGGCCGCCCGGTGCGCGTTGTCGCCGAGACGAGCGCGGCAGAGGTTGAGGCGGCCGCGTCCTGGCTCCGTGGGCTCGCCGCTGCGCAAGGTCGCGCGCTCGTGCTCAACGTCGCCGGCAATCGCGAAAGCCACGAGCCGGGCCTCGAGGCGCGCGCGACCGAATTCATGGCGGATTTGTTGAGGCGGCTTATCCCGTCGTGAAATGCGCCTCGGTCTTGGCGCGGATTTCCTCGAACGTAACGCCGGGCGCCATCTCGATGAGCTTCATCGCGCCCTTCTTCTTGTCGATGGTGAAGACGGCGAGGTCGGTGATCACCATGTCGACGACGCCCGCGCCCGTGAGCGGCAGGGTGCAGCGGCGCAGAAGCTTCGGCTCGTCCTTTGCCGTGTGCTCCATCGCCACGACCACCTTCTTGACGCCCGCGACGAGGTCCATGGCGCCGCCCATGCCTTTCACCAGCTTGCCCGGGATCATCCAGTTGGCGAGATCGCCATTCTCCGCGACCTGCATCGCGCCGAGGATGGCGATGTCAATGTGCCCGCCGCGGATCATGCCGAAACTGTCGGCGCTCGAAAAATAGCTCGTCGTCGGCAACTCGGTCACGGTCTGCTTGCCGGCATTGATGAGGTCGGGGTCCTCCTCGCCCTCGTACGGGAAAGGGCCCATGCCGAGCATGCCGTTTTCGCTCTGAAGCTGCACGCTCATGCCCTTCGGGATGAAGTTCGAGACGAGCGTCGGGATGCCGATGCCGAGATTGACATAGAACCCGTCGCGCAGCTCCTTGGCCGCGCGCGCCGCCATCTCCTCGCGTGTCCAGGCCATCTCTTCCTCCTCAGCCGCGCTTCCTGACCGTGCGCTGCTCGATGCGCTTCACCGGGTTCGCAAGATGCACGATGCGATGCACGAACACGCCCGGCGTCATGATGGCGTCGGGCTCGATCTCGCCCGGCTCGACGAGATGCTCGACCTCGGCCACCGTGACCTTGCCGCACGTCGCCATCACCGGATTGAAGTTTCGCGCCGTCTTGCGATAGACGAGGTTGCCTTCGCGGTCGGCCTTCCAGGCATGGACGATCGCCAGGTCGGCGACGATGCCGCGCTCCATGACGTATTTCTCGCCGCCGAACTCGCGCACTTCCTTGCCCTCGGCGATCATGGTGCCGACGCCCGTCTTCGTGAAGAAGGCGGGAATGCCGGCGCCGCCGGCGCGCAGGCGCTCGGCGAGCGTTCCTTGCGGATTGAATTCAAGTTCAAGCTCGCCGGCGAGAAATTGCTGCGCGAACAGCTTGTTCTCGCCGACATAGGACGCGACCATCCTCTTGATCTGCTTCGTTTCGAGCAGGATGCCGAGCCCCGCGCCATCGACGCCCGCATTGTTCGACACGACGGTGAGATTCTTGACGCCCGAGGCCTTGATTGCGTCGATCAGCGCCTCGGGAATGCCGCAGAGCCCGAATCCGCCGGCGGCGATCAGCATGCCGTCCTTGAGGAGCCCCGCCAGCGCTGTGTCGGCATCCGCATAAACCTTGTTCGCCATCGGTCGAGCCTCCCGCGGCGTCCGGAATAGCACGGCGGCGCTTCCCGCGCCAAGCCGAGCCTTGTGTTAGACTCGCGCGCATTCAGGCTAGGAACGCTGGGCGGGGCACATGGAAATCGCGGGACATGCGGCGCTCGTCACCGGCGGCGCGTCGGGCCTTGGGGCGGCGACGGCGCGGGCGCTCGCCAAGGCCGGCGCCAAGGTCGGCGTGCTCGACCTCGACGAGGCTCGGGCGCAAGAAGTGGCGGGGGAGATTGGCGGCCTCGCGTTCCGCTGCGACGTGGCCGATGCGGCATCGGCCGAAGCGGCCGTTGCGGCGGCGCGGGAGAAGCACGGGGCGGCGCGCATCCTTGTCGCCTGCGCCGGCATCGCCACGGCCGAGCGTATCGTCGGGCGCGACGGGCCGCTCGAGCTTGCGCGCTTCAAGCGTGTCATCGACGTGAACCTCGTCGGCACTTTCAACGTGATGCGGCTCGCCGCCGCCGGAATGACCACGCTCGACCCGCTCGCTGGCGGCGAGCGCGGTGTCATCGTGGCAACCGCCTCGGTCGCGGCGTTCGAGGGCCAGATCGGTCAGGCGGCCTATGCTGCCTCGAAGGGCGGTGTCGCCGCGCTTGTGCTGCCGGCCGCGCGCGAATTCGCACGGCTCGGCATTCGCGTCAACGCGATCGCGCCCGGCGTCTTCGCGACGCCGATGGTGGCGGGCCTGCCCGAGGAGGCGCAGAAGAGCCTTGCGGCATCCGTGCCGTTCCCGCCGCGGCTCGGCGAGCCTTCCGAATATGCCGCTCTCGTGCTCGCGATCGTCGGCAACGCGATGCTGAATGGCGGCACGATCCGCCTCGACGGCGCGCTCCGGATGGCGCCGCGCTAGGGTCGCTTATCGCGCTGCGGCGCGATCTCCTCGATCGCGTGCGCAAGCTTCACGTCACGCTCGGACAGGCCCTCGCAATCGTGCGTCGATAGGATGATCTCGACCCGGTTATAGACGTTGAACCATTCCGGGTGGTGATCCATCTTCTCGGCGAAGAGCGCCACTTGGCTCATGAAGCCCCAGGCCTCGCCGAAGGTGCCAAAGTGAAAGACCTTGCGGATCGCGTCGCGGTCCTCGACATCGTTCCAGCCGCGCAGCTCGCGCATCGCTTCCTTGCGCGCCGCTCCGGCAAGCCTCTCGACCATCGCAGCCTCCATCGCTTTCGACGGGACTATAGGACTTGAGCGATCTCCTCGCACCCTCGCTCGCCGATCTCGACGCGCTCGCCCAGACGGCGCTCGCCTCAATCCCCTCGCGCTTGAAGCGTCATCTCGGCCCCGTCGTGATCCGCGTCGAGGAATTCCCCGACGAGGAGACCGAAGAGGAGATGGGGCTCGAAAGCCCGTTCGACATTCTGGGCCTCTATCGCGGCGTGGCGCTGCCTCGGCAATCGGCCTCGAGCCCGCGCCCCGCGATCGACATGGTGTTCCTCTATCGCCGGCCGATCCTCGACTATTGGTGCGAGACCGGCGAGCCGCTCGACCGCATCGTGCGCCACGTGTTGATCCACGAGATCGGCCACCATTTCGGCTTCAGCGACGACGACATGGAGCGCATCGAAAACGAAGGCTAGAGCAGCGCCGCGACGCGGGCGCGCAGCTCCGGCAGAAGCTCCTGCGCGAACCACGGGTTCTTGCTCTCCCACAGCGTCGTGCGCCAGCTCGGATGCGGCAATGTCAGGTAGGCCGGGAGATATTTGGTCCAGCGCCGCACCGCGTCGGTCATGCTCTGCCGCTCCTTGATGTAATAGGTGATGGCGTATGAGCCGACGAGGAGGGTGAGCTCGATCCGCGGCAGCTTCGCCAGCACCTTGGCATGCCACAGCGGCGCGCACTCGGGCCGCGGCGGCAGGTCGCCGCCTGCCTCGTAGCGGCCGGGATAGCAGAACCCCATCGGCACGATGGCGACGCGGCTTTCGTCATAGAAGGCCTCGCGGTCGATGCCCATCCATTCGCGCAAGCGGTCGCCGCTCCTGTCGTTGAAGGAGAGCCCGGTCTCGTGGACGCGCGTTCCCGGCGCCTGGCTCAGCACGAGAAGCCGCGCCGAGGCGCGCCCGCGCAGCACCGGGCGCGGTCCGAGCGGCAGCTCCGCCGCGCAGACGCGGCACGCCCGCGCCTCACGCAGCACGCGCGCCAATGCCCGCTCCTCGCTCCGGCTCGCTCCCTCCATGATCGGAGTGTTCTAGCGCGGCGTTTGACATTGCGGCAGAGCGCGTGACATATGCGGAGCGGGCGGCCAAGAGACACCAAGAGACAAAGGACAAGCCATGCGGAAACTCGATGTCTTCCCGCACATCTTCCCCAAGGCCTATTTCGACAAGATGGTCGAGGTCATTCCCAACAAGGCAGCGGTGCGGCGCTGGACCGCGATCCCCGTGCTCTACGATCTCGACGCGCGGCTCCGCATGATGAAGGAGTTCGGCGAGTATCAGCAGATCCTGACGCTCTCGATGCCCGCGATCGAATTCGTGGCGCCGGCCGAGCGCTCGCCGGAATTGGCGCGCATCGCGAATGACGGGATGCACGACATCTGCGCCAAGCACCCGAACGAGTTTCCCGCCTTCGTCGCCTCGGTGCCGATGAACAACATCAAGGCAACGCTGGAGGAGATGAAGCGCGCGATCGAGAAGCAGGGCGCGCGCGGCATTCAGATCTTCACGAACGTCAACGGGCGCCCGCTCGATGATCCCGAGTTCGAGCCCATCTTCGCCGCCATGGCCGACTACGATCTCCCGATCTGGATGCATCCGACGCGGCCGGCGGGCTTCGCCGACTACCCGGTCGAGAAGCAGTCGAAATTCGACATCTGGTGGGTGTTCGGCTGGCCCTATGAGACGAGTGCCGCGATGGCGCGCATGGTGTTCTCGGGCTTCTTCGATCGCTGGCCCAATCTCAAGATCATCACGCACCATCTGGGCGCGATGGCGCCGTTCCTCGAGGCGCGCATTCGCTTAGGCCTCGAGCAGCTCGGTACGCGCGAGCTGGCCGAGCCGCATTATCCGAAGATCATCGCCGACATGAAGGCCAAGGGCCGCAACCCAGTCGATTACTTCAAGATGTTCTACGGCGACACCGCGATCAACGGCTGGGCGCCCGGCATCCGCCTCGGCCTCGATTTCTTCGGCTGCGATCACGTCATGTTCGGCACCGATTGCCCGTTCGATCCCGAAGGCGGGCCGCTCTTCATCCGCGAGCTCATCAAGGCGATCGATGCCTTGAAGCTCTCCGAAGAGGAGCGCGAGAAGCTCTATCACGCCAACACGGTGCGGATGCTCAAACTGAAGCGCTCGTAGAGCCGCCTCGGCGCAAGAGGCGCGCCTCAAGCGCCTGCCAGATCGCGAGCACCGGAAGCCCGATCGCAAGCTCCCGCGCGCGCTTGGCGAGCGAAACCGCCAGAGCCATGTCGGGCGGCAGGCCGACAAGTGCGCCGAGGACGACATAGCCGCCCTCCTGCACGCCCCATCCGCTCGGCACGAAGAAGGCGGCGCTGCGGAGGGCGTAAATCAGGCTTTCGAGCACCACGATCCGCGGCAGCGTCAAATGGGCGCCGAGGAAGGCGATCGCCACCCATGCCTCGGCGACCGACGTGAACCACGCTGCGAGGTGCCAGAGGAAGCCCCATAGGTTGGCGCGGCCGCGGCGATAGCAGGCCGCAATCGCGTCGTGCACACGGCCGGTTTCCTGCCCCAATTCGTGCCGCGCAATGCGGTTCGTCAGCCCTTCGAGCAGCAGGAACATGCCGGCGCGCTGCGCCAGCACGAACCCGATCGCCGCGGCAAGCCCGACGCCAAGCCCGATGAGCGCCGTCTCGCCGATCTTGGGCCCCCAGCCGCCCCTGAGCAGCAGCGCCACGCCCAAGGCCGTGAACAGGAGCTGTCCGAACAGCTCGAGCGTGATGTCGACGACGGACGTGGCGAACGCGATCGCGAACGGCATGTGCGCCAAGACGAGGCCGCGTGCGCCGATCACTGCGCCGCCCGCGGGCGAGATCGGCAAGAGCTCCGAGCCCGCATCGCGCAAGAGGCGCGCGGCCGTCGCGGTGAGGATGCCGACGCGGCACTCGTCCGGCAGCAGCACCCACCAGCCGAGGCCGCACAGCGCCATCTGGAAAAGATGAACCGCAATGATGGCGCCGAGCCCGCGCCAGCCGATGGCCTCGAGTGATTTAAGCACCGCGCTGGCGCCGAACCAGGCCACGAGCGCGATGCCGAGCCCGAGGCCCGCAAGCGCGCCCGCGGCGACGGCGACGTGCACCCGCCGTCGCGCCACGGCAGCGTCAGCGCAAGGCCGCGGCGATGTTGCCGCCGTCGACTGTGGTCACGTCGCCCGTCGTCTTGAGCGCGACGGCATGATGGAGGAACGCCTCGGCCACGTCCTCGGCCGTGACCTCGCGATGAAGGAGATTGCCGGTCATGTACTGCTCTTCGCTCAGCCCCCGTGCCTTGGCGCGCGACGCGATCATGTCGGGGGTGAGGAGACCGCTGCGCACGCGGTCGGCGTTGACGGCATTGGCGCGGATGCCGTCGGCGCCGTAGTCGAGCGCGTATTGCCGCACGAGGAACAAGGTCGCGGCCTTGGGCAGGCCATAGGGTCCGAACTCGGGGCCGGGATTGACCGCCTGCTTCGACACGTTGAAGAGGAGCGCGCCGCCCGTCTTCTGCTTCATCATGATGCGCACGGCGGCTTGCGCCACGCGCTGGTGCGCGAAGAAATTGATCTCGAAGCTTTGCCTCAGCACCGCTTCGGGAACCTCGCCGATCCTGCCCTGCCACGCCGCACCCGCGTTCGAGACGAGGATGTCGAGGCCGCCGAAGCGCTCGACCACGCGGGCGAACGCGGCCTTGACCGAAGCCTCGTCGGTGACGTCGCACGCTACCGCGAGCACGCGGCCGCCGAGCGATTTCGCGGCGGCCGCGGCCTTCGCCGCATCGCTGTCGAGCAGCGCCACCTCGGCGCCCTCGCGCATGAGGGCCCGCGCGGTCGCAAGCCCGATCGCGCCGGCGCCGCCGCTGATCGCCGCGATCTGTCCTTGCAGCTTCTTGTCCTGCGCCGTGCCGAGCTTCGCCTGTTCGAGCGACCAATATTCCATCTCGAAGAGTTCGGCCGGCGAGAGCGATTGAAAGCGGCCCACGGATTCAGCGCCCGTTATGGTCTCGATCGCGTTCTCGGCGATGTCCGCCGCGACGGCGGCGTCCTTGGCGCTGCGGCCGAGGCCGAAGAGGCCGAGCCCCGGCGCGAGGATCACGCGCGGCAACGGGTCGAGCATGATCTTGGGCGGCGTGTGGCCGGCATTGTGGCGGCGGAAATAGGCCTCGTAGTCGGCCATGAACTTCGCCGCCGCATCGCGCGCGGCGCGCGCGAAGTCGTCGAGCCGCCCCGTTTCGGGCGGCGGCACGATCAGCGGATAGTTCTTGGTGCGGATCGTGTGGTCGGGCGTCACCACGCCTTCGCCGGCGTAGCGCGCGAGCTCGGCGCCGTTGACATAATCGAGGATCGCCGGGCCGGTGCGATAATCCATGACGAGGCGGAGATAGGCGCCATCCTCCTTCGCGACCTTGCGGCTTGCGGCGCCGCGCAGAATGGGCGCGACATCTTCGACGGGCGCGACCCTCTGCGGCAGCGCGCGTGCGATGAAGACGACATTCTTCTGCCGCGCAAGCCGCTCCTCGGCCATCGTCACGGCATCGATCATGCGCTCGTAGGATTGCCGGGCCGACTCGCCGAAGGTGAAAATCCCGTGCTTCAGCAGCACGAGCCCCTCGACCTCGGGCTCGGCCTCGTAGATCTCAGCCGCCTTCTTCGCGAGCAGGAACCCCGGCATGATGTAGGGCACGAGCGCGAGGCGGCCGCCATAAAGCTCGATGCAGCGCTCGGCCCCGTCCGGCTGGTCGGCGATGCTGAGGACGGCGGTCGCGTGCGTGTGATCGACATAGCGGTGCGGCAGGAACGCGTGCAGCAGCGTCTCGACTGACGGGTTGGGCGCCATCGGGTCGATGAGGTTGGCGCGCTGCGCGCGCACCATGTCCTCGTCCGAAAGCGCCTCGAGCCGGCGCAGCTTCAGGAGATTGCCGAGCCGCACCGCCGGCAATCCGGCGGGCTCGATGTCGGCCATGTCCCAGCCGCTGCCCTTGACGCACAGCACCTCGCTCTCCTCGCCCATGAGGTCGGGGAGCCGCGTCTTGAGCGAGCTGTTGCCGCCGCCGTGCAGGACGAGCCGCTTGTCGCGGCCCAAAAGCCGTGCGCTATAGACGCGCAGCGCGAGATCGGCCGCCACGCCCTTGGCGCCGTAATGAGCGACGATCGCGTCGGCGTCGCGCTCGGTCCATGCGCTCTGCATGGCCGCATCATAGGCCGCGCGCGGGCCCTTCGGAATGTGGTTCCGCTTGCGGGAATTCGGCCGTACCATCGCGCCGCACAGCGTTGGGAGCGATCCATGGCCGAGAAACTGCGCGGCGTTTATGCCGCGGTGCTGACGCCGTTCACGGACCAGCTCGAGCCCGATCTCGATCGCTTCGTGCGCCACTGCAAGTGGCTCCTGGCGAATGGCTGCGACGGGCTCGCGCCCTTGGGCACGACGGGCGAGGCGAACTCGCTGTCGGTGGCGCAACGGCTCAAGCTCGTCGAAGCGGCGCGCGCCGGCGGCGTGCCGCTTCAGAATTGCATCTTCGGCGCAGGCTCGTGCGCGCTCGCCGACGCGCTGACGGTGACGCGGGCGGTCGTCGAGGCTGGCGGCGGCGGCGCCCTCCTCCTGCCGCCTTTCTACTACAAGAATCCGAGCGAGGACGGGCTCTTCGCCTTCTTCTCCGAGGTGATCGAGCGTATCGGCGACGCGCGCCTCAAACTTTATCTCTACCACTTCCCGCAGCTTTCGACCGTGCCGATCACCGTACCGCTCGTGGCGCGGCTGAAGCGCGCCTATGGCGACACGATCGCGGGCCTCAAGGACAGTTCCGGGGACTGGCAGGTCTCGGCCACTTTCCTGCGCGAATTCCCGGGCTTCGGCGTCTTCTCGGGCAGCGAGGAGTTCCTGCTTGCGAACCTGCGCGCGGGCGGCGTCGGCTGTATCTCGGCCTCGACCAACATCACGGCACCGCTGGCGCGTCCGGTCTATGTCGAATGGCAACGCCCCGCGGCCGACGGCTTGCAAAGCGCTCTCACCGACGTGCGGCTCGTGTTCCAGTCCTATCCGCTGCAAGCGGCGCTGAAAGAAGTGATGGCGCTCATGACCGGCGATCCGTCCTGGCGCATCCTCCTGCCGCCCAACCGTCCGCTCGCGCCGGCACAGCGTGCCGAGCTTGCAGCCCGCCTCAGAGACCTGCCGCAGATGCGGGACGTGCTGCAAAAGGCGGCCTGAGCGGCGCTCTCCGTATATGTGACGGTCTCGTGACCGTCATTTCTTCACCATTCTTTGCGGCTCTTTGCGGCGCCTTCGGCTGCGTCTGTGCGATGCCGAAAAAGTCCCTAAAATCCAAGGCTTTTACTTAGCAATTTCGTAACCGGTGAAGGGCTCTAATCGCACCATGACGGAATTGGGCGAGGGCCCGCGCGAGGAGATGCGCCACCTAAATTCCCAGGAGTTACGACAGGTCTTGCAACTGCATGAGCGCTACCTTGCGGAAAAGCAGGGTGGCCGCCGCGCGGTTCTCGCCTATTACGATCTCTCCGCCGCCGATCTTTCGGGCCAGGATCTCTCCGGCGCCGATCTCACTGGCGCGCGGCTTCAGCGCACGATCCTGAGCAACGCGCGGCTCAAGAACGCGAATCTTTTCGGCGCCGATCTGCGCGTCGCCAATCTCAACAACGCCGATCTTTCCGACGCCGATCTGCGCGGCAGCTGCTTGCGCGGCGCGCAGATGAATCGCGCGCGCCTGCCGCGCGCCGACCTGCGCAAGGCGCTCGTGATGCGCTTTGCCGAAGAGGGGAGCGGGCAGAACAAGGTTATGGAGAACACGAAGACCGATCTTTGCTCGGTCGAGGCGAAGGACGCCGACCTTTCCGGCGCGAAAATGTCGGAAGCATCGTGCGTGCGCGCCAACCTCACCGACGCGATCCTGCGCGACGTCGATCTCGCCGGCGCCGATCTGCGCGGCGTCGACTTGACGGGCGCGGTGCTCGAGCGCGCCAATCTCGCCGGCGCCGATCTCGACGGCGCGACATTGCGCGGCGCGGTGCTGACCGAGGCAAAGCTCGCCGGCGCCCAGCTCCGCGACGTCGACATCAGCGGCGCGGTCGTTGATCCGAAGAACCTGCAGGCGGCGAAGTTCCTCCAGCTCACGGGCGACGATCTGCGAGCGATCTCGCCCGAAGACATGCGAGAGGTGCTGCGCCTCCATGCTCTCTGGCTCGACAGCAAGGGCAAGAGCGGCCGCCGCGCCGTCCTGACCGGATGCGATCTCGCCGGCCGCGACCTGCGCGCCGCCAATCTCGCGCTCGCCAATCTCGCGCGCGCCGTGCTGCGCGGCGCCGATCTGTCACGCGCCTCGCTTGCGATGTGCGATCTGTCGCTTGCCGATCTGCGCGGCGCCCAGCTTGATCGCGCCGACCTGCGGGGTGCCAAGCTCGTACGCGCGCATCTTGCCGGCGCGTCGCTCGTCCGCGCCAACCTCTCGCCACTCGACAATGTCGGCAACGGCAAGTTCGACTATCCCGCCAACCTCGAGGGCGCGAAATTGGGGGGCGCCAATCTCGATGGCGCGCGCCTCAATCACGCGAAGCTCGCGGGCGCCGACCTGTCGCGCTCGAATCTCGATAATGCCGACCTGACGCGCGCCGATTTGAACGGCGCCAACCTCGCCGATGCCGACAAGGCTCGTGCGATCTTCGGCGAGCAGCCTGCGCCCGCCCCGGCGCCGGCGCAGACGGCCTGACGGACGCCCGCCGCCTCAGTGCAGACTTGGGCTTTTCAGAAAACTGCTGCGGTCGGCCGATTTCACGTCGAGGTCGATGGTGCGCCCGTCGCGATAGACGAGCATCTGCACCTTGGACCCGGCCGAGCCCGCGCGCCAGATGCCGCGGTAGAGCGAGGCCAGGTCCTTGATCTCGTCGCCGCCGACGGCGAGGAGGATGTCGCCCATCTTGAGGCCGGCGCGCTTCGCCGGGCCGGTGTTGGAAAGGCCCGCCACCACCACCTTGTCCTCGACCTCCGTCGCGTAGAGGCCGAGCCACGGCCGCGGCGGATGGCCGGGGCGGCCGATCTTCGTGAGATCCTCGAGGATCGGCGGCAGGAGATCGATCGGCACGATCATGTTGAGGTGCTCGGGCGGCCCGTGCTCGCGCGCCTGCTGCAGGTGCAGCGAGCCGATTCCGGCGAGCGTGCCGTCGCTCACGATGAGAGCGGCGCCGCCCCAGTTGGGATGAGCCGGGCTCGTGAAGATCGCCTCGTCGAGCAGGTATTCCCAGTAGCCGGCGAATTCCTGTTTCGCCGCGATCCGCACCGTCACGGCGTGCTGGCGTCCGCCGCCGCCGGCGACGATGGCGCGGTCGCCGACGCGCACGCGCGCCGAGCGGCCCAAAGGCAGCGGCGGGATGTTGAGTTTGCCGAGCGCCTGGACGAGGCCAAAGCCCGTCTCCTGGTCGTAGGCCAGCACGTGCCCGGGCACGGCGCGCCCGTCATTGGTGTTGAGCCAGATCGTGTCCGCCTCGGTAATGAGATAACCGATCGTCAGTACGAGCCCGTCGGCGCG
Organism: Allostellaceae bacterium; assembly: GCA_035518375.1. Taxonomy (GTDB): domain Bacteria; phylum Pseudomonadota; class Alphaproteobacteria; order ATCC43930; family CGMCC-115725; genus DATJLY01. The sequence goes on along the minus strand of DATIXQ010000038.1, from coordinate 2,747 downwards.
GATCACGACGGCGTTGCCGCCGCGCTCGGTGCCGAGCGTGCCGGCGGTGAAGGCATCGGACGGGATCGCCGCGCGCAGCATCAGGACGGAATTGAGCGCGCGGTCGAGGTCGAACGACCAGTCCTCCGGCTTGGGTTGGGCGTGGGCGGGGATCTCCCAATCGCTCGCGGTCGACATAGGGTACTCCCTCGGGTCGGAGGTGCAGCGTGGCGCGCTTCCGTCGTCATCCTAGCCATGCCGGCGGCTGCGCGGAAGGGTGGGGAGCGCTATTCCGACTCGCCGCGGCGAAGCCCGGCGCGGAGCTGTTTCAGCCGGCCGTGGAGCGCCTTCTCCCGGCGCCGGCGCTCGGCCGCCGCCTTGGAGGGGCGCGTGGGCTTGCGCGCCGCCACCGGCTCGGCCGCGCGCCGCACCAACGCCACGAGCCGCTCGAGGGCGTCGGCCCGGTTGCGCTCCTGCGAGCGGAAGCGCGCCGCGGTGATGACGAGCACGCCATCCTGCGTGAGCCGCCGTCCGGCGAGCTTCTCGAGCCGGGCTCGCACGGTGTCCGCGAGCCCCGCCTCGTCCACGGCAAAGCGGAGCTGCACTGCGGTCGCGACCTTGTTGACATTCTGGCCGCCGGGACCCGAGGCGCGGATGAAGCGCTCCTCGATCGCGCGCTCGTCTAACGCGATGTCGCGCGTCACCCTGATCATGGCCGATTGTGGCGTCTTGCCGCGCACCCGCGCAATGAACTTCGCCGCCGTGGTGGCGTTGACGCTCCCGGTCCCGCCTCGCTTCGGGCTTGCCGATGAAGGAAACGGAAGAAACCCTGCCGCTCCCCTGTCCGCGCTGCCGACGCGAGACTCCGCGGCCGGTCCGCTGGGTCCAGGAGAACAATTTCTTCACCTGCGCTTGGTGCGGCGCCTCCACCTTGATCGACAAGGACGAAGCCACGAAACTGCTCGCGGATTTGACGCGCCGCGAACGGTAAGGCTTGCGCCACGCGCGCGCCCGGGGCATAGCAGGGCGCGCGCAACGGCGTGGGGCGACCCCCGATGAAGGACATCCCGCTTGGGCGGGCGAACACGCTCGAATTCCAGCCCGAGGAGCGGCATACCGCCGCGGTCGTCGGCAACAGCGAGGTCGTGAGCACGCCGGCCTTGATCGGCTTCCTCGAACAGACGAGCCATCGCGCCATCCTGCCCTTCGTCGAGGAGGGCGAGGTCTCTGTCGGAACGCGAGTCGAGGTCGACCATCTGGCCGCGGCGTTCCTCGGCAACCCGATCGTCGCCGATGTGAAGATCGTCGCCGCCGAGGGCCGCCGCATCACGTTCGAGGTCGAGGCGCACCAGGGCGGCAAGCTCGTCATGAAAGGCCGCCACGTGCGCGCGATCGTGCGCCGTGACAGGCTCGGCGGAAAGAAGGGCTGAGTGTCCGAGATTTTCCTATCGCCGGGCGCGCCCCGGGCCGAGACCGCGGCGGTGGAACTCGCCGTGGTCGTACCGAGCTTCAACGAGTGCGACAATGTCGAGCCGCTGATCGAGCGGCTTGCCACTTGTCTCGACGGCATCGCCTGGGAAGTGATCTATGTCGATGACGACTCGCCCGACGGTACCGCCGAGGCGGTCCGCCGCCTGGCGCGGCGTGATCCGCACATCCGATGCGTGCAGCGGATCGGACGGCGCGGTCTCTCGACCGCGGTGATCGAGGGCATTCTAGCGACGAGCGCGCCCTATATCGCCGTTATCGACGCCGACATGCAGCACGACGAGACCCTGCTGCCGCGCATGCTGGCGGCGGCCAAGGCCGAGCACCTCGATATCGTCGTTGGCTCCCGCTACATGGATGGCGGCGCGGTCGGCGAATGGGACAAGGAGCGCGTGCGCATCAGCGGCGTTGCGACGCGGCTTGCGCACCTCGTCGTCTCGGCTGAGCTCACCGATCCGATGAGCGGCTTCTTCGTCATCCGCCGCGAGGCCTTCGACCGTGCCGTGCGCCGCCTTTCGGGTCAGGGCTTCAAGATCCTGCTCGATCTCTTCGCGTCGGCGCCCGAGCCCTTCCGCTTCCGCGAGCTGCCCTACCGCTTCCGCCAGCGCATCCACGGCGAGAGCAAGCTCGATACGCTCGTGGTGTGGGAATATCTGATGCTGCTCTTGGACAAGCTGTTCGGCCGCTTCGTGCCGACCCGCTTCGTCCTGTTCGGCGCCGTCGGCAGCTCGGGCATCTTCGTCAACTTGGTGATGCTCCGCCTGCTGCTGATCGTGGCGCCGTTCCCGGTCGCGCAGGCGATCGCCACGCTCGCTGCCATGACCAGCAACTTCGCGCTCAACAACCTCTTCACCTATCGCGACAAGCGCTTGCGCGGCCACCGCTTCTTCACCGGCCTCTTGTCGTTCTATGCCATCTGCGCGATGGGCGCCGTGGCCGGCGTCGGCATTGCGTCGGTCGCGTTCGAGGAAAATTACTCGTGGTGGCTCGCCGGGCTTGCCGGCGCGCTCGTCGGCGTGGTGTGGAACTACGCAGTGTCGTCGGTCTTCACCTGGCGCCCGAAATAGCACCACTAGCTCGAAAGGGCTAACTGCCCGCGCGCGATACCGTCTGCCCGCGGCAGGGTGTCGCCCACCGGCACGATCGGCCGACTTGGCCGTTTTCGTGTTATGCGCGCCTTGACCGTTTTGCCGGGCCGGGCCGGATCGGCCGCGGTGACCGAGGTCGCGGAGCCCGCGACGGCCGATGGCGCGCTACTCGTGCGCGCGCTTGGCGTTGGC
>DATIXQ010000037.1:0-8797 GCA_035518375.1 Allostellaceae bacterium | reverse complement strand
GGACGCCGACCTCCCGCGGCCGATGATGACGTGAGCTAGACGGCCTCGACCGAGTGAACTTCCGGCACGTAGTGCCGCAGCATGTTCTCGATGCCCGCCTTCAAGGTCGCGGTCGAGCTCGGGCAGCCTGAGCACGAGCCCTGCATGTGCAGGTAGACGATCCCGTCCTCGAAGCGATGGAAGATGATGTCGCCGCCATCCTGGGCCACGGCCGGGCGTACGCGCGTCTCGAGCAGCTCCTTGATCTGCGCGACGATCTCGTCGTCTTCTTCCTCGTCCTGCGCCGCCTCGCCCAAAAAGATCGGGGCGCCGGTCGTGAAATGCTCCATCAGGGCGCCAAGCACGGCTGGCTTCAGCCGATACCAGTCGATCTCGTCGTCCTTCGTGACGGACACGAAGTCGGCGCCGAGGAACACGCCCTTGACGCCCGGGATCCCAAAGAGGCGCTCGGCAAGCGGGGAGGACTGGCACGCCCCGGCATCCGGGTAATGCGCGGTGCCCACTTCCATCACTGTCCGCCCAGGCAGGAACTTGAGGCTCGCGGGATTGGGCGTCTGCTCAGTCTCGATGAACATATGTGCCTCCCAGTCGCAGCCCTTAGCTTGGGCTTGGGGCGCCCGCTGTCAACCCGTGGTGCTCAGCCCTGGCCCTGTCCTTTACCGCCGATCCGGGACATGCTGGGGCCGGAATGTCAGGACGGGACAATAATTTTGATGCGTTAAGGCTTGGGGCCGCGATCTCGGTCGTGCTGACCCATGCCATTTTGCTGGGGGAGGACCGGCTCGGTCCCGACCCGCTGATGCGGATCACCGGCGGACAATGTACTTTGGGTGTGGCCGGTGTGTTCGTGTTCTTCACGATCAGCGGCTATCTCGTGACGCAAAGCTTCGAAGCGACGGGGCGGCTCGGAGCCTTCCTGGCGAAGCGGGCGCTGCGCATCTATCCCGGGCTCGCAGCGTGCGTGCTGCTGCTGTCGTTCGCGGTCGGGCCTTTGGTCTCGAGCCTGACTCTCAGCGCTTATTTTGCCGATCCCGGGAGCTACCGCTACATCGTCGGCAATCTTTATTTCAACACCGGCATCAACGGGCTTCCTGGCGTGAATTTCACCCGGCTCGGCAATGGCTGGGTGGTGAACGGGCCCCTCTGGAGCTTGCCCTGCGAAGTGCTGATGTATCTGATGGTCGCGGGATTGGGCAGCGCTGGACTCCTGCGCGGGCCTGTGCTCGCGGTCCTTTTTGCGACAGGCCTCGTCGCGACGGTCGTCGACACATCCTCGAGCAACATGCTCCTCGGCAGTGCCTTGTGGCTGCTGCCGTTCTTCGCGGCCGGCATGTTGCTCTACCGCTTTCGTGCCCTGCCGCTTCTGCGCCTGCGTTATGCCGCTGCCGCGCTCGCGGCCCTTGCGCTCGCCGCACGCTTCGGCGGGTTCGTTCCGGTCTTCGCCGCGTGCGGCAGCTATCTCGTGATCTATCTCGCCTATGCCGGGCGACCGCTCAGAGCGGCGCGCTTCGGCGACCTTTCCTATGGGCTCTACATCTATGGCTGGCCCGTCGAGCAGCTCACGGTGCGGGCGCTGGGTGGTGCTGCGCCGGGATGGGAGGTGTTCGCGCTTGCGCTGCCGGCGACAGCCGCCGTGGCGTTCTTGTCCTGGCACCTTGTCGAGGCCCCGGCCCTGCGCCTCAAGCCGCGCGCGCGAGGCAACGACGCGGCCATGGATCGGCTCGCAAGGGCTCGCGCCGCAAGGCCCGACGCTTGACGGAGCGCAGTGCGGACGCGACAAATTCCCGGTCGGCCGGGTAGGAGCGCGCTGATGGCGGACGGGATAGGGGAAGGACGTTCGGCGGCGGCGCCATCGCGCACCTACAACGCCGCGGTCGATCTCATCGAGCGCAACCTTGCGGCGGGTAGGGCAGGGAAGACGGCCTTCATCGACGATCGCGGCGCGCTGACCTATGGCGAACTCGCCGAACGGGTCGACCGCTGCGCCAACGCGCTGCGTCGCCTCGGGCTTGAGCCCGAGCAGCGCATTCTCCTCTGCCTTCTCGATACGATCGATTTCCCGGTCGCGTTTCTGGGTGCAATCAAGGCCGGCATCGTACCAATCCCGGTCAACACGATGCTGACCGCCTCCGACTACGAATTCATGCTCAAGGACAGCCGCGCCCGCGCGCTTATCGTGTCGGACGCGCTCTACGACCGCATCGCGCCCGTGCTGCCGCGCCTGCCGGTGTTGCGGCAGGTGATCGTGTCGGGCGGCGAGGGCGTGAGCGGACGCCATCATTTCGCGAGCCTCCTCGCGGAAGCCGAGCCGTGCGCGAAGGCGTCCGAGACGACGGCTGACGATCCCTGTTTCTGGCTCTATTCCTCGGGTTCGACCGGCACGCCCAAGGGCGCCGTCCATCTCCAATCGCATCTGACGCTTACGGCCGAGCTTTACGCGAAGCCTGTTCTCGGCATCGTCGAGAGCGATCTTGTCTTCTCGGCGGCTAAACTCTTCTTCGCTTATGGGCTCGGTAATTCGCTCACCTTCCCGATGGCGGCCGGCGCGACGAGCCTCCTGCTTGCCGAGCGTCCGACGCCCGGACTCGTGAGCCGCATCCTCCGCGAGAGACGTCCAACCGTCTTCTACGGTGTGCCGACACTCTATGCCTCGCTTCTGGCGAGTGCTGATCTACCGGCACGGGATGCCGTGGTACTCCGGCGCTGCGTTTCGGCGGGCGAGGCGCTGCCCGAAGATATCGGGCGACGCTGGAGCCAGCGGTTCGGTATCGAGGTGCTGGACGGACTCGGCTCGACCGAGATGCTGCACATCTTCCTTTCGAACAAGCCAGGCGCGGTGCGGTACGGCACGAGTGGCGTGCCGGTTCCGGGCTACGAGATCAAGCTCCTGGACGAGGACGGCAAGCCCGTCGCAGACGGCGAGATTGGCGAGTTGCACGTGTCCGGCCCGACCAGCGCCGCCTTCTACTGGAACAACCGCGAGCGCTCGCGAACCACTTTCCTCGGGGCTTGGACGCGCAGTGGCGACAAGTACGTGCGCGACAAAGAAGGGTACTACACCTATTGCGGCCGCACCGACGACATGTTGAAGGTCGGCGGAATCTATGTCTCGCCATTCGAGGTCGAGGCGGCGCTCATGACGCATGAGAAGGTTCTGGAGGCGGCGGTCGTCGGACACGAGGACGAGAACCGGCTCGTCAAGCCGCGCGCTTTCGTTGTTCTGCGCGAGGGTGGGGGCGGCACGCCGGCGCTCGCGGCCGAGCTGCAGCAGCATGTGAAATCGCGGCTCGCGCCCTACAAATATCCGCGCTGGATCGAGTTCGTGCCCGAGTTGCCGAAAACGGCAACGGGCAAGATTCAGCGTTTCAAGTTGCGGCAAAGCTAGGAGGACGCCATGGACGGAGCGAAGACCAAGCCGGAGGTGAAGGGGCCCGCGAAGCTCAAATCCTTCGCCCATGTGAGCGTGCCCTGCCGTGACCTCGAGGAAGGCAAAGCCTTCTATCGCGACGTGCTCGGCGGCGAGATGCACGTGGACACGCCGACCTTCGCCTCGTTCCGCCTTGGCGGCGTCGATGTCGGCATCGGCACGGACGGGGTCTCCTACATCGCCAAGAGCGCCGAATACCCGCATTTCGCCTTTTTCGTCGGCCCCGACGAGCTTGCGCATATGCGGCAGTGGCTCGCTCAATGCGGCGTGCCGACCTCGGACCTGTGGACGCGGCGCGGCATCGAGGCGCTGATGTTCTTCCGCGATCCCTCCGGCAACGTGATCGAGCTCTATTGCGAGGCGGGCTTCGCCGGCGCCGACACGCTGCCCAAGGGCCCGCCGCGCGGACATGGCACTGCCGTCGATATTGATGCGCTGAGCTATGACCAGTGGAAACGACCGCTCACGGGCGCCTAGCGCGGATTTTCCTCAAATTGGCGGCGATATCCGGGGCGGAGACGTCGTCTTTTAGACTTGGGTAAGAGGCGGGGCGGGAGATTCGGGTCTGGAGCGTCTTGCTCCGGAGGGCCGAAGATGATGGCCGACCTCGTATCAAGCGATGATGGCGCGCGGCGGATCTACGCCAAATCCCGGCTGAGTGTGGTGTTCACGCTGTGGGCCGTGACCATGCGCTTTTTCCGGTCGCTTTAGACGGCGACGACATCCGGTCCCGGCGGCTCTTCATAGAGCGCCGCGACGCGCGCTGCCCGTTCACGCAATACGGCGCGCTGATTGATATACCCCTTGTCCGTGATCTCACCCTTGTCGATCGACGGCGGCTCGGTAAGGAAAAGCGCGCGCGCCACACGGTGCGACGAGCCGCCAGCCTCGGCATTGTGGTGCGCGAGGCCGGACCGCAGCGCGTCACGCACCTTGGGATGAGCGACGAGCGCGGTAAGCGGCGCCTCGGATCCGAGCTCGGGGCAGAGCGAGCGGCAGCCGGCAAGGCTCGGAAAGACCAGGAGTGCAATCGTATCGCGGTCGTGGCCGGCGACCACCGCGTCCTCGATGACGGGCGCCGCCGCGGCAATGGCGGCGACACGAAGCGCGCCCACTGTTACCCACGTGCCGGACGTGAGCTTGAAGTTCTCGCCGAGGCGGCCGTCGAAGACGAGGCCGCGCGCCGGGGTCTCCGCGTCTTCGAGCTTTGCCGCGTCGCCCGGCCGGTAGAAGCCGTTCTCGTCGAACGCGGCTGCGGTGAGGTCGGGCCGGCGCCAATAGCCCGGTGTGATGTTGGGGCCCTTGACGCGCAGCTCGAGCTTGTCGCCCTCAGGCACGAGCTTGATCTCGGTCCCGGCGACCGGCAGGCCGACATTGCCCGCGCGCTCGATCGGATAATGCACGATCGTCGAGCAGGGTGCCGTTTCGGTCGTGCCCCATGCCGACACGAAAGGCGGCTTCTGCCCGGTCTGCGCCAGCGCGAGCGCCTCGAATCGCTCCCAGAGACTTTGCGGAAGCGCGGCGCCGGCATAGCAGAGGAGATCGAGCTCTGCGAAGAAGAGGCGCGCGAGCTCGGCATCGCGCTCCAGGTAATCGAGCACGAGTCCATAACCACGCGGCACGTTGAAATAGAGCGTGGGCGAGACGGCGCGCATGTTGGCGATGGTGCGCTCGATGAGCGTGGGCGTGGGCTTGCCATCGTCGATCCACAGCGTGCCGCCGTTGAACAGGATCATGTGGAAGGTGCTGTTGCCGCCGAACGTGTGGCTCCATGGCAGCCAGTCCATGACTACGGGAGGCCGATCGGCGAGGAATGGCCAGGCTTGGAGGTAGGCGGCCTGGTTCGAGCAGATCATGCGCTGCGTGTTGACGACGCCCTTGGGATCGCCGGTCGAGCCCGAGGTGAACAGGATCTTCGCGATCGTGTCAGGCCCGACGCGGTGGAATGCGTCGTCGAGTGCCTGACGCGGTCGGGTCGCGCGCATGACGCCGATCGAGGTCGCCTCGACGCCCGGCGGCGGGTTGCGCGAGACGGCAATCGTCGCACCCGTGCCCTTGAGAATCTCAAGCGCCGCGGCATAGCGTTCGCCGTCGTCCGCATAGATGAGCCCGGGCGTGACCTGGTCCGCCACCGAGCGCAGCTTCGCGAAATCGCGCGATGCGAGCGAATACGCGACCGACACCGGCGCCACCGGCACGCCGACATAGAGCGCGCCCAATGCCAGGAGCGCGTGATCGATTGAATTGTCGGACAGGATCATCACCGGCCGTTCGGGACCGAGCCGGCGGTTCAGAAGCGACTGGCCGATGGCGCGCGCGGCCTCGTGCGCCTCGTGATAGGTGACCCGGCGCCAGCCTGTGCCTTCGCGCTCCGCCAGGAACACGCGGTGCGGCATCCACGAGGCCCAGCCGGCGAGCTTGTCGCCGACGGCGCGCGCGCATGGGCCCAGCGGTTGTGGCGAGCGCAGGATTATGCCGCCGTCCGGCAGCATCTCGCATTCGACCTCGGCCGCCGCGAAGCGCGGTAGGCGGCGCCCTCCCTCGGGCATCATTCCGTCTCCTTTGGCGCCGACCATAGCTCAAAGCCCGATATAGGCGCGGCGCACGCGGTCGTCCGACAACAGCTCCGCGCCACCTCCGCTCATGACGATGCGGCCGGTCTCGAGCACATAGGCGCGGTGCGCGAGGGCGAGCGACTGCGCCACATTTTGCTCGACCAGGAGCACGGTGAGCCGGTCCTCCGCGTTGAGCCGGCGGATCGTGGCGAATACATCCTCGACCACAACCGGCGCGAGACCCAGGGACGGCTCGTCGAACATTACGAGGCTCGGATTGCCCATAAGGCAGCGCGCGATTGCCACCATCTGCTGCTCGCCGCCCGACAATGTCCCGGCGAGTTGGCGCCGGCGCTCGGCGAGCACCGGGAACATCGCGAACATGTGCTCGAGATTCGCGGCCTTGTGCGCTCGCGCGTGTCGCACCACGGCTCCCATTTCGAGATTCTCGAGCACGGTCATATTGGGGAAGATCTGCCGTCCCTCCGCGACCTGGCCCAATCCCATGTCGCAGATGCGGTGGGGTGGCGTGCGGGATATGTCGGTGTCGCGGAAGCGGATCGACCCTTGCCGCGCCCGCGTCATGCCATAGATCGCGCGGATCAGCGAAGTCTTGCCGGCGCCGTTCGAGCCGACGATGGCAACGATCTCGCCCTCGCCTACTGCGATCGACACGTCGTCAAGCGCCTGGGCGTCGCCATAGAAAAGCGAGAGGTTCGCCACTTCGAGCATCAGTGCGTGCTCCGCCCGAAATAACATTCGATGACGCGTGCGTCGGCCGCCACGTGCTCGGGCGTGCCCTCACAGATCTTCTGCCCGTGATGGACGACGACGATGTGATGAGAAAGCGCCATCACCGCGCGCATCACATGCTCGGTGAGGAGGATGGTGAGGCCGCTCTCGCGCGCGAGAGCGGCGAGCGTGGCGACCATGGCGTCGACCTCGATCGGCCGCAGGCCGGCCATCGCCTCGTCAAGGAGGAGCAGCTTCGGTTCGGTCGCGAGCGCGCGCGCGACTTCGAGCCGCCGGCGTTCGGGCAGCGTGAGCCCGTGCGCGGGAACGTTTGCTTTCTCCGCAAGGCCGAGCCGCTCCAGCACCTCGCGCGCCCGGATTCGTGCGGCGTCGGTGCTCGCGTTCGCGCGGAAGGCCCCTACCATTGCGTTCTCGAGGACGCTCAAGGCGCCGAAAGGGCGCGCGATCTGGAACGTGCGGGCGATGCCGGCGTGGCACAGCACATTCGGCCGCAAGCCGCCGATATCGCGGCCCTCGAACACGATGCGGCCGCCGTCCGGCCGATAAACGCCGGCGATGAGGTTGAAGATCGTCGTCTTGCCGGCGCCATTGGGGCCGATCAACCCCACGATCGCACCCTGCGGAATGACGAAGCTCACGCCATCGACGGCGAGGAGCCCGCGGAAGCGTTTGCTCACCCCGGCGAGCTCGAGCAGCGCACTCATCGCAGACCCTCGCCAAGCCCGAGACGATCGCGAACCCAGGGCCAGACTCCGGCCGGCTGCAGCAGGACGATGGCGACCAGAGCCCCGCCGTAGAGCCATTGCTTCAATCCGGGCACGCCGAATTCAGCCCCGAAATCGGTCATCGCCTCGCCCATCGTCGTCAGCAGGAAGGCGCCGACGATGGGACCGAAAAGCGTTCCCATGCCGCCGATGATCGGCGCGGTGATGATCTCGACCGAGCGTGAGGTCGCGAAGATCGTGTCGGGATAGAGGTTGTTGTCGTAGAACGCCACGATGCCGCCGCCCAAGGCCGTGAGCGCGCCCGACAAGGTCACCGCCGCGAGCTTCATCCAGAACGTGTCGATGCCGAGCGCCGCCGCGGCCGGCTCGTCCTCGCGGATCGCGAGCCAATAGAAGCCGATGCGACGCCGCAACAGCGCGCGCGACAGCCACAGCGCACCGGCCGAGAGCGCGAGCAACAGGTAGTAGAACATGCCTGGCGAGCCGCGCAGGTGGACAAGGTCCGTCGCATTGATCTGCGCCACGTGGAGAAACAAGCCGGCCGTGCCGCCGACCCACTCGAAATGCTCGAACAGGATGCGGGTGAACTCGTTGAAGGCGATGGTGAGGAGCGCGAAGTAGACGCCCGTCACGGCGAAGCGGAAAGAGAGCGCCGCAATCGATGCCGCGACGAGCGCCGCCACCGCCATCCCGAGGATGACGCCGAGCCAGGGAAGCGTTCCGAAATGCGCGAAGAGCGCCGCGGCCGTATAGGCGCCGAGGCCGTAATAGAGGGCGTGGCCAATCGAGAGCTGGCCCGCGAAGCCCATCATGATGTTCCAGCACTGCCCGAGATAAGCGGCCACGAGGAATACGATCAGGACCGAGAGCAGGTAGGGCCCAACGAAGACCGGGGCCGCGACGAGGAGCGCTCCGGCAAGCGCGAGCGCCAACCCCTGCCGCCTGTTCATGCTCTGCGACCCATCAGCCCTTGCGGGCGGACCAGCAGCACAAGGATGAGCAAGCCGTAGCTGAAGAGGCTCTTGAGAGAAGGAGCCACAAAATAGGCCGCGAGCCCCTCGGAGACGCCGACCAGGACGCCGCCGAGGAGCGCGCCCGGCATGCTGCCGAGGCCGCCGATGATGACGATGACGAAAGAGAGGAGCGTGTAGTCGGCGCCGAGATAGGGTTGCACGTCGACGAGCAGCAGCAGGAACGTTCCGGCCGCGGCCACGCACGCCGCGCCGATGCCAAAGGCGGTCGCATAGAACCGGTTCACGTCGAGCCCCGCCACCGCCGCTCCCACCGGATTGTCGGCGCAGGCGCGGATCGCCTTGCCCGTGCGGCTCAGCCGGAAA
>DATIXQ010000036.1:0-2215 GCA_035518375.1 Allostellaceae bacterium | reverse complement strand
GGCCAAAGCAGGCTTTCCAGCTTTGCGTACGCGGCGGTTTCATCGTGGAAGAAGGGGGCGGAAAGTGCGGACGTGGCCATGTGCTATCCTCTTGAAACCTAAGATAGCCTTGACCGTCGTGTTTGTCAACGATATAGTCCCCAAACGAACCCAATTTAAGTGAGCGAAATCAAGGCTCTGGTATTAAATACCACACGACCGGGCTTGGCCAAACATCCCCTCTCCGCCCTCGGGGGCGGAGAGGGTCGGGGTGAGGTGGGGGCTCCTGGGCACTAGCGTGCAAAGCAGCCCACCTCACCCTCCCATCGCTCGCGCGATGGGTCCCTCCCTCTCCCCCCGCAAGCGGGCGGAGAGGGCCAGACGGCGCCTTTCGTAACGCTGGTCCTACGCGCTTGCGCGGGCGATTGTCGAGGTCGTGCTGTAGCCCGGCAGGATCTGCGCGAGCATGACGCGCCCGCCATAGGAGCGCACGAACTCGCCGCCCACGACTTCGTCGGGGCGATAATCTGCGCCCTTCACCAGCAGGTCGGGCCGCATCGCCTCGATGAGTTTCTCCGGCGTGTCCTCATCGAATACGACGACGAGATCGACCGGCGCCAGCGAGGCGAGCACGGCGCCGCGCGCGTCGGCGCTCTGCACCGGCCGGCCCGCGCCTTTGAGGCGCCGCACGGACTCGTCGCTGTTCAAGCCCACGACAAGTCGGTCGCAGGCCGCGCGCGCCTGCTTCACGAGCGAGACATGGCCCGGATGCAAAAGGTCGAAGCAGCCGTTGGTGAATCCCACCTTGAGCCCGTTGCGGCGCCAGCGTGCGACATGGTCGAGCGCGAGCGACAGCGGCAGCACCTTTGAATGCTCGAGCACATCGCGATCGATCAGCGCTTGCGACAGCTCCGCCGCCGGCACGATCGCCGTGCCGACCTTGCCGACGACGATGCCGGCCGCTTCGTTCGCAAGCTCCGCCGCCTCGGCGAGCGAGGCGCCCGCGGCCAAGGCCGCGCCCAGCACCGCGATCACCGTGTCGCCCGCGCCCGACACGTCATAGACCTCGCGCGCCGCGGCATGAAGGCGAAGGGTTCTGTCGCGCTCGACCAGGACCATGCCGTCCTTGCCGCACGTCACCAGCATCGCGCCGATGTCATGCTGCGCCATGAGCGCGCGCGCGGCCTCGGCCACTTCGTCCGCGCTCTCGACCTTGCGGCCGGCCGCGGCCGAAAGCTCGGGCCGATTGGGCTTCAACACGGAGGCGCCGCGATAGACGCCATAGTCGCTGTTCTTCGGATCGACGATGACGGTGGCACCCGCCGCGCGCGCCAGCGCAATGATCTCGCTCGCGAGCCCGCCGGAGAGCACGCCCTTCGCATAGTCGGAGACGACGACGAAGCGATAATGCGCGACCGACATCCCGACGAGCTTCAGGAATTCGGCGCGCAGCTCCGCCGGCAGCGGCATCACGCGCTCGTGGTCCGCGCGCAAAAGCTGCTGCGTCGCGGCGATGTAGCGCGTCTTGACGGTGGTGACGCGGCCGCGCTCGGCGAGCACATGCGCCTCGATCGTGCCAAGCTCCGCCACCATGCGCGAAAGATCGCGCCCCGCCGGATCGCCGCCGGTCACCGAGATGAAACAGCATTCCGAGCCCAGCGCATGAAGATTGCGCAGCACATTGCCGGCGCCGCCCAAGCGCCGCTCCTCGCTCTCGATCTCGAGCACCGGCACGGGCGCCTCGGGCGAGATGCGCTCGACCTTGCCGCTGATATAGTGGTCGATCATCGCATCGCCGATGCAGAGGATTCGGGCCCCTGCCATCGCCTCGACAAGCCTGACGAGATCGGCGTGCGGCATACCCACCTGTAACGGCCCGCGCCGTCCTTCCGCAAGCGAAATCAGCCGCGTGCCAGAAGCCCTTCGAGGCTCTTCTCGAGCGCGCGGAAGGCACGCTCCTTGGCGAAATAGGCTTCCGCGGCGAAGCGTGCGGCAAGGCCGCGCCGCCGCCGCCGGTCCTCGTCGGCGGCGAGCGCGATCACCGCCATCGCCATGTCCTCGCCGGCCGGCCCCGTGCCCGCGATCGCTTCGGCGATCGGGGCGGGAAGGGCGATGCCGTTGACGCCCGCGACGATCGGCCGTCCGCTGGCGAGAAGCGCGCCGAGCTTCGCCTTGATGCTCGGGTCGGGACGCGCGAGCCCTTCCGGCAGGAGATGGATGTCGGCGCAAGCGAGAA
>DATIXQ010000035.1:0-12213 GCA_035518375.1 Allostellaceae bacterium | reverse complement strand
GGTCGCCGGCGATGCGCTGCACCATTTGCTTGGCCAGCGCAGGCCGTTCATCACGGCGAAACGGCTTCTCACCAATCAGACCTTCCGCGACCTCTATCAGGCCGACACGCTCGAGCCCGACCAGCGGCTCAAGATCACGAGCCTGACCTTCCTGTTCACCGACCTGAAAGGCTCGACCGCGCTCTACGAGCGCGTCGGCGACCTCGTTGCCTACGATCTGGTGCAGGCGCATTTCCGCATCCTGCACGAGATCGTCGCGAGCGAAGCGGGCGCGGTCGTCAAGACGATCGGCGACGCGGTGATGGCGACCTTCCCGACACCGGATCGCGCCGTCGCCGCGGCGCTCCGCATGCGCGATGCGATGCACGGGCTCGCGTCCGCGCACAATGTCGACGACCTGCTGCTCAAGATCGGCATCCACGAGGGGCCGTGCCTCGCCGTCGTGCTGAACGACCGCCAGGATTATTTCGGCCAGACCGTCAACATCGCCGCACGCGTCCAGGGGCTCGCCGGCTCACGCGCCATCCTCGCCACCGGGCCCGTCATCGAAAACAAGGAAACGGCGGCACTTCTCGGCACGAGCGGATTGAAGCCCGAGGCGCAGCAGGCGGCGCTGCGCGGCATCGCCGACCAGATGACGGTCTACGAAATTCCGTGACGGACGCGAGCGTCCCGCGCGATTTCGCCGACACGCTCGTCCACGAGGCGGGCGATGCCGTCATCTATGCCGATGCCGCGGGGACGATCCAATTCTGGAACAAGGGCGCCGAGCGCATGTTCGGCTTCGCCGCCGCCGACGCGATCGGCCGCGCGCTCGACCTCATCATCCCGGAAAACCTGCGCGCGCGGCATTGGGAAGGCTTCCACCGCACAATGGCGAGCGGCCAAAGCCGCTATGGCGCAGGGGATATGCTTGCCGTGCCGGCGATCCGCAAGGATGGCACGCGCATCTCGGTCGAGTTCACGATCGTGCCATTCCGCGATGACGAGGGGCGCGTCCTCGGGATCGGCGCCATCCTGCGCGACGTGACCCGGCGGTTCGAGGAAATGAAGGCATTGCGCGAGGCGGCGCGCGGGGGCAAAACTCCCTGAACCCTACGGGAGCGATCGATGACGAAGCTCGCCCTCCCCTTCAATCTCGACGGCTGGATCGCGCAGAACCTGCCGAAATCGCTCGGCGCCATTGGCAACAAAGAGGTGTTCAAGGGCTCGGACTTCATCTTCCAGATCATCAAGGGCCCGAACGCGCGCAACGATTTCCACATCGATCCGTTCGACGAGATCTTCTACCAGCTCAAGGGCCATATCTTCGTCCATGTGATCGAAGGCGGGCGCGAGCGCCAGATCCGTATCGAGGAAGGCGAGGTCTTCATCCTGCCCAAGGAGATCTATCACTCGCCGCGCCGCCCGCCCGGCACGATCGGGCTCGTGATCGAGCGCCCGCGCGCGGAGGACGAGCTCGACGGCATCGCCTGGTTCTGTCCTGCCTGCAGCACGCGGCTGCACGAGGTCCGCTTCTGGTGCGATGACATCGAGCGCGGCCTCAAGGACGAGATATCCTCCTTCAACGCCAGCCTCGACCTGCGCACGTGCAAGAGCTGCGGCGCGGTCCTGCCCGACCCGACGAGCTTCGATCCGTGGAAAGACTCACATTAGGAGAGACCGATGAACGCCGACGCGAAAAAGACCGCGCTCCGCATGATCCCGTATGGCATCTACATTCTCACGGCTGACGACGGCAAGGGCGGTGTCGCCGCGGCGACCGTCAACTGGGTGACGCAGTCGGCCTTCAACCCGCCGCTCGTCGTCGTCGGCGTCAAGACCGACAGCGGCGCCTACAAGATCGTGCGCGACACGAAGACTTTCGCCCTCAACATGCTCGGCAAGGACGGCAAGGGCATGGCCTTCACCTTCTTCAAGCCGGCAGAACTGAAGGACGGCAAGATCTCGGGCCAGGGCTTCAAGAAGGGCGGCAACGGTGCGCCGCTGCTCGAGGCGGCGGTGGCGGCGGTCGAATGCCGCGTGAAGCAGATTGTCGAGGAAGGCGACCACCATGTCGTCGTCGCCGAGGTGACCGAAGCGCACGTGCAAAAGCCGCCCTCCGGCCGCCCCGATGCCGCGATCCTGGAGATGAAGGATCTGGGCGACAACGTCTTCTACGGCGGCTGAGCCACGCTTCGCGCGAGAAACGCGAGGATCAGGAGCGGCGGCAGGAAGCCCGCGGGCGACAGGATCGGCGGCCCATAGAGTGCGGCAAGCCACAGCATGAGCGCGAGCGGCAGCTCGAATGACCGCATGCCGCGCTCGATGCCGCGCGCGAAGAAGAGCGCCGCCGCGATCGCGAGCAGGATCGTGTCGTAGGGCGCCACATGCGGCGCCGCGAGCACTGTCGCCGCCAGCACGACCGCGAGATTTTTGGACGCGCGCGCGACCGCGGCAGCGGCGAGCAAGGTAGCCAACCCCTGCGACGCCGCCGCGGCATAAGACCTGGCGCCGAGCAGGAGCGCATCGGTATAGACGCTCTCGCCCCAGAGCAGGCTGAGTTTCGTCCAGCCGCGATGGAGCTCGTTTCCGGGGCCGAGCACCGCGCCGAGCCATGCCTGCCACGGCGCCCAGCCGAACAGGAGAACGCTCGCGACGACAAGACTTGCGGCGGCGAGAACGCAAGCGCCGAGCGCGCGAAATTCGCGCGCCGCGACAAGTGCCACCGGCACCATCAGGAAGAGCTGCGGCTTCACCGTAAGCACGCCGAGGAGCGCGCCGCCGAGCATGGGACGCGCGCCGATCAGCCGAAATCCGCCGACCAGAAGCGCCGCGGTGAGAAAGGCGTTCTGGCCGGTGATCGCCGTCAGCGCGGTACCGGGCGCGAGCGCCAACGCGGAGCCAAGGATCATGCACCGCAGGCCGCGCTCGCCGGCAAGGAGCGCCACGGCCGCGAGCGCGAAGGTGACGGCGAGGAAGAGCGCGTAGGCCGCGGGAAACGGCAGCAGCCCGACCGGCAGGAGCAGCAGCAGGAAATGCGGCGGATAGATCCACGGGTGGAGCGGCAGCGGCGCGCTGAGCCAGGCCGCGAATTCCTGGTTCAGCGTGGCGGTGAAGCGCGCGCCGTCGAACAGCTGGCCGAGATCGCCCGAAAGCGCCTCGCGCGCGCCCTGCCAGAACACCGTGAAGTCGAGGCCGGGCGCGTTGAAGCGCGGGCCGATCAGGCCGTCGTGGCGAAAGCTCAGGACGAACAGCGCCCAGCCATAAAGCCCGGCGAGCGCGCCTACGATTGCGGCGGCAAGGAGCGGCTCCCACGCCTGCCGGCGGGCGATTGTTTCTGCGGGCCCCGACACGATATGGTGATTATCGCGCTCGGCCCGGCGGGAAAGGAAGGAAGCGATGGACGAAGTCTTGCTCGAGCGGATCGAGGACGGCGTTCTTACCTTGACCATGAACCGGCCCGACCGGCTCAACGCCTTGAGCTGGGAGATGTGCGACCGGCTGGTGCGCGCGCTCGAGCGCGCCGCCGCCGACCGCGCCGTGGGCGCCATCCTGCTGACAGGCGCGGGCCGCGCCTTCTGCGCCGGCGGCGACGTCAAGAACATGGCCGCGTCCGGCGCCGCGCCCGAGACCTATGAGGAGCGCACCGCCGACCTGCGCCGCCGCATGGAAGCGTCCCGCCTCCTCCACGAGATCGCGAAGCCGACCATCGCCATGGTGCGCGGACCCGCGGCCGGCGCCGGATTGTCGCTCGCGGCGGCTTGCGACCTGCGCATCGCCGGCGAGGACGCGCGCTTCACCACCGCCTTCGCCAAGGTCGGGCTCTCGGGCGATTTCGGCGGCCACTATTTCCTGACGCGCCTCGTCGGCACGGCGAAGGCACGCGAGCTTTATTTGCTGTCGCCGGTCATCGACGCGCGGACGGCGCTTGGCCTGGGCCTTGTCCACAAGGTCGTGGCGGACGCGGCGCTCGACGACGAGGCGAAGGCGGTTGCACGCGCGCTTGCCAACGGGCCGCGCGTCGCGCTTTCCTATATGAAGCAGAATCTGAATCTCGCCGAAACCGCGAGCCTCACGACCGTGATGGACGCGGAAGCAATGCGCCACACGCGCTGCACCGGAACCGATGATCATCGCGAAGGCGCCTTGGCCTTCGTCGAGAAGCGCGCGCCCCGCTTTGAGGGACGCTAGGAGGCACCACATGAGCGCCAGCATCACCATCGAGCGGGTCGACCATATCGGCATCCGCGTGCGCGACCTCGACCAAGCGGTCGCGTTCTACAAGATCCTGGGGTTCGAATTCCTGCAGCGCGCCCAAGGCGATTCCGTCGCGATCATCAAGAACCGCGAGGGCGTCGAGATCAATCTCATCTTCAACGCCAATGCCGGCGATCCGGCGAAGAACGTGCTGATGGACGTGGGCGAGAAATACCCGGGCTATACCCACGTGGCGCTACGAGTCGCGTCCGTCCCCGACACGATCGCGGCGCTGAAGCAGAACGACATCCGCATCACGCAGGGTCCGGTCAAGTTCGGCGAGGACGGCGGCGTGTCGCTGTTCGTGCGCGATCCCGACCGCAACGTCATCGAGCTGCGCGGCCGCGACCAGGGCGAGATCGAGGGGCTGACGCGGTACGAGAACGTGAACTAGGGTTTGGCTTACGCCAACGCAATGACGTCATTGCGAGGAGCGAAGCGACGAAGCAATCTCCTGGGGATTGCTTCGCTGCGCTCGCAATAACAGTCGAATAGCACTTTGGGGGAACGATGCGCCGCCGCACATTCGTGATGCTCCTGGGCGTTGGGGCAGTTGCCGCGTGTACCGCGCCGGCGCCCGCCCCTGCCCCGGCCAATTTCGTCGTCTATTTCCAGACCGGCGGCGCGACGCTCGGCCCTGACGCGCGCCAGATCATCGCCAATGCCGTGGCTGCGGCAAAAGACCGGCCGGACAAACTCCTCGTCGAGGGTCATGCCGACGGCGGCGCCACGACGGATGCAGCGCTTGCCGACCGCCGCGCGCTCGCGGTCATTCGCGCGTTGACGGACGCCGGCCTCGACGCCGGGCGCATCACCAAGGCGCAAGGCACGCCCGCGCCGGGCGAGGAAGGCGTCGCCGCGCACCAGGTGCTGATTAGGTTCGTTCCGCCTACCTGAGCGAGGCGTTGAGCTTCTGGAGCGCGGCGGAGCCGGGGCAAAGCTCCTTCTCGCCGAGACCGTTCAGCGCCGCATCGACCGTGTTCAGGTGGTCGTGCAGGTCATGCGGCTCCGGATCGACGTAAAGGAGCCCGGTCACGACCTCGCCTTCAGCCTCGCGCTCCTGGAGGTACGTAAGTGCCGACTGGCGGTTGTGCGGATCGAACTCGGCCGAGAGCTTGCGCAAGCGCAAGACCGAGCCGTCATGCTGCTCCACCACCTCGACCGAGCCGGGCGCGTAATCGGCCTTGATCTCCTCGCGGCCGGTGATGAAGTCGAGGAAGTTCACCATCTCGTTGTGCTCGCGCACATAGTCGAAGCTCTTGGTCGAGCCCTGGTGATTGTTGAAGGCGACGCACGGGCTAATGCAGTCGATGAAGGCCGCGCCCTTGTGCAGGAGCGCCGCCTTGATAAGCGGCACAAGCTGCTCCTTGTCGCCCGAGAAGCTGCGCCCGACGAAGGTCGCGCCGAGGATCAAGGCCATGCTTACCATGTCGACCGGCGCATCGGTGTTCGCGACGCCGCGCTTGCTGGTTGAGCCGCGGTCGCTCGTCGCCGAGAACTGTCCCTTGGTAAGCCCGTAAACGCCGTTGTTCTCGACAATATAAAGCATGTTGACGCCGCGCCGGATCGAATGGGCGAACTGGCCGATGCCGATCGACGCACTGTCGCCGTCGCCCGAGACGCCGAGATAGATGAGCTCTTTGTTGGCGAGATTGGCGCCCGTCAGCACCGAGGGCATGCGGCCGTGCACGCTGTTGAAGCCGTGCGCGGGGCCAAGGAAATAGTCGGGCGTCTTCGAGGAGCAGCCGATGCCGCTGAGCTTGGCGATGCGGTGCGGCGGCAGGTCGAGCTCGAAGCAGGCTTGGATGATCGCGGCGCTGATCGAATCATGCCCGCAACCGGCGCAGAGCGTCGAGACCGAGCCCTCGTAGTCGCGTCGCGTGAGGCCGAGGCCGTTCGTCGGCAGCGAGGGATGATGAAGCTTGGGCTTCGGAAGATAAGTCATCGCGCAACCTCCCGCAGCGGCGCCACCTTGAGCGCGGCGAGGCGTTCGGAAATGGCATCGTTGATGAAGCGCGCCGTGATCGGCGTGCCGTCATAGTGCAGCACCGGCACGACGCGCGCGGGATCGATGTTGCACTCGTTGATGAGAAGCGTGCGGAGCTGCGCGTCGCGGTTCTGCTCGACCAGGAACACCTGCTCGTGCCGGCGCACGAACTCGACGACCTCGTCCGAGAACGGGAAGGCGCGGATGCGAAGCGCATCGAGATGGATGCCGTTGGCTTCGAGCCCGTCGAGCGCCTCGTGCATCGAGGCCGTGGTCGAGCCGAAATACATCACACCGTATTTGGTCTTCTGCTTCGCGGCGCGCAGCACCGGACCCGGAACGAGCTTCTTCGCGGTTCCGAACTTGCGCAGGAGCCGCTCCATGTTGTCGACATAGACGTTGCCCTGCTCGCTGTACTTCGCGTAGCGGTCGCGCGAAGTACCGCGGGTGAAGAACGAGCCGCGCTTCGGATGCGTGCCGGGATATGTCCGGTACGGAATGCCGTCGCCGTCCACATCGAGATAGCGGCCGAAATCCTTGCCCGCCTCGAGCTCGTCGTAGGTCATGACCTTGCCGCGGTCGAATTTGTGCTTGTCGTCCCAGGCAAAAGGCCGGACGAGCCAGTCATTCATGCCGATATCGAGGTCGAGCATGACGAAGATCGGCGTCTGCAGCCG
Source organism: Allostellaceae bacterium (assembly GCA_035518375.1). Classification (GTDB taxonomy): domain Bacteria; phylum Pseudomonadota; class Alphaproteobacteria; order ATCC43930; family CGMCC-115725; genus DATJLY01. The sequence goes on along the minus strand of DATIXQ010000035.1, from coordinate 5,310 downwards.
GTCCGCGAGATCGAAGGCTTGCGCCCCCATCTCGAAGCATTCGCGCGGATCCTCGGGGAAGAGCAGCGGATGCTTGGTGTCGCCGTGCGAGGCGTAGGCGCAAGAGATGATGTCCGATTGCTGCGTGCGCGTCGGCATGCCGGTCGACGGGCCGCCGCGCTGCACGTCAAAGAGGACGGCGGGGATCTCCGCGAAATAGGCCAGGCCCAAGAACTCGGTCATGAGCGAGACGCCGGGGCCCGCGGTGCAGGTGAAGGCGCGCGCGCCGTTCCACGCGGCGCCGATGACGATACCGATCGAGGCAAGCTCGTCCTCGCCCTGAACGATGGCATAGCGCGCCTTGCCGGTGTCGGGATCGGTGCGGTAGCGCCGGCAATAGCGCATGAAGGCTTCGGCGAGCGACGTCGACGGCGTGATCGGATACCAGGCCGCCACGGTCGCGCCGCCATAGACCGCCCCCAGGGCCGCGGCGCTGTTGCCGTCGATGAAGATCTGGTCGCCGACCTTGTCCGCCCGCTTCACCTTGAGGCCGATCTGCGGCAAATGCGACTTGGCGTAGTCGTGGCCCATGTGCAGCGCCTGGATATTGGGCGCCATGAGCTTGTCCTTGCCCTTGTACTGCTCGCCGATCAACTCCTCGATGGCGGCGAGGTCGATGTCGAGCAGCGCCGCGAGCGCGCCGATATAGATGATGTTCTTGAAGAGCTGGCGCTGGCGCGGATCGGAATAGGTGCTGTTGCAGATCTCGGTCAGGGGCATGGCGACGATGTTGATGTCGTCGCGGAATTTCGACGGCGGCATCGGCTTCGTCGAATCGTAGAAGAGATAGCCGCCGGGATCGATTGAAGCCACGTCCTGCGCCCAGGTCTGCGGATTCATCGCGACCATGAGATCGACGCCGCCGCGCCGGCCAAGATGGCCTTCGCCCGACACGCGCACCTCGTACCAGGTCGGCAGGCCCTGGATGTTCGATGGGAAGATATTCCGCGTCGCCACGGGCACGCCCATGCGCAGGAAGGATTTCGCGAACAGCGTATTCGCGCTCGCCGAGCCAGAGCCGTTGACGTTGGCGAATTTGACGACGAAGTCGTTGACGCTTTCTATCGGCTTAGGCATTGCGGTCCGGCCAATGTCATGTCCAAAAGGAATTTCTGCATGTCCCACGCCCCTGTCGGGCAGCGCTCGGCGCAAAGCCCGCAATGGAGGCAGACGTCCTCGTCCTTGACCATGACCCGGCCGGTCTTGAGCTCGGCCGAGACATAGAGATCCTGGGTCTTGTTCGTCGCCGGCGCCATGAGCCGCCCGCGCAGCTCGGTCTCTTCGCCGTTACCCGTGAAGGTGATGCAGTCCATCGGGCAGATATCGACGCAGGCATCGCATTCGATGCAGAGGCTGCCCGAGAATACGGTCTCGACATCGCAGTTGAGGCAGCGCTCGGCTTCGAGATAGCCAAGCTTCTGGTCGAAGCCCAATTCCACCTCGACCCGCACGTCCTTCAGTGCGACTTCCTTGTCGCGCAGCGGCACGCGATAGCGGATGTCGTTCGAGATGTCGTTGTCGTAGCTCCATTCGTGGATGCCCATCTTCTGGCTGATGAGCGCCACGTCGGGCGGCGGCCGCTTGTTAACGTCCTCGCCGTTCAGAAGCTTGTGGATCGAGATGGCGGCGTCCTGGCCGTGCGCCACGGCCCAGATGATGTTCTTGGGCCCGAACGCCGCGTCGCCGCCGAAGAACACGTTGGGGATGGTGCTCTGCATCGTGCGCGGATCGACCTTGGGCATGTTCCAGCGATCGAACTCGATGCCGATGCCGCGCTCGATCCAGGGAAAGGCGTTCTCCTGCCCGACCGCGACGAGCACGTCATCGCACGGGACATGCTGGTCGGGCTCGCCGGTCGGGACGAGCGAGCGGCGGCCCTTGTCGTCGTACTTCGCCTCGACCTTCTCGAACAGCACGCCCGTGAGCTTGCCGTGGTCGTGCGTGAATTCCTTGGGCACGAGCATGTTGAGGATCGGGATGCCCTCGTGCTGCGCGTCCTCCTTTTCCCACGGCGAGGCCTTCATCTCCTCGAATCCGCTGCGCACGATGACCTTCACATCCTCGCCGCCGAGGCGGCGCGACGTGCGGCAGCAATCCATCGCTGTGTTGCCGCCACCCAGCACGATGACGCGCTTGCCGATCTTGTCGACATGACCGAACGACACGCTCGAGAGCCAGTCGATGCCGATATGGATGTTGGCGGCGGCTTCCTGACGCCCGGGAATTTCCAATTCGCGCCCGCGCGGCGCGCCGGAGCCGACGAAGATCGCGTCATAGCCTTGCGCGAGTAGCGCCTTCAGACTGTCGATGCGCTCGCCGAGATGAAGCTCGATCCCCATGTCGGTGATGTAGCCGCATTCCTCGTCGGTCACCGCCTCCGGCAAGCGGAAGCGCGGGATCTGCGTCCGCATCATGCCGCCGGTCTTGGCGTCGCCGTCGAACATGACGAGGTGATAGCCAAGCGGCGCGAGATCGCGGGCCACGGCGAGCGATGCGGGCCCCGCGCCGATCAAGGCGACGCGCTTGCCGTTCTTCTCGCTCGGGATGCGCGGCAGGCGCTGGCGGATGTCTTCCTTGTTGTCGGCGGCGACGCGCTTCAGGCGGCAGATCGCGACCGCTTCCTGTTCGACGCGGCCGCGACGACACGCGGGCTCGCACGGGCGATCGCAGGTCCGTCCCAGGATGCCGGGAAAGACGTTCGACACCCAGTTGACCATGTAGGCGTCGGTGTAGCGCCCGGCCGCAATCAAGCGGATATACTCAGGCACCGGCGTGTGGGCGGGGCACGCCCATTGGCAATCGACGACCTTGTGGAAATAGTCGGGATGGGAGATATCCGTCGGCTTCAACGCGTCTACTCCTCGGCTCTCGCCATCATTCGCCTGTGTTCCGCGCTATTAAGCGCCGTGGCGACGGTGCAGATGCCGCCTCGCGCGGCGGCGCTCGGAATGATGACGGCCGGCTAGGGTCACAGACTCTGCCCCATCACCCCCGAAATCGCAATACTTGCAAATGTCTCCAATGATTCACCCAGCCCTGCAGCGGGCGCAGACACCGGCGCCCGGGCGGATTTAGCGGGCGGAGCATGGACGGGCCGAAACCATGATGCTGACCACACTTCCGCCACACCTGTTGCCGCGCGCGCTGGCCGTATTTTCCGCGGCGCTCACCGATCGTTATACGCAGCGTGTGTTCCGCCGCATCGCCGTGCCCGGCCGCTGGCGCCGCGCGGAGTCGAATCATGCTGCACTGCACCACCTGAGCGCCCTCCGTCTTGCCCGGCAATTCGGCATGTCGCGCCGTCCGGGACGTCCGCAGTGCGGCTATAGTTGGGACGGACGCGCGCTCCGTACCGGCACCGAGGCCTATGTGCTGCTGCACGAGGTCGCCCATTTCCAGCTTGCGCCGCCGGCCCGGCGGCGGCGAATCGACTTTGGCCTCGGCCCCGGCCCCGAGACGGGGGACCGCGCCGGGGCCGAACGCGAGCGCATAGCGGATATGCGCACGCGCGAGCGCGAGGAGGCGATGGCCTCGCTGCTCGGGATCCTATGGGAGATCGAACTCGGGCAGCCGGGGCTGGCGTCGTTCCTCGACCAGAACTGGCTCGAGGGCGCAGGCGCCGCCCGGCATTTTAGCGAAATCCTCGCCGCCCTCCGCGTTGGCGGGTTCGTGACCTCGGCCGGCCGGCCGACGCGGCGTCGCAGCCGCGCGCCGGACTAATGCAGCGAGGACTGGTTGCTCGTGTGGTGAATGTGCACGGCGAGGCAACGCTGGAACAGCGTCGGCTCTTTCCGCGCGAAGAGCCGCGGCAGGCGCAGGCGCGGCAGCCGCCACGGTGACGGCACGCTCGCGACTTCGGCGTCGACCATCGGCACGAGGGCGCGGCCTGTTGCCAGCACCAACTTGCTTGCGCGCATGGACCTGCCTCCGGGGAATGGTTGATGTCGGGGCGAAAGCTCGCACTCCGACAGCGCTTCAACGCGCGACTGACGCAAAAGTTCCATTGAAGCCCCGGCGCACGCCTTTGCTCGGCGTGAGACTTTGAAGCAATCAGGCAGCGGTTCGGCGCGGACTGCCCGGCGTTGGCACGAGCGGCGGCGGACCGGTCGGCACGAGCCGAACAAGCGTCGCGAGCGGACCTGCCCGCCCACGGCGCTCGCGCACACGGCGCTCGAGCGCGGCCAGTGCAAGCTGGCGCTCGATGCCGGTCCAGATCGCGATGCCGAAGAGAAAGATCGGCGCAAGCAACGAGGCCCCCCACAACACGAGATAGGCCTCCGGCATGTCCCGCCTCCGATGAGCGCAAGCGGCGCGCTCGTCGAGATGGCGTGGCGCGTGTTCCGCGAAATGCGCTCAGTGAATGAACGGATATAAAAATGCCACTGTTCCGCGCGGATCAAATTTTCTTGCGCTCGAAACCAGGATTATTTTCGCGCAATTTTTGCAGCGCCAGACGCCACAGGAAGCGCACGAGCCGCTCGCGCTCGGGAGCCGCGTCGAACTGGCCGTCCACGATCGCAGCCGTGAGCGCAGCGAGATCCGGCGCGCGATCGCCGCCGCCCGGAAGAGCGCGCAACTCCGCGCCGAGCGCCTCATAAGGGGCCATCCCGTTTGCGCGCTCGCGCGCGGCAATGGCACGGCAGCGCGAGGTAAGCTCCGCATCACCGCCTGCGGCGGCGAGCTCGAGCAGCGTGTCGATGTCAGGCGGGTCGCGCATCGTCCTCCATGAGGCGCAAGAGCTCGAATTCGCATTCGGCCGCGCGCCGCCCGGTCAGCGCGAGATCGAGGTTGCGCTCGCCGCCGCGCAGAAAGCGGTCGCGCTGCAAAAGCGCGATCGCGAGCCATTTGAGCGCCGACATCACCTCCCAATAGTGAAGCCGGACTTCATCGACCGGATGCCCGCCCGCCGCCTCGTAGGCGCCGAGGAAAACGGCGCGATCGGCGATCCCGCCCGCCGCGCGCCGGTCTTGCCCGAAGCGCCAGAAGCGCGCGCAGAACCAGGCGAGGTCCGACGCGGGATCGCCCCAATGCGCAAACTCCCAGTCGAGGATAGCGACGAGGCGCCCCGCGTCGGCAAGGTAGTTTCCGGTGCGGAAGTCGCCGTGGCAGAGCACCGGCGGAGATGGTTCGGGCGCGTGACGCGCAAGCCAGCGCAGCGCCCAGGCGGCAATGGGCCGCGCCTCGCCGGTTCGTTCGAGCAGCGCCGCGTAGCGGGCGCGCGCCGCCGCGGCCGGGTCGGCGGGCGCGCGGCCGAGGAACGCGAGCGCCGCG
>DATIXQ010000034.1:0-44882 GCA_035518375.1 Allostellaceae bacterium | reverse complement strand
TACGTCACCAATTCCGAAGGCGAGCGCTTCATGGAGCGCTACGCGCCCTCGGCCAAGGACCTCGCCTCGCGCGACGTGGTGTCGCGCGCGATGACGATCGAGATCCGCGAGGGCCGCGGCGTCATGGCCTGGTGCCTCGAGGACGGCAGCATCCACCGTTTCCGCGCGCATCTTGTGGTGCTGGCAACGGGCGGCTGCGGGCGCGTCTATTTCTCGACGACCCAGGCGCACACCTGCACCGGCGACGGCAACGCCATGGCGCTCCGCGCCGGACTTGCGCTTCAGGACATGGAGTTCATCCAGTTCCATCCGACCGGCATTTATGGCGCGGGCTGCCTCATCACCGAGGGCGCGCGCGGCGAGGGCGGGTATCTCACCAATGCCGAAGGCGAGCGCTTCATGGAGCGCTACGCGCCCTCGGCGAAGGATCTCGCCTCGCGCGACGTGGTGAGCCGGGCCATCACGATCGAGCTGCGCGAGGGGCGCGGCTGCGGCCCATTGAAGGATCACGCGCTCCTCCATCTCGAGCATCTGGAGCCGAAGCTCCTGCACGAGCGGTTGCCTGGCATTTCGGAGACCGCACGCATCTTCTCCGGCGTTGACGTGACGCGCGAGCCGATCCCGGTGCTGCCCACCGTGCACTACATCATGGGCGGCATCCCGACCAACTATCACGGCGAGGTCATCAATCCCACATCGTCCGATCCCGAGCACATCGTGCCGGGCCTCATGGCGATCGGCGAGGCAGCGTGCGTCTCCGTCCACGGCGCGAACCGCCTCGGCTCGAACTCGCTCCTCGATCTCGTCGTCTTTGGCCGCGCCGCGGCCTTGCGCGCGGCCGAGCTGGTGCGGCCGGGCACGCCCTTGAAGCCTTTGACGAACGGCGCCGGCGAGACCGCGGTCGCGCGGCTCGACCGCGTCCGGAACTCGAAAGGCCGGCTCAAGACCAACGACATCCGCCTCAACATGCAGCGCACGATGCAGAGCGACTGCGCCGTGTTCCGCACCGAGGCGTCGCTCAGCCAGGGCGTGAACAAGATCACCGACGTCGCCTCTTCCATGTCCGACCTCGGCATCACCGATCGCTCGATGATCTGGAACACCGATCTCGCCGAGGCCTTGGAGCTCGACAATCTCGTCGCTCAATCGGTCGTGGCGCTTCATTCTGCACTCAATCGCAAGGAAAGCCGCGGCGCGCACGCGCGCGAGGATTATCCCGACCGCGACGACGACCACTGGATGAAGCACACCGTGTCCTGGCTCGCGGACGGCAAGGTCAGGATCGATTACCGGCCCGTGCACGACTACACCATGTCGAACGAGGTGCAGCCGTTCCCGCCGAAGGCCCGGGTGTACTGAGATGGCGCAATTCACTCTGCCGCGGAACTCGCAGGTCGGAACCGGCACGACATATCCCGCGCCGCCTGCGGCGAAGCGCGCCCGCGCCTTCAAGGTCTATCGCTGGAATCCCGACGACGGCCGCACGCCGCGCCTCGACACATACGAGATCGATCTCGCCGATTGCGGCCCGATGGTCTTGGACGCACTCATCAAGATCAAGAACGAGGTCGATACGACCTTGACCTTCCGCCGCTCGTGCCGCGAGGGCATCTGCGGCTCCTGCGCCATGAACATCGACGGCGTCAACACGCTCGCGTGCCTGAAGGCGATCGACGACGTGAAGGGCGACGTGAGGATCTATCCGCTGCCGCACATGCCGGTGGTGAAGGACCTCGTACCCGACCTGACGCACATCATCGCGCAATATCGCTCGGTCGAGCCGTGGCTGCAAAGCGACACGCCGGCGCCGCCCGATCGCGAGCGCCTTCAGTCCGAGGCCGAGCGCCAGAAGCTCGACGGGCTTTGGGAATGCATCTTGTGTTTCTGCTGCACGACGAGCTGCCCGTCCTATTGGTGGCAGGGCGAGCGCTATCTCGGCCCCGCGATCCTCTTGCAAGCCTATCGCTGGCTCGCGGACAGCCGTGACGAGAAGACGGGCGAGCGGCTCGACCGGCTCGAAGACCCGTTCCGGCTCTATCGCTGCCACACCATCATGAACTGCACCCGCACTTGCCCCAAGAATTTGAACCCGGCGAAGGCGATCGCCGAGATCAAAAAGATGCTGGTGCTGCGGCGCTAACGGCGACTACCCGCTGTCATTGCGAGCGGAGCGAAGCAATCTCCTTCAGGCAAAGGGATTGCTTCGTCGCGTTGCTCCTCGCAACGACAGTTCGTGCTTCGCGATGGCACGTCCTCTAGAACCCGCCCAGGAACTCGCGCACGCGCGCGCCCACGTCGTCCTGCGAGCTGCCGATGCTGTCGACCGTCGAGACGTGGTTGTGGCCGCGGAAGAAGGCGAATTGCGGCGGCTTGCCGTCGCGCTGGCAGAGCGCGCGCGCGAGATCGAAGCTCGCCGCGGCGAGGAAGCCCGGATCATACTCGGCGACGCTGAGGAAAACCGGCACCCTGCTCTTGCCGACATGCGTGATGGGCGAGCGCGCCTCGTACTGCGCCGGATCGCTGCCGTAATACGCGACCTGGTTCGGCGCAGGATTGGCCGAGACGCGATAGCCGCCGCCGCTCATCAGCACGCCCGCCGTGACGCCGACGCCCGAAGACGCATGGAACTGCGGGTCGAACAGATAGCCCGCGACATGCGTCGAACCGGCCGACTGGCCGAACAGAAAGACGCGGTTGGCATCGCCGCCATGGGCTTCCGCTTCCTTCTTCGCCCAGGCGACCGTGCCGGCCACGTCTTGCGAGCCGGCGGGCCAAGGGTTCGCCGGCGCGAGGCGGTAGTTCGCGATCGCGGCGAGATAGCCGTAGCGCGCGAAGTAGATCCCAACGTTGCGGTAGAACACGCCGTCGGCGTTCTTGTCGCCGCGCACGAAGCCGCCGCCCGGAATGTAGATGAGGATCGGTAGCCGCTGTCCTTGGGGCCGGTAGAGGTCGAGCTTCTGCCGCGGATCGGAGCCATAGGCGATATCGGCCGTGACTGTGATGCCCGCGGTCGGCTGGCGCTCGAGCTCGGCGCGGTAGAACGCGCGCGTCGCGGTGTTGATCTCCTCGTCGAATTTCGCGCCGATCGCCTTGATCTTGTCCGCCACGCCGGGCGGGAAGCCGCCGTCTGCCATGTCGATCCTCCTTCGCACTCATGTCATTGCGAGGCGCCATTGGCGCCGCGGCAATCCCCGGGAGATTGCTTCGCTACGCTCGCAATGACAAGCATGCCGCGCAAGCCGCTCAATCGAGCGCGATCTCGCCTGCGATCTCGTGGTCGAGACCGATCTCGGGAACGGTGAGGCGCATCTTCGCCTTGAGCTTGGTGCCGGGCTTGAGCCTGCCGTCTTCGGCCGCGGCGCGCGCGCCTTGCTCGATCTCGCGCTGCGAGGTGACACCCACAAGCTTCAGGAACTTCCGCACCTCGATGTTGAGCGTGTCCTCGTTCATCGCTTCCTCCAGCGTTTTGCCGTCACTACCTATTTCCGCTAAGAGGCCCTGTCCACGTCCGGTTTGAGCCGCCCGCACTTGTCCCTCCTGTCTCCCGCCGCTGCCGAAGGCCCGCTCGCGCGCTACCGCGCCTGGCGCGCGCAAGGCCAGATCCTGCACGACCCGGCGCAGGAGCTGGCCGCAACGAAGCTGCAAAGCCTCGCCCGAGCGCTTGCCGACTATCGCCCGCGCGAGGGCGAGGGCGGCTGGCGCGCGCGGCTGGGCCTTGTCGAGGAAAGGGCGCCGCCGCCGATGGGGCTCTACATCTTCGGCAAGGTCGGGCGCGGCAAGAGCATGCTCATGGATATGTTCTTCGACTGCGCGGCACTGTCGAAGAAGCGGCGCGTCCATTTCTATGCCTTCATGCAAGAGATTCACGCCCGCATCCATGCGCGGAGAGCCGAGCCGGGTGACCCGATCGCCCCGGTCGCGCATGTCGTCGCCGAGGAATCGACGCTCCTCTGCTTCGACGAATTCCAGGTCACCGACATCGCCGACGCGATGATCCTCGGCCGGCTGTTCCAGGCGCTCTTCCAAGCGGGCGTGGTCGTGGTCGCGACCTCGAACCGCGCGCCTGACGAGCTTTACAAGGACGGGCTCAATCGCGACCGTTTCCTCCCGTTCATCGCGCTGCTGAAGGAACGGCTCGATGTCCTCGAGCTCGAAGGAAGCCGCGACTGGCGCCTGCAGCGCTTCGTCGGCCGCCAGGTCTATTTCACGCCGGCGAACGATGCCTCATACCGCGCGCTCGAGCGCGCCTTCGCCGACCTCACCGACAATTCGTCGGCGAGGAAGGCGACGCTGACAGTGCAGGGTAGAAGCCTCGTCGTGCCGCGCGCCGCAAAAGGCGTCGCCTGGTTCGGCTTCGACGAGCTGTTCCGCGCGCCGCTCGGACCGGCGGACTATCTCGCCCTCTGCCGCAATTTCCGCAGCTTTGTCGTCGAAGGCATCCCCCGGCTTTCCGCGGCCGAGCGCAACGAGGCCAAGCGCCTCAACATCTTCATCGACACGCTCTACGAGGCGCACGGCAACTTCGTCTGCTCGGCCGACGCGCCGCCGGCCGAGCTTTACACCGAAGGCGACGGCTCGTTCGAATTCGGCCGCACCGTCTCGCGCCTCATCGAGATGCAGAGCGAGGATTACATCGCCCGCCAGGCGTGAGCGTCAGTTCGTGAAGCGGCAGGTGCCGTCCTCCTTGATGCGGTGGAGGAGGTCGAGCTCCCAGGCGAGATATTCCTCCATCGCCGCCTTGACGCCGCTCTGCCGCTCATAGGCTTTGAGCCACAAATCCATCGGCTCGTCCGCCATGTGCTCGGCCCCGTGCGCGAGCGCGCGGCCCGCGGCCTTCCATCCTTCCGTGCCGTCCGCGAGGAAGGTAACGCGCGCCCCCGCGATCGCTTCGGCCTCGCGCACGGCAAGCCGCGCCAGATTCCCGTCCTCGGACGTGAGCACAAGCATCTCGCGCTTCGGCACGCGCGGAAGCGCCTCTTTGAGGCGCGAGCGGATCGCGAACCATGCGCCCGCGATGTGCCCGTCGCGATAGGATTTGCTCGAGCCCAAATCGACGACGCTTGCAGCTCCGCGCGCGAGCAGGTCTGCGAGCGCGGCGGGATCGATCCCTTGCGAGGGCGCGCGCTCGAGCCCGAGCACGGCGGGCTGAGGAAAGCCGCGCTCGCGCCCCTCGGCTGCCAGCACGTAAACTTCGCGCCAGCCCATGCGCTTCAGCCACGCGCCCGTCATCAGCGCGCGCGCTTCGAGCGGATCGTTGAGCACGATGCGCGATCCCATCGTGCCGGCATACTGGTCAGTCGCCTGGACGAGCTGCCCGCCTGGTGCCGAGATGGCCCCGGCAAGATGTCCCGCCTCGTATTCGGGCGGATCGCGCACGTCGAAGAGATAGGTCGTGCGCGTCTCGTCCGCCTGCCAGCGCGCAAGCGCCGCTTCGTCCGTGCCCTTAACCCCGCAGCGGTCGGCCACCTTCCGTGCCGCGTCTTTCGCCCATTGCCGCGTCGCGGGCGAGGGCGCCGGCGCCTTGCGGTCCGCGCCATGTGCCGGCTCGAAGCCCGCGAGCGTCCAGCCCATCGTGCCGTTGCGAAGCGCCACGACCTTGTTCGGCAGCCCGGCGTCGATCAATGACTGCGCGCCGATGATGCTGCGCGTGCGGCCGGCGCAGTTGACGACGACGAGAGTCGCCGGATCGGGTGCCAGGTCGCGCGCGCGCAGCACCAGCTCCGCTCCCGGCACGTCGATCCCGCTGGGGATGGCGATGCGGTGGTATTCATCCCACGGCCGGCTGTCGAGCACGACCATGTCGGCGCGCCGCTCCATCAGCGCGTGAAGCTCCTTTGCGTCGATCGAAGGCGTGCCGCTTTCGTGCTCGATCCATTCGCCGAACGCCTTAGACGGCACATTGGTGCCGGAGAAGAGCGTGAAGCCCGCCTTGCCCCAGCCCGCAACACCGCCTTCGAGCACGCTTACGTCGGCGTAGCCGAAGCCCGCGATTTTCTCCGCCGCGCGCTCCGCCAGGCCTTCGCCATCGTCGCAGACGACGATCGGCGTCGCGCGCCGCGGCACGAGCGCGGCGAGCCGCAGTTCCAGTCGCGACAAGGGCAGCGAGCGCGCGTGCAGCAGATGCTTCTCCGAGAACGGCAGCTCCTCGCGCACGTCGATCAGCGCGAGCTCGCCGCCCGATTCGATCAACGTCCGCAATTCGGGCGCAGTTATTGTTCGCGGCATCGAGAACCTCCCGTTGCCCACTTTGTCATCGCGCGGAGAGCGAAGCAATCTCCGGGGTTCTTGCCCGTCTCGCCGGGGCGGGCTAAGACCGGCGCCAATTCTTCCCTCCCCACGAGACGAGGCTCCCATGGCACGCAACAGGATCGCGCTCATCGGCGCCGGTCAGATCGGCGGCACCCTCGCGCTGCTCTCTGGCTTGAAGGAATTGGGCGATGTCGTGCTGTGCGACGTCGTCGAGGGCGTGCCGCAGGGGAAATCGCTCGATCTCGTCGAGGCCTCGCCCGTCGAAGGGTTCGACGCGCGCATCACCGGCTCGAACGATTACGCCGCGATCAAAGGCGCCGACATCGTCATCGTCACCGCGGGCGTGCCGCGCAAGCCCGGCATGAGCCGCGACGATCTCATCGGCATCAACGCCAAGATCGTGCAGCAGGTCGGCACGGCCATCAAGCAGAACGCGCCCGAAGCGTTCGTCATCTGCATCACCAATCCTTTGGATGTGATGGTGATGGTGATGCGCGATGCGACGGGCCTGCCGCACAACCGGGTCGTCGGCATGGCCGGCGTCCTCGACAGCGCGCGTTTCCGCTATTTCCTTGCCGAGGAATTCCAGGTCTCGGTCGAGGACGTGAGCGCGTTCGTGCTCGGCGGGCACGGCGACCTCATGGTGCCGCTTGTGCGCTACGCGACGGTGGCCGGCATCCCGATCCCCGATCTCATCAAGATGGGCTGGACCACCGCCGACAAGATCGAGAAGATCGTGCAGCGGACGCGCGACGGCGGCGGCGAGATCGTCAATCTCCTGAAGACCGGCTCGGCCTTCTACGCGCCCGCCTCCTCGGCGATCGCGATGGCGGAATCCTATTTGCGCGACAAGAAGCGCGTGCTGCCATGCGCCGCCTGGCTCACCGGCCAATATGGCGTCAAGGACCTCTATGTCGGCGTGCCGGTCGTGATCGGCGCGAAGGGCGTCGAGCGCATCGTCGAGCTGCAGCTCAATCCCGACGAGCGCGCCGGGTTCGACAAGTCGGTCGCTGCGGTCAAGAGCCTCTGCGACGTCGGTAAGAAGCTGCTGGCCGAGGCTGCCAAGGGCTGAGTTCGCGCCCGCGCTTTGGTTGACCGCATCTTGCCGCGTTAACCATGCTGTAGCGGGGACATGGCAGGATCGCGGGGGCTAGGGGAATTGGCTGTGCGTGCCAATCTCTAGGCCGAGGGGACGCCCGAAAAGCCGGACCGGGCCGCCCCGTTCCTTGCAAAAAATTCAATTCGGACAAGGGTTTATGTCGTCTCTCCCCGATCCCACCTTCCTCAGCGGCGCGAACGCCGCCTTCATCGCCGAACTTTATGCGCGTTATCTCGACGACCCGCAGGCGGTCGATCCGAGCTGGCGCGGCTTCTTCGCCGAACTCGCCGATCCCCCCGCGGCTGTCGAAGGGGAGCTCGAAGGGCCGGGCTGGGGCGAGGCGCGCCCGCATCAGATCGGCAACGGCGCGCTGGCGAACGGCCATGCCGTCTCGGCCCTCCCCGGCGACGCGCAACTGGCGGCGCTCGATTCGGTGCGCGCGGTGGCACTCATCCGCGGATATCGCGTGCGCGGCCATCTCATCGCCGATCTCGATCCCTTGCGCCTGACCGAGCGACAGCCGCACCCCGACCTTGATCCCGCGACCTACGGCTTCACCGAGGTGGATTTCGACCGCCCGATCTTCATCAACGATCTTCTGGGCTTCCGCACCGCGAGCGTGCGGCAGATGCTTGAGGCGCTCAAAGCCATCTATTGCGGCACCGTCGGCGTCGAATACATGCACATCCAGGAGCTCGAGGAGCGGCGCTGGATCCAGGCGCGCATTGAGCTGCCGCGCAACGAGACCAAGTTCACGCCCGAGGGCAAGCGCGCGATCCTCGAGCGTCTCACAGCGGCCGAGCAGCTCGAGCGCTTCCTTGACCGTCGCTACACCGGCACGAAACGTTTCGGCCTCGAAGGTGGCGAGGCGCTCATCCCGGCGCTGGAGCAGGTCATCAAGCGCGGCGGCCAGCTCGGCATGCAGGAGATGGTGATCGGCATGCCGCATCGCGGCCGGCTCAATGTGCTGACCAACGTCATGGGCAAGCCGTTCTCGGCCCTCTTCTCCGAGTTCCAAGGCAATCCGGCCAATCCCGAGGATGTGCAAGGCTCGGGCGACGTGAAGTATCACCTCGGCACCTCGACCGATCGCGAGATCGGCGAGGTGAAGATGCATTTGTCGCTGACCGCCAATCCCTCGCATCTCGAGGCGGTCAATCCCGTCGTGCTGGGCAAGGTGCGCGCGAAGCAGCGCCAGCGCGGCGGCGATACTGCGCGCGACGCGGTGGTGGGGCTTCTCATGCATGGGGATGCCGCCTTCGCGGGCCAGGGGCTCGTTGCGGAATCGCTCGATCTTTCGGGGCTTCGCGGCTACCGCACCGGGGGCACGATCCACGTCATCGTCAACAACCAGATCGGCTTCACCACAAGCCCCGCCTACGCGCGCTCCTCGCCCTATCCCTCGGACGTCGCCAAGGGCAACCAGGCGCCGATCTTCCACGTCAACGGCGACGATGCCGAGGCCGTGGTGCATGTCGCGCGCATCGCCACCGAATTCCGGCACCGCTTCAAGAAGGACGTGGTGGTCGACATCTTCTGCTATCGCCGCCACGGCCATAACGAGGCGGACGAGCCGGCCTTCACCCAGCCGCTGATGTACCGCGCCATCTCGCAGCATCAAACGACGCGCGAGATTTATGCCCTGCGCCTCGCTGCCGAAGGGCTCGTCGATGCCGGCGAAGCCGAGAAGATGCGCACCGATTTCCTCGCCCATCTCGAACGCGAATTCGAGGCGGCGAAGAGCTATCGCCCGAACAAGGCGGATTGGCTCGAAGGCGTGTGGTCGGGCCTCACCGTCGCCTCAGGCGACGATCGCCGCGGCGAGACCGCGGTGCCGATGGAGCTTTTGCGCGAAGTGGGCGGTGCCCTCACGCACGCGCCCGAGGGCTTCCACCTCAATCCCAAGATCGCGCGCCAGCTCGAGCAGAAGAAAGAGGCGCTCGCGCGCGGCCAGGGGATCGACTGGGCGACGGCCGAGGCGCTCGCCATCGGCACGCTCTGCGCCGAAGGCACGTTCGTGCGCCTCTCGGGCCAGGACAGCGGCCGCGGCACCTTCTCGCAGCGCCACGCCGTGCTCGTCGACCAGGAGAGCGAGGAGCGCTACGTGCCCTTGAACCATGTGCGCGATGGCCAAGCGGCGTTCGAGATCCTCGACAGCCCGCTCAACGAGGCGGCGGTGCTCGGCTTCGAATACGGTTACAGCCTTGCCGAGCCTCGCGCGCTCGTCATGTGGGAGGCGCAGTTCGGCGATTTCGCCAACGGCGCGCAGGTCATCATCGACCAGTTCATCGCCTCGGGCGAGGCGAAGTGGCTCCGCATGTCGGGTCTCGCGCTGCTACTGCCGCACGGCTACGAAGGGCAGGGGCCGGAACATTCCTCAGCGCGGCTCGAGCGCTATTTGCAGCTCTGCGGCGAGGACAATCTCCAGGTCTGCTCTCTCACGACGGCCGCCAACTATTTCCATGCGCTTCGGCGCCAGGTGCGACGGAATTTTAGGAAGCCGCTCGTCCTCATGACGCCGAAATCGCTCCTGCGCGCGCCCGAGCTTGCCTCGCCCCTCGCTGAGATGGGGCCGGGCACTTCGTTCCATCGCTTGATCCATGAGATCGACGAGATCGCGCCGCCCGACAAGGTGCGCCGGGTCGTGCTCTCGAGCGGCAAGATCTATTTCGACCTGCTGAAGGCGCGGCGCGAGCAGAAGATCACCGACGTGGCGCTCTTGCGGCTCGAGCAGATCTATCCCTTCCCGGCGCAAACATTTGCGCAGATGATGGCGCCCTATCGCAACGCCGAGCTCGTATGGTGCCAGGAGGAGCCGGAGAATATGGGCGCGTGGCTGTTCCTCGACCGGCGCATCGAGAAGGCCTTGGCGACGGTCGACGCAAAGATGAAGCGCGCGCGCTACGTTGGCCGGCCCGAAGCCGCGGCGACGGCCACCGGCCTGCTTCGACGCCACAATGCCGAGCAGGCGCGTATCGTCGCAGCGGCGCTGCAACCGTGAGCGGAGGGGGCTCCATGGCAAGCGAGATCGTGGTCCCGACGGTCGGCGAATCGGTGACGGAGGTCACGGTCGCGCGCTGGCTCAAGAAGGTTGGCGAGGCGGTTGCGCTCGACGATCCGCTCGTGGAACTCGAGACCGACAAGGCGACGCAGGAATTGGCGGCGCAGGCGACCGGAACGCTGACCGAGATCGTGGCGCCCGAAGGCGCCACGATCAAGATTGGCGGGCTTTTGGGCCGCATCGGCGACGGGCCCGCGAAAGCGGCGCCGGCGCCGAAGCAAGCTGCGCCTGCAACACGCCCCGTCTCTCCCCAACCCTCTCCGGCCCCCGGAGCGGAGAGACCCGCGAACCGGGAGGGCGAGGTGGGGGTGCTCGCCCGCTCCGGCCCCGCGGTGCGGAAACTCGCGGCCGAGACGGGCGTCGACGTCGCGAAGATCGCGCCCTCCGGCAAGGACGGGCGTGCCACCGTCGCGGATATCCGCGCCGCCGCGGCAGCTCCCGCTGCACCGCAACCCGCTCCTCGGCCGGCGTCGGCGCCGGTGCAGGCACGCGAAGCGCGCGCGCCCGCCGAGGGCGAGCGGCGCGTGCGCATGACGCGGATCAGAAAACGCATCGCCGAGCGCCTCAAGGAGGCGCAGAACACCGCCGCCATGCTCACCACCTTCAACGAGGCGGACATGAGCGCGGTGATGGCGATGCGCGAGCGCTATCGCGACACATTCGAGAAGAAGCACGGCGTGCGCCTCGGTTTCATGTCGTTCTTCGTCAAGGCGTCGATCGTGGCCTTGAAGGAAATTCCCGCCGCCAATGCCGAGATCGACGGCGACGACATCATCTACAAGAACTTCTACGACGTCGGCGTCGCGGTCGGCGCGGAGCAGGGGCTCGTCGTGCCGGTCGTGCGCGGTGCCGACGCCATGAGCTTCGCCGACATCGAGAAGAAGGTCGCCGATCTCGGCCGCCGCGCGCGCGAGGGCAAGCTCGCGCTCGAGGAGCTTCAGGGCGGTACCTTCACTATCACCAACGGCGGCGTGTTCGGCTCGCTGCTTTCGACGCCGATCCTCAATCCGCCGCAGGCCGCGATCCTCGGCATGCACAAGATCGAGCGCAGGCCCATGGCGGTCGGCGACAAGGTCGAGATCCGGCCGATGATGTACCTTGCCTTGACCTACGATCACCGTCTCATCGACGGGCGCGAGGCGGTCACCTTCCTCGTGCGCGTCAAGGAATTGATCGAGGCGCCCGAGCGGCTCCTCTTCGAGATGTGAGCGGAATGAGCGACGGCTACGACATCATCGTCATCGGCGCCGGACCCGGCGGCTATGTCGCGGCGATCCGCGCGGCGCAGCTCGGCATGAGCGTCGCCTGCGTCGAGAAGCGCGCAACCTTGGGGGGCACCTGCCTCAATGTCGGTTGCATCCCATCGAAAGCGCTCCTGCAATCATCGGAGAAATATGCCGAGGCGAAAGGCGCCTTCGCGGTTCACGGCATCACCGTCGGCGACGTGGGTCTCGACCTCGCCAAGATGATGGCGCGGAAGGACAAGGTCGTCGCCGAGAACACGCGCGGCATCGAGTATCTCTTCCGCAAGAACAAGGTCGCGCATGTGAAGGGCGCGGCGAAAATCGTGGCGCCCGACCGCGTCGAGGTCGACGGGCGCGCGCTCGCCGCCAAGCGCGGCATCATCATCGCCACCGGCTCCGACAGCATCCCGCTGCCGGGCGTCGAGATCGACGAGAAGACGATCCTCTCTTCGACCGGCGCGCTCGCGCTCGCGTCCGTGCCGAAGCGGCTCGTCGTCATCGGCGCCGGCTATATCGGGCTCGAGCTCGGCTCGGTCTGGTCGCGGCTCGGGGCGCAGGTGACGGTGGTCGAGTTCCTGGATCGCGTAGCACCTGGCATGGACAAGGAGTTGGGCACGGCGTTGCAGCGCACGCTCAGCAAACAAGGGCTCGAGTTCCGCCTCGCCACCAAGGTTGTCGAGGCGAAGCATACCAACGGGGCCTTGAGTCTAACGCTCGAGCCCTCGACCGGCGGCGCGCGCGAGACCGTGGCGGCCGACGCGGTGCTCGTCTCAATCGGGCGGCGGCCTTTTGTTGATGGGCTCGGCCTCGAGACTGTGGGCGTGCTGCGCGACAATCGCGGCCGCATCAAGGTCGATGGCCGCTACGCCACGAACGTGCCCGGCATTTATGCGATCGGCGACGTGATCGCGGGGCCAATGCTGGCGCACAAGGCGTCGGACGAAGGCGCGGCCCTGGCCGAGATCATCGCCGGTGAGCGGCC
Source organism: Allostellaceae bacterium (assembly GCA_035518375.1). Taxonomy (GTDB): domain Bacteria; phylum Pseudomonadota; class Alphaproteobacteria; order ATCC43930; family CGMCC-115725; genus DATJLY01. The sequence continues at coordinate 32,247 of DATIXQ010000034.1, read as the reverse complement.
ACAGCTCGATTACGACGCGATCCCCGCCGTCGTCTACACCTGGCCGGAGGTTGCCTCGGTCGGCAAGAGCGAAGAGGAGCTGAAGGAGGCGGGCACCGCCTATCGCGTCGGCAAGTTCCCGTTCACCGCCAATCCGCGCGCGCGCGCCAATGCCGACACCGAAGGTTTCGTGAAGCTCCTCGCCGATGCCGCGACGGACCGCGTCCTCGGCGTTCACATCATCGGCCCCGATGCCGGCACCATGATCGCCGAGGCCGCGCTCGCAATGGAGTTCGGCGCGACGGCGGAAGACATCGCCCGCACCTGCCACGCGCACCCGACCTTGAGCGAGGCCTTGAAGGAAGCCGCCCTCGCGGCCGACGGCCGAGCGATTCACATCTGATCGGGAGATTGCTTCGCTTCGCTCGCAATGACATTTCTGCTGTCATTGCGTGGAGCGAAGGCGACGAAACAATCTCATTTCGCGCGCGGGTGCGCGGCGTCGAAGATTTTGGCGAGCGCCGCTCCGTCGATCGCGGTGTAGCGCTGCGTCGTCGAGAGGCTGGCGTGGCCCAGAAGCTCCTGGATCGCGCGGAGATCGGCGCCGCCGGCAAGAAGGTGCGTCGCGAAACTGTGGCGCAGCGCGTGCGGCGTGGCGCCCTCGGGCAAACCCAGAAGCGCGCGCAGCTCCGCCATGCGCCGCTGCACGAGGCGCGGGTTCAACGGCCCGCCGCGCGCGCCGACGAAGAGCGGGCCTGACGCCGCGAGCGGGTACGGGCAGGCCGAAAGATAATCCGCAACGGCTTCGGCCACGGCCGGCAGCACCGGCACGAGCCGCGTCTTGGCGCCCTTGCCGGTGATGCTCATCGTGCCGGCCGCGACAGGCGCCGCCGCGCGCGTCAGGCCCAGCGCCTCGCCGAGCCGCAAGCCGCACCCGTAGAGCAGCATCAGCAAAGCGAGATCACGCTTCTGCTGCCACGGCGCGCGTGCGAGCGTCGGCGCCGTTGTAAGCGTCTCGGCGGCTTCCTCCGTCGAAAGTGCTTTCGGCACATGCGCCGGGCGCTTCGGCGAGCGCACGGCCGCAAGCGCCGCGTTGTGGAGATGGCCGCGGCGATCGAGGAAGCGGAAGAATCCCCTCACCACCGACATGAAGCGCGCGGCCGAGCTGCGCTCCAGTCCCGCCGTCCGGCGCGCCGCCAGCGCCGCACGGAAATCTGCGGCCACGAGATCGCCGAGTGCCGCGAGATCGGGCAAGCGCCCGAGATGATCCGTCAGGAAGTCGAGGAGAGCGGCGAGATCGCGCCCATAGGCTGCGCGCGTATGGGGCGAGACGCGGCGTTCGTCTGCAAGCCACGCATCCCATTCGGCAATGGCGCGGGCAAGATCGGCGGAAACAGGGAAGCGGTCGAGCGGAACGGGATCGGGCGGGCGCGGAAACGCGCTCAGGCCGGCAGATCGAGCCATGCCGCGATGGTGACGGCGAGCGCGCGCGCGAGGAACCCGAGAAGCTCGGTACCCTGCCCAGGATGGAACTTGCCGGAGCGGCGCGTGCCGATGCAGAGAAGCCCTGGCGGCGCCGAAGCGCTCACCGCGAGCCGCAGGATCGCGGCCGAGCGCACGAGACCCGCGCCGTTGCCGAAGAGCTTCGGATCGCCCGTGATGTCGGACAAGAGCGCGACTTCGCGCTCGGGGCCGAGCACGCCGTCGACCGTGCCGGCATCGAGGATCTGCACGCCTTGGTGATTGAGGCGCGGACGCTGCGGCCCGATCTGTTCGACGCCGATCGTCACCACGTCGGCGTCGAGGAGCACGGCGAGATCGGTCGTGACCACCTGGATCAGTTCTTCGAAGCTGTGCGCTGAGAGGAGCGTGAGCACGGCCGAATGGATACGGGATTGGCTCGCGAGATTGGCGCGGGTCGTGGCGATGAGCGTGCGCTGCTGCGTCTTGAGGCGCGTGATCTCGGCGCGTTGGCGCTCGAGCATGAAGTGCTGCATGTCGACGATGCGCTCGCCCCGGTTCAAGGCGGGCGGCGTCAGCACTTCCAAAAGCTCGTCGTGCTCGATGAGGAAATCCGGATGCTGGCGAAGATATGCCAGTATCTCGGCCGGTCCGATGAGGCGTGCCTGGAGCGCCGGCCGCGGCGGCTCGAGCGAGGCTTTATCCTTGGGGCGATCCAACTTCATACTCCGCGACTATTCCGCCGCAACGCGCGTCTCTCCGAGGATCGACTGTCCGGTCTTCTTCCAGTCGGCGAGGAAAGCGTTCAGTCCCTTCTCCGTCAAGGGATGAACGAACATCTGGCGCAAGACGGCAGGCGGAAGGGTGCCTACATGGGCGCCCAGTTTCGCGGCTTCGACGACATGCATCGGATGACGGATGGACGCGACCAGAACCTCGGTCTTGAATTCCGGATAGTTGCGATAGATCGCGACGATGTCGCGGATCAATTCCATGCCCGACGCGCCGATGTCGTCGAGCCGCCCGACGAACGGCGAGACGAACGTGGCGCCTGCCTTCGCGGCGAGGATCGCCTGCGCCGCCGAGAAGCAAAGTGTCACATTCACCATCGTGCCCTCGTCGCTCAGCGCGCGGCAGGCCTTGAGCCCATCGGGCGTTAGCGGCACTTTGACGGTGACGTTCTTCGCGATCTTCGCGAGCTTGCGCCCTTCGGCCAGCATCGTTTCCGTATCGAGCGCGGTCACCTCCGCGCTTACCGGTCCTGCCACGACAGCGCAGATCTCGGCGATCGCGTCGAGGAAATTGCGCCCCGATTTCGCGACGAGCGAGGGGTTCGTGGTGACGCCGTCGACGAGCCCGGTCGCGGCGAGATCGCGAATTTCGGAGAGTTCGGCGGTATCTATGAAGAACTTCATGGCCTCGCTGGCACGCGCGTCTTTTTCCGCTAAGAGTGTAACCCATGCCCGACCGCCACGCCAGATGCGCCGCCGAAACGGCGCGTGTGCGCGTGCTTCTGCCGCTGCCGCTTGGCGACGCTTACGACTACGAGGCGCGGCCGGAGATGGCGCTTCAACCCGGCGATTTCGTGCGCGTGCCGCTGGGGCCGCGCGAGGTCGCGGGCGTCGTCTGGGATGGTGAAGCGGGCGGCGTCGCCGCGGCCAAGTTGAAGCCGGTAGCGGAACTCCTCGAAGCGCCCGCGCTCAAGGAAGAGATGCGCCGCTTCGTCGAGTGGGTTGCGAGCTATACGCTTGCACCTCTGGGCGCGGTGCTGCGCATGGCGATGAGCGTGCCCGACGCGCTCGTGCCGCCGCGCGGCCGCACCGTCTTCGCGCTCGCCGCCGAGGGCCGCGCGGCACTCGCCAGCGGCGACTCGACGACACCCGCGCGCCGCCGCGTGCTCGAGCTGCTGGCCGACGGGCCACCGCTGCCGGCGACCGAGCTTGCGCGCCAGGCGGCGTGTGGAGCGGGCGTGGTGCGCGCGCTTGCGGCCACCGGCTGGATCGCGCCGGTCTCGGTGCCGCGCCGGCCGCCGCCAGCGTCCCCCGACTGGCGCCGCCCTGGCCCCGAGCTTTCGCCGGAGCAGAAATCCGCTGCGTCCGATCTTGCCGCCACGATCGATGCGGGCTTCACCGTCACATTGCTCGACGGCGTCACCGGTTCCGGCAAGACCGAGGTCTATTTCGCGGCGATCGCCGCGGCGCTCGCGGCGGGGCATCAGGCGCTCGTGCTCTTGCCCGAAATCGCGCTCTCGGCGCAGTGGCTCGCGCGCTTCACCGAGCGTTTCGGCGCGCCGCCGGCGGAGTGGCACTCCGATCTAGCACCCGCGCAGCGCGTTGCGACTTGGCGCGACGTCGCCGAGGGTCGCGTCCGCGTCGTCGTTGGCGCGCGCTCGGCGCTCTTCCTGCCGTTCGCCGATCTGGGCCTCATCGTCGTCGACGAGGAACAGGATGCCTCCTTCAAGCAGGAGGACGGCGTCCTCTATCACGCGCGCGACATGGCGGTCGTGCGCGCCTCGATCGCGAAGATCCCGATCGCCCTCGTTTCGGCGACGCCGTCGCTCGAGACGATCATCAACGTGCGCGCGGGGCGCTATCGCCACATCAACCTGCCGTCACGTCATGGGGCGGCGCGACTTCCGGAAATTCGCGTCATCGACATGCGCCGCGCCGGGCATCTGCGCCAGCGCTTCCTCGCGCCCGCGCTCGTCGATGCGCTGGCATCGACGCTCGCGGCCGAGGAGCAGGCGATGCTGTTCCTCAATCGCCGTGGTTATGCGCCGCTGACGCTCTGCCGGACCTGCGGCCACCGCCTCAATTGTCCCAACTGCACCGCGTGGCTCGTCGAGCACCGCTTCCTCGGTGTGCTGCAATGTCATCATTGCGGCCACAGCGAGCGCCTGCCGCCGCTCTGTCCGTCCTGCGGCGCGGCGCAAAGCTTCGCGCCGTGTGGGCCTGGCGTTGAACGATTGGCGGAAGAGGTGAAGGCGCGTTTCCCCGATGCGCGCCTCGCGATCATGGCGAGCGATACGCTGACCGGCCCGCGCGCCGCGGCCGAGCTCATGGCCGCGATCGAGGCGCACGAGATCGACATCCTCATCGGCACGCAAGTGGTGGCGAAAGGCCATCACTTCCCGTTGCTGACGCTCGTTGGCGCCGTCGATGCCGATCTCGGGCTCGAGGGCGGCGACCTGCGCGCGGCCGAGCGTACCTTCCAGCTGCTGCACCAGGTCTCGGGCCGCGCCGGGCGCGCCGATCGCCCGGGCGTCGTTTATCTCCAGACCTATATGCCCGACCACGCGGTGATCCGCGCACTCGTCGCGAACGACCGCGACCGCTTCCTCGCCGCCGAGGCCGCGGCACGCGAGGCCGAGGGCCTGCCGCCCTTCGGCCGGCTCGCCGCGCTCGTGCTTTCGGCGCCGGATGCAGAGGCCGTCGATTTCGCCGCGCGCGCCTTCGCGCGTGCCGCCCCGCATCTGCCGGGCGTCACGACCTTCGGGCCGGCGCCGGCGCCGCTCAGCGTGCTCCGCGCACGCCATCGCCGCCGCTTCCTCGTCAAGGCCGAGCGGCGGGTCCATCTCCAGGCGGTGCTGCGGGACTGGCTGGCCCACGTCAAGGTCGCCGCCCAGGTGCGCGTGCAGGTCGATATCGACCCCTACAGCTTCTTGTGACGGTAACCTCCGGGGACTAAAGACCGCGGGCGCCCGGGTGCGGCGAACCCGCGCGGGGACGTATGCGCGGCGGGCGGCCTAGAAGGGAGGGACACGGCGGCGCACCGCGTTGGCGGGGGAAGGCGCGCGCCGCGCTTGGGAGTTCTTCGTGCGGAAAGTGGCGGTCCTGCTCGCGCTCGTCGTTGCCGCCGCGCTCGCGGCGTGGGTCGGCCTGCGCCATGGCGAGGCCGAGGACCGGACGCCCGTCGCGAGCGAGCCGCCGGTTGTTCCCGTGACCGCGGAGCAGGCCACGACGCGTGACATGCCGGTCTATGTGCGCGGCATCGGCACGGTCCAGGCGTACAACACTGTCGCGATCAAGAGCCGGGTCGATGGCCAGATCGTGAAGGTCGATTTTACCGAGGGGCAGGAGGTGAAGGCCGGCGACCTCCTGTTCGAGATCGATCCCCGGCCGTTCCAGGCGGCGCTCGCCCAGGCGCAGGCGGCGAAACAGAAGGACGAGGCGCAGCTCGCAAGCGCCCAGGCCGATCTGAAGCGCGACGAGGCGCTTATCCAGCACGACTTCCAGACCCGCCAGGCCTATGACCAGCAGAAATCGCTCGTGGGCCAGGTCCAGGCCTCGATCGCCGGCGACGACGCGCAGATCAAGACCGCCCAGCTCAATATCGACTACGCCCAGATCCGCGCGCCGATCGGCGGCCGCACCGGCGCGCGCGCCGTCGATGTCGGCAATCTCGTGCACGCGTCCGACAATACGAGCCTCGTCACCATCGCCCAGCTCCGCCCCATCTTTGCGACCTTCACCGAGCCGCAAAACGATTTCGAGACGATCCGAGCGAGCGCTGCGCGCGGGACCGTGGCCGCCGAAGCGCTCGCGGCGCAGGGCGACAACAAAGTTCTGGCGCAAGGCAGGCTGTCGCTCATCGACAATCAGATCGATCTCGCGAGCGGCACGATTCACCTCAAGGCCGAATTCGCCAACGACAACGAGACGTTGTGGCCCGGCGAATTCATCAACCTGCGGCTCGTGGTCGACACGCTGAAGGACGCCGTAACGGTTCCGGCGCGCGCGGTCGAGCAGGGGCCGGACGGCGCTTACGTGTTCGTGGTGAAGCCCGACATGACGGTCGAGAACCGCAAGGTGACGGTGAGCGAGACCGAGAACGGGCTCGCCGTCATCGCCAAGGGCCTGGCCCAGGGCGAGACGGTCGTGGTCGACGGCCAGTACCGGCTCGACGACGGCACCCGCGTCTCGGTCGCCGCGCCCTCGGGACAAAGCGGGTGATGCGTTGAACATCTCGCGTCCCTTCATCGAGCGGCCGATCGCGACCTCGCTCCTGATGCTCGGCATCCTGGTGTTCGGGCTCGCCTCCTACAATCTCCTGCCGGTCGCGGCGTTGCCCAACGTCGATTTCCCGACCATCACCGTTACGGCGCAGCTTCCAGGCGCGAGCCCGGAGACCATGGCGTCTGCCGTCGCGACGCCCTTGGAGCAGCAATTCGCCTCGATCCAGTCGCTCGACCAGATGACCTCGACGAGCGGCCTCGGCAATGTGTCGATCACGCTGCAATTCGCCTTGAACCGCAACATCGATGCGGCGGCGCAGGACGTGCAGACGGCGATCAACGCCGCCTCCGGCGTGTTGCCGAAGAACCTGCCGACGCCGCCCACGTACCGCAAGGTCAACCCGGCTGACCGTGCCATTCTGATTTACGCGGTCCATTCCGACACGATGCCGCTCTACAAGGTCGACGACTACGCCTACACGATCCTGGCGCAGCGCATCTCGGCCGTCCAAGGCGTGTCGCAGGTCGATATCGGCGGCGAGCAGAAATACGCGGTGCGCATCCAGGTCAATCCCGACGCGCTCGCCGCACGCGGGATCGGGCTCGAGGAGGTGCGCAGCGCGCTCGCCGCGACGAGCGCCGACAATCCCAAGGGAACGCTCGAGAACGCGCACCAGTCGGTCACCATCGACACCAACGACCAGCTGTTCGACGCAAAGTCGTTCGACAATGTCATCATCGCCTACCGCAATGGCGCGCCGGTGCGCGTCAAGGATGTCGGTCGCGCCATCGACTCGGTGGAGCAGGACCGCGTCGGCGCCTGGTACGGCCACGATACGACCGACACGCCGACCGAGATCCTGCTCGTCCACCGCGCCAACGATGCGAACACCGTCGCGACGGTGGCGCGCGTCAAGGCGCTCGTGGGCGAGCTGCGCGCCTCGATCCCGCAGCAGGTAAAGATCGACCTTGTCTCCGACCGCACCCAGACGATCCGCGCCTCGGTCTCGGACGTGCGCTCGACGCTTCTCCTCACGATCGGGCTTGTCGTCGGCGTCATCTTCGTGTTCTTGCGCAAATTGTGGGCGACGGTGATCCCCGGCATCGCCGTGCCGCTTTCGATCATCGGCACCTTCGCGGTGATGTACGCGGTCGGATACAGCATCGACAATCTGTCGCTGATGGGGCTCACCATCGCCGTCGGCTTCGTCGTCGACGACGCGATCGTCATGATCGAGAACATCGTGCGCTACATCGAGGCGGGGGATCCGCCGTTCGAGGCCGCGGTCAAGGGCGCTGGCCAGATCGGGTTCACCATCATCTCGATCACCTTCTCGCTCGTCGCCGTGTTCATCCCGCTCATCTTCATGAGCGGCATCATCGGCCGGCTCTTCCGCGAATTCGCCATGACGGTGACGTGCGCGGTGCTCGTCTCGGCCTTCATCTCGCTGACGCTCACGCCGACGATGTGCGCGATCTTCCTGAAGCACGAGACCGAGGAGCGCCGCGGGCGCTTCAACCGCGCCGCCGAAGGCTTCTTCGACGGCATGCGCAATTTCTATGACCGCGGTCTCACCTGGGTCCTGCGGCACCAGTTTGTGACGCTCCTGCCGACCCTCGTCCTGATCGTGCTCACGGGCTTTCTCTACGTCATCATCCCCAAGGGCTTCTTCCCGCAGCAGGACACCGGCTTCATCTTCGGCGAGACGGATTCGCGCCAGGACATGTCATTCGCCGGCATGTCCGCGCTCGAGCGCCAGATCCTCAACAAGGTGAGCCAGGACCCGGCGGTTTCGGGCGCGGTCGGTTTCGTCGGCGCCACCGGCGGCAACGCCACCGAAAGCTCGGGCCGCATGCTGATCCAGCTCAAGCCGTTCGACGAGCGCGACGTGAGCGCCGAGCAGGTGATCGCGCGCCTGCGGCCGATCGTGGCGAAGATCTCGGGCGTCAAGTTCTTCATGCAGGCGGGCCAGGACATCACCGTCGGCGGGCGCCTGAGCCGTACCCAGTACCAGTACACGCTGACCGACACGAACCTCGAAGAGCTCAACCACTGGGCGCCCTTATTCGTCAACGCCATGCTGAAGCTGCCGCAGCTCCAGGACGTGGCCTCGGACCAGGAGATCGCCGCGCCGCACATCGCCATCAACATCGACCGCGACCAGGCCGCGCGCCTCGGCATCACGCCACAGCAGATCGACGACACGCTCTACGACGCCTATGGCTCGCGCGTCATCGGCAACATCTTCGCGGCGACGAATCAGTATTGGATGATCCTCGAGGTCGAGCCGCAGTTCCAACAGGACGCCAACGCGCTGTCGAACCTTTATGTCGTGACCGCTTCGGGCGCGCACGTTCCGCTCGCTTCATTCGCGACCTTTAGCACCACGGTCGAATCCCTCTCGGTCAACCATCAGGGGCAATTCCCGGCCGTCACGCTCTCGTTCAACCTTGCGCCCGGCACGTCGCTCGGCCAGGCGGTCGACCGCATCAACGCGATGCGCGAAGAGCTGAAGGCGCCGGCGACGTTGCAAGGCACGTTCCAGGGGACGGCGCAGGCGTTCCAACAATCGCTGAGCTCGACGCCGCTCCTCGTCGCGGCCGCCATCCTCGTCGTCTACATCGTGCTGGGCGTGCTCTACGAGAGCTACATCCATCCGGTGACGATCCTCTCGGCACTTCCCGCGGCCGGCGTCGGCGCGCTCATCTGGCTCATGCTGTTCCGCTACGACCTCACGGTCATCGCCATCGTCGGCATCATTCTCTTGATCGGCATCGTCAAGAAGAACGCCATCATGATGATCGACTTTGCGCTCGACGCGGAGCGCAACGGCAAGACGCCGGTCGAGGCGATCCACGAGGCCTGTCTCTTGCGCTTCCGGCCGATCATGATGACGACGATGTCGGCGCTGTTCGCGGGCCTGCCGCTCGCCATCGGCCATGGCGCGGGCTCCGAGCTGCGCCGCCCTTTGGGCATCGCCATCGTCGGCGGCCTCCTCGTCTCGCAGTCGCTGACGCTTTACACGACGCCCGTCATCTATCTCTATCTCGACCGGCTCAATCGCCGGTTCGGCTTCCGGCGCGCCCGCGCGCACGAGCCCGCGGCGCTGCCGAAGCCCGGCCCCGCGGAGTGATCTCGGATGCGCAGGCTTCCGCGCGAGCACGACGAGAAGCTTCCGCGGGACGACGAGGAGGAGGAAAACGCGCGCGAAACGCGCGGGCTCGCGGCGCTCGCCTTCGTGCTGATCCTGGCGCTCGCGGCGTCGTATCTCGTCGAGCGCCTGCGCCAGGAAGGCATGATCGAGGACTGTCTTCTCGCCGGCCGCAGCAACTGCGACGCACTTCTCGACGAGCGTTGAGCGGCCTTCGCCTCGCTGCCATTGCGAGCGGAGCGAAGCAATCTCCCGGAAGATTGCTTCGTCGCCTCCGGCTCCTCGCAATGACGACGGCTAGGGCTCTCGCACGGAGAATGCCTCGATCCGCTCGGCCGGAACCTCGGCGCGCTCCTTGCCGGCGTCGAGCACGATTGTCTCGGCGATTGCTGCGATCTTGCCCGACAGCGCGTGCCCCGAGAGCGTGAAGAGCGTGACGGTCGCGTCCGGGCTCGCCGCGTGCGCGCGCCGCAGCCGTTCGAGAAGGGTCTCGTTCATCGCCCCCTTATAGCACCGGATCGGCCGTCGCGCAGAGCGCGGCGAGCCGTGCCTCGGTGAGCGCAAGCCGCCAGCCGTCGAGGCGGACCACATGGTCCGCCGCGAAATCGGCCCGCACGCGCTCGCGCAGCGCCGCGCGCAGCACATGCGGGCCGGCGTTGCGCGCCGCGGCCGGGAGGCTTGCGAGAATTTCCCGCGCCAGCGCTTCGCCGGTGGGCTCGCGCGGGAAGCGCACGCGATAGGCACGGCCGAGCACCGTGGCGCTCGATGGCTCACGCACCGCCGCCACGAGCCGCGCCGCCGCGCTCTCCCCTTCCGCGAACGCGAGCCGCGGCATCGCCGCCGCGCCCGCGGCCAGAATGAGGAAGCGCCGGCGCGGCGTCATCGCCCGTCTCCGGCCGTCGCGGCAGCGGGTTCGGGCGCCGCGGGCGCGGCCAAGGTGTCGACGCGCGGAACTGCGGCCATACTCGCCTTGAGCCGGTCGGCGAGCTTGAGCGCCAGCGCCACCACCGTCAGCGTCGGATTATCGAAGCTATAGCTCGGAAAGACCGAGCTGCCGGCGACATAGAGATTGGCACAGCCATGGAGCTTGCCGTCGGCATCGACAACGCCCTGGCGCGGGTCCGCGCTCATGCGCGTCGTGCCCATGTGGTGGTGCCCATTCTCGATCGCCGCCATCGGGTCGTAGCCGGTCTCGGCCGAATGGAGGCGCAGCCGGCCGAGCCCGGCGCGGCCCAGCTCGCGCGCGAGCGCGTCGTGCGCCTCGATCATGTTGGCCTCGAAATCCCTGGGTAGCCGCCAGTCGAGCGCCACGCGGCGCTGGCCAAGCGCGTCGCGCTCGTCGATGAGCGAGACGCGGCTCGCGGGATCAGGCGGGCATTCGGCGATGTAGTCGGTCGAATAGAGCGAGGCGTCGGCGTGGAACACATGGCGATAGGCGTCCTCGGTCTCCCATTCGAGGCCGCGCGCGATGCGCCCGACATGGAAGCCGAGATGGTCTGGCATGCGGCCGGCGGCAACGGCGTGATAGATGTCCTCCGCCGATTTCGCCCAGAAGCCGCGGTCAGGCACGTCGCCGCGCTGAAATCCGATCCCGAAGCTCGGACGCTCCGACCTCGCGAGCACCGCCGGGGTCGCCGTGACGTAGCCGAGGATCGGCGTGCCGTCGATCGTGGTGCCCTCGAGATAGAACTGGAGCCCTTCAGGCGGGCCGGTCCAGATGAGGGTCGCGACGCACGAGATATAGGGATGGTCCATGAAGTAGCGGCCGACCTTGTCATAGCCGTTGCCGAGGCCGGTCTTCTGCGTCTTGTCGGCGTTGAGGAGAATGCGCGCATTCTCGACCGCACCCGTCGCAAGCACGTAGAGCGTGGCCTTGGCGCTGAAGCGCTTGCCGTCTAGGGTCGCGACCTCGAGCCCTGTTACCTCTGACGCAGTCTCGCTCGTCGCGATGTCGATGACGTTGGCGTGGAGATAGACCGTGAGCCCGCGGAGCTTCGCAAGCTCGTCGCGATAGACCTGCCCGAAGCGCGTCGGCGGACTGTTCTGGTAGACGCCGGACTTGAGCGTGGCGCCGGGTGCGAAACGGAGGGGGTAAACGGTCGGCGTCGCCCAATCATCGGCGTCATAGGAATAGCGGCCGAGCTGGCAGATCGTTTGCGCGCGCCGGTAATAGGGCTCCATTGTCGCAAGCCCGAATGGCCACGCCGCGAAATCGTGCGCGTCGAAGGGTCGGCATCCGCCGGACCAATGATTGGTGGTGCCGCCGAGATAGCGCAGCCGGTCGTCAACCAACGGTGTCGTGGGCTCGCCCGTCAGGCGGCCGTCGTAAAGCTCCTGCGTCGCTTCTTCGAACGTGAAGCCGCCACTTTCGAGCACTGCCACGCTGAGCTCGCCGCCGCCCAGCGCACGGGCGAGCGTTATGCCGGCCGCGCCAGCGCCGATAATGCAGATATCTGCTGCGAGGGTCGAACCCGGAGGCAGAGATCGTGCATCAGTGAACATGCGCAGGCGGCCCAGCACAACGGAACAGACAGCCAACGGACCCCGACCTGCGCCCGTTCCATAAGCTGTGACAATTTAGGGATTGGCAATCTCGGGACCATAAAACTGTTGGTAACACAGGGCCCCAGCCTTTCCCTGGCTGAGCCACGAAATTGCCTAGTTTCCCAGCAAAATAAAGGGGATGGACCAGATCTTGTCGAGCCTTTCCGAGTACCCGGTCGCGCGCCCGCAAAGTGTGCGGCGCACCCGACGGCTGGCTCGGCCGCTGCGCACTTTTGCCGCGGTGGCGGCGGCTTCGGGGGCGCTTGCGCTGCTCGTTGCGAGCGAGCCGCATGGCGGCGCCGTCCGCGGCGATCTCAAGGCCGCGGCCGCACGCCTCAGGGACATGCCGCCGAACGCCGCTGGCGCGAACGTCGCCTCGGCGCTCGCCCGCGAGTTTCCGGACCAGTCGGCGACGATCGATCCGACGGGCTTCCCCGCCTCTGTCTCCGTCACGCTCCATGCGCTCGACCGCGCGAGCTGTGCCGCTGCGCTGCGCACAGCGCGCCGTATCGAGGGCCGCGTCGTGGTCCAGCTCGAGACCTATCGCTCGAGCGCCGACTGCACTGATCGCAACGAGATGACCTGGCGCCTCATGCCGTGAGCGCGCGCCCTTCGAGCCACTCGAGAAGCGGGCCCGCATAGGGCGCGATCGCCTTGTAGCGCCGCATCTCATCCGGCATGGCGTGGATGGCGCTGGCGAGATCGCCGGCGTCGGCGCGTGTCGCGAGCGCGCGGCCAAGCGGCGCGATACTCGTCCTGATCGTAAAGAGCACGGCCGCCGAGCGCGCGAGCTTCCGCAACGTTTGCCGCTCGAGGCGGAGATAGAGCTCCGCGCCCGCATTTTCTGCCGTCACCGGCCGTGTCCGCGCGAGCGCCACGGGCTGGAACCGGTCCGGCCGATCGGCGATGCCCCAGTTGACGCGCCCGACGATGCGCTCCGGCTTGAGCTCGGCGAAGAAGCGCTCGACCGGCCGCGCCAGGACTTCGCCATAGCCAGGCACGAAGTCGTGGATGCCGAGAAGCGGCCGACCGAGCTTCTCGTCGATGCGCCAGCGATTGGGCGCGCAGAGCGAGGCGCCGCCCAGCACATACCCGTCAGCGCCCGGCAGCATCAGGCACAAATCCTCCTGCACCAGCCGCCCGGCGAGATCGAGCGGATGAAGTGCCCGCGCGGAGACATCCCAGCGTTCGCCGCTCGCGCGATTGACGAGCCACACGCCCTCGCGTCGAAAGAAATCGGGGTGATGAGCGGGAAGATGCTCGGCGAGGAGCTCCAGCAGCTCCGCCGCCGGCGCCCCGCACGCGGGGAGCGCGCGAAAGACCTCGTCGTGCCGCGCGATCAGCAACGCGCGCTTCTCCGCGAGTTCGGCCGCAATGGCGTCGTCCGGTGCCAGCCAATCGCCGGGCGCCACCGACCTCAGTCCCATCTGGAGCCGCCAGCCTCCGCCGGCGAAAGGAAGTTCGCTCACGCTTCGTCCGTCGTTCGACTAGGCTTCGGGCCGCATCGGGCAAAGGGAGAAGTCATGGCCGGAATCGACGCGCTCATCGAGGACATTGTCATAGCAAACCGCATCTTGGCGGCGGAAGGCATCACCGATGCCTATGGCCACGTCGCGGTGCGGCATCCCGAGCGGCCCGACCGCTACCTGCTGGCGCGGGCGCGCTCGCCGCAGATGATCGAGGCGGCCGACATCGTCGAATACACGCTCGATGGCACGCCGATCGATCTGCGCGCCGGGTCGTCATATCTCGAACGCTTCATTCACGGCGCGCTGTTCGAGCTACGTCTCGACGTCGGCGCCGTGGTGCACAGTCACAGTCTCAGCTCGATCCCGTTCGGCGTCGGCGGCGAGACGATCCGGCCGATGCTGCACAACACGGCGATCATCGGCGCGACGGTGCCGATCTGGGATTCGCGCGACCGCTTCGGCGATACCGACATGCTCGTGCGTAACATGGAGATGGGGCGCGATCTCGCGCGCACGATGGGGCGCGGGACCACCGCCTTGATGCGCGGCCACGGCTCGGTCGTGGCGGAGCGCTCGCTGCGCCGCGCCGTCTTTTGCGCGATCGCGCTGCAGACGAGCGCCAACCTTCAGCGCGAGGTGCGGCACTACGAGCGTGCGCGGTTTCTTTCGCCGGGCGAGGTCGAACAGTGCGTGCGCGTCTTCGACGAGGCCGAGCAGCGCCCGCTGCAGGGCATCGACCGCGCCTGGGAATATTACTGCCACCGCGCCGGCATGCCGTACCGGCCCGGCTGAGCTACTTCAGCGCCGAGTAGGCCGTCGGGTTGAGGATCTCGTTCTCGAGCGAGGCGACGAGCGGGCCATCCTTCTCCGAGGCCGATCGCGCCGCGACCCAGTCGGGGTCCTGCTGGAAGGCGGCGAACTTGCGGGCGCGCTCGTCGAGCGAATCCCAGCGCAGAATGTAGATGAAGTCCTGGTTCGACGCGCCGATCGCGACAGTCCAGTAGCCGACTTGCTGGAATCCGTGCTTCTCGAACAGATGCACGGTCGTGGTCTCGAACCGCTTCACGAGGGCCGGCAGCTTGCCGGGCATCGCGTGATATCGCCGAAGTTCGTAGATCATGGGCGCTCCCGTTGTTGTAAGCGCGAATGATCAAGCCCGCCGTGCGGGAGTCAAGAGCGGGGCGAGGTGATGGGCGCGATCGCGCCCGAGCCCGCTGATGCCGCCGGCTGCGCGCGGCGCCACAGGCGCAGGCGGAGGAAGCCGCGGCCCGCCTCGGCGATTGGCGCGAGCGCGAGGAGCGCGAGCGCGCCCGCGCCCGCCGCGGCGAGGAACAGGATCGTGAGCGGTGCGAGGTCGATCACCATGAGGCTGCCGATCGCGATATGGATCGGCGTGCCGGCGATCCCTTGGGCGAGCATGCCGCCCGCGAGAGGTGCCGTGCCGCCGGCCAGGGATTTGATGAGGCCGTTCGTGCCGAGATAGACCGTCGTCTCGCCCGCGGGCGCGCTCTTGTAGGCGAGATTGCCGCAGGCGAGGTCGAGCCCGGCTCCGGCCGCGCCGACGAGCACCTGCGCCGCGAAGATGAGCGGGAACGTCATCGCGTGCGGCGCAGGCTCGGCCGCGGCAACCCACAAGAGGATCGCGAACAGAAGCGCGGGACCCGCGAGCGCAATCGCCGCCTTGTTGGAGTAGCGGTCGCAAAGCCGTCCCCACCACGGCAGCGACGCCGTATTCGCGAGTTGCGCGAGCACGGTCAGGATGATGGGCACGGTCAACGGCGTACCGAGATCGCGCACGAGATAGACGGTGAAGAACGGCATCGCCAGGTTGATGGCGAAGTTCCACGCACCGAGGAACGTCATCACGCGGCGGTAGTTGCGGTCGCGGAAGGGCCGGGCGAAGAGCCGCGCGAGCGGTGCGGGCTCCACCTGCTTCATCGGCACGTCCGGCATGCGCGTGAGGAACCAGGTGCTGAGCATCGCCGCCGCGATCGCGAGCGCGAACACGCCGCAATAGCCGCCCAGGCGGAATTCCGGGAATTGCCGCGCCCACTCGTCGACAATCCCGGCGCCGGCGAGCCCGGCAAGGGTGGCGGCGAGATTGGCCGCGAGCTGCCGGTGCGAGAAGATGCGGCCGAGGCGCGCCCGCGGCACGAGGTCGGAGGTCCACGACATCCACGCGCAGCCGCCGACCGCGCCCAAGGGGCATGATATCGCGAGGAAGCCGGCGAGCAGGGCGAGCGCCAAATCGCGATTGCCCGTCAACGGCACGATCAGAAGCGGCAGCAGCATGAGCCGCGCCGCGAGCGTCACGGCGATGCAGATGGCTTTCCGGCGGCGTACCCGCTCGATCAGGATGACGGCCGGCACGTGCGCGAGCTGCGACAGAAGAGGGATCGCCGACAGCACGCCGACATAGGCAGGCGAGGCGCCCAAGGCCAGGGCGCAGCCGACGAGCAGCGCGCCGCTCGTTAACACGCCAAGAGACTGCGAGAACACGCCGTCGAGTACCAGCGCGCGAAACGCGGGACGCGGCAGACTCGCTTCTTGGGTTATCTCGGGAAGGTCAAAATCGCGCGGCACGATAGAAATTCCACTGATACTTCACTACTTCAAGATTGTGGCGACGCTACGACTTTCTTGGTTAATGATTCGTGATCTGCGTCACACCCGCGCATATTTCAACTGCGCGCCATCCGCGCGCGAACGCGCTTGCTTCGCTTGTCATGGTGCTGATGAAACCTCGCCCCACCGGGGAGACATCGGCGCGTAGGCGCGCCGGGTGAGGTGGAGAGGCGCGTCGCGCGCCCCTCACCCCAATCCTCTCCCCGGCGGGGAGAGGGAGTGTTTGGATCGCGTGAGTGCCGCTAATCCTCGCCGGCCGCGTGCGCTGGCTGGCCGGCGGTGCCGTGCGCTGCTGTCCACTCCGCGCGGTAGAGCGGCGTCAGTACGAGCGCGTTGATGAGGCCGATGACGAGCGGGATGGTCGCGATCCAGAACAGGTGCTGCATCGGCAAGTGCATGGCGATGAGATAGCCGCCGACATAAGGGCCGACGACCGAGCCGACGCGGCCGGCGCCAAAGCACGAGCCCACGCCCCACGAGCGGATGTAAGTGGGGTACATGTTCGTCTCGCACGCGATGTTGCCGAACTGGAGGCCCAGGAGGCAGAAGCCGATCGCGGCGACAAGCGTGATGGTCACGCCTTCGCTCAAGCCCGGCGTGCCGGTGAAGGCGACGATCGGGATCGCCAGCGCGAACAGGATCGGCACCGGAATGAAGCCCCACTTGTCCAAGGGCCGCATGATGATGAGCCCGCCCAATGTGCCCGCGAACTGGAACGCGGTGGTGGCGAGCTGTGCGTGCGCGACCGACACGCCGTTGCCCGACAGGATCGTCGGGATCCACTGGTTCACGAAATAGAAGATCATGAGGTTGATGGCGTTCGACAACCAGAAGAGCGGCGTGATGATGGCGAGCCGCCCTTTGAAGATGGCGGTGTAGGAGAACTTCGCGCGGTTGTCCTCGTCGCCGATCGAGAAACGCGCGGCGGTGTCGAGGTTCAATCCCTTCTCCATGCGCCCGAGGAGTCGCGTGAGATCGGCGCTGCGCTCGGGCCGGAGTGACAGGTACTTGGCCGATTCCGGCAGCGTCACCAGGACAAGGAATCCGATGAGGATCGGCACGATGCCGCCGATCGTGAACATGATGCGCCAGCCATAATCCGCCATGAGGCGCGCGCCCACGATTCCGGGCAGACCGCCGCCGAAGGTCACGCCGGAGAACATGATGACGAAGAGCGTCGCGCGCACCCGCCTCGGCGCGTACTCGATGACGAGCGCCGTCGTGATCGGCAGCACGCCCGAGATGCCGATGCCGGCGATGAAGCGCAGCACCGCGAGCTGCCCCATGCTGCCCGCGAGCACCGTCACCCAGGTGAAGGCGCCGAAGAACATCAATCCGCCGGCGATCGCCGCGCGCCGTCCGTAATGGTCGGCGATCCAGCCGAAGATGAGCGGGCCAAAGAGGCCGGCGAAGAGGCCGGCGCTGAACATCTGCCCGATCTCCACCGGGCTCGGGTGCCATTCGCGCGCCATCCCCGGAACCGCGACCGCGGCCGCGCCGATGTCGTAGCCGTCGACCATGACGACGATGAAGGCGACGATGATGAGACCGATATGGAAGGCGCCGATCCGCTGCCGATCGATGATCGGCGCGAGATCGATGGTGCGTGCGGCGGCCATGGCGTTCCCTTGAGGTTTCTCTGTTGTGCGGCAATGTTTTGCGTTATCGCGGGCGTACGATCAAGGCCCGTGCGCCGGCAGCGCCCACGCCAGCCGCCCACTTGCGCTGCCCACGGGGCAACGCGCGCCCGCCGCCCGGCCCGTTGCGGTCCGCGCGCGGGTGCATTAGGGGGCGGGCGATGAAGCTGCAAAATGCCTTCGACGTGCCGCTCTCCCCCGCCGATACATGGCGCGTGCTGCTCGACATTGAGCGGGTGGCGCCGTGCCTGCCGGGCGCGGAGCTTCTCGAGACGCTGCCCGGCGGTGCCTACAAGGGCAAGGTCGCGGTGCGGCTCGGGCCGGTCGCGGTGTCGTTCCTCGGCACCGCGCGCTTTGAGGAGGTGAACGAAGGAGCGCGCCGCGTCCGTGTCCGCGCCAGCGGCACCGAGGAAAAGGGTCGCGGCGGCGCACAGGCGGTGGTCGAGTTCGCGCTGACCGAAACCGGCCCGCGCGCGACCCATGTCGCGATCGCGACCGACCTCACCTTGAACGGCGCGGTCGCGCAATACGGCCGTGGCGCCGCCATGATCGAGGACGTGGCGCAGCAGATGGTGCGGCGCTTCGCCGACACGCTGAAGGTCCAGATCGAGGGCAGCCGGGCCGAGCGCGCCGACGCCTTGGCCGAGGCGCGCAAGCCCGTTTCCGGCTTCGCCCTCTTTTTCGGCGCGCTGTGGCGGGCGCTCAAGCGGCTCTTCGGCGCCAAGCGCAGCTTGACCTGACCGCAGGCCCGCAAGGCGAAATTACCGAACCAACCCAATATCAATTAGTCCATTGAAAAGACTTGTTCTTTCGCAAAAAGATCGGGCGGATCGGCGCGCGTGGCCGGGACGAGGTCGTGCGCTGTCACGCCGACCAGGCGATAGCGCGCGCCGCCGAGCTGGCGCGCCAGGACCGGCCGCACCGTGGCGAGGATGGTCTCGGGCTTGAGCGTCGGGTCGCGCGGCCGGCAGGCATGGGTCGTGGTGTGGCGGTCGGCGCGCCGGAGCTTCAGAGTGAGATTCGTCGCCGCGAGCCCGGCGCGGGCAAGCCGTTCGGCCACGCGGGCGCAGAGCTGCGCCAGAACCGGCTCGATCTCGGCGAGGTCCTTGAGGTCGTGCTCGAACGTGCGCTCGGCCCCGACCGTGACGGCGCGGCGGTGCCCGTCGCCGACGCGGCGCCCGTCCTCGCCCATGGCAAAGCGCTGGAGCCGCGCGCCCCAGCGCCCGAGCCGGTGGATCAGCTCCTGGGCCGGCGCGTCGCGCAGGTCGGCGCATGTGACGAAGCCCAAGGCTTCGAGCTTCTGCGCCGTCACCGGCCCGACGCCCGGCAGCACGCGCAGCTTCATCGGGCCCAGCACCTGGGCCGCATCGCTCGCGCCGATGATGCGGAAGCCCCGCGGCTTGCCGAGGTCGCTCGCGACCTTGGCCAGCATCTTGTTGGGGGCGAGCCCGATCGACACGGTGACGCCGACGCGCCGTTCGACGAGAAGCGCGAGCCGGGCGAGCGAGCGCGCCGGCGGCTCGTGCGTGCCGGCGGCCGAGAGGTCGAGATAGGCCTCGTCGATCGACACGGGCTCCACGACCGGCGCCACCTGCTCCATCAGCGCGCGGATGCGCAGCGATTCGCGGCGGTATTTCTCCATATCAGGGCGGATGACGGTGGCGTCGGGGCAAAGCCGCATGGCGTGCACCATGGCCATCGCCGAGCGCACGCCCGAGCGCCGCGCCACATAGCAGCAGGTGAGCACGACGCCGCGCAGGCTGCCGCCGACGATGACGGGCTCGTCCGCAAGCTCGGGCCGATCGCGCTTTTCGACGCTCGCATAGAACGCGTCGCAGTCGACATGCGCGATCGCGAGCTGCGCCAGCTCCTCGTGCGCGAGAATGCGCTCCGAGCCGCAGGAAGGACAGGTCGTGACGGCATGCGGCAGCGCCTCGTCGAGCCGGCCGCAGTCACGGCAGAGACGCGTCGGCGCGCCCATCACCGCCCGAGCTTGGCGAGGAAGCGCTTCAATCGCGGCGCGCCGTCGAGCGCGCGGCGCAAGGGCGCGAGGTCGCGTTCGTCGATGATGAGTGGTGAGCGCTGGAAGCGGCCGTGATGATCGTAGAAGCAGAAGCGGATCTCGTAGGTTCCCTTGGCCGGGCCGTCAGTGAATTTCAGAAGCTGGATCGTGGGCCGGTGATGCTCGGTCGTGATCTGCACCTCCTCCTCGACAATGCCGCTGCCCCAATGGAAGGCGAAGGTCTTGGGCTTGTCTTTCGGCGCGCGCATGGGGCTCCCCTGGGCTTGCCGCATTCTATCGTGCGTTCCGATGCGCTAAAATCCCGCGCATGATTACTTCGGCCGAACTTCGCGCGCGTATCGGGCAGGGCCGCGTCCATCGCTCGCTTTACAATGACCCCGAGATCTTCGCGCTCGAGCTGGAGCGCATCTTCGCGCGCGCCTGGATCTATGTCGGGCACGAGAGCCAGGTCCCGGAGCCGGGCGATTTCTGCCAGACGCGCATCGGCTTGAAGCCCATGCTCATGGTGCGCCAGGCCGATCGCTCGATCCGCGTTCTCCACAACCAGTGCGCCCATCGCGGCGCCATGGTGGTGGCGGCGGACGAGGGCCACGCGCAGGAATTCCGCTGCTGCTACCACGGCTGGACCTACGGAACGGACGGGCGGCTCAAATCGGCGCCGCTTTTGAACGGCTATCCCGGCGCGTTCGACCCCGCCGATCCGCGCGTCTCGATGAACGAGGCGCGCTCGGCAAGCTATCGCGGCTTCGTGTTCGCGACCTTGGCGCCGGACGGCCCGAGCCTCGAGGATTTCCTCGGGCCGATGACGAAATCCTTCGACGACATGGTGGACCGTGCGCCCGACGGCGCGATCGAGGTCGCGGGCGGCGTCTTCAAGCACGCGTACGAAGGCAACTGGAAACTCTATCTGGAGAATCTGTGCGACGCGGCGCACCCGATCTTCGTCCACCAATCCTCGATCGAGGCGGCGCGCGCGCAGTCCGACAACGTGCCATCGGACGGCGCCGGCGAGATCGCGATCCGCCAGATGCGCCAGAACGGCGCGCCCTACAGTTTCTGGGAGACGCAGGTCGGCATCTGGACCTATGGCAACGGCCATTCCTATCTCGGCGACTATCACGACGACGCGAAGCTCGTGGCCGCGCTCGAAGATCCCGACTTCCGCGACTACATCGCGGCGCTCGAAGCAAAGCACGGGAGCGCACGCACCAAGGAAATCCTCGACGTGCGGCGTTGGAACAGCAACGTCTATCCCAACCTCTCGTTCATGAGCCAGTTTCAGCAGCTCCGCGTCGTCCATCCGCTCTCTCCGACGCGCACCGTGGTCTATACCTATAACTTCCGCCTGAAGGGCGCGCCGCCCTCGTTCTTCCGCCGCACCATCGCCTTTGCCAACACGGTCAACGGCACCGGCTCGCTCGTCCTCACCGACGATCTCGAGACCTACAACCGCATCCGTATGGGGCTTTCGAGCGCGGGCGCGGAATGGCTCCAGATCGGGCGCGGCTATGCGACCGACGAGGCGAACGAGGACGGCGGCCGGCGCGGCAAGAATTCGACGAGCGAGATCTACATCCGCAACATGTTCGACGCCTGGCTCGGCTACATGACGGCGGTGCCGTGACGATCGAGCTGGCCGAGGCCGAGCGCTTTCTCCTGCACGAAGCGCGGCTGCTCGACGAGGCGCGCTTCGAGGACTGGCTCGCGCTCTTCACCGCGGACGCGTGGTACTGGGTCCCGATCGCGCCGGACCAGGACAATCCGCACGACACGGTCTCGCTCATCTATGACGACCGGCGCCTCCTTGAGACCCGCGTGCGGCGCCTTGCCAATCCCAGCATGCACGCGCAGACACCCCCCGCGCGTGCCTCGCGCCTTGTCGCCAACGTGACGGCGGAGGACTCCGCGGCCGACGCGCTCGTCACGCGCTCGAAGCTGCTGATGGTCGAATACCGCCGCAACGCGCAGCGGCTTTTCGCCGCCACGTGCCGCCATCGCCTCGTCGCACGGGGAAGCGGCCTCGCCATCGCCTGGAAACGCGTCGACCTTGTCAACTGCGACGCCGAGCTCGAAGGGATCGTGCTGCCGTTCTAGCGCTCGCAATGACAAGCGAGCTAAAGCACGCTCGCGCCCGTCAAGCCGCGCCAGATCTTGAGGCACATCTCGGCGAGGTCATCGAGATTATTCTGGCGTTCGGCCGGCGCCGTGTGCGGCATGAGGATCACGTTCTTCCTCATGGCGAGAAGCGGCTCGCTGGGCGTTGCCGGCTCCTGATATCCAACATCGAGCGCGAAGCCGGAAAGCCGACCGCTTTGCAGCGCCTCGACCAGCGCGTCGTGATCGACGAGCTCGCCGCGCGCCACATTGACGAGCATCGCGCCCGGCTTCACGTGCGCGAGTTCCGCCTTGCCGATGATGCCGCGCGTCGAATCGTTCAAGGGCAGCGCCGGCGTGATGTAATCGCTCTGCGCCATGAGCTGATCGAGCGGCGCGTAGCGCGTCTTGAGCGCCGCCTCGTCAAGCCGCGCGATGCGGTTTCTCTGGTAATAGAGGATGCTCATGCCGAAGGCGGCGGCGCGCGCGGCGATCTCGCGCCCGATCTCGCCCATGCCGACGATGCCGAGCGTGGCGCCGGAAAGCGTGCGCAATCCCGTGATGCGGGCAAAGTTGGAATTTCCGGTATAGCGCCGGTCGAACGGGCGCGGATCGAAGCCCGCGGCGCGAAGCGCGCTTTCCGTGACGACGCCGGCCAATTCCGGCACGCGCTTGGCGAGCGCCAGCATCAGCGCCAAAGCCTGCTCCGCCACGGCGATGTTGACGCGCCTCTTCTGCACATCGATTTTGACGCCGGCGGTAAAGCACGCGGCGGCGTCGATGTTGTGCGCGAGCCCGCCGAATTTCTGCACGATCTTGAGTTTCTTCGCGTGCCGCAGCTCTTCGGTGCCGACGGCGAACCCTTCGACCACGAGCGCGTCGGCGCTCCCGAGCTTCGCTCGCATGTCGGCCTCGTCGCGCGCGAACGCGACCTTCGCCGGATAGAGCCCCGGCAGCCGCTGCTGCAGCCGCGCGAGCCAGCCCGCAAAATCCGGCTCGTCGAAACTGTACCAGTCGGCGACGGCGCGCAGATGCTCCTCGGGCACGGACGGGTCGAGCGCCACCGCCACGGCCCGCAGCACAGCATCCGCCTCGACCAGCACCTCGACCATGATCCGTCTCCGCCGCTTGACCGCATCATCGCGCGCCCCGACTATGCCCCGGCGATCCGTCAAGGAGAAGGGAAGTGGCGCCTCGGGACATGCGCGATCTCGTCGACGACCGGCCGGAAGAGGGCGTCTTCCGCGTCCATCGCGACGTCTTCGCCGATCCCGAACTTTACGAACTCGAGCGCAAGTTCGTGTTCGAGCGCACCTGGAATTTCCTGACGATCGAATCGCAAGTTCCGAAGCCCAACGACTTCGTCACCTGCTGGATCGCGCGGACGCCCGTGATCGTCACGCGCGATCCCGAAAATCGCGTGCGCGCGTTCCTGAACGTGTGCCGCCACAAGGGCGCGATGATCGCGGCCGCCGAGCAGGGCAACACGCGCTATTTCGTCTGCCCCTATCACGGCTGGGCTTATGACTGCGCCGGGCGGAACCGCGACATCAAGGACCGCGCGGCCGGCGCCTATCCGCCGAGCTTCGATGCCGAAAATCACGATCTCGTGGCCCTCCCGCGCATCGAAAGCTACAAGGGCCTGGTGTTCGGCTCGCTCTCGCCCGACGTGCCGCCGCTCGAGGAGTTTTTGGGCGAGATGAAGGTCTTCCTCGATCTCGCGATGGAGCAGGGGCCGAACGGGATGGAGTTCGTTCCGGGCCGCGTCGCCTATACCTATCGCGGCAACTGGAAGCTTCAGCTCGACAACGGCGTCGATCCCTATCACCTCACTTCGACGCATGTGAGCTTCATCGGCATCCAGGCGCGGCGCCGCCAGGGCGAAGGCAATCTCGACGCGCGCCAGTTCGATTGGGCGAAGCGCGCCAAGCGCCAATCGGGCGTGTTCTGCTTTCCGCACGGCCATTCGGTGTTCTGGACCGATCAGCCCGAGGCCGAGAAGCGCCCGATCTATCCGACGATCGACGAGGTGCGTGCCCGCGTCGGCCCGGTGCGCGCCGACTGGATGCTGCGCGCGCGCAACATCCAGGTCTTTCCCAACATGCAGATCGCCGACGCGATGACCTTGATGCTGCGCACCTTCCGCCCGATAGCGGTCGACCGCACGGAAATGCGCAGCTACTGCCTCGCGCCCATCGGCGAGAAGCCCGAGCTGCGCGCGTGGCGGCTCCGCCAGTTCGAGGATTTCTTCAATCCGACCGGTCTTGCGACGCCGGACGACACCGTGACCTACGAGGATTGCCAGCGCGGCATGAGCGCCGATGGTTTCTCCTGGCTCCAGGGTTATGCGCGCGGCATCGCCGGCCTCGCGCCCGGCGCCAACGCGCCGGCGCAAGAGTTGGGCCTGGCGCCCGCGGCGAGCGCCATCGGCACGTTCGAGACCGGACCCGAGACGCAGTTCCACCCGGCCTATCGCGAATGGCGCCGCCTCATGGCGGCCGGGTTCGCCGGCCGGAAGGCCTATTGATGGCGCGCGGGCGCAACATCGACGAGAAGGACCTTCTGGCCGCCGGCACCGACCTCATCGAGCGCGAGGCCGTGCTCGTCGACGAGCGGCGCTGGGACGAATGGCTCGCGCTCTTCACGCCCGACTGCGAGTATTGGATGCCGGCGTGGAAGCCCGACGACACGCTGACCGCCGATCCTTCGCGTGAGCTGTCGCATTTCTATTATGCAAGCCGCGCCGGGCTCGAGGACCGCATCTTCCGCATCCGCTCGAACCGCTCGCCCGCCTCGACCCCGCTGCCGCGCACGACGCACGTCATCACGAATGCGCGCGCGATCGAACCGCCCGCGCCCGACCGGATGCGGCTCCGCTCCAATTGGGTGAGCCACGTCTTCTTTCCGCGCAGCGAGCTGTCGCACGCCTTCTTCGGTCATGTCGAACACACGCTCGTGCTGCACGACACGTGGCTCATCGCGAAAAAGCGGATCGTGCTGCAGAACGACTACATCCCGACGATGCTCGACATCTATTGCGTCTAGCACCGGTCCGGCTGTCGCGATCCGGCGCTCGTTTTTTCCCGTCATGGCCGGGCTTGTCCCGGCCATCCACGACTGGTCTCTCGCCGTAAACGAACCCGTGGATGCCCGGCACGGAGGCCGGGCATGACGGTCGTTGGAACACAGCGGGACGGGCTTCGCGGCCGGGCGCGGCTTGCGCGCAAATCTTAACTTTCTCCCCATCTGTTCGCGCCAAGATTGGCCTGTGCTGCGCCTTCTCACGATCGACCGTCCGCGTTTTTCGCCTGGAACGCCGCAGGCTTTCACAGTCGCGCTCCTCATTGCCGCCGCCGCGGCGTTGCTGAGGCTCGCGCTCGCACCGTGGGTCGCAAATGCGCCGTTCGTGATCTTCTATCCGTCTGTCGTCGTTGCGACCTTCCTGTGCGGATCGAGGGCCGCGCTTGCGGCCTCCGGCCTTTCGCTCGTGGCGGCGTGGCTCCTCTTCCTGCCGCCCGGCCTGCCGCTGCTTTCGCTTTATCAAATCGGCGGGTTTTCGGTCGGAAGTCTGACGATCGTGGGCGTGATTGCGGTGATGCGCGCCGCGGCCGAGCAGGTGCACGCCCTCAACGAGACGCTGCGCCGCGACGTCGCCGCGCGCATCGAGGCCGAGACGCGGCTCGAGGAGGCGAGCCGGGCGAAATCGCAATTCCTCGCCCAGATGAGCCACGAGCTGCGCACGCCCTTGAACGCCATCATCGGCTTTTCCGAGATGATCCGCGATGCGGCGATCGGCCCGCTCGATGCGCGCTACCGCGACTACGGCGGCGACATCAACGGCGCCGGCCGCCATCTTCAGAACATCATCAACGACATCCTCGACATCTCGAAGCTCGAGGACGGGCGCCTCGAGTTGCGCGACGAGATCGTGTCGATCGGCGACACGGTCGAAGCCTGCCGCCGCATCGTCGCGGCGATGGCGGAGGCAGCCGGCGTCACGCTCCAGATCGCTATTCCCGGCGCGCTGCCGCTCGTCCGCTCGGACCAGCTCCGCTTCCGCCAGATCCTGCTCAACCTCATGTCGAACGGCGTCAAGTTCACGCCCGCCGGTGGCCGCGTCGGCGTGTGGGCCGCAGTCGAGGACGAGGGCGTCGTGATCGCCGTCGAGGACACGGGCATCGGCATGAGGCCCGAGGACATCCCGGTCGCCTTGGAGCCGTTCCGCCAGATCGACGGCGCGCTGAGCCGTCGCTTCGACGGCACGGGATTGGGCCTGCCGCTCGCGAAGGCGCTAGTGGAACTGCATGACGGCCGCCTCGACATCGAGAGCGCACCGGGCAAGGGCACCACCGTGCGCGTGCTCCTGCCGCTCGAGCGCGTGGTGTCGGTCGCGGCCTGATCTCAGCCGAGGTTTTTGCGGAAGAAGGCGAGCGTCGAGGCGAGCGCGCGGTCGGATTCGGCCTTGCGATATGTCCGCCCGCCATGGCGCGCGAACGCATGGTCGGCGTCCGGGTATTTCTCGATCGAAACGAGCGGGTTGGGCGAAAGCCGCCGCTCCAGCATGTCGTTCACCTCGGCCTGCACCCAGCGGTCTTTCATCGCCATGTGCAGCAGGAACGGCCGGTGCAGGTTCTTTGCCTCGCGAATGTTGTGCTCGATATAGGTTCCGTAATAGGCGACGGCGCACTCGATGTCGGTGCGGCAGCAGAGGAGATAGCAGAGCTTGCCGCCCAGGCAGTATCCGACCGCGCCGACCTTGTCGTTGCACTCCGGCAGGTGCGCGAGATGGGCGCACGTATCCTCCATGTCGCGCACGCCCAGGTCGTAGTCGAACTCGTAATAAAGGTCGAAGGCCTTCTGCGTGTTCGCCGGATCGGCGTCGCTCAATTCGACGCCGGGCTCCTGGCGCCAGAAGAGATCGGGCACGAGGCAGCAGAATCCCGCTTCGGCGAATTCCCGCGCGTGGCGGCGCATCGTGTCGTTGACGCCCCAGATCTCCATGATGGCGACGATGCCGGGCGCGGGCAGCCGGTCGGGCAGCGCGAGCCACGCGCCCATCTCGCCGTCGCGCAGCCGCACGCGTGTTGGCCCGGCCTTCATAGCTTCAGGAGCGCCATGGCGTTGCCGGCGAGGATGCGCGCCTGCTCCTCGCTTGGCGTCTCAAGCGCCTTCACGGCCGTGATCGTGCCGCTCATGAGATGACGGCCGCGCTCGGCGTCGAACGGCGCGTCGGTCGCGAAGAGACAGTGCGGCGTGGTGAAGAAATCGTGGCCGCAGCGCGTCGGCGCAATGGCGCCGTTCAAGGCGGTATCGGCATAGAGCATGCGGAAATAGTCGAGCGGCGGCCGCTTCAGGCCGCGCTCCTCGGCGACCGGGTTCTTCTCGGTCGTGCCCCAAAAGATCTGGCGGAAGCCCAAGCCGATCTTGTTCGCGAAATAGGGGATCATCCCGCCCATGTGGTGGGTGATGATCTTCAAATTCGGCAGCTCGTCGTAGATGCCGGAATAAATGAGCCGCGTCACCGCAGCGCTCGTCTCGTAGGGCCAGCCGAAGGTGAACCAGACCTCGTCCTCCGACACGGTCTCGGCCGCATAATCGGGGAAGTTCGGGCCGCGGATCGGATGGATCCAGACCGGCAGGTCATGCTTCGCGATCGCGCGGAAGATCGGGCGGAATTGCGGCGCCGAGAGCGGCACGCCCAAGACATTCGTGAAGACCTGGATGCCGCGCGCGCCGAGCTCGCCCACCGCGCGCTCGATCTCGATGAGCGTCGCCGGCACGTCGTTCATCGGCAGCGAGGCGATGAAGGCAGGAAAGCGCTCGGGATATTTGTCGACGAGCGCCGCGAGACCGTCATTCGCCATGCGCGCCACGACGGGCGTTCGGTCGGGCGGGCCCATCATCTCGATCGGTGGATTGGCGAGCGATAGGACCTGCCGCATGTCCTGGAACCCGTCGAGGAGCCTCAACCGCGCGTCGACGTCGTAGAGCGTCGGCAGCTCGCGGAACGCCTTGACGGCGATGTGACCGGGAATGAGGTCGCCAAGACGCTGCCAGATCGGCTGCGGGATGAAATGGTTGTAGATGTCGATGATCATCGCATCGCTCAGATCGGATTGATCTGGCCGCCATGCTGGTCGAGCACCGCGCCGTGGATCCAGCGCCCGCGCGGCGAGGCGACGAAGGCGACGAGGTCGGCCACATCCGTCGGCAGCCCGATCCGGCTCACGCTCAGCGTCTTGCGGTAGCGCTCGCGCGCGCCTTGCTCATCGAGCCCGGTCTCGGCCTTCAAGGCGTCGATGCGCCGCTGCAGGCGGCCGGTGTCGACATGGCCCGGGCTCACGACATTGACCTGGACGCCGGCCTCGTTGCCGATCTGGGCGAGCGCCACGGCGAAGGAGTTGATGGCGCCGTTGACCGAGGCGCCGACGATCGAGACGGCGGTCGGTTGCTTCCCGGCCGTGCCGCCGATTATGACGAGCGATCCCTTGCTCTCGACGAGAAGCGGCCACGCCGCGCGGGCGAGCCGCACATGGGCGAAGAATTTGAGCGCGAACCCTTCCTCCCAGTCGGAATCGGGCTGGGTCAGGAAATCGCCGCGCGTCGTGGTGCCGGCGTTGTTGACGAGGATGTCGAGGTGCCCGTACTCGCGCTTCACCGCTGCCACGAGCGCGCCCGCTGCGTCCGGGCGCCGGAGATCAAGCGATACGGTCTTGGCCGCGCCGCCGAGCCGTGCCGCCGACTCGGCGGCCTGGGCGAGGAGCGGCTCGTCGCGCCCCGTCAGCAACAGGCGGCAGCCCTCGGCCGCGAGCGCGTCGGCGATGGCGCGGCCGATGCCGCGCGTGGCGCCCGTCACCAGCGCCACCTTACCCTTCATGCCCAAATCCATGCCGCCCTCGCCCGCCTCGATGTTGGCCCGAGATTACCGCAGCCTCGTCGCGTCCGCGAGCAAGCGAAGGGATGTGGCGCCCGCGCGGGATTCTGCTATAGAGGGCCGTCCCCCGCGGGCTCGTCCCGGCCATGACGTTCGGAGAGCGAAAGCGACTGCGCCGATGGCGGTGAAACGGGCACTCGTCATTCTCGCCTTCGCCGTGCTGGCATGGCCCGCCGCGCCCGCGCGCGCCCAGCCACGTGATGTTTTCACCGTCGCCGCCGTGCCGGTCGACGCCACGGCCGCCAATGCCAATGCCGCGCGCGACCAGGCCCGCCGCGACGGCGAGCATCGCGCCTACCAGATGCTGCTCGAGCGCCTGACGCTCGATGCCGACCACGCCCGCCTGCCGCCCGCGAGCGACGCCGCGCTCGACGATCTCGTAAAGGGCTTCGAGGTGGCGCACGAGCGCACCTCGGGCGTGCGCTATCTCGCCAACTACACCTATCATTTCGACGCCAGCGCGGTGCGCAAGATCCTGCGCGACGCGCACATCCCGTTCTGCGAGACGCCGAGCAAGCCGCTCGTCGTGCTCGCCGTGTTCGAGAACGGCGCCGGCAGCCCGGCCTTGTGGGAGGACCCCAATCCGTGGCGCGACGCATGGGGTGCGAAGGCGCCGCCTGCCGGGCTCGTGCCGCTCGTGCTGCCCTATGGTGATCTCAACGACGTGCAGGCTGTCGACGCCGACGGTGCCTTGAAGGGGGATCCGGCGCGGCTCCAGGCGATCGCGAGCCGCTACAACAACGCCGATGTGCTGGTCGCCGAGGCCGCACTCAAGAGCGATGCGGACCCGCACACGCTCGCCGTGAACGCGACGCGATATACCCCCGGCGGCGCAGGACCGCCGCAAAGCGTGACGCGGACCCTGACGGCCACGCCCGCCGAGAGCGACGGCGATCTTCTCGCCGCAGGCGTCGCCGCGGCCGCCGATGCGGTCGAGGACGCCTGGAAACAGGCCAACATCCTCGATTACAGCCATACCGCCACGATCACCGTGCGCGTGCCGGCGAGCGATCTCGCGGCGCTCGTCGACGTTCGCAACCGGCTCGCCGGCCTGCCGGCGATCGAGCGCAGCGACCTCGTCGCGCTGAACCGCACACAGGCGACGCTCGCGATCCATTATTTCGGCGATCCCGCCCAGCTCCGCACCGCGCTCGCGCAGCGCGATCTCGTGCTCGACGGGCAGGATCCCGACTTCGTGCTCGAACGCGCTCCGGCGCCGGCGCACTGAAGAGCGCGCGTGAGCATCCCCAACCTCATCACTCTGGGCCGGCTGCTCCTGGTGCCGCTCGCGATTTGGCTCGTACTCGACGACGAGATGGGTCTCGCGTTCTGGGTGTTCGTCGCGGCCGGCGTGTCCGACGCGGTCGACGGCTATATCGCCAAGCACTTCGACCAGAGTTCGCGCCTCGGCGCGATGCTCGATCCCCTGGCCGACAAGGTGCTGCTCATCAGTATGTACGTGACGCTGGGCCTGGCCGAGCAATTGCCGAGCTGGCTCGTCATCCTCGTCGTGTTCCGCGACGTGCTCATCATCGGCGGCTTCCTGCTGGCGATGACGGTTTCGCAGATGATGCCGGTGAAGCCGTTGGCCGTCAGCAAGCTCAACACCGCCTTGCAGATCGCGCTCGTCGCCGTCGTGCTCGGGCGGCTCGGGCTCGGCGTTCGGGATTTTGGCGCGACGACGGCGCTCGTTTATGCCGTGGCTGTCACGACGGTGCTGTCGGGCAGCGGCTACCTTGTCCGTTGGGCGCGCGGGCCGGCGCGCGAGAGCGTCTGATGCCGCGCCGCGCCGCGTGGTTCTGGCTTGGCGGGCTCGCGCTCCTCGTGGCGGCGCTCTGGCTCCTGTCCGGCATCCTGTTGCCGTTCGTCGCCGGCTGCGCCATCGCCTATTTCCTCGATCCCGCGGTCGACCGGCTCGAGCGCCACCATGTGCCGCGCGCGCTTGCGACCGCGCTGGTGCTGGGCCTTTTCTTCGTCGGATTGGTGCTTCTGCTGCTGCTCGTGCTGCCGCTCCTCGAGCTCGAGGCGGCGCAGCTTGCAAGCCTCGTGCCGCAGGCGGTCGCGTTCGGGCAGCAGAAGATCGACGCGCTCGTCGCCTCGGCCCAGGAAAAGCTCTCGCCCGAGGATCTGGCGAAGCTCAAGGACATGGCGGGCAGCGCCGCGGCCACCGCCCTCGGTTATATCGCATCGTTCATCGAGCGGCTGCTGACGAGCGGGCTTGCGCTTGCGAACGTTGTGTCGTTCATCGTCGTGACGCCGGTCGTCTCGTTCTTCCTGCTGCGCGATTGGGACCGCATTGTCGCCCGCATCGACGCGTGGCTGCCGCGCCGCCACGCGGCGACGATCCGCGAGCAGGCGCGCCTCATCGACCGCACGCTCGCGGGCTTCGTGCACGGCCAAGTGCTCGTGGGCGTGGCCGACGCGATCTATTACGGCGCCGCGCTGTCGTTCGCCGGGCTCGATTTCGCCGTCATCATCGGCATCCTCGTGGGCGTCTTGTCCTTCATTCCATTCGCTGGCGTGGCGCTCGGGCTCGTGCTGGCGCTGGGGCTCGGCCTCGCGCAGTTCGGCTGGACGTCGCGCCTCGCCGTTCTGCTGGCGATCTTCGCCGCGGGCTATGCCGTCGAGAGCAATATCCTCTCGCCACGCCTCGTCGGCGGCCGGGTCAACCTGCATCCCGTCGCCGTCATCTTCGCCTTCTTCGCGTTCTGGAGCCTGTTCGGCTTCATCGGCCTCTTGCTCGCCGTGCCGGTGGCGGCGGTGATCGGCGTGCTGGTGCGCTTTGCCATCGAGCGTTATCTCGCGAGCCCGTTCTACGACCCCGACCACTGATGGCGCAGCTTCCGCTCGATCTTGCGCATCGCCCGGCCTTGGGGCGCGACGATTTCCTCGTCGCGCCGGCGAACGCTGAGGCGGTCGCCTGGCTCGACCGCTGGCCGCATTGGCCGGCGCCGGCGCTCGTGCTGACCGGCCCCGCGGGGAGCGGCAAAAGCCATCTCGCGCAGGTGTTTGCCGCGCGCTCAGAGGCGCCCGTGCTTGCAGGCCCGGACCTTTCAGTGCCGCGCTTGCCGGAATTGCTTGGCGACGCACGCGCCGCCATCGTCGAGGACGCGCAAAGCGCGCCCGAGGCCGCGCTCTTCCACCTCTACAATCTTTTGGCGGAGCGGCGCGGGCACTTGCTTCTGCCGGCGCGCGAGCCGCCGGCGCGCTGGGCGATCGTGCTCGCCGACCTGCGCTCAAGGCTGCTCGCGGCGCCCGTGGTGGCGCTCCAGCCGCCGGACGACTCTCTTCTCGCCGCACTCCTCGTGAAGCTCTTCGCCGACCGTCAGGTTGCCGTCGGCGCCGAGGTGCTGGCCTATCTCGTGCCGCGGCTCG
>DATIXQ010000033.1:0-32653 GCA_035518375.1 Allostellaceae bacterium | reverse complement strand
CGTCGAGGTTAACGCCATGCCGCATGCGCAACTCTGATCCGCACCGTGTCGGATATTGATCTAGCTCAAAGGGATGCAGTTTGATTATGCTAATTGGTAGCCTGCATCGTTGCTAAAACAGAAAAGGGCGCTCGCACCGTGACGGCAATTCTGAATGTCATTGGCTTCCTGGCCGGATGCGTCGCCATTGGGTGCGTCGCCATGGCTGTCGTGACCGCCAATCACGATCAGCGCTCGAAGAATCGTTGATTTGATTCTCGCCTCGAACGCCGCGCGCGGCGGCGAGGGCGTTCACCCCTCGGGCGGAAGGAGCCTCGGCCGCCGGTCGGGGCCGATCGCGACATAAGTAAAGAGACCCTCGGTCACATGGACGCGCTCGCCGGTCAGGCTGCGCCGCGCCCAACTCTCGACCTTGACGGTGATCGAGGTGCGGCCGGTCTTTACGATCGCGGCGTAGCAGCTCACTTCGTCGCCGACGAAGACCGGCAGCAGGAAGGTCATGCCGGTGATGGCGACGGTCGCGGCGCGGCCCTGGGCGCGCCGGCTCGCGACCGCGCCGCCGGCCATGTCCATCTGCGACAGGACCCAGCCGCCGAAGATGTCGCCGCTCGGGTTGGCGTCGGCCGGCATGGCGATGGCGCGCAGCGCCGGCTCCCTCGTTGGCTCGTTCATGGCGATGATCCTTGCCCGCGGTTCGACCACATGTTGTGATGGGCGGCTTACGCGCTACATTATAATGGGTATTTGGGACGCATGGCCGACCTGTTCGACAATCTCGCCCGCAAGCCGCACGGCGACGGCTATTCCGCCAAGGACATCGAGGTCCTCGAAGGGCTCGAGCCGGTGCGGCGCCGGCCCGGCATGTATATCGGCGGCACCGACGAGCGCGCCCTCAATCATCTCGTGGCCGAGGTTCTCGACAACGCCATGGACGAGGCGGTGGCGGGCCATGCGAGCCGGATCGAGCTCGAGCTGCACGGCGACGGCAGCGTCCGCGTGCGCGACAACGGGCGCGGCATCCCGGTCGATCCGCATCCGAAATTCCCGAAACAGTCGGCGCTCGAGATCATCCTCACCATGCTGCATTCCGGCGGCAAGTTCTCGGGCGAGGCGTACAAGACTTCGGGCGGGCTTCACGGCGTCGGCGTCTCGGTCGTCAACGCGCTTTCGGACTGGCTCAAGGTCGAGGTCTGGCGCGACCGCCGCGCCTGGGGCCAAGACTATGTCCGCGGCAAGGCCAAGTCGAAGCTCAAGGACGCGGGCCCGGTCCAGAACAAGCGCGGCACGAGCGTCCATTTCCATCCCGATCCCGAAATCTTCGGCGCGAGCCTGCGCTACAAGCCGGCGCCGCTTTACCGCATGGCGCGCGCCAAGGCCTATCTCTTCCGCGGCGTCGAGATCCGCTGGTGGTGCGATCCGGCGCTCGCCCGGCCCGACGACGTGCCGCAGGAAGAGACGCTGCATTTCCCCGGCGGGCTCGCCGACTATCTCGCGGGCGAGCTTGCGGGCCGCGAGACCATCACCAACCGTCCGTTCGACGGCGAGGCGGATTTCGCCGAGGGCGGCCGCGTCGAATGGGCGATCGCGTGGCCCGTCGATCTCGAAGGCCACCTCGCGTCCTACTGCAACACTGTGCCGACGCCCGAAGGCGGCACGCACGAGGCGGGCTTGCGCAGCGCGCTGACGCGGAGCTTGCGCGCCTATGGCGAATTGACCGGCAACCGGCGCGCCCAGCAGATCGCGCCCGAGGATGTGGTGGCGGGCGCCGTCGCCATCCTCTCGCTCTTCATCCGCGAGCCGCAGTTCCAGGGTCAGACCAAGGAGCGGCTCGCCTCGGCCGAGGCGACGCGGCTCGTCGAGAGCGCCTTGAAAGACCGCTGCGACCATTGGCTGTCGGACGATCCGCAGAACGCTCGCGAGCTCCTGGATGCCGTCATCGAGCGCGCCGAGGACCGGCTGCGCAAGAAGCAGGAGCGCGAGCTCGAGCGCAAGACAGCGACGCGAAAGCTCAGGCTTCCGGGCAAGCTCGCCGACTGCGCGCGCTCGGCCGCGAGCGGCACCGAGATCTTCCTCGTCGAGGGCGACAGCGCCGGCGGCTCGGCGAAGCAGGCGCGCGACCGCGAGACGCAGGCGATCCTGCCGCTGCGCGGCAAGATCCTGAATGTCGCGAGCGCCACCGCCGACCGCTTGAAGCAGAACCAAGAGCTCAATGATCTCGTGCAGGCGCTGGGCTCGGGCTCGGGCGAGCGCTACCAGGAGGACAAGCTGCGCTACGAGCGCGTCATCATCATGACCGACGCCGATGTCGACGGCGCGCATATCGCCTCGCTGCTGATGACGTTCTTCTTCCGCGAGATGCCGGCGCTCGTCGCGAACGGGCGGCTCTATCTCGCGGTGCCGCCGCTCTATCGGCTGCAGCACGGTCAGGATATGGCCTATGCGCGCGACGACGCGCGCAAGGACGAGCTCATGGCGACGCTCTTCAAAGGGAAGAGCAAGGTCGAGGTGAGCCGCTTCAAGGGATTGGGCGAGATGCCGCCGCGGCAGCTGCGCGAGACGACGATGGATCCGAAGACGCGGCTTCTCCTGCGCGTGCGGCTGCCGGAGAAGGGCGCGCGCGACTATGCGACGACCGTCGCGCTCGTTGAGACGCTGATGGGCAGGAAGCCCGAGCTGCGCTACGCCTTCATCCAGGAGAAGGCCAAGTTCGCGAAGGACCTGGATATCTAGGGCGAAGCGGCGTTGGCACGTTTTCCTTCATCGTCATGCCCGGCCTCCGTGCCGGGCATCCACGGGTTCTAGGAGAAATAAACGTGGATGGCCGGGACAAGCCCGGCCATGACGAGCAAAAAGTAATGCGTAATGCGATCCCGCTCTTAGTGGTGCGAGAAGGCGTGCATGACCTGGATGATCGTTGGTCCGATCAGCACCAGGAACAGCACCGGCAGGAAGAACGTCACCATCGGCACGGTGAGCTTCGCCGGGAGTGCCGCGGCCTTTTCCTCGGCCTTGGCCATGCGCGTGTCGCGTCCTTCCTGCGACACGACGCGAAGCGCCGCACCCAGCGGCGTGCCGTATTTCTCTGATTGGATGAGCGAGGTGACGAGCGACTTCACCTGCGGCGAGCCGGTGCGGTCGGCAAGATTGTCGAGCGCCTGGCGCCGGTCGCTGAGGAACGCGAGCTCCGCCGTGGTGATCGCGATCTCCTCCGAAAGCGCGGGCGCGTCCAAGGCCAGCTCCTCGCTCACGCGCGCGAACGCCGATTCGAGCGAGATGCCGGACTCGACGCAGATCACCATGAGGTCGAGCGCGTCGGGGAACGAGCGCTGGATGCCCTGCTGGCGCTTCGCGATCGCGTTCGAGACGAGGATGTCCGGCAGCATGTAGCCGAACAGCAGCACGCACATGGTGATGACGACCTTGAACGCGGCCGCCATCTTGACGTTGCCGCCGAAGAGCAGCAGCGCGCTGAACCCCGCGAGTCCGAGCGGGAGCGCAAGGCGCAGGAAGGTGAACGTCACGATCGCCTGCGGGCTGCGATAGCCGGCACGGATCAGCTTCTTCCTGAGCTCGGTCTGCTCGGTGAGGTTCTTGACGTTGAGCTTCTCGAGCACCGTGCGCATGAAATTCTCGCGCCCCGAGGTGAGGCGGCGGAGGCTCGGGCGCGACTGCTCGAGGCGCTGGCGGCGCTGCTGCGAAAGCTCGCCGCGCTTCTGGTTGATGACTTTGAGCCGGCTCTTGAAGATGTCGGGTTGCAGCCACGGCAAGCCCAAGCCGATCACGGTGAGGAAGGCGAGCGCCGAGAAGATAAGCGGGATCAGCGTTTGCGGGTTCACGGGATCACCTCGTCTTCTGAACCGGCGGCACGGCCGGCGCGAGCACGGCCGGACCGGTTGGCGCGGGCGGATTGGCTGGCGCGGGCGCGGCCGGGCTCGCCGGCGTGGCGAGCCCGGCGATGCCGGTGGCGAGTGCGGCGCCCGGCTGCTCGCTGCTGGCGTTGGGGATGAGCTCGACGACGGCGGATGCCGCGGCGCGTCCGGCCTTCTCCGCCGCGTCCGAGCCGAACTGCGTGCCCAAGGATTTCGCAAGCGCGCCGTCGGCGCCGGCCTCGACCGCGGCAGCCGCGGCCGCGGCCGCGACCGAGCTCGAGGCCTCGGCGGTGATGGCGTCGGTCACGATCGAGGCGACGCGCACGGCCGTTCCGTCCATCGACGAGAGCGAGCCCGCGACCGCCGCGCGCGCAATGCGGTCGGCGACCATGTCGGCCGCCTCGGCCGAGTTCTGCGCCGCCTCCGCCGGGGCCGCGTCGGCGCGCTTCGCCATCATCGTAGGATCGCCCGGCGTCGCCTGGCGCAGCGCCACGATCGCCGCCGAGATGGCGCCGCGCGTCACTGTCGTCGCCGCGAGCTGCGCCGCTTCCTTGCCGAGCGCCTCGGCGTCCTGCGGCGATGCGCCTGAGCGCTCCGCCGCCTCGGCCGCGACCCGCTCGGTCGCTTGCATCGCCGCCTTGACCGAGCGCTCGGTGATGGCGGCGGCCGAGGCCGCGATCGCGTCGCGGTCGGCGTTGGCGCCGACCGCCATGATGACCGCCTGCGTCACGAGCGCCGCGGCGGTCGCCGATGCGGTGAGCGCGCCCTGCGCTGCCTCGGTCGGCGACGTGCCGCTGGCGCGGATCACGATCTCGCCTGCGGCGAGCGCCGCGATGCCGGCGCCGGCGCCGGCGATCTCGGGCGCGCGCTGCGGGGCGACGATGGCGGCCGTGGCCGCGATCGCGCCGCCATTGGCGCCGACGGGATTGCTCGCGGCGCGCGCGGCGATGGCGGACGCGACGATCTCGGCCGCCTGCTCGGGATAGCGCGTGACCAGCACGGCGACGAGCGATTGCGCCTGATCGGCGTTGAGACGCGCCGCTGCCTTCGCCACCGCGATCGGGTCGCCCGCCACCGGCGTGACGCGCGCGCCTTCCTGTGCCGCGGCGCTGCCGCCCGCGAGCAGCGGGAGGACGAGGAGTGCCAGGGCGGGGACGATCGGGCGCATCGGCGGCGCGCTCAGATCTCGAACGAGATCATCTGCTTCATGAGGAAAACGCCGATCCCCATCCAGGTCAGGCCGCCGTAGAAGATCTTCTGGCCGGTTGGGTCGGTCCACAGAAGCGAGATGTAGCCGGGGTTGATGAGATAGATCATCAGCGAGATGAGGAACGGCATCGAGCCGATGATGGTCGCCGTCATGCGCGCCTCGGACGACATGGCCTTGACCTTGTCGGCCATCTTCTTGCGCTGGCGCAGCACGTCGGAGAGGCCCGCGAGCGTCTCGGCGAGATTGCCGCCGGTCTGCTGTTGCAGATTGAGGACGATCGCGAAGAACTTCATGTCGGCCGTCGGCATATCGCGGCACGAGCGCTCGAGCGCCTGCTTCAGCGTCATGCCGAGCTTCTGGCCCTCGACCAGGAGCTTGAACTCGGAGCAGACGGGCTCGGGCGATTCGCGCGCGATGATGTTGAGGCATTCGCCGACCGGCAGGCCCGACTTGATGCCGCGCACGATGACGTCGATGGCGTCGGCGAAATGCTGGGTAAAGTGCTTCTGGCGCTTGCCTGCGCGGCTCGTGAGGAAGCGGCGCGGCAGGCCCAGCCCCATCACGACCGGCACGACGAGGAACATCGGGATCGGCAGGACCCCGAAGAGCCAGGAGATCGCGTGATACCCCATCAGGAAATAAAGCCCGGTGCCGATCACGGCCGAGGCGGCACTGGCGAGGTAGAAGCTGCGGATCGAGATCGAGAGCCCGGCCCGCTCGATCATGAGATGAAGCTCGACACGGCGGCTTTGCTTTTCGCCCTCGTTGCCGGTGCCGGCTTCGGCGAGTTTCGTCTTGATCGAGCGCGAGCGCTGCTGCGGGCCGCCGCCGCGCGAGCGCGCGGCGGGCGTGTCCTTGACGCCGCCGGCGATGTCGGCGATGCGGAGCTTGAGCCGGGCGCGCGGCCCCGTGTGCGCCATCACCACGAAGGCCAAGAGGCTCGACATGGCGAGGATCATCACCCCGACCGCGGCCATCATCACCGGGCTCATGCGGCGGCGTTCCCTTGCTCGGCCGCCTCGAGCGCGGTCACGAGATCGCGCTCCTTGCCGAAATAGCGCGCGCGCTCGTAGAACTTGGGCCGGAGGCCGCTGTATTTGTGGCGGCCGATGATCTTGCCGTTCCGATCCTCGCCGGTGATCTCGTAGACGAACACGTCCTGCAAGGTCACGACCTCGCCTTCCATGCCGACGATCTCGGAGATGTGTGTGATCTTGCGCGAGCCGTCGCGCAGGCGCTGCGCCTGGACGATGACGTTGACGGCGCCGGCGATCTGCTCGCGCACCGTCTTCGTCGGCAGCGTGAAGCCGCCCATCGCGATCATGTTCTCGACGCGGCTGATGGCTTCGCGCGGATTGTTGGCGTGGACCGTGCCCATCGAGCCGTCGTGGCCGGTGTTCATCGCCTGCAGGAGATCGAACGCCTCGGGGCCGCGCACCTCGCCGACGATGATGCGCTCGGGCCGCATGCGCAGGCAGTTGCGCACGAGATCGCGCATGGTGATCTGGCCCGCGCCTTCGAGGTTAGGGGGCCGCGTCTCGAGCCGCACCACGTGCGGCTGCTGCAGCTGCAGCTCGGCCGCGTCCTCGCAGGTGATGACGCGCTCGCCCTCGTCGATGTAGCGCGTGAGGCAATTCAATAGCGTGGTCTTGCCCGAGCCGGTGCCGCCGGAGATGAGGACGTTGAGGCGCACGTTGCCGATGATCTTCAAGACCTCGGCCATCGGCGGCGGGCACGAGCCGAACTTGACGAGGCTCTCGAGCGTCAGCTTTTCCTTCTTGAACTTGCGGATGGTGAGCGCGGCGCCGTCGATCGCCAGGGGCGGCCCGATCACATTGACGCGGCTGCCGTCCAAGAGGCGCGCGTCGCAGATGGGGCTCGCCTCGTCGACGCGGCGGCCTACCGCCGAGACGATGCGCTGGCAGATGTTCATGAGCTGCGCGTTGTCGCGGAAATGCACGTCGGTGAGGACGATCTTGCCGCCGGTCTCGATGTAAACCTTGTTGTAGCCGTTCACCATGATATCGGCGATGTCGTCGCGCGCGACGAGCGGTTCGAGCGGCCCCAATCCCAGGATGTCGTTGCAGATGTCGTCGACGAGATGCTGCTGCTCGGCCGCCGACAGCACGAGGCGCTTGATGTTGACGATCTCGCTGATGATGTCGGTCAGCTCCTCGCGCACCGCGTCGGGCGAGAGCTTCGCCAGTTCCTTCAGGTCGACGGCATCGAGAAGCGCGTTGAAGACGGAGACCTTGATCTCGTTGAAGTGGCCGTCCTCGATCGCGGGCGCCTTGGCAGAAGGCGGCGGCGCTGCGGGCCTTGCCTCGGGCGCGGCGGCGGGCGCTGCCGCCGGGGCCGCCGCGGCCGGCTTTTCCTGGACGATCGTCGTCGAATCGCGCTTGCCGAACATGTGCGTCTCAAGCCTTTGCGCGCGCAAGAGCCTTGCCGGCGGCTGCCGGCAGGAACTTCTCGAGGAGCCCCGGCTTCTTCGCCGGCGCGCCCTTCTTCTCCGTGCCTTGGCGTCCGCTGACGAGCGTGGCGAGCTGGTTCAGCGGCTCGATCACGCCTTTGGCCTTGGGCGCCTCGCCCACCATGTGTCCGGTGTTGGCCGCCTGGCCGAATATAGTCGCTTCGTGCGGAATGGTCACCGCCAGGGCCGAGCCCAGGGCGTTCGCGAAATCCTTGGCCGTGATCTCGGTCTTGGCGTTCTCGCCGAGGTGATTGAGGACGACGCGGACCGGCGCGTCGTTCTTGCGCTTGGGATTGAGCGTGTCGCAGATGCTCTTGGCGTTCCTGAGACTCGCCAGGGTCGGGACCGCGGTCACCACGATCTCGTCCGACTGGTCGAGCACGTGGCGCACCCAACCGCCCCAATAATGCGGCAGGTCCACGAGCACGAAGGCGGCGTTGTGGCGGAAGCGCTTCAGCATCTCCTCGACCATTGCCGGGTCGATGTCGGCGGGGCGCGTGCACTCGCCGGGCGCGGTCAGGAGGTTCAGATTGTCGCTGTACTTGCCGAGGATGCGCGCCAGCACCTGGTCGTCGAGCCGGTCGGCCTCCGCCAGCGCCTGCGCCGAGTTCTCCGGCGATTCGAGATTGAAGTCGATGCCGATCGAGCCGAAGGCGAGATCGAGATCGACGAGCGTCACCTCGCCGTCGAAGAGCTTGCCGATGCACCAGGCGACGTTGTTGGCGATCGTGGTCGAGCCCGCGCCGCCCGAGGCGCCGATGAAGGCGACGAGCCGCCCGAGCTTGAGGTCGGCCGGGTCGGCGACGACGGCGACGATCGATTCGAGCAGGTGGTGCTCGTCGACCGGCAGAGGAATGTATTCGCGGATGCCGGCCTTGGTGAGCGCGCGGTAGAGCGCCACGTCGTTGTGCGCGCCGATGAGGATGAGGTTCGTCTCGGGCCGGCACACCTGCGACAGCTTCTCGAGCTCCTCGAAGATCTTGTCGGGCGCATCGCGCGTCTCGATCACGAGCAGGTCGGCGCTGGGCGCGCCCTCGTACTGGTGCGTCGCGGTGTCGATCGTGCCGTCGAAGAAGCTGGGCCGCGCCTTGGCGAGGCGGCGGTCGGCGAGCACCTGCTCGACCGCGCTGCGCGTGGCGGGATCGAGCAGGAAGGCGTGAATGTCGGCGCGCTGAATGGCCGGTCTCCCTGATTAGGGCGTCGGTGTTGGGGTCGCCGTCGGCATCACGGTCGGCGCCACGCCGGCCGTGTTGGACTGGCTCGTCGTCTGCGCGGTGGTGCTGACCGCGACCGCGGCCGAGGTGTCGTGGTTCGCCTGGATCGCGTTCTTGCGCCCTTCCGTCGGGTTGCCCTGCGTGAAGTTGCTGCCAACGCGGCTGATGACGTTCGCATCCTCCGACGCGAGCGGCGCCGGCTGCACGAGGACCGACGGGTCGGCCGCCATCACGGCGGTGTTGTGCCACATGGCGCAGCCGACATTGGGATCGGTCTGGTTCGCGAAATTCAGGTCCATCGGCTGCGTCCAGCCGGGGCAGGGCGGTGCCGCGAGCATGAGGCGCTGATAGGAGAGCGAGACGACGCCCATCTCGCCCTCGCCGGTCTCGTGCGCCTCGATGGCGCTCTTGGGCACGCCGGCGGCGATGAGCTTGAGGGCGACGAGGCGCAGCTCGGCCGCGGCATTGGGTGTCGGCCGCGCCGCGACGACGATGGGCCCGTGCCCGTCGTTCAAATAGCTCGCGACGAGCGTCGTGAAGCGCGGCGCCATGTCGCCGGTGAAGGGATCGGCCGCGCCGGCGAAGTGCGCGGCGAGCGTCACCGTCTCGGGCTCGACCTTGACCGGATAGCGCTGCTCGACCGAAAGCCGCGGCTCGTCGCACGCGGCCAATGCCAGCACCGAAGCGGCGAGGAGTGCTGGGGCGAGGGCGGAACGGAGGGTCATGCGCGTCACTCCAGTATGAGCCCCATGACGCTTTTGGCCGCCGCGGGCAGCGTCGTCGTCGCACCTGGCGCGTAGGTCGATTGCAGCCGGTTCATGAAATAGAAATTGAAGTCGCTCGACGGGCCGAACCCGTCGGTCGGATAGGCGATTTCGCCGGGTGCCGTCGGCTTCACCAGCACGGCCGTGACCGAAACGACGAGATCGTCGAGATTCTGCTGATAGGCCTTGCTCGAGAACAGCGCGCCCAGCACCGGCACGTTCATGATGCCGGGAATGCCCTGGAGCGAGTTGCTCTCGTCGTTCTTCAAGAGGCCCGCCAACGCGATGCTCCCGCCCGACGGCAGCTCGACCGTCGTCGTCACGTTCTCGCTCGTGAAGGCGGGCGCGCCGCAGGTGTTGACGGTGGGCGCGATGGCGCCGGCGGCGACCGTCGTCTCGAGCGTCGAGATCTCGGCGGTGATGCGGATGTTGACGAGCCCGTCGCTCAGCACGACCGGCGTGAAGGTGAGCTGGATGCCGAACGGCTTGTAGATGAAGTTCTGCGTCGGGACCACGGTCTGGCCCGAGTTCGTGAATGTCGTCTGGCAGATCGGCACGCTGCCGCCGACGAGGAAGGAGGCGGTCTCGCCCGAGACGGCGGTGAGGTTGGGCTCGGCCAATGTCTTGGCGAGCCCGTTCTCGTCGAGCGCCTCGATGAGCGCGGTGAGGCCGGTCGCGGCCGTGAAGGGGATGGCGAGGGCGGCGCCGCCGAAGGGCGAGGCGGGGAATGTTGCGCTGGCCGAAACGCCGCTGGTGCTGAACGCTATGCCGGGTGCGGGAACGCCGCCGACCGAGCCGCCGCCGCGCGTCGCCGGGATCGTCGGCGAGGTCAGCGTCGTGGTGCTGAACGCACCGGAGCCGCGGCCGAGATTGAACACGGCGCCAGGCGAGACGCCGAGCTCCTTGATGACGGTGCGCGACATCTCGCTCACGCGCACGCGCAGCAGCACCTGGTTCTCGTTGCGGACGCGCAGCAGATTGACGATGCGCGCGGGGAGCCCGCTCGGCGCCGAGGGTGCGGCGCCGTTGGAGCCGGCGGCGGCCGCGGGAGCGGCCGTTGCTGTGGCGGTGCCGGCTGGCGTCGTGCCGGCGGCGGGCGCGGGCGCGGCCGGCGCGCTCGCGCCCGTGCCGCCGACGAATTGCGATGCGATCGCGACCGCGTCGTCGAGCGCGTGCTGCGAGCTGACCGTGCCCGACAGCACGATCGACGTGTTGACGGTCGCGACGTCGATCGCCTCGTACGGCAGCGCGCGCTTCAGCGCGTCGACGAGCGCCGAGGTGTCGAACACCACGGTCACGTCGAGCGCGTCGATCTGGCGTCCTTGCGTATCGAAGAAATAGACCGTGGTCTCCCCGGCGATGCGGCCGATGAGAAAGGCCGTGTCGGGCGTCTGCAGCACCACGTCGGCGACGCCGGGGCTCGCGACCATCACGTCGCGCGCCGGCCGCGCCAGATGGATCAACTGCGACTTGCCGATGCCGACAGCGAAGAGCCGGCCGGCGGGCGCGCCGGTCGCGGGCGGCGCGACCGCCGGCGCGACGAGCGCCGGTCCGCGCGGGCCTTGCGCCAGGACCGGGAGCGCCGCGACGAGTGCGGCTGCGAGCGCGGGGGCGAAGACACGTGCCGGGGCCGGCATCATCCTCACCTGCTACCTCGTCCCCGCAAGCGAGTCGCCGTGATAGATGCGCAGCTCACCGCCCGAGCTGGCGACACCGCCGCCGCCCTCGTACTGCGCGAGCCGCGAGAGATATTGCTGCAGCATCGCGGCGCGGAACGTGCTCACCTGATAGTCCTCGACGATGGTCGGCGTCGGCTCGGCCTCGGGGTGGGCCGGCAGCTGGTGGCTGCGCAGGAGCAGGGAGAGGTTGCCGATCGAACTCGCGATCGTGAGCTTTTGCGCGTCCTGCAGCGTCACCTCGAGCGTGGCGCTGCCGCCGGTCTTGGGCTTGCTGTCGAGGTCCTGCACCGTCTGGTCGATCGCCAGCACCTTCACGTCGCGCAGCACGATGCTGTTGATCTCGCGCGTGTCGAAGGGCGGCGGGCCGATCTGGTCGCTGCGCTTCTGGTCGGCCTGCGATTGCTTCAGCGTGAAATGCTCGGACAGGAGCACGTCGACATAATCGCCCGGCAGGATGAAGCCCGACGTCGCGGAGATGTTGTCGATGTGGATGCTGATGGCGCGCATGCCGGGCGGCAGCTCGGCCGCCATGAAGCTGGTGTCGCCGGGTTTGAGGAGACGGCTCTGCACGATCGGCTCGCCGGTCTCAAGCCCGTGCAGCACGATCATGCCGACATGGTTCTTGGGATCATCGCCCTGGTCGTGCAGGAAATAGTTCGGGTTGAGCCCGTCGGCCGGCCATTTCTGCCAGCGCATGTCCTCGGCCTTGAGGGCCGTGCCGGCGGGCAGGTTGTGCGCCGCGACCAGCACCTCCTTGGCCGGCACCTGGACCGGCTGCGACGCCTGCTGCGAGGGCGCGGGGCTGCGCATGAGCCTGGGCACGACGAAGAACACGCTCGCCGCGAGGACGAGCGCGAGGCCGATGATGACGATGCCGATAGCCCGCATGTGCCACCAGGATGGGGGCGCGCCCGAAAAACCCTGCGCCCGCCCCAGTATTTTGCCGGAATTTCCCGTAAATCCAAGCGTTTTCGCGCCGATCGGGAGAATTCGGGCAAGCGCCGGACTAGGATTTTCAAGTCACGGCAGTAATTCGCCGGGAAAACGCGCGAGCAGGATCAGCGTGGCGGCCGAAATAGCGACGCCATAGGGCACGTCGCCGCGCCGCAACAGCAAGGCGCTCCACCAGCGCCCGGTCGGAATGGGCTTGGGCGCGAGCCGCCGCGCCGCCAGAAGCATGAGCGCGAGCACGCCGCCGATCACCGCCATGAGCAGCAGGAAGGGCGGCAGCCCCTTCCAGCCGAGCCACAGCGCCACCGCCGCCAGGAGCTTGGCATCGCCGCCGCCCATGAGGCGGAGCGCGAAGCCGGCGGCCGCCACGACGAGCACCGCCACTCCGGCTGCGAGATGCGCACCGAGCACGGAGAAGGAGAGCGCGGCGCCTGCCGCATAAATCAGGAAGGCCGCGACGACGCCGAGGCAGAGCGTGTTGGGAATTCGGTATTTCGCGGCATCGCTCGCCGCGGCGCCGAGAAGGCAG
The DNA here is from genome assembly GCA_035518375.1 of Allostellaceae bacterium. GTDB lineage: Bacteria > Pseudomonadota > Alphaproteobacteria > ATCC43930 > CGMCC-115725 > DATJLY01. The sequence goes on along the minus strand of DATIXQ010000033.1, from coordinate 19,967 downwards.
ACCACCAGAAGCACGAGCGCCAGCGCCGTCAGCACCGTCGCGGGTCCCGCGCTAGAGCGTCGAGCCCGGCACGTTGCTGATCGCGCTTCCCGTCATGCCGAAGAGATTGGAGATATCGCCGCCAAGCGCCAGCACGGTCGCGATGATCGCGACCGCGATGGCGCCGGCGATGAGGCCGTATTCGATCGCGGTGACGCCCGAAGCGTCATGGCCAAGGGCATGGAAACCGCCGGAGACGTGCATAGCAAACCCCATAGTCAGCCTCCGGTCCGGCGGCGCTGCGAGCCGCCGGGAGCCCAGGTCCGAAATCCGGCCGCGGCTAGAGCGTCGAGCCGCTGACCGAGCTCAAGGCGTTGCCGGTCGTGCCGAACAGGTTCGAGATGTCGCCGCCAAGCGCGATCACGGTCGCGATGATCGCGACGGCGATGGCGCCGGCGATCAATCCGTACTCGATGGCCGTGACGCCGGAATTGTCGCGTTTGAAGGCGCCGAGAACGTTGGAGATCCGCATCGAAAACTCCATGTTGGTCCGCAAAACCGATGGTCGCGCAGACTAAGGTTCTTCCTTGTTGTCTTCTTACGAGAGCGGGCCGTCGTTGGACTAGAGCGTCGAGCCGCTGACCGAGCTCAGCGCGCTGCCGGTCTTGCCGAACAGGTTCGAGATGTCGCCGCCCAAGGCGATGACCGTCGCGATAATCGCGACTGCGATCGCGCCGGCGATCAATCCATACTCGATTGCGGTGACGCCCGACTGATCGCCGCCCAGGCGGGCAACGGCCGAGCGAGCGGTATTTGTTGTCGCAACGTACAAGCGCAGCATTGAAGTCCTCCGTGGTTTGCTGCCGGCGGTGAGCTTATGTCCCGGAACCCGCCCGACCGGCGAGCACAGTTCTTGCCGGACGCGCGAGGCAATCTTTACACAACGAGAAAATTCACCCCCTCGAACGGCGCGAAGAATAAAGGAGACCCGCCGCCTATGCAATGGGCTGCTTGGCAAATGCGCCGCTGGGGGAGGCGCTTTTCTTAATTATGATGTAATTCACGGCGGCCGATTCTCTGAAATTAAACCTCGTCCAGTGTTCGCCGGCGCCGTTGCTATTGAAACTGTGTTGAAGCGCTAGTCATCTTGACAGCGGGCGTTAACGAAGCTTATGTCACATCTGTCGAATTCGGGGAGTGACCACCATGGCGCAGGCGAGCGACGGCGCGAATCCCGCCACACTCTCGCTGACGGGCGTCGGCCTGTTACGCGACATCCCCGCGGCCGAGCGCAAGCTGATCGAAGAGAAGTGCGGCTTCCGCCGCTTCGCGCCGGGCGAGGTCATCGTCGCGCGCTTCAGCGCCGGCGCGTCGGTCTATTTCATCCTGTCCGGCACCGGCCGCGTCGTGCATTACTTGCCGGGCGAGGACGAGATCACGATCGCGACCGTGGGCCCGGGCGACACGGTGGGCGAGATCGCGGCGATCGACGGGTTGGGCCGCTCCGCCACCATCATCGCCGATGACGAGGTCGTCACCGCCGAGCTCTCGCGCGCGGATTTCCGCGACGTCGTGGTGGCGCACGGCGACGTCGCGTTCGGTCTGCTCTACCGCTGGGCCGCGATCATCCGCGAGCTCGACGACAAGTTCTCCTACGTCTCGACGATCAGCCCCGATCAGCGCGTCTACTCGCAGCTTGTACGCCTCGCGCGCCAGGAAGGCGAGGGCTCGCAGCATTGGGTGATCCGCGAGCTGCCGAGCCATCAGGAATTGGCCGAGTGGTCGCAGACGAGTCGCGAATCGGTCGCGGCCGCGATCGCCGAGCTGTTCCGCCGCGGCATCGCCGAGCGCCGCAACAAATCGCTCGTCATTCGCGATTACGGCATGCTGAAGAGCCTCGTGCTGACCGGCCGAACCGAGACGGCGCGCGCCTCGGCCGAAGGATAATTCCGTGGCCGAGAACGGCGAGGCGGCAAGACCGTCGGGCACGCTCCTGTCGCTCGACGGCGTCAAGGTGCTGGCGAGCGTGCCGGCCGAGGAGCGCCGCTTCCTCGAGACGCGCTGCACCTTCCGCCGCATCGCCGCGGGCCAGGTGCTGATGGAGCGGTTCGGTGCCGCGCGCGCGGTCTTCTTCATCGTCAGCGGCCGCGCCCGCGTCGTGCACAAGCTCGATGGCGAGGACGAGGTGACGATCGCCGTCGTGCAAGGCGGCGATGCCCTGGGCGAGATCTCGGCGATCGACGGCGGGGCCGCCTCGGCCACCGTGATTGCCGAGGAGGACTGCATCCTCGCCGAATTGTCGAGGGAGGAATTCCAGGCGCTCATCGTGCGCCGTGGCGAAGTCGCGCTGTCGCTGTTGAAGCGCTGGGCCGCGATCATCCGCAGCCTCGACGACAAGGTGAGCCTCGTCTCCTCGATCGGCCCCGAGCAGCGCGTCTATTCCGAGATCCTTCGTTTGGCGCGCGTGGAAAAGCCCGGCAGCACGCGCTGGCTCGTGCCCGAGATGCCGGGCCACCAGGAACTGGCCGCGCGCGCGCAAACCTCGCGCGACGCGGTCGCGACCGCGATCGCCGAGCTCGCGAGCCGCGGCATCGCCGAGCGCCGTACGCGCTCGCTCTACATCAACGACTACAAGGCGCTGCAGGACATGATGCGCCAGGGCAAGCAACCGCCCGCGCCGGCCGCGCGCGCCAGCAACGGCTGAGCCCCGCGCGCGTTCTTCGCGAAAACCCTTTGCCTCTGTATTTTCGTCATGGCCGTGCGTGTCACGGCCATCCACGAGTTCCTAGCCGCGATAAAGAGCGACCGAGGAAAGCGCCACTAGCTGCCGGGTGCGCCCGGTGCTGGCGCATTCGCCTGCGGCGCCGGCGCGTTCGGAAGCGGCGGGACCGTCGGCACCTGAGCGCCTTCGACCAGCATGATATTCATCATCTGCGGATAAGAGAATCCCGCCCCGCCGCCGGCGTCTATGGCGAAGCCGACGAGGCCGCCGAAGACGATGTTGCCGTACGTTCCCGCATCCGCCGATGAACTGAACACCGCACTCCCGGCCTCCTGGTCCTTTTTGCAATCGATCGCCAGGTCGCCGAAGGCTTTGTGGATGGTCACCGAGCCGGGCGTCTGGACGTACCAAGTCCCCTTGCTATTGGTGAGATTGCAGTTTGCGCCCTGGATCGGCCCGGTCTTGTCTGCCGTTGTGATGGAGACGGGTTGGCTGCTTGAGCCAGTAATCGACGCGCACGCGCCGAGGCCAAGCGCAAGCGCGCTGGCAATAACAGCGTTCCGCATTGGTATCCCCCGAAATGTACTTTCGTAGCATCACGCTATACCTATGATACAGCACGTTCAAGTATAGAGTTTTTAATTTAAAACAAATTATCTGGGAGCCACTAAAAGAAGGGCTTGTCTGGCAAGGCGGCATTTCGCTCAGAACACCAAGTCCAAACGCGCTAGCGCCGCGCCGCGGCCGCCTCGATCTCCTTGAGCTGCGCGAGGCCCGCGGCGATCTTGAGCTCGAGGAGTACGCGGCCGAGCGCGGGCGTCGCGCGCGAGGGGTCGCCTGCGGCGCCCGAATTCCTGGGCCAGCTCTTCGGCGCAAGCAGCCCCGTGCGCACTTCATCCGGCGCCACGCCCATGAGCTCGGCCGTGTCGAGCAATCCCGCATGAGCGCCGATCTCGGCCGGGGAAAATCCTTGCGCGCGCAAATAGTCCGCCTGCCCGTTACCGCCGTAATAGCGATCGAGAGTGGCGACGCGGACGCCCTCCCGCCGCCACGCGCGGTCGAGCGTGCGCGCCACTTCTCCCTGCATCCTCTGGCTCAGGCCGTGATCGCCGAGGAAGCAGACGAGGCGGAAGCCGGCGAGCTTCAGGCTCCTCGCCCCTTCGCGCAGCAGCGCGCCGAAGACCGGCTCCGAAAGCCCGAGCGTGCCGGGGTAGGCCATGTTCTCCGTGGGCGGATCGAAGCCGCCTTCGGGCACGTAGGCGATAACGGGTGCCACCAGCGCCGCGCCGTGGCGCCGCGCGATCTCGCCGGCGCAACTGCGCACGATCCGATTGTGCTTGCCGATCGCCATGTGCGGCCCGTTCTGCTCGCTGCCGCCGGTGGGAAGCAGCGCCGTCGTGGCGCCGCCGCCGATTGCGGCGGCGACCTCCGGCCAGGTCATCTCCTCGATGAAGCGTCCGCGCTCGGGCGGGGCGGCGCCGGAAGCGGGCGGTGCCGCCATGGCGGCCGCAGCGAGGGCAAAAAAGTTGCGGCGGTCCATTCCGATCCCCCGATTTTCCGCGCCGCGCAAATCGACAATTTCGGCGCGCTCGCCGATAATACCGGCCGTGAGCTCCGATCTCGTGCAGCACATTAGCGATCTCGGCGGGCGCGCCTTGGCGCTCCTCCTCGATCCGTTCGTGCAGCCGGCGTTTCAGGGCTCGGTCTTCTGGTGGCCCTATCTCTTAAGCGCGTTCCTCATCGCGCTCTGGGTTTTCCGGCGCGCCGAAGGCGGGCGGGCGACGCTCGGCGCTTTCTTCGGCAAATATCTCACGCGGCGCATCTGGGCCCATCCCTCGGCCCAGGCCGACTATGCCTATTACCTCGTGAACTCGATCCTCTATCCGTTCATCGTCGCGCCGCTCATCGTCTCGGGCGGATGGATCGCGGGCGAGATCGCGCAGGGGCTCGCGGCGGCGCTCGGCGCGCCGCCGCATCTTCTCGGCCTTGCCGCGTGGCGCGTCCTCTACACGCTCGTGTTCTTCCTCGCCTACGATTTCGGGCGCTGGGCCGGGCACAGCCTCATGCACGACGTGCCGCTCCTGTGGCAGTTCCACAAGGTCCATCATTCGGCCGAGGTGCTGACGCCGCTCACCAATTTCCGCGCCCATCCGGTCGAGCTGTTCGTGATGGCGGCGGTGCCGAACCTCGCCACCGGCCTTGCGAGCGGCGTCATGTGGTATCTCGCCGCGGGCGCCATCGGCTTCTACAGCTTCCTCGGCGCGCATGTGCTGATGCTGGGCTTCAACGCCTTTGCCAATCTGCGCCACTTCCCGGCGTGGGTCTCGTTCGGGGCAATCCTCAACCGCTGGTTCATCAGCCCCGCGCATCACCAGCTCCACCACAGCCGCGCGCCCGCCCATTTCGGCAAGAATCGCGGCTTCGACCTCGCGCTCTGGGACCGCCTGTACGGCACGCTCTATGTGCCCGGCGCGCAGGAGGAGGAGCTCCGCCTCGGCCTCGGCGATGGCAGCGACGGGCAATGGCACGCGGTCTCGCGCATGTATTTCTGGCCGTTCCGGCTTCTGCTCGCGCGCTGGGGCGTGGGGTCCGCGCCGCACGGCACCGACGCGGCCGCCCGCGCCGGCGCGGGTGAGCGCGCTGGTTGAAAATCTGCGTCCCGCCCGCCATCGTATTAAAGGCGAGAGGTGCGTGAGGGTATCGTGCATCGCATAGGGCCGCTGCGATTTTTGGCCCGGCCGCTCGGCGTGCTGCGCCGGCTCGGCCGGCGCCTCGGCCATGACCGGCGCGGCAACTACTCGATGATCGTCGCGATCCTGCTGCCGGTCATCACCGGCTTCGTCGCGCTCGGCACCGAATCGGGCCTCTGGCTCTATGACCAGCAGATCGAGCAGACGGCGGCCGACAACGCCGCCTTCAGCGCCGCGGTCTATTATGCGGGCCAAGGCGCGAGCGCCACCACCGCGACCATGACCTCGGCCCAGATGCAGGCCGCGGCGGTCGCCGCCAATTTCGGCTTCGGCGGCTCGGTCACGAGCACGACCACCTGCGGCTCGACGTTCGCCGGCGTCACCACGACGAACTGCTCCGCCTCGGGCGGCCTTGCCGCTTGCAACATCAGAACCCCCGCGACCGGCACCTCGTGCGTCGAGGTCAATTATCCGCCCGCCGGCGGGCCCAATGCCGGCGCCGCCAACTGCCCGCCCACCTCGGCCGCCAGTCCGTGCTTCATCGAGGTCATGGTGGCGCAGCAGCCGCAGCAGCTTTTCTCGGCGCTGCTGATGAGCCACCCGGTGACGATCGAGGCGCGCGCGGTGGGCAAAGTGGTCTACAGCACGGGCACGGGCTCGGTCACGAGCAATGCCTGTGTCCTCATTACCGACACGTCGAGCGATGTCGCGGCGTTGAGCCTTACAGGCAACGCCAACATCTCGGCCTCGAGCTGCGACCTCGCGATCAACGATCCGAGCACCTCGAACATTTCCGGGGTCGGCAACGCCAGCGCGACATTCGCGAACATCTTCGATGACGCCGCGAGCATCGCCACAGGCTCGCTCACCGGGAGCGCGGTCCTCAACGGCACCGAAAATTTCAACATCTCGACGCCCAATCCCTACAACCTTACGGGCCTGCCGTCGGTCGCCACGCCCACCGCGGGCCCGTGCGGCTTCACCTCGGTGACGGGCAAGCTGACGAGCGGCTCGAACGTCATCACGAGCATGTCGTCCACCACCGGCATCTCGGTCGGCATGTTCGCCACATCGCCGGGCTTCCTTTCGAGCTCGAGCCCGAACCAGAACGTCGTGACAGCGGTGAACAGCAGCACGTCGGTGACGCTCGCGACGAACGCGACCGCCACCGGCGCGATCGAGCCCATCGTTTTCGGCGTCAACAACAGCGCGATCGCGATCACCGCGAACGCGACGCTGCAGCCGGGCTACTACACCGGCATCAACGCGGTCGCGAACGCGCTCGTGAACATGACGCCGGGGACTTATTACATCTGCCCCATCCCGACGACCGCCAGCGCCACCGGCAGCACCACGGCCGCGTCCTCGACCATCATTCTGCCGAGCAGCGGCCCGCCCGCGGGTTGGGCCAACGGCATGGTCATCACCGATACCGGCGGCGCCATTCCCGCCAACACGATCATCAGCAGCATCTCGATCTTCGGCACGATCAGCAAGCACGCAAGCCACACCGAGGTGACTGATACCTTCAGCTCCACCGCGGGGGCGGGCACGGCCTTGGGCAGCATCAGCTCGATCGTCGCGACGGCGAATGCGATCCAGTTCTTCACGAGCCCCATGCCGTGGACGACCGGCACGCTCAGCGATACGGCGAGCCCTTCCGCGCTGCAATCGAGCACGACCGTCACCGTCAACACGGACCTTATCCTCGGCACCACGGCATCGGCCACGAAGACGGGCGACACGTTCACTGTCTCCGGCGGCGGCACCTTCAGCGGCTCCGGCAACGCTGTGTTCTATACCCTGCCATACATCAACAGCTCGGGCACGATCGGCTTGCCGGCGGCGTGCGGCACCAGTCCCTACACGAGCGCCACGGGCTGCTTCACCTCGACCGACGGCGTCACCATCGTGCTCCTGGGCTCGACCGGCTCCAATACCGGCAGCGGGCCCACCGATTGCGCCTCGTTCTCGCTGTCGGGCAATGCCTCTGTCGATCTCGTGCCGCCCAACGCGTCGGGCAACACCCTCAACGGCATCGTTCTCACCAGCACGCAGAACTGCAAGCCGGCCGCGATCGGCGCGACCTCGGGCGCCGCGACCGCCAAGATCACCGGCAACGGCTCGATGAACATCTTCGGCGCGATCGATCTCGGCCAGTATGCGGTGTCGTTCGACGGCAACGGCAACGATACCACTGGCTGCCTGCAGCTCATCGCTCACTCGCTCTCGCTCGTCGGCAACGGCACGCTCGGGCAGAACTGCTCCGGCGTGGGCACGACCGGGATCGTCGAGTCGAGTTCGGGCGGGGCCGGAACCTATTCCGCCTCGCTCGCCAACTGACGGCGCGCCCGCTCGCTACGCTTCGACGCAAACTCGCCGCAAATGCTCCCGGTCTTGCGGCATTTAGCATTCGCGGATTGACGTTTCCTTAGCCGTGCTCCCGCTCTGATGGCGGACGGAAAAGCGGGAGTCTCGTCATGGCGCAAATGCCTCGACTTCGGCCGCGCGATCTCGCGCGGTTCTTCTCCGACCGCAAGGGCGGCGTCGCGGTCCTGACGGCCGTCGCGATGACGGGCCTCTTGGGCGCCGCCGGCCTCGGCACCGAGGCGACGCTCTGGTACGTCGCCAAGCGCGACATGCAGGCCGCGGCCGACGCGGCTGCCTTCTCGGCCGCAACCGCCGAGGCGGCGGGCGCCAACTCGACGGCGTTCACCGCCGCGGCCGACGCAATCGCAAGCCAGTATGGCTTCACGAACGGCGCGAACGGCGTCGTCGTCGCGGTCAACAATCCGCCCTCGAGCGGCGGCTACACGACCAACGGCCAGGCGGTCGAGGTCGTGATCTCGCAGACGCAGACGATGCTGTTCTCGCGCGTCTTCATGAGCACCGCGCCGACGATCGGCTCGCGCGCCGTGGGCCTGCCGGGGAGCGTCAGCGGCGGCTGCGTCATGGCGCTCGACCGGGGCAGCGTCACCGACGTGTCGGATTCCGGCACCTCGACGTTGAACCTCAACGATTGCAGCATGATCGTCAATTCCTCGAGCAGCCACGCGCTCACTCTGAGCGGCAACGTGACGATCAACGCGGAATCGGCGGACATCGTCGGCAACTGGACGAAGAGCGGCGTCGCCGCTCTCAACACCACCGACGGCATCAACGTCGGCGTCTCTCCCGCCGCCGATCCCTATGCAAGCGTGCCGATCCCCTCCTATTCGCATACGACCTGCAACGCCAACGCCGCGCGCGCGGTGAGCAGCGTCACGGTCGGCCCCTCGGTCGCGGGCGGGACCTACGTCTTCTGCAACGGTCTCAACATCTCAGGCGGCAGCACGAAGGTGACGCTGCAGCCCGGCACCTACATCATCAATGGCGGCAGCCTCAACATATCCGGCGGCGCCACGCTGTGCGCGGCGGCTTCGTGCGGCGGGTCCGACGGCGTCACCATCGTGCTGACGAGCAGCAGCGGCACCAACTACGGCTCGGTGCAGGAGAGCGGCGGCTCCGCCATCGACATCGTGCCGCCGACGAGCGGGGCCACGGCCGGCATGGCGTTCTACCAGGACCGCAGCGCGCCCGCGACAGCGTCGTCGAGCTTCAGCGGCAACTCGACGCAGTCGATCACCGGCGCCATGTATTTCCCGAGCGCCGGCGTCAGCTACTCGGGCACGTCGGCAACCGCCACCTCGAACTGCACGCAGCTGATCGGCTACACGCTGACCTTCAGCGGCACGGTGACGTTCGACGCCAACTGCACCGGCGTCGGCATCAAGGGCCTCGGCAGCGGCTCGACCAAGCTCGTGGAGTAAGGGCGCTCAGCGCGGCGCGTCCTCGCGCACCTGCACCACGGCGGTCTTGTCGGCATAGAGCCGGCGCCAGCCCGGCAGGCGGTCGATGAGCACGACCGCGCGCGCGTCGGCGGGGAAGATCGTCCACGCGATCTTGTACTGCTCGAGGAGCGCCGGGAGGTCGTCGCTCCGTCCGTGCACGGCCTCGTAGTAGCGCTTGATGAACGGGTCGCCGAACATGTCGGCGCGGCCGTCGATGAACGTCTTGACGCCGTTGAAGATGAGGAAGTCGCCGAAATTATAGTCGTTGAGGACGGGGCCGTCGGTGACGTGCGCGGCCTCGGCCGCGGCAAGGGCCGCCGCCGGCGCGTATTTGGGCTCGGGGCCCAGCGGAAAGCGTGCCGCCACGCCGGCCGCGAGAAGCGCAAGAACGCCCGCAAGCACCAGCCCGCCGGCCGAAGAGGGCCGCGCGAAGCGGTCGAGCCAGTCGCTGCTGCCCGCGGTCCTGTTCTGAAGCTGCGGCCCGGCCCACGGCGCGGCGAGGAGCGGCGCGATGAAGGCGATGAGGTCGCCGTTGCGTGCGTGCTGCAGGCTCATCGCGAACAACAGGAGCAGCATGAGGACGCGCACGAACGGCAGGCGGATGCCGCGCCACAGCATCGTGCCGAGCGCGAGCAGGAGCCAGATCTCGAGCGTCGAGAGATGCTGGAAGTCGATGCTCTTCCATTCGAGCAGCATGGAGAGCGCGAACTTCATGTCGAGGAGCCGGATCGGCAGGAGATAGGCCTCGATGCCGTTGGGCGTGACGAGCGTTGCCGCGAGCGATGCGAGCGTGAAGAGGATCCAGTCCTTCGCCGCCTGGACGCGCGCGCGCTCGCCCGCCGTCATCAACACTGCCTCGACCGCGCAAAGTCCGGCAAAGCCGATGCCGACAAGGAAGGTGCCGTGCAGGTTGACCCACAGCACCATGATGAGCGCGGCCCACAGCGGCGGCGCGCGGCGTTCCTCGCGCGCGTCGACGAGAAGCGTCATCCACCACACCATGAGCGGCAGCGCCACCATGTGCGGCCGCGCCAGCCAATGCGGCGCGATCGCGATCCACGCGAGTACGGCGATGACGACCGCCTGCGCCGGCCGGTAGTAGCGCACGAGCGCGCGCACGAAGATCGCAAGCGCCGCGGCGAGCCCGAGGCTCGCCATCGTGACGAGCCCCTCGAAGCCGGCGGCATCATAGAAGAGCGCCGAGACAACGCCGCCCAGCCACTCGTGCGCGACCCACGGCGTGCCGGGGACGGAATGGGTGAGGAAGTCCACGTGCGGCACGGCCATGTGCTGCAGCACCCAGTGCCCGATCACGACATGGAGCATCGTGTCCGGGTCGTCGAGGCGCTGCCCGCGCGAAAGCAGGCCGGCGAGGAAGCACAAAAGCGCGAGCGCGAGCGGCAGCGAGATGTGGAAGCGCCGCGCGGCGCTCGTCGCGGTTGCGCCGGCGCCCAGCTCGCGCTCGGAAGTGGCCCTCGTCTGCATGTTGCCGCCTGTCCCCCGCGCCGTCGTTCGCCGCCGACTCTGCTTAATAGCAAATGAAATCATGGTTAACAGAGAGACTGCTTACGCACCTGGTGATCTTCGCCGTGAATTTCTTCGTATTTGTTACGCCCTATTTCTCAATTTCGCGCGAAGCCGAAGCGTCAAGTGGCAAATTTACGCATATTAATCTTGTGGGGTTACCCGCATGAGCGTAGAGCTTTTCGCGCAGGGGTCGGATCAATTTTCGAGCATCTTTCTCGGGAGTGGCAGCGATGAGCGACGGCGGTTACGGCTGGAGCGGCGGCTGGTGTCAAAGCTACGGTGGCGGCTCCGGCGGAAGCTACGGCGGCGGCGGAGACGACAACGGTAGCTGCTATGAGCAGGGCTGCCAGCTTCCGGCTTTCGTGCAGGCGGCGATCGCGGCCGCGGGCGACATCTACAGCACCACCGGCAGCGGCGTCGCCGACAACGGCCATTACGCCGACAACGCGAGCGGCGAGAATTCCCACGCTGGCGCCTCGAGCCATGTCGGCAGCGGCCAGGCGATCTCGAGCAAGGTCTACGACAAGGTCGCGACCAACACGACGGCGGTCGAGAACAACACGATCATCGATCTCGGCAACGCGGCGCCCAGCCAATCGATCTCCGATGGCGGCGGCAGCAACGACACGTTCGTCTTCTACACGGGCGTAAGCGAGACGATCAGCGTCGGCTCGACCGGCAACTACAACACGCTCTATGCCGGCAACGGCGGCAACGACAACCTCTCGGTCGCGGGCGGCAACAACAACTGGCTCTATGACGGCTCGGGCGGCAACGATCATCTCTCGGTCGGCGCCACCGAGGCCTCGGGCACGACCTCGAGCGGCAACCTGCTGCAGGTGGCCGACGTCACCGGCAACGCCGCGAGCACGCTCACGGTCGGCACCGGCAGCAACAACTCGCTGATCGCCGGCAACGGCACCGGCGACGTGCTGATCGTCGGCAACGACGCGATGACGGGTTCGAGCGCGCTGTCGAACGCCAACCTCATGCAGGTGGGCAACGGCGCCGGCGACATGCTCTCGCTCGATAACGGCAACAGCAACGTCATGCTCGCGGGCAGCGGCGCCGGCGACATTTTGAGCATCCTCTCCGGCAACAGCAATTACATGTCGGCCGGCAACGGCGCAGGCGACCAGGTCAGCCTCATCAGCGGCAACCAGAACACGCTGCTCGCCGGCAGCGGCATGGGCGAGATGCTCTCGCTCACGACCGGCAATGACAACTACCTCAAGACCACCGATACGACGGCAGCGACCTCGGGCGGCGACACGCTCTCGCTCGGGACCGGCGATTACAATACGCTGATCTCCGGCAACGGCGCCAACGACGGTCTTTTCCTCGGCACCGGCAGCTACGACATCCTCGCCGCCGGCAACGGCGCCGGCGACATCGTCGGCGTGGACACGGCGACCGGCTACGACACGCTCATTACCGGCGACGGCCAGGGCGACATCGCGAGCTGGAACACCGGCAGCTACAGCTCGGTCTTCATGGGCGAGGGCAACAGCGATGTTGCGACCTTCAACACCGCGACCAACAGCCTCGTCATCACCGGGGACGGCACGGGCGACCAGATCCTTTTCAGCTCTGGCATGTGCAACCTGATGCAGACCGGCGATGGTGACGGCGATACGATCATCAACAGCGGCACCTCGCAGAACGACACGCTCTCGGTCGGCAACGGCAACGGCGATTCGGTCCAGGACAGTTTCGCGACCAGCGACCTCCTGACCTGCGGCGACGGCAACAACGACTTCCTCGGCATCGGCAACTTCATCCCGGTGTCGATCCTCGAGCCGCCGCCGTTCTTCGTCGGCACCGGCTTCCTGTGGCAGCAAGGCTTCGGCGACGGCAACGTGCTCGAGGCCGGCAACGGCAACGGCGACGTCGAGATGGGCGGCTTCGGCGACAACACGCTGATCGCCGGCGGCGGTCTCGGCAATGCCGCCGAGAGCGGCGGCACCTGGAGCGGCAGCTTCGGCGACACGCTGACGGGCGTTGGCTACGATCCGCGCTTCAGCTACAGCACTCTCTTCGGCCCGCCGCCGGCGAGCCAGGACACCTACGTCCTCAACTGCCAGGGCGGCGATCTCGTTCAGGACACGACCGCCGATCTGCAGAACGCCATCATCACCAGTCTCGATGGCGCCTCGACCAGCTCTATCTTCGTTGCGGCGTCGGGCTCGGGCTCCTCGGGCTCGTCGAGCTGGGGCAGCAGCGGCTACGGTGGCGACGATGACGGTGGTTGCGGCGGCAGTGGCGGCGGCTACGGCGGCGGTTGCGGTGGCAGCGGCGGCTACGGCGGCGGTTGCGGCGGCAGCGGCGGCGGCACGTACGAGACGGTCAGCGCCTTCAACGCCATCGACGTGACCGACATGACCTATGTCGCGGGCGGCATGACCGCGACCGAGGGCAGCGCTGCCGGCCCCGACGGCACCGAGGTGTGGACCTTCTCGAACGGGACGGACTCGCTGACGCTCAACCTGCTCGGCAATTTCGCCGCCGCGGGCTTCTCGTTCACGACCGACACCGGCCTCGTCAATGAGGCGGCGACGATCACCTCGTACGACTACGCCCAGTCGGGCGGGACCTCGCAGGTGGTGCAGGGCCAGTCGACCTACACCGATCCGGTGAGCGGCAACTCGCTCCTCACGAGCGGCACCGTCATCACCTACACGGCGCCGGCGGGCTCGGGCTCGGGCTCGTGCGGCGGCGGCGGGTACAGCGGCGGCTGCGGCGGCGGCGACGATGACGGCTGCGGCGGTTCGAGCTATGGCGGCGGCGGCAGCTGCGGGTCCGGCTCCGGTTCCAGCGGCGGCGGCAGCAGCTGCGGCTCCGGGTCAGGCTCCGGCGGCAGCTCGGGCTGCGGCGGCAGCAGCTCGGGCTGCGGCGGCAGCAGCTACAGCGGCTGCGGCACGGACAATAGCGAGTGGATCGCTGGCGCCGGCTGCCACTGATTCAGCTGTAATTCCGGGCGGAATTCCGGGCCGGCTCCCCTGGGGGCCGGCCCGGGTCTTTTCCGGCGCCGGATTTGCAGAGGATTTTCGCATTAAGACAACATTAAGCGCGCTAAATTAACCATAGACGCCGTGAAATGGCCCTTTGGGCAGAACCAGTCATGAAAGCGCAGCCCGAACGACAAGGTCCCGGCCCCGGCGCCGACAGCGGCCTCGGCGCGCTCGTCATGCTGCTGCGGTTCCAAGGCATCGGCGCCGATCTCGAGCAGCTGCGCCACAGTTTCGCCGGCCGCCCGGTCGGCGTGCCCGAGATGCTGCGCTGCGCGAAGGAGCTGGGCCTCAAGGCGCGCTGCTTCAAAACCAGCTGGCGGCGGCTCGCCGAGACGCCGTTTCCCGGCATCGCCTGTTTGAAGGACGGGCGCTTCCTCGTCATCGGCCGCGTCGGCGACGGCAAGCTCATCGTGCAGCACCCGTTCGCGCCGAAGCCCGAGCTCTTGGGCGAAGCGGAGTTCGAGGCACTCTGGGACGGGCGCATCGTGCTGATGGCGCGGCGCGCCGCCTTGACCGATCTGACGCGCCGCTTCGACTTCACCTGGTTCCTCGGCGCGATGCAGAAATACAAGGGCCTGCTCGCCGAGGTCGTGGTCGCCTCCTTCTTCCTGCAGCTCTTCGCCCTCGTCACGCCGCTCTTCTTCCAGGTCATCATCGACAAGGTCCTGGTCCATCGCGGCATCAGCACCTTGGACGTGCTCGTCCTCGGCATGCTGACCATCACGATCTTCGAAGCCGTGCTGTCGACGCTGCGCACATATCTCTTCTCGCACACGACGAACCGCATCGACGTCGAGTTGGGCGCGCGGCTCTTCCGGCATCTTTTGGGATTGCCGCTTGCCTATTTCCAGTCGCGCCGCGCCGGCGACAGCGTGGCGCGCGTGCGCGAGCTCGAGAACATCCGCAATTTCCTCACGAGCTCGGCGCTGACGCTCGTCATCGATTTCTTCTTCACCTTCGTCTTCCTCGCGGTGATGCTGTTCTATTCGCCGTTCCTCACCGGCGTCGTCCTGTGCTCCTTCCCGCTCTATATCGGCATCTCGGCCGGCGCCACGCCGTTCTTCCGCCGCCGCCTCGACGAGAAGTTCCGCCGCAGCGCCGAGAACCAGGCGTTCCTCGTCGAGAGCGTGGGCGCGATCGAGACCTTGAAGGCGATGGCGGTCGAGCCGCAGATGCAGCGCCGCTGGGAAGAGCAGCTCGCGGCCTATGTCGCCTCCTCGTTCCGCGTGCTCGCGCTCGGCAACACCGCGTCGAACGCGGTCCAGGTCGTCTCGAAGCTCGTGACCGTGGCGGTGCTCTTCTTTGGTGCAAAACTCGTCATCGACCAAAACCTGAGCGTGGGCGAGCTCGTCGCCTTCAACATCATGGCGGGCCGCGTCGCCCAGCCCGTCCTGCGCATCGCGCAGGTGTGGCAGGATTTCCACCAGGCGCGGCTTTCGGTGCTGCGTCTGGGCGACATCCTCAACACGCCGGCCGAGCCCACTTATACCGCCTCGCGCGCGGCGCTTCCGGCGATCCGCGGCGACATCGCCTTCGAGCACGTCACCTTCCGCTACCGCATCGATGGGCCCGAGATCCTGCACGACATCAGCTTTGCCGTGCCGGCGGGGCAGGTCCTCGGCATCGTCGGCGCCTCGGGCTCGGGCAAGAGCACCCTCGCGAAGCTCGTCCAGCGCCTCTATGTGCCGGAGGGCGGCCGCGTCCTCGTCGACGGCGTCGACATCGCGCAGATCGATCCCGCGTGGCTCCGGCGCCAGATCGGCGTCGTGCTGCAGGAGAACGTGCTCTTCAACCGCTCGATCCGCGAGAACGTCGCCTTGGCCGATCCCGGCATGCCGATCGAGCGCGTGATGGCGGCGGCGAAATTGGCCGGCGCGCACGACTTCATCCTCGAATTGCCGGAAGGCTATGACACGATGGTGGGCGAGCGCGGCTCGACCCTCTCGGGCGGCCAGCGCCAGCGTATCGCGATCGCGCGCGCGCTCGTCATGAACCCGCGCATCGTCATCTTCGACGAGGCGACCTCGAGCCTCGATTACGAGAGCGAGCGCATCATCCAGTCGCATATGCGCGAGATCTCGAGGGAGCGCACCGTCATCGTCATCGCGCACCGGCTCTCGACCGTCCGGAGCTGCGACCGCATCATCACGGTCGAGCGCGGCCGCCTCGTCGAGGACGGCACGCACGACGAGCTGATCGTGACGGGCGGCCGCTATGCCTCGCTTCACCGCATCCAGGCCGGCATCCATGAAATCGGCTAGGGCGCTCGTACCGCGGCGCGACAATCCAATCGAGCGTGCGCGCGAGGAGATCGAGTTCCTTCCCGCCGCGCTCGAGATCGTCGAGAAGCCGCCGTCGCCGATCGGCCGCGCCATCTCGCTCACGATCGCGCTGCTCTTCGCGCTGGCGCTCGCCTGGGCCTCGATCGGCCAGGTCGATATCGTCGCCACCGCGCAAGGCAAGATCGTGCCCTCGGGCCGCACCAAGGTGGTGCAGCCGTTGGAGATCGGCACGGTGCGCGCGATCCATGTCGAGGACGGGCAGGCGGTCAAGGCGGGAGAGGTGCTGATCGAGCTCGACCCCACCATGAACGACGCCGAGCTCACGCACCTCGAGAGCGACTGGATGGCGGCGCGGCTCGACGTCGCGCGCATGCGCGCGGCGCTCGATCCGGGCGGCGATCCGCTCGCGGCGTTCGCGCCGCCGCCGGGCGCGCCCGAGAATCTCGTCGCGACCGAGCGCCAGCTTCTTCTCAACGAGGACAACGAGCAGCGCGCCAAGCTCGCCGAGCTCGACCATCAGCGCGCGCAGAAGGAAGCCGAGCGCCAGTCCTACGCCGCAACCGTGCAAAAGCTTCAGGCGACGATCCCGATCCTCGAGCAGCGGACCGAGATCCGGAAATATCTCGCCGACAAGCAGTACGGCTCGAAGATCACCTATCTCGAAACGCTGACCGACCTCGTGCAGCAGCAGAAGGACCTGCCGGTCGAGCAGAGCCACCTCGCCGCGGCCCAGGCGGCGCTCCAGGGCATCGAAGAGTCGAAGAGCCAAACGGTCGCGGAATATCACCGCACGCGGCTGACTGAGCTCGCGACTGCCGAGCAGAAGGAGGCCGATCTCGCCGCCGACGTGACGAAGGCGAAGGAGCGCGCGCGCCTCCAGGTGTTGAGCGCGCCGGTCGATGGCGTGGTGCAGCAGCTCGCCGTTCACACGATCGGCGGCGTCGTCACCGCGGCGCAGCCGCTGCTCGAGATCGTGCCGCAGGACAGCAAGCTCGAGGTCGAGGCCATGGTCTCGAACCTCGACGTCGGCTTCGTGCACGTAGGCCAGGACGCCGAGATCAAGGTCGACACGTTCAATTTCACGAAATACGGGCTCCTGCGCGGCACGGTCGAAAGCGTCTCGGCCGACGCCGTGACACAGCAGCAGCAGCCTTCCGCGCAGCAGACGCGCTCGCAGCAGGCGGCGGACTCGGTACCCGAGCCCGGCTCGCTCGCTTATGCCGCGCGCGTCTCGCTCGACCGCAGCGTCATGGACATCGACGGCCGCGAGGTGCGGCTCGCGCCGGGTATGGCGGTGACGGTCGAGATCAAGACCGGCCAGCGCCGCGTCATCTCCTACCTCCTGTCGCCGCTCCTGCGCTTCCAGCACGAGAGCCTGCGCGAGAGATAGGGTCTCGTCATTGCGAGGAGCGAAGCAACGAAGCAATCTCGCGGGGATTGCTTCGCTCCGCTCGCAATGACCGTGACAGATTTCGCTCGTCATGGCCGGGCTTGTCCCGGCATCACCCTCGCCCCACCGGGGAGAGGGCGGCGCAGCGCGAAAGCGCTGCGCGGGTGAGGGGGCAATCGCTCGTGCGCCCGTCGCTTATCCCCCTCGCCCTTCCCTCTCCCCGGAGGGGAGAGGGTTCCACACATCGCGCGGGGGCGCGCCCTACTCTGCGAGCTGGATCGACACCGCCTCGGGGTTGCGGCGGCCTTCGGCCACGTCCATCGTCACGCGCTGTCCCGGCGCGAGCGAGGTGATGCCGCCCTTCTGCAGCACCGAGGCGTGGACGAACACGTCCTGTCCGCGCCCGTCGACGCTGACGAAGCCGAAGCCCTTGCCGGGGTCGTACCACTTCGTCGTGCCGATCATGCGCTGCGCCGGGCCGGCGGGGACGCGCGGACCCCCGGCGCCCGTCCGGGCGCGCGGCGCGGCCGGCGTCGCCGTGCTGTCGTCGATCGCCAGGACCTCGGTCACCTGCGGCCCCTTCATGCCGCTCCCGGTGCGAACCTGGAGCGTCGTTCCGGGCGCCAGCTCCTCGCGTCCCGCGCGCGCCAGGACGTTGGCGTGCAGGAACGCGTCGCCGCCCGTCTCGATCGCGACGAAGCCGAAACCCTTCTCGGCGTTGAACCATTTGACCGTCGCCTGGACCGGCGGGGTGGCGGCGCGCGCCGCGGGGGCCGCGCCGCTTTCGGCGGCGGCAGGCGGTGGCCGGGTGCTGTATTTGCTGCGGCGGGGCGGCAGGAACTCATCATCATCGAAGCCGCGGCGGCGGCGTTCGCGAAACTCTTTACCTCGGCTGCTCAACGGGTCCTCATGTCGGAAGAGAGGAGTCTAATATGAGCGGCCCGGCGGCGAGAACAAGCCGGTAAAAAGGGTAGCCTCAGCGCCGCCCTTCGAATTTGTCGGTCGCGGCGGCGACGGCGGCCTGCGCTTTCTGGCGGCTCTCGGCGATATTCTCGGCGGCCCAGCGGTAGCTCGACTGGCGCGACCGGTTCGCGTGCGCGAAATGCGGCTTCACGAATTCGGATATCAACTCGAAGCTCCGCTGCTGCGCCGGCCACGGCGCCAGGTCGTTGCCGAAGATCAGCACCGCGCCCATGCCGCCGAGCTTCTTCTGGATGCGCTCGATCTCGCGGATGGCGTCGTCAGGCGTGCCGACGATGCCGAGCTGGTTCGCGTTGCAGAACTCGGCCGGGTTCTTGACGCCGCGCGGGAAGGCGGCCGGGGCCGGAACCACGTCATGCGTGTAGTCGATCCACTCGGGGAAGCCCCATTCGCTGTCGGCGAAGGCTTTCTCGCGGCTCTCGGCGATATGCATGATGACGGTGATGCGCCAGTTCGCGCGGTCGGGCGTATGGCCGTGCTTTTTGCATTCCGCCTCGTAGATGTGCCAGTTCTCGACATGGTGATCGAGCGCCGCGTCGGTGACCGGCCCGAGCGTCAGAACGCCCGCCCCGTGCTTCCCGGCCGCGACCACGCCTGCGGGCGAGCGCACCGAGGTGACCGCCATCTCCATGTGCGGCCGCGTGAAGCAGCCGACATGAAGGCGCGCGTCGCGCAGATGGAACCACTCGCTCTTGCGCGTCACCGTCTCGCCCGCCATCAGCGCCATGATGACGTCGAGCCCTTCGTCCATGCGCTCGCGGATCTGGTTGATGTCGATGCCGAGCATGTGCACGTCGGTCGGCAGCGCGCCGGGCCCGACGCCGAACATCGCGCGTCCGCGCGTCATGTGGTCGAGCTGCGCCATCGCCTCGGCGAGCATGAAGGGATTGTGGAAGGGCAGAGACTTCACGCCGGTGCCGAGGCGAATGTATTTGGTGCGCTGCGCGGCGGCGGCGATCATCAGCTCGGGCGCCGACACCATCTCCATCCCGCCCGAATGATGCTCGCCGAACCAGATCTCCTCGAAGCCGAGGCGGTCGAGATGCTCCGCCAGCATGAGGTCGCGCTCGAACGCCCAGGTCGGGTTGAGGCCGTTCGAGTGGAACGGCGCGAAGAAGAGCCCGAACCGCAGCGGCGCGTCGTAAGCCAAAGCCATTTTTCTTGTCCTCCTGCGCGCAGTGTAGCGGGTCGTGGGGTCTTGCCCATGTACGCGTTTTGCATTATATGATGCGTACATTCTCGAGACACGGAGCTGGAACATGGCAACCGAAGCGCAAATGGCGGCCAACCGGGCGAACGCAAAGAAGAGCACGGGGCCGAGGACGGAGGGAGGGAAGGCCAAGGCGCGGCTCAATGCGCTGCGCCACGGGCTCGCGGCGGAGCAGGTCCTGACCTTCGACGAGGACGCGGCGGAGTTCGCGCGCTTCGCGGGCGAGATGGAGGAAGCGCTCGCGCCCGAGGGCGCGGCCGAGCTGGCGCTTTGCGAGCGCATCACCATGGGCAACTGGCGCTTGAAGCGGGTGTGGCGGCAGGAGGCGGCGGCGCTCAACAAGCA
>DATIXQ010000032.1:0-4680 GCA_035518375.1 Allostellaceae bacterium | reverse complement strand
CCTTCGCCGTCCCCGCCGGAGCAGACCGCGTCGCTGCCGCCGATGCCGGCGCCCATCGCGGGCAGCGGTTACTTGTGGCCGGTCCGCGGGACAGTTCTCTCTGCCTATGGCACCAGCGCCGACGGGACGCACAATGACGGCGTCAACATCGCCGCGCCTGAAGGCACGCCCGTGGTCGCCGCCGCGGCGGGCGAGGTCGCCTATGCCGGGAACGAGCTCAAGGGCTATGGCAATCTCGTGCTCATCAAGCACGCGGGCGGGATCATCACCGCCTATGCCCATCTCTCCAGCGTGACCGTGAAGCGCTTCGACAAGGTGGCGCGCGGCCAGCCGATCGGCCGCGTTGGCGCCACCGGCGCCGTGTCGCGCCCGCAGCTCCATTTCGAAATCCGCCAGGGCGCGCGCGCGGTCGATCCGGCGACCTATCTCCCCTCCGAGGCCGCCTCGGCCAAGGGCTGACTAGTAAAGCAATCGTTTACGAAGCCGCGTGAGAATCGCCGCTGGCGGATGGCCAACTCCGCCGGGAGAAACGTCGATGGACGGCGTCGGCACGATCGGCGATCCGCGGCTGTGGCTGCTCTTCCATTACTGGCGGAGCAAGAAGGGTGCGCGCGTGGCGCCCTCGCCCGGCGAGGTCGACCTCGCGCAGTTGCCGAAGGCCGTGCAGCCCAACGCCATGCTGCTCGAGGTCGCGTACGAGGGCGACCGCGCCCGCTTCCGCTATCAGCGCGTCGGCCGCGTGTTCTGGCGCCATGCCGGGCGCGAGCCTGTGGGCGAGTATGTCGGCGAAATCCTGCCGTCGACCGCGGGATATCGCGACTACGTCGTCGGGATCTACGAGGAGATGGCGGCGGCGTGCCGCCCGCTCTACACCGAAAACTTGTTCGTCCTTCGCGGCGGCCAAAGCGATCCGATCGCAACGAAGCGCGTGATCCTGCCGCTGTCGCACGACGGCCGCAAAGTGCACGCGGTGCTCGCCGGCCATGTGTTCGATTACGGCGCGCAGAGCGGCGAAGCGATGGCGCTCGTCACCGGGATCGAGGAAGGCGTGCGCGTCTTCCTCGAATAGCGCGGTCGAGTAGCCCGGCACAAGGCCGAGCATGACGGTGCTGTTGTCTGAATTCTGCCGACGAGCTTCCGCACCGGTCCGTGGTGCGGCTCCTCAGTCCGCGGCGCTAGGCCGATTGCGCCGGCGGCCCCATCACTTCTTCACGCGTCGTGAGCTGGATGAACAGCTTGCCCTTCCGGTTGAGCGACAAGTCCGGATTGGTCATGCCGTGCGCCTTCAGGATGTAGAGCTGAGCCCGCAGCGGATCGTACTTGCCCTTCTGGCCTTTCTGCGCCTGCTCGATGCGCCGTTCGGCCTCGCCCATCTCGCGCAGGATGAGGAGTGAAAGCCGCTCGGTCACGCCCATTGCGCGCAGTTCGGCACGCATTTCCGCGATCGTCATCTCTTCGGGCTCTTTCATGCGCTAATGCGCTCCCTTTTTTGTGCGCGCTTTGATATCGGGGCGGCCGTGTGCTTCGCCAGTGGCATTATCGAGAGAACGATGCGGCCGCGACGAAATCCCGCAATGACATCCTTACGATTTTCGCTGCCGACCGGCATGCTTCTTTCGTGGGGCAGCCATCGCAGAGGCGCGATGGTCAGGGAAGTTTCTTGCCGAGTCGGCCGGCCAGATCCTGGATGTATTGCCAGGCGACCCGGCCAGAGCGTGCGCCGCGCGTGATCGCCCACTCCGCGGCTTCGCGCCGCATTTGTTCCGCCGGATGCGCGAGGCCATAGCGCGCGGCATAGGCCTCCACCATCGCCTGGTACGTTTCCTGGTCGCAGGCGTGAAAGCCGAGCCACAGGCCGAACCTGTCCGACAACGATACGCGCTCCTCGACCGTCTCGGTCGGATGGATCGCGGTCGAGCGCTCGTTCTCGCTCATGTCGCGCGGCAAAAGGTGGCGGCGGTTCGAGGTGGCATAGAACACGACATTGGCGGGCCGGCCCTCGATCCCGCCTTCGAGCACGGCCTTCAAGGACTTGTAGCTCGTGTCCTGCTCATCGAACGAGAGATCGTCGCAGAAGAGCAGGATGCGGCGTGGCGACTGCCGCAGCAGCGACAGGAGCCGCGGCAGGCTGGTGATGTCCTCGCGGTGGATCTCGACAAGAACGAGCCGGTCCTTGCGCTTCTCGTTGATAGCGGCGTGCGCCGCCTTGACGAGCGAGCTCTTGCCCATCCCGCGTGCGCCCCAGAGCAGCACGTTGTTGGCCGGAAGCCCGGCGGCGAAGCGGCGCGTGTTGTCGATGAGGATGTCGCGCACGCGGTCGATGCCGCGCAAGAGATCGAGCTCGACGCGGCTCACGCGCGCGACCGGCTCGAGCCATTCGCGGTCGGCGTGCCAGACGAAGGCGTCGGCCTTGGCGAGATCGTTCGTGGGCGCGGCCGGCGGTGCCAGCCGCTCGAGCGCGCCGGCGATGCGTGCGAGCGGGGAGGGAGGACGCGGCGGCATGGGGGCTTGCGTTCTACCGGACGGGCGCACGCCTTGCAACCGCAAGGCGGGGCATGAGTCGCGGGCGCATGGTTTGCTTTTTGCCCTCGTCTCCCCTACCAATGGGGAAATCGGCTAGAGGTGCGCGCGATGTTCATATCGCCGGCCTACGCGCAGGCGCTGGGCGGTTCGCAGGACACGTTGACCACGTTCGTCCTGCCCATGGGCCTGATCTTCGTCGTCTTCTACTTCTTCATGATCCGGCCGCAACAGCAGAAGCAGAAGCAGATGAAGGCGATGCTCGACGCGCTCCGGCGCGGCGACCGCGTCGTTACCGCGGGCGGCGTCATCGGCACGATCGCCAAGGTCGATCCCGACGAAGTGCAGCTCGAGATCGCCGAGGGCGTCCGCGTCCGCGTCGTACGCAACACCATCACGACGGTGATGGCGAAGCCGCAACCGGTCGCCGCCAAGAAGGAAGCGAAGGACGAGGACGCGGACAAGAAGGTTGCGGAGCCGGCCGAGGCGGGCCTCGCGGCGGGGATGGGCGGCATGATGGAAAAGCTCAAAGGGCTTCTCGGGCGGTGATGCTGGAAGTCCCGCGCGGCAGGGCGTGAGCTGACGATGCTGTATATCCCACCCTGGCAACGGACGATCATCTTCGTCGTGTGCCTCGTCGGCGTGCTGCTCTCGATCCCTAACATGTTCTCGCCGCAGACGGTGGCGGCGTGGCCGTCGTTCCTGCCGAAGCGGCAGGTGGCACTCGGCCTCGATCTGCGCGGCGGCTCCTATCTCCTCTACGAAGTCGACATGGCGGCTGCCGAGAAGGACCAGCTCAATAATCTCGTCGATGAGCTGCGCACGAGCCTCATCGCCGGCAAGGTGGGCTATACCGGCCTTGCCGCGAACAACGACAGCGTCGTTTTCACGCTGCGGGATCCCGCGAGCGAGAACGACGTGCGCCAGCTCGTGCAGAAGCTCGATCCCAATCTCCAGCTCACCATCGGCACCGGCGGCGCGGTTTCGATCAAGCCGACCGACCTCGCACTGCAGCAGCGCCAGACGTCGGCGGTCGAGCAGTCGATCGAGATCGTGCGCCGCCGCGTCGACGAGACCGGCACCAAGGAGGCGACGATCCAGCGCGTCGGCAACGACCGCATTCTCGTCGAGCTTCCCGGCATCGATGATCCCGAGCGCGTCAAGTCGCTGATCGGCAAGACCGCGAAGATGACGTTCCAGCTCGTCGATACGACCGCCTCGCTGGCGGACGCGCAGAGCGGCCATGTGCCGCCAGGCGACGAGCTGCTGTCGTCGCAGGAGAGCCGAGCCGGCGCGCCGCAAACCTACGTCGTGCGCCGCCGCGTCATGGTCAGCGGCGACACGCTCACCGACGCCCAGCCCTCGTTCAACCAGAACGAGCCGGTGGTGAGTTTCAAGTTCGATTCTCTCGGCGCCCGGCGCTTTGCCGACGCGACGCGCGAAAATGTCGGCAAGCCCTTCGCCATCGTGCTCGACAACAAGGTGATCTCGGCGCCCGTGATCAAAGAACCGATCCTCGGCGGGTCCGGCATTATCGAGGGGAGCTTCACGGTGCAGAGCGCGAACGACCTGGCGCTTCTCCTGCGCGCGGGCGCGCTGCCGGCGCCGCTCACCATCCTCGAGGAGCGTACGGTCGGCCCCGATCTCGGCGCCGATTCAATTCATGCGGGCGCGCTCGCGAGCGTCGTCGGCATCGTGCTCGTCGTCGTGTTCATGGTCGTCTTCTACGGGCTTTTTGGCGTCTTCGCCGACGTCGCGCTGTTCTTCAACCTGTGCATCATGCTGGCGAGCCTGACGCTTCTCGGGGCGACGCTCACGCTCCCCGGCATCGCGGGGATCGCACTCACGATGGGCATGGCGGTCGACGCCAATGTCCTCATCTACGAGCGCATCCGCGAGGAGCTGAGGGGCGGCCGCTCGATCATCTCCTCGCTCCAGGCCGGGTTCGAGCGCGCTTTCGGCACCATTCTCGACAGCCACGTGACGACGCTCGTCGCCGGCGCGCTCATGTTCTGGCTGGGCGAGGGGCCGATCAAGGGCTTCGCCGTCACGCTCAGCATCGGCGTCCTGACCTCGCTCTTCTCGGCGATCCTGGTGACGCGGCTCCAGATCGTGACGTGGCTGCGCCGCACCAAGCCCAAGCTCGTGCCGATCTAGGAC
>DATIXQ010000031.1:0-26504 GCA_035518375.1 Allostellaceae bacterium | reverse complement strand
TCGGGCAACGGGATGTTGAATGTCTCCGGACAATGCGACGGCATCCGCGCCGAGGGCGGCTCGCGTGTCTACTTAGGTCAATACACCGGAAGCGGCGCGGTCGACACGGCGAACACTGTCGCAGTCGTGAGCAACGCCTGCAACGGCGTCTCGCTCGCTTCCGCCAGCAGCCTTACGCTCGTCGGCGGCGCGATCGAGGGCAACGGCGGTATCCAGATTTTTGTCAACGGCACATCGGACGCGGGCATATTTGGCGCGACGATCCAGCAACAGCACGCGCCGAACGTCGCTGAAGCTGCTGCCGTCTATGCCTATCAGGCATCTCGCATCATGCTCGGCTCGGGCACGTCAATCGAGGCCGGGTCTTATGGTTCGGCCGTCGTCGTGACCTCGGCCTCATCGCTGGCCGTGCTCGACACCAATCTCAGCAACACTACCACGAGTTATCCGACGCTCCAGGCAAGTGGCGTCTCGCACGTGATACTTTCCGGCGGCAACACGATCGCCAATACGGCAAGCGGTGGCAACGCCGTGGCTCTCGATCACGGCTCGAGCCTGGTTCAGGGCCAGGGCGCGGACCTTGTTCCATCTATCACGGGCCAGCCCCTCGCGATCGATCCGGCAGGCGACACGATTACCGGCAATGGCGCAGTGCAGGTGCAGAGCGACATCGAGATCGGCACCGGCGCGGCCAATCCTTCGAGCTGGAGCGGCAGCATCGCGGTGACGCAGAACTCCGCGTTCCGCATGGACGGCGGCATGAGCATCAGCGGAGCGGTGACGGTGCAGCAGGGCTCCAACGGATTCTTCAACAACGCCGCAGGCGGGCTCAATGTCGTGACGGGCGGCGTCATGTGCCCATGGACTACGAGCCCCTCCTCCCATGTCTCTGCGCCGCAGAAGGTCGTGCTTTCGCCGTCCGGACCGCAAGCCGTGACAATCGGCAACGTCTCGCCCGACTGTGTCGCATTCTAAGAAAGCATCTCGCAGATACGCGGCGAGATGACCGCTTTCAGTTATCGCGACGGAACAGTCGAGGTATCGACGCGCCATCCCCTGAGCGCGGCTCCGCGCGGACGCGCATCGTCCTCGTCACTCACCATTGCGCCGCACTGGATTTCAACGCGCGCCACGCGTTCCGGCCCCGCCGAAAACCGGACCGAATATACATAGGCGTTGCCGTCGCTTGCCTTGCGGCCTGGGCCCGCGGCGTCGCCGTCAACACTTACACGGAGCATCTCGGGGGCAAGGCGGTCGTTCGGCACGAGCACCACGCTCAGCCATCCTGATTTGCCGCCAGGGAGAATCGCATAGAAGAAGCTTTCGGGTGACGGACCGCTCCAGATCTGACAGCCGATCGTGCCACCCGCATCGCGGCCATGCCAGCCGCAGCCCAGCACACGATCGTTTGCCGTGAACTCGCCTTCCGTTTGGCCGTCACCCTCTTTGCCCAGAAGCCATCGAAGTGCGTTCGCTCGCTCTTCGTCTGGTTCGACCACCGCATCGACCCATCCCGACCAGGCTTTCCGCACGCGCTGAAACAGCCTGCGGTCGACCTCGTTGAACCGCACCAAGCGCTCCTCCTCACCCGGGCCCCAGGGCGCGCCGGTCGCATCGCCCCGGTTGAGACGGCTCAGCTGCGCAGGCTTCGGCCAACCCATCATCTCGCACACGCGTCGGACCGTCGAGAGCGGCAGTGTTGCAACCCCGACGAGGTCGAGGCGCTCGTCCATCACGTCGCACGCCTCGCGGTGGAGCCGAGCATCATCGAAGCCGTTCAGTACGTCAGCCGCGTAGCAGCTCGAAAGAAGGCACTTCGCTTGGTGATTGCGGAATTGGTAGCACAGGTCTACGTCGCTTTCCGAGCGCCGCAACGCGTAGTCAACATCCATGCGATTGTCGCGCAGGCATTCGTAGAGAGAGGTGTGAAGACGGCCGGGGTCTGATACGCGGGCGATCCTGTTCCAGTCACGTACGTGCGAGGACAGGCGCGAGATCGGATCGCGCAGCAAGGAGAAAACGCGTGTGCCGGCTGGGAGGTACTGAAGGAAATGATAATGTCCAGCCACGCAGTCGTAAATCTGGAAAGCGCGTTCGGAAAGCCTCTGCTCGTCCTCGGCTTTTCCCGCGTCGGTATCCTGCTGCAGGCACACGTCGCAGAACTGCTCCCACGATCTTCGAAGGAAATGGTCTGGATTGACCTCGAAGGCCGCAAACGGCATCGCGATGAAGTGATTGACCGACGTTCCTGCGGTCTTGGGGATATGAAGATGATAGAGCTTGGTGCACGCGTTCAGTCCAGATTGTCGAATTGACGGCGGCCGCTCGCGCGACTCTGCCGCCGGGCCCCGCGATTCCATCGTCATGAGTTCCGCGCCAGGCCAACGAAGCCGGCCACTTCGCCCTCTGGCCGAGGCGGCAGATGCGCGACGCGGTCCCGCAGAAGGCCGAACACGGCCAGTTCAAGATTGATCGGCATGCCTATCAGTTCGTTCCAATCGTCTTCACTAAGGAAGAACTGATTCGGGCGCGCGGAAGCAATCCACCCAAAGGCGGGCGAGACGGCGAGCATCAGGCATATGGAATTAAGCCTCTCAGCGATCGCCGCATTGACGTTTGTAACGAAGTCGAGAACGAGTTGACTGCCGTCCGGCGCCTCCGGAATGTGATCACGTCGCGCCGCGAGATACTCAACATGCTTCGCAAGTTCATCCCCCAATTCGCGCATTTCGAGAACGCCGACGTGGCGCCGAATGATGCGGACGATCTCAAGTAGTAGGGACTCGGCATCGAGAACATGCGCATTCACCATGCGGTCCACGATCTCGGGTGGCCACGAAAGCCGCAACGGATCGCAATACCGCGTGGCGCGCAGCAATTCGGCAAGCCGGCGTATGCGGCGCGTCATCTGGTTGAACGTGGCGTGAAAGCGGTCCCGCCCCTCTCCCGCGGCACGCGCTTCTCCGGACTCGCCCCAAAGAATCTGGAGCCAAGGCGACGCGGTTCGCAGCGCAATCACTGACGGCGGCTCGATCCGCGCCCGCCGCTTCACGACATCGCAACGCCAGCCTTTGTTGCGGTCAATCCAGATTGAGCACGAGAGCGCCGTCTGATCGTTGGCGCAGAGAACACAAGCTGCCCCAATCGATGGCAGATCATCAATCTCGAAGCGAACATCGCCATCAGCATTCAGCGCAGACAGCAACGCATCGCGCGGAAGAATGCCGGCACTCTCAGCGACAAGCTGCTCCGAAACCATCAAGGCGCATTATTCTTGATGACGATCCCATTCACAACGGGATTGGAGATGATTCCAAGCAGTTGCAGGAACTTCTGGAGCGCGTTGACCCGCGCCGGTGCGGCGTAAAGGAGATCATTGTTTTCAACCGGAAAACGGCCCGCCAGGAAATAGGCATCGGGGTCGGTCAGATCGAAATGATATATGACGGGAACAGCGACGTCTCCTTGGGGCCCGACCGGAACGCCGAGGCTTGCGGCAAGCGCAGCCGGCTCTTCGCGAAAGAGAAAGACCCCAGCCGGATCGGCCTTCTCGTCAACAAGCCCTTGCGACTTCGCGAGTGCCTGGGCTGCGGTCAGAGTCTTCTGGTCGAAATTCACCTGCGCATTCTTGCCGGTCGCCCCCAGAACTTGGAAGCTCCGCGGCACCACAAGAAAGGTCAGGACGTCTCCGGGCCAGACGTAAATGTTCTCCGCCGGACTGTCGATCAGCGTCGAGAGCGGGATCATGCCGGACAGTTCGCCGCGGGTCAGCCGAATGTAAGTATCGAAACTTGGCGACTGCGCGCCGCCGACCATCGCCAAGATGTCGAGAATGCGATCGCCACGCGGCGACAAAGGAACGCGCGCGCCCTTGATGCCTTCGCCGACGACCGTCACGGAGTAATAGTCGCTCGCCGAGACTGATAAGAGCACTTGTGGCTCGGGCGTCTTCCCACGCAACAAGCCCCTGATTTTCTCTTGCGCCTGCGCCGCTGTCAGCCCCTCGACCGCAACTCGACCTGCAAACGGTATGGTGATCCTGCCATCGGTCGGCACCATCTGCGGCAGGAGAACCGTCGCGTGCGCGGCCGCAGCGCGCGACGCGTCGACACCGGAATCTCCGTCAAACAGTGTTCCGGCTGCACCTTCCCAGATTGACACGACGACCGTGTCACCGACGGAGATCAGCGGCGGCGGCGGATGGCCGTAGCTTGCGAAATTCGAGCGTAATGACGGCGCCCGGTGCGCCACTAGCTCGTCAACCACCTTGGCGTTCACCTCGACGACGTGCGGTTCGCCCTGGCTTTCCGCCTGATCGACGAGGCTGTGGGCCGTTGGCCCCGTCGCTGGCAACCACGTACAGCTCGACAGCGCCAGCCCCGCAAAAAGCGGAAAGAACGCGCAACGCCACGAGAGCTTCGCGACCGCGGCGCCGCGCACCGGCCGGTTCGGAAGCGAAAGTTCAGACAAGTTCGCGCCCCGAGATGGTCCGGCCGAGCGAAGCATCGACCGACGCTAGTGCCGCAGTAGCAGCGGTTTCAGCGCCGGGGCGCCGCTCGACGCCCGGAGATACAACCTTGCTCTCACGTTCGTCCGAGTTCGCGCGAAGATAGATTGCAGTATTCGTCGTCGTATCGAAGCGAAGATTAGCCCGGCGGTGATTGACGGCCGGGCTCGGCGCCTTGATCCGCTGCGCGAGCTCCAGATGATTGCCGATGTCAAAATACTCGACAAGGTTCGGATGATAACGGCCGAACTGGCGGAACGCGCTGGTTCGCGACGCGATCACGCGGCAGCCAAGCTCGACCGCGTTGCTAATTGGGCCGGATGAGGACTGACCGACTTCGAGATAGGGCAATACGACCGCGTCGCATATCGCCATGCCGAGAGCGAACTGATCGTCGTCGAGCGACCCCATGAAATGCACGCGTCCGCTGAGATCGCGCGGATGCGGCGAAGGATTTTCGAAGATGCCCCGCGTCGACGAGTCGACGCTGAAGGAAACCGAACGTGATTCGAGTCCCTCGCCAGCCATCTCCTTGATCTGATCGAGGATCGATTGGCCGACATTGGCTTCCTTGAGAAGCGACTTCAGGAAAGGATCGATCGGCTCCCACATCCTGATCTCCTGTGGGTGGACGGCGCCAAAGATCAGCAGGTGATGATCAGGCGGCAGATGCCGGATCGCGCGAATGACGGTATCGAGCCCCTTATAGGGGCTGATGAAGCCGAAGGTACCGACCAGCTTCGCATCCTGGGGCACGCCATCGAGAACGGGGAAATGCCGGCGCGAGGCTTTGGCGTTGATTTCGGCCGCCTCCTTGGCCGAGATGAACGCAAGCGGATGCTCGTAGACGCGCTCGATGCCGCAGAGATGATGAACATAGTTGCGGTCGCGCTGGGTGTGCACGATGACGGAGGTGGGCTTTTTGTGCTGCGAGCGCTGGAGCGGCAGAAACGTGCCACGCAGCAGGCGGCGCTTCTCGAGGTAGGTCGCGATGCTGCCCGCAGCCTTGCCCACCCGGAAACCGCCAAGATCGGTCATCGCCTGATTGAACGCGGCTTCCGGCCGGATCACCGTGTGGCAGGTGACGGAGATAGCCGAGGCGGCATCGACGAGACGCCCGAAACGGCGCACTATGTCGCCGGCGCCGAGTCCCAGTGTGCCGTACTCAAGCTGTATGTTGACGCAATCGAAGTTCTTGAGCGCCGAAGCGATCGATTCGATGTGCTTGTCCGCCGATCGACGCAAGCGCTTTGACGAACCGCGGAGAAGAAACTGATCGAGTTCGAAGACTTCGAGGTCGAACACCGGCTCGAGCTGGCGAATGAGCGCACGTGCATACGCGGCGATACCGCACAGTTCGTCAAAGCTGGTGATGATCGCGAGCCGACGGTGTCGCGCTCTTGCAGGTGCGACCGCAAATGACGAATCCGGTGCGTTCAATGCCCCCTCCAAAATGCTGGCGAGTTCGGTCTTCGCGCGCTTTGCGGAATACGATCACAGCCCCCCGGATGCGGACGGATATGGCACCAAAATTCACGGGCTGTAAAGGGGCGCGCCGACCCGGAAACTCTCTGACCGCTGTAGGGGCGGCTGCGGCGAGCTTGCTCGCTCTCTCATGGAGTCTGACAACACCGATCACATCCGCGGCCGCCCAAACTCCGGCAGCGACCGAGACGCTTTCCCTGGTTGGCTTCGGAGCGGACCCAACCGGCCATACCGACAGTAGCGCTGCGCTACAAAAATGGTATGCGGCCGTTGTCGCGAGCGGCGTTCCCGGCCACCTGCCGCACGGAACTTACAGGGCCGATTCCCCGATCACATGGGATCTCGACCGCGTGCGACGCAGCGGGCTCAAAATCTACGGCGATGGGCCGCAGCAATCGGTAATCGTAATCAGAAGCGGCACGCTCAGCATCATCTGCTCGTGCAATGCCGGCGCGTTCTACGGCGAATTTGCCGATTTCGGCGTCCGCGCTTCCAACGCCTCAGGCCCCGCGCTCCGGATCGGACAAGAAAACTTCAAGGACGCGCTCAACAGCTTTTATTTCCGTAATCTGGTCATCAACAATCTAAGCCCGGCGCCGACGGCGGCGGCGCTCGAGCTCAATGAGGTGCTGGGCAGCCACTTCGTTAACATCATTGCCAACGTCGCGGGACATGGGGATGCCTTGCGGGTGCGGCAGACGCAATTCAGCACGATCCAAGGCGCTTTTGGCACCTCCGACGACGCCGTTCACATCACCGGCGGATACAGCTACGGCAATACATTCCTCAACCTCGACATGGAGGTGACCGCCTACGATCTCGTGATCGATTCGGTAAATGCCGGCTCGAACACGTTCATCGGAGGAGCGTGGGTCTGGCGGACAGCGGCGATCAACGCGACGGCGGGCGAGAGCAACCTCATCCTCAATCCCACCTTCGGCAGCGGTCCGATCACGCAAGCGCTCGGCGCCAGCACCGTCGGAATCGAGGTCCAGTCCTCGAGATACCCGGTTCCGGGCCGCCTTGGGCCCCGCTAACACTGATCCGTATGCCGAAACGATCGCTCCGCTGCGGTGCGAGCGGAGGTTTGGGAGCGACGATCGCGCTTCCGGTCAAAGATGGTCGCTGATTGCGTGATAGAGCAGACTGCCGAGGCACCAGACGGCAAAAGACACGAGGAAGACCACCAAAATCGAGCGTCCCCGCTGCGGATAGAGCGGCTCCTGCGCAAGCGCCGGCTGCACGAACGCCTCGAGGTAAATCTGCTGACGGTCCGCTTGCTCGCGCGCCTTCTGCTCCGACAGCAATGCCGCCTCGTACGTCTTCCCCGCGAGGTTCTGCTCGACCTGCAAGTTCTCATATCCAGTAAGCACGGTCGACAAAGTCTGCCCCCCTTTGCCACCGGCGGCGGCGTTTGGCCGCGCCATCGTCGCGTGCAGCTGGTCGAGCTGGCCCTGAAGAGCCGCGATCTGCGACTGGAGCAAATTTAGGGCGGGAGCGCCGGGCTTGAGCTGCGATTGCATTGTCGCGTAGCGAACGCGTGCGTTCATCAGCTCGCCCGTAACCCGGGCTTCGAGCTCCGTCGAGCTTTTCGACTCCAGCGTCGGGTCGAGCATGTTGTGCTGATTTCGATAATCGAGGATTGCGATCTCCGCGGCGCGTAGACGCTTCTCCGCGTCGGAGACGGCTTTTTCCGCATAGTTCAGCGTGTCGCTACGGGCACGCTCTGACAGGTCGTTGACGAGCTTTTCCGATAGGGAAAGGATTGCGGCGGCGATTGCCTGGGCGTCGGCTGGACGGAAGGCCCGAACCGACACGGTGATGAGGCCCGTCGAGAGATCGAAGAACGGATCGACCATCCCGTTCCAGTATTTCGTCAGCTCTTCGACCGAAACCGAGGGATCAAGCCGTGCGAACCGGTCAATTCCGTGCGCGGCATAGACCGATCGCAGATCGATTTGCTTTTCGATCTGATCAACCATCTCGCGGCTTCGGACGTATTGCACGACCTCCTGCGATTCAAGCATCGCGACGGCGACCGAGGCTGACGCCGATCCCGAGACGAGCGTCGGGTCGGTGCGCAACGGATCCGCATGGCGCACGCTAAAGCGAATCTCGCTTACGTACTGGCTCGACGCGATCGTCAGAAAATATATGGCCGCTATGGCGGTCGGCAGGACGACCGCCGCCAGGAACGAGAGTAGGCGCCACGGCCAGCGAGCGAGTCCTTCCTTCAGGGCAGGAAACTGCGGCAGGCGCGGGGGTGCCGGAAAATCGACCTTGCGCGGCGCTACGGGTTCGAGCGGCAGTGACGAGCGGCGCCCCGCCTGGGGCGACCGCCGCTCGACGGCTCCTCCCGACTCGTTATCTTCAGCCGCGGAACTCATCCCGCTCTGTCCTCGACCGCCGGCTCTGTGATGCCCATCATCATCCTATAGACCTCGATCGCGTCATCAAGCTCGTCGAACATCGTCAACCGGCCGCCTTCGAGGATGGCTGCCGCATCACAATATCCCTGAATCGTCGTAAAACTGTGCGAGACCATGATGACATCGGCATGACGAATTCGGCTTTCAAATGCTGCGCGGCAGCGCTCCTGGAATTGCGCGTCGCCGACCACGGTGACCTCGTCGATGAGATAGACGTCGAAATTCATCGCGAGACTCGCGCCGAAGGCGAGCTTGGCGCGCATGCCGCTGGAGTAGGTATTGACCGGCATCCGAAAATATTCACCAAGCTCGGAGAATTCGTCAACGAAACGCAGGACCCTCCGCACGTCCTCGCCATAGATGCGGGCGAGAAAAGCAACATTTTCGTGTCCGCTCAGCTCGCCATGGAAAGTTCCGCCAAATCCGAGCGGAAACGACACGCGGCAATCTCTCGAAATTCGCCCGCGGTCCGGCAGCTCCGACCCCGCGAGAAGCCGGATGAGCGTCGACTTGCCCGACCCATTCGCGCCCATGATGCCGATGTTGCGTCCGTCCGGAAACACAGCGGAAACGTCGGCGAGCACGACATGCCGTCCGTCGAGCGTCCGATAGGATTTGCTAACTCGATCGAGAGAGATCATGCCGGCAAGATGATGCGGCGCCGGGCGGCGCGTTCGAGCGAGAAGCCGAGGATCACGGCACATACACCCCACTCGATCAGATAAGCGCGGTCGAGCCAATGCGGCGCATAGCCCTCGAAAAAGCCACTGCGGAACCATTCAACGCCCTGCAACACCGGATTCCAGACAAGGATGTTGCGCACCCAATCCGGTGTGACCATTGGCGAATAATAAATGCCGGAGGCGAAATAGAGGAGCCGCGTGATCGAATTGTAGAAGGTGGTGTACGCCGGCCAAAACTGCGATACCACCGCATTGATCGCGCCGATCCCGAGGCCGGCGAACCACAAAGCGGCGATCCCTTGCATCACGACGAGCATATTATATGGCATGCCCCGCTGGCCCAAGAGCGCGGCCCCCGAGAACACAATAAGCCCCACAACGATCTCGGTCGCGAGGCAGAGCAGCGCCTGCGCCAGCTCGACATCGACCCGCGTGACCTTCGGCAGCTGCAGTACGGGCGTGCCAGCCGTGATCGACGACATCATCATTTCGGCGGTGTGATTGAACATCAAAAACGGAAGGAGGCCGGTCAGATAGTAGAGAAAATAGTTGTTGCCGATTGGAGGAGCGCCGTGATTGAACAGATTGAAGACGCTGCCAAGCGTCAAGACGTGCGCGATCGGCTCGATAACGGCCCACGCATAGCCGAGGCGCGAACGCCCGTGCTGCGCGCGGGTCTCGCGCAGCATGACAGCGAAGATGACCCGCATCTTGGTGCGCAGTGCCGCTAAAAATCCATCCTCGCGCGGCGGACGAACACGTTGGCGTGCGCTTCGATCAACGTCCGTCCAACGGCTGAATTCGTTCTCGATCCAGATCTCGTTGAGACCGTCGGCCGTGGTGCCGAAGGCTGCGGCGTCCTCCATGTGAGCAAGATTCTGCCGATATTCGGCATCGCCAGGAGCAAGCCGGCAGGCGCGGCGAGCCTCCTCGAGCGCGGCTTTCGCATCTCCGATCACGTGGTAGAGGCCGCTTGCCATACGCGCAGCGACTGCGTTGCTGGGATCGCGCTCGCGTACGCGGGCGAGTTCCTCGAGCGAATCGGCGTGGCGCCCCACCGAGGCGAAGAGCGAGGCGAGCTGCATATGGTAATCGACGCACTCGGGCTCCATCGCGAGCGCGCGCCCGATCGCGTCGATCGCCCGCTCGACTCGACCCATCTTCGTCAGGACGACGCTGAGAAGGCGCCAGCCATGCGCGCTCGCATGTTCGAGATTCACGTGATGAAGAAGATGGCGCGCAGCCTCGCGCCAGCGCTCCGCGCCAACGAGCAGACCGGCGAGGTGCAGGCGTGCGGTGGCGTCCGTGGGATTGAGCCGCACCGCCTTTTCCGCGGCCGCAAGTGCTGCTTCGGACTTTCCCGCGGCGGCGAGCATGCTGCTCAAAAACCGTACCGCCTGAAAATCGTCGGGAGCTATCTCAGCCGCTCGTTGCGCCAGCGCCGCGGCACGATCGATCTCGCCTTCCCGGTAGAGCCGGTCGGCCGCGAATATGATCGCCGCCACATTTCGCGGGTCCTTGGCGGCAGCCAATTCCGCGGCTGCCGTTATCTCCTCGAGGGTTCTTCTGTTGATCGGCACCGCGAATTCGGCCCCACCGCCGCCTCGATACAAAGTATGCCAAGTCGCCTCCAACGCGACAAGCCGCTTCGCCTCCCGATCTCATGCGCCTGCGGCCCCTCTCCTGTCGCTTCACTCGCGGAAATGTCCTAAAACTTTTGCCTTCATTCGTTGCCTTGGCACAACCTCATGCCCCTCACTCTTCCCAAAGCCGAAGCGATTTTCGACCTGCCAGCCTACCACGCGCGGCCGGTGAAGCCCGTCAATGACCAAGTGCAGCAAAAAGTCCAAGCTGATTGGCGCAGCGAAGTGAATCAACTCGACGGGCAAATTATCTCGCAGTACGCGCGGCTCATCGCGATTGACGTCGCCGTCGTGCGAACATTCAACCTCGATCTCGTCGCCTGGATGCGTGCGGGCAGCGACCACCCCATGCGCGCGACACTCGATCGCCAGGTCTCCGATACACTCGGCGACGCGCCGCGCGAAATCCTCGAGCCGCTGGGCCTAGTTCCAATGCAAGATGAGGCGCGCGGCAGGAAAGCCGGAGAGGATGCCGTGATCGCGCTACTCGCCGACCGATCCGACGTCATTGCGTTTTCCGAACGCATCATCGACGATGTGACCGCCGGCGTGCCCGCGCTGTTGATCCTCCACAACGTGATCGATTGCGCCTCGCGCCAGCTCGTCGCAGCGGCACGGGCAAGCGGTACGCGCGTCGAGATCGTTCCTGGATGGCGGTCGTTTGCGATTTTCCATCTCGCCGAAGCGCACCATGCCGCGCGGCGGGCATTCACCCGACAATTCGCCGATTACGCAGCGGCACAGTCGCTCGAGCCTCGTCACGTCGCGCCCAGGTTGCGTGACGCGAAGTCAACCAAGCTTCTCGTCGACGCTTTCCTCGAGATGCTTGGTCGCGCGTCCGAGCTGACGCTCGAAGCAGATCGCCGTCTCGGCTTCCTCAGCGCGCCGCCCCCAACTCCACACCTGTCCGGCGAACTCTACGACGATGCGGTGGCCCTCCTAACGGCGCTCTGCGGCCTGCTCGACCCGCGCAACAGCCGCCATGCCGGCTTCGCCGCGCGACCGCGCGCAACGAGGGCACAGGAAGCGCTTGCCCGCCTTATCGACCGCGGTCGCAAATCGGGATACGCACAGGTGCAGGAGCCGCTCCTACACGCCTACGTCGTTCTTTGGGAATATTTCGAACATACGGCCAGTTTTCGGTTTCATGTACCGGAGGCCAACGACACGGTTCACGTGGCCACGAACGTGGCCTCTCAAGCATTCATCGGTCCGCACGCCTTCAAGCCAATGAGCGAGTACGTATTTATCTACAGATTCGAAGCCTTTCTGTCGCGCGGCCCGAGCCGGAGGAACATAGGCACCTATACTCGTACCAACATCGGAGGACCGATCGATCACTACGTCCGTATCTGGCAGGTTGTCGCGCTGATCGAGATGCTTTTCGCAGTCCTGCGCAAGGAGCGGCCGAATGAAACGATCCGCTGGCTCGATCTCGGCACCGGCCTAGGCGCCATTCCCAATAGCGTCCGCCTCGAGGATTGTCTCGGCGACGAGAATTGGGAGGTCGTCGGCGTGGACCTTAACGACTCGGCCATCGGCTTCGCGCAAAGTCACGCGAGCGCGCGCCGCAAATTCCTCGTCGGCGACGTTCGAGACGCATTACGGGAAGTCGGCGCTGGTTCGTTTCACATCATCTCGGCGTTCGAGTTCGTTGAGCACCTCGAGGACCCCATACGCACGCTCAAGGAATATGTTCCCCTCTGCAGCGACTTCTTCGTGGCGGGTTCGCCACTCGGCGAACTCCAGGGCTGGCTCCCGGGCACGGGGCACATCTGGAGCTTCGACCGTCGGGGGTATGAAGAGGTCTTCCGCGCCGCCGGCCTCACTCCGTGTCTCTCGAACGAGGCCTATGTCGGCGCCTTTCATCAAGGCCACAACTGGGTCACGGTCGTCTCCGGCGCGAACCGGCGTCTTCCTCTCCGGGTCGGTTGAGCGGGTACTTTTCGGCGGCCGAGTTCGCAGGCGGCTCCGCATCGATGCTCCGCAGCACCGTCTCGATCACGTCGAAGTGCGACGCCCATGTGGGCGCGCGCCAAGCCTTGAGCCGCTCCAACTGGGCCGCGCGGCGGACGGAGGGCTCGGCCGCATAGTCGCGGATCGCCTGCTCCCACGCGGGCCCGTCGAGCGGATCGAGATATTCGGGCACGTCGCCGCCCACCTCGCGAAAAGCCGGCAAGTCGCTGCACAAGACCGGCACGCCGGAGCCGAGTGCCTCGACCAGCGGCAGGCCATAGCCTTCGGCGAAC
The DNA here is from genome assembly GCA_035518375.1 of Allostellaceae bacterium. Classification (GTDB taxonomy): domain Bacteria; phylum Pseudomonadota; class Alphaproteobacteria; order ATCC43930; family CGMCC-115725; genus DATJLY01. The sequence continues at coordinate 13,508 of DATIXQ010000031.1, read as the reverse complement.
GACGGCAGGAGGAGCGCGCGCGCACCCACGAAGAGACGGCCAAGCTCCGCATCGGACACGAAATTACGCTCTTCGACGACGCCGCGCAGAGCGGTGCTGCGCTCGAACAAATCGATCACATTCTCGTTCTCCCAGCCACGTCCGCCGACCAAGACGAGTCGCGGCGCGTCGGGTCCGAGCCGTCGCCAGAGATGGAGTAGCAGGAGATGGTTCTTGCGCGGCTCGATCGTGCCGACGCAGAGAAAATACGGGCGAAAAGCGGGCATAGGCGCAGTCGAGCGCAGGAATTGCGGCGTGGTACCGAGTGGCGCCACATAGACCGGGCTGCGCAGGCGATCGCCAAATTGCTGAACGAAATCCCGCCGGGTCGCCTCGGAATTGACGACGATCGCATCGGCGAGACGCGCCGCATTGCCCATCCGTGCCCGGTTCCTGTCGGCATCGCCCGGAAGGAAGAATTCCGGAAATCGCGCCGGAATGACGTCGTGCACAAAATAGACGAGCCGCACGTCGCTCGTGCGGCGCAAGCGCTCGATCAGCCGGGGCGCCTCGAGATGGAGCTGCGAAACGATGATATAGATCGTTCGTGCGCCCGGCCCCGCGACATGGCGGAGCAATGATCCGCTCCGAAGCAGAAGCCGGGCATGGAGGCGAAGCGCGGACAGCTTAAGGCGCCGATGGGCCGCGCGCGACGCCACTTCGTCACGCCAGAAGGCGCCGATTGCACGTGTAAAGTCGATAGCGCAGCCGCGTTCGGCGAGGCGGAGCCGGCCCAGGGCGTCACGCACCGCAAATTGGAGCTCCCCCGAGTACCGCGCCAGTAAGAATTCGGCATATGCGTGCTCGACCCGCGGAATGCCGGTTGGATTCGGGCTCCATGCCGCATAAACGAGTCGCGACAGATCGAGCACAATCCGCACCGGGGCAGATGCGGGATCGTCCCTCATTCCTCTCGCGCCAAGGTGCGCAAATCACCGACCATCGCGACAACGTAGGAGACGAGCGTGCTGATGATCCAGACGAGCGCCAGAAGGTTCGGATAAGTCAGTGGGATGAACGGGATCGGCTGAGCGTGCGGATTTACGAAGTACATTACGACATTGAGAATCAAGAAAATGCAGCGCAGCTCGGTCAATCCGATGCCCCCGTAGGCGAGAGGGAAGCGCCGCGACACCGCGGCGCGCAGAAGCGTGAGGATCGACATCATGAAATAAACGGCAAGGCCCAACATCGCAAAGTCGAGCCGCACATATCCGGAAAGACCGAGTCCCAGCGCAACCAGCAATTGCTCGAGCACATCGATCGACTGATCGAGCAGAAATCCAAAACGCGGGCGCTCAGCACGGCGCAGCCGAGCAACCGTGCCATCAAGCGAGTCGCCGAACCAATTGACGACGAGGCCTAGGTTCGCGAGCCACAACATCCAAGGCCGATGCGCGGCAAGGAGATATCCGGCGAAAACCAGCAGCGCACCGAAAAATCCAAGAGCCGTCAGCCTGTCGGGCGTCCAGAAGCGCGGCAAGCGCTCGCCAAGCCACAATAGCGCGCGCCGCTCAGGCTCGGCCAGCCAGCCATCATTGTGACGGTCGAACTCAAAGCCTTGGGGTGGACTCGGCGGACGCATCGACGCGGCGTTCGGCAGCTCTACGCGCGGTGAGTTGAACAAAAAAACCTTCGAATTTTCCGTGTGCCGATTATAGCATGTCTGAATTGGTTTGCGGGGGCTGCATTAATGTCGGTGCACCATCTCCATGACGAGATCGTCGTGGCCGGCTGGTCTTGTCGACTGCCGGGAGCGAATTCGATAGCCCGTTTGTGGTCGCTGCTCCTCGAAGGACGATGCGCCGTTTCCGAAGTCCCCGCCGATCGATTTCACCGGGAACGTTTCCTCCACCCGCGTCGCGGCGAGCGCGGCAAGAGCTATACCTGGGCCGCCGGCATCATTGACGATCCATGGGGTTTCGATCCCGCGGTCTTCAGCATCTCGCCGCGCGAGGCCGAGGTCATGGATCCGCAGCAGCGCATACTGCTGCAGCTCGCGTGGGAGGCGCTCGAGGACGCAGGCATTCCGCCTTCCTCGCTGGCGGGCACGGACACGGGCGTGTTCGTCGGCGGTTCGTTGACCGAGTACGCCAACAGCACCTTCGCCGATCCTGCCCTTATCGACGTTCATTTCGGCACTGGCAACGCGCTCGCGCTGCTGTCGAACCGCATCTCGCACGCCTTCGATCTCCACGGGCCGAGCATGACATTCGACACCGCATGTTCGTCCTCGCTCGTAGCGCTGCATCAGGCGGCGGAAGCGCTCCGCACAGGCCGCGTCAACACTGCGATCGTCGGCGGCATCAACATCATCGCGAGCCACACCTCGTTCATCTCGTTCTCGCAGGCGGGAATGCTGTCGCCCACCGGGCTGTGCCGCGCCTTCGACGCCAAAGCCGATGGCTTCGTGCGCGCCGAAGGCGGCGTGGCTCTCGTGCTCAGGAAGGGCGCGCTCGCGCAGTCGGAAGGAAACTCGATTCACGGAGTCGTTCTCGCCTCCGACGTCAATTCGGATGGACGCACCAACGGCGTCTCGCTCCCTTCGGCCGAGGCGCAGGAGAATCTGCTGAAGCGCGTCTACGTCCGTGCCGGCATCGATCCAACGCGGCTCGCCTTCGTCGAGGCGCACGGCACCGGCACGCCTGTGGGCGATCCGGTCGAAGCGATGGCGATCGGACGCGCCCTCGGAGAGGCCCGCGATGAGCCGCTGCCGATCGGCTCGATCAAGACCAACGTCGGCCATCTCGAGCCCGCCTCCGGCCTTGCCGGCGTGCTGAAGGCGCTGCTCGCGCTCAACCATGGCATCTTGCCGCCGTCCTTGCATTTCACCGCGCCAAACCCGGCGATCGACTTCACCAGTCTCAACCTTGCCGTATGCACCCAGTCGCGCATCCTCGCGCCCGCCGAGAAACAGTGCGCCGGGGTCAATTCGTTCGGCTTTGGCGGAACGAACGCGCATGTCGTCCTCGGGCCGGGACGCAAGGCCGAGGGCGCCCGTCCGGAAAAATCCGAACGCGAGCACTTCTTCTTCGTCTCCGCCGAGACGAAGCCGGCCTTGGCTCAACTCGCGGGCAGATACGCCGAAACGATCGGGCCGCTCGGCGACGATGGCGTCGTGCAGCTCGCGGGGGCAGCGGCTTACCGGCGCGACCGGCTGACGCAGCGCGTCGTCGTAACAAGCACGCGCAAGGCGACAGTTGCGCAATGTCTCGAAGCCTACGAGCAAGGCCGCGAGCATCCGAACCTTGTCGCCGGCCCCGCGCTCGGCCGGGCGCTCGCCGCTGCCTTCGTCTATTCCGGCAACGGCGCGCAATGGGCGGGTATGGGAACGTCGGCCTATCGCCGCGGCGGCGTTTTCCGTGCACATTTCGATCGCGTCAACGCCGCATTCGCCGAGGCGTCTGGCTGGTCGCTCGTCGACGCGCTGTTCGATCCCGTGCTGGAACAACGCCTGCCCGAGGCCAGCGTCGCGCAACCGCTCATCTTCGCGATCCAGTGCGCCACGACCGCGGCGCTTGCCGCGCGCGGCTTTGTGCCGGGCGCCGTTCTCGGTCATAGCGTCGGGGAAGTAGCGGCGGCGGAAGCCGCGGGCATACTTGACCTCAATTCCGCCGTGCGGCTCATTTATCATCGCAGCCGCCTGCAGGAGCGCGTGCGTGGCAACGGACGCATGGCAGCGATCTCTGCCCCGCCCGAGACCGCTGCAGAACTCGCACGTGCCGCCGGTGCCGTCGAGATCGCCGCTACGAACAGCCCTAGGACCACGACGGTCGCCGGCCCGGCCGAGGCGATCGCCGCGCTCAAGGCAATCGCCGCTGATCGCGGCGTGCCGTTCCTCGATCTGGGGCTCGATTATCCGTTTCATACCGAAGCGATGGCGCCAATCGAGCGGCCGCTCCTCGCCGACCTAAGCGACCTGGCACCAGATCAGGGCTCGATCCCATTTATCTCGACCGTGACGGGTGCGTGCGTGCCGGGCTCTCTGCTCGATGCCGGGTACTGGTGGCGCAACGTGCGCGAGCCGGTCCAGTTCATGGCCGCGATCCGACAGGCGCACGCGCTCGGTGTACGCCTCTTCGTCGAGATCGGCCCACGCAATACGCTGCTGAAGCATATCATCGACAGCCTCGACGGTGATGCCGGTGCCTGCGGCGCGATCGGCGTGTTCGAGCGCGGCGAGCGCGAGGAGCACGATGCGATCGACAAGGCAGTGGCCCGCGCGCTCGTCGCCGGCGCTGCGATTGACGATGGCGCGGCATTCGGCGCCGTTCCTCATGGCGCGGTGCGGCTTCCTACATATCCGTGGCAGCAGCAGCCGTTCCGCTACCGGCCGACGCCCGAGGCGATCGCCATCGGCGAAAGCGGGTGGCATCCGCTCGCGGGCACGCGTTGGTCCGCCGACGAGCCGACCTGGCATGCGCACATCGACACGGCACTCATCCCCGCCTTCATCGATCATCGCGTCGGCGCGCAGACCTGGATGCCGGGCACCGCCTTCATCGAAATCGCGTTCGCGGTGGCGCGGCTGTGGCTTAAGAGCGACCGTGTCACCATCGCGAACTTCGAGATCCTGCGACCTCTGGACCTGAGTGACGGCCGGTCTTACGAGCTGATGAGCCGCGTGGCCGCGGGCGCGAACGTGATTGAGATTTCGAGCCGTCCGCGCCTTTCGCAAGCCGCGTGGACCCTCAACGCGCGCGGCAAGATCCTGCCGGCAGCAGCCGAGCCGGCAGAGCTGACGTGCGGGCCCGCGGGTGGCGCGACGAAGCTCGACGGCGCGGCGCTCTACGAGATCGCCGACGCGACCGGACTTCATTACGGGCCGCAATTTCGTCTTGCGCGAAGCATCACCTGCTCGGGCGCGCACACCTGGATCGAGCTCGCGTCGGGCCAGGGCGGATCGCCCTATCTCGCCGACCCGATACGGGTCGACGCGACATTGCACGGCATGTTCCACGTGTTTCCGGAGCTTGCGTCCGCCGAGCGCGGCGTCGCTTACGTGCCGACGCAGCTTGAACGTGCCACGGTTCACGTTCCCTTTGGTACGCCTGCGCGCGCACTCCTGAATCTGCGGCGCAAGAGCGAGCGCTCGCTCCTCGTCGATGTGAGCATCGCCGACGCCGATGGACGCGTTCTCATCGAATTCGAGGGCGCGCATTGCCAGGCGGTTCCGGTGCGCCCAACGCACACGCTCGCCTCGAGCGGCCTCGTCGAGCGTTTCGTACCCGCGCCTGGCGCGCTCGCCGGCGGCACGGGCGTACCGGTCAGGCCGCGCGAAATAATTGGCGCGGCCGAAGGGCTCGACGTTGCCGCCACTCACGGCGCCGATCACACGGCGCTTCGCTTGCTCGACGCGTGGGCGACAGCGGCAGCCTATCAGATCGTGCGCGGCCTCGGCGCGCGCGACCGGATCGATCCCGATCAGCTCGTCGAGGATGGCGGCCTCGCGGCGGCGCAGCGCCCGTGGCTTATCGCGTGGCTCAACCATCTTGCCGCGGCTGGCCTCGCCCATAAAGAAGGTGCTGCCTGGAAGACAGTCCGCGAGCCATCACTGCCGCGCGCGGCCGACGTGCTATGCGCGCTCGCCCAGGATCATCCCGAGCGCGCCGCTGACTTGCTGCTTGCCGGCGAGGTCACCATGCTCGCGACTGGGCCGGGCCGGCTCGCCACCTTCGCACGGCCGGGGCTCACGACAGCATTTCACGCGCTCGCCGCACAGATCACCGCGAACGCGACCGGGCTCCTCGCGCGCCTGCTGCGCGCCTGCCCCGCGCTCTTTCCCGCCGGCCGCTCGCTGCGCGTTCTTCAAGCCGGTGGCAAAGCGCTGCTCGAGCTTGACGGCAACGTCACGCGACACGATCGGCTCGACGACACAACGAAACTCGAGCCCGCATCCTATGATCTCGTCGTCGCGGCCAATGGGCTTCATGCGCTCTCGTCGGTAGAACTGGCCCGGCTCGCACGCGCGCTCGCACCAGGCGGAACGTTGCTCGCGCTCGAGGCGCAGCCCTCGCTTTTCAACGACATGGCGCTCGGCATCGAGGCCGGCTGGTTCGCGCGGGGCGAATCCGACGATCCGCGTGGGCCGCTTCGCTCGCGCGCACAATGGCAGATGGATCTCGCAGCGGCAGGCTTCGCCGAAGTCGAAGCGAGCGAAGTCTCATGCAGCGGAGAGCCCGCAACCCTGCTCGCGGCGCAAGGGCCCGACGCGGCGATCGCCGAAACGGCCGCGCCGTCATTCGAGGTCTTGGCGGACACGGACGATGAGCGCAGCCGGGAGCTCGTGGCGGCGATGGCGGCGCGGTGCGATTCTGCCGGCACGGGCGACCTCATCTATTTCGTGCCGTCAGAAGCGGAAGGTGCGGCGCCGGGACAAATTGCAACGCACTGCCTCGCGATGCGGGCAATCGCTGCGCGATGCGGGGACGAGCGGCGCAAGCTCTGGCTTGTGTTCGCCGGTGCGCGAACTGGCGATACGGGCGACGTCAGCCCAGTCGCGGCGGCGACATGGGCGTTCTCGCGCACGCTTGCGAACGAGACGCCCAACCTCGACATGCGGCGGATCGACGTGCCCCGCACGCTCGCTGCGGCGGGCGCGGCCGAACGGCTCGTGCGGATCGTCGCGTCGGGCACGGACGAGACCGAGCTTCAACTCGGCGCCACAGAGACGCGCGTGCTGCGCGTGTCGCGCACGAAAGGCGCGGCAGAAGAAGGCGAAGCGCTGCGGCTTCACGCGCACGCCGCCGGCCGCGAGCACCTCCGCTGGGAGACCGCCCTCCGGCGCGCGCCGGGGCCCGGCGAAATCGAGATCGAGGTGCGCGCGACCGGCTTGAATTTCCGCGACGTGATGTGGCACCTGTCGCTGGTTCCCGAGACGATGCTGGAAGGCGGCTTCGCCGGCCCGACGCTGGGGCTCGAATGCGCCGGTACGGTCGTGCGCGTCGGCGAAGGGGTGCGCGACCTCGCTCCCGGCGATCGCGTGACCGCGTTCGCAGGCAGCGCGTTTGCGACGCACGTGACGATCCCGGCGCCGCATGCGGCGCCAATCCCGGAGCGGATGAGCTTTGCCGCCGCCGCGACCATTCCGGTCGCGTTCTTGACCGCCGCCTACGCACTCGTGACGCTGGCCCGGCTGCGCCGGGGCGAGTGGGTTCTGATCCATGGCGGCGCCGGCGGCGTCGGCATGGCCGCCATCCAGATCGCTCGCGCCCGCGGCGCCAAATTGATCGCAACCGCCGGCTCGTCCGCGAAGCGAAGCCTTCTCAGAGCCCTGGGCGTGCGCCACGTGTTCGACTCGCGCACGCTCGCGTTCGCGAACGAGGTGCGCCGGCTCACGGGCGACGGCGTCGATGTCGTCCTGAACAGTCTCGCGGGCGAGGCGATGGAGCACAGCATCGCCTGCCTCAAGCCGTTCGGGCGCTTCTGCGAACTCGGCAAGCGCGACTATATCGGCAATACCCATGTCGGGCTCCGCCCGTTCCGCAAAAATCTCACCTATTTCGGCATCGACCTCGACCAAATACTTGGCAACAAGGGTTCCGGTGCGCGCGGCCTCCTGCGAGACATCATTCGGCGGATGGACAAAGGAAGCTTGGTACCCCTTCCCCACACGGTGTTCGCCGCAGCCGATACCGCCGACGCGTTCCACCTGATGCAGCAATCGGGCCATATCGGCAAGATCGTCCTCGAGCCGCCGCCGGTGCCCGCGCACGCGGGCGCCATCACACCCTTTGCGATTGATCCCGCTAGGACACACCTCGTTACGGGCGCATTCGGCGGCTTCGGCCGCGAGGTGGCGAAGTGGCTCGTCAAGGCAGGGGCGCGTAACCTCGTCCTGCTCGGGCGGCGCGGAGTCGCCGATGACGCGGCAAAGGCGCTCGTCGCGTCGCTCGAAGCGAAGGGCGCGAGGATAATGTGCGACCCGTGCGACGTAAGCGATTTCGCGCAGCTTCAACGCGTCTTCGAGAAAATCGCACGCGAGCTGCCGCCGCTCGCGGGTGTCATCCACGCCGCGATGGTGCTCGACGACGCCACCGCGGCGAAGCTCGATGCCGAGCGATTCCGTCGCGTGCTCGCGCCGAAGGCGCTTGGTGCGGAGCATCTCGACCGACTGACCGCGCCAATGGCGCTCGATTATTTGGTGCTGTTCTCGTCGGTGACGACGCTCATCGGCAATCCGGGTCAAGGCAACTACGTCGCCGCCAACGCCTATATGGAAGCGCTGGCATGGCGACGGCGGCGGCGCGGCTTGCCGGCCCTCGCAATTGGCTGGGGTCCGATCACGGACGTCGGCGTCGTGGCGCGGAGCGAAAAGCTTCGCGCGGGCCTTGAGCGCGTGACCGGCGGGCGCGGCATGACCTCGCTCGACGCCCTGCAACTTATGGCGGCGGCGCTTGCGCCGGCGCAGGCAGCGGAGGGTGCGGCGGTCATCACTATCGCACCGAGCGATCACGTTGCGGGCACCGACCGTCTCGCCACTCTCCGCTCGCCGAGCTTCGCCGCGCTTGCGAACGCCTCCAGCGACAAGAGCGACGAGCCCTCGGCACGCATCGACCTTGCGGAACTCGTACGTAGCGAGAAGCCGGAAGAGGTGCGCGGGCAGGTCAGCGGCGCCATCACAGCGCAGCTTGCCGACGTGCTCCATGCGCGGGCAGGCGACATTGACCGGTTGCGCCCGCTCGGCGAGCTTGGAGTCGATTCGCTCATGGCGCTCGAGCTTGGCATGAGTCTCGAGCGTGTCTTCGGCCTGCGTCTCTCTCTCGCTGGGGCGAGTGGCGAATTGACCGTCGCGCGGCTCACCGAGGAAATCATTCTGCAGGCAGCAGGTGGCGGCGAGCCCTCGCCAGCGGCAGAGATCGCGCCGATCGCGCAAATTCACGCCGCGTCGATTGCGCCACGCGAGATCGAGCAGATTGAAGCGCTCATGCACGAAGGGGCGCGCGGCGTGGCAGCGCAATGAGCACGCGGCCGCGGAGCACAGGCTGGGACAATCTGCTGCGCCGGGCCGAGGCTGCGCGCGAGGTCGGGCGGACCGCGCTCCCCTCCGCCGCGCCCGCGCGCGGCACGAGCGCGGCCACCGATTTCACGACCCTGCCGGGCATGGCGGATCAATTCTTGCAACGAAACGTCGCTGCCAAGCTCGATATCGCGAGCCCCTATTTCCGCGTACACGAGGGCATTGCCGGCGCGCACACCCAGATCGGCGGCCGCGATTACGTGAACTTCTGTTCCTACGATTACCTCGGGCTCAACGGCGATCCGCGCATCACCGCCGCGGCCAAGGACGCAATCGACGCGTACGGCATCTCGGCCTCGGCGAGCCGCTGCATCGCCGGCGAGCGGCCCGTCCACCGCCGCCTTGAAGAACGCCTCGCCGCGCATTATGGCGTCGAGGATTGCGTCGTCTTCGTCAGCGGCTGGATGACCAATACCGGCGTGATCGGCGAGCTTGTGGGCGCGAAGGACCTCGTGCTTCTCGACGAGGCGATCCACAATTCGGCGCTGATGGGCGGCTCTCTCTCGCACGCCACGCGCAAGAGCTTCCGTCACAACGACCTCGCGCACCTCGCGGCGATCCTCGAGGAGTTCCGCGGCCAGTTCGAGCGTGCCCTCATCGTGGTCGAAGGGCTCTACAGCATGGACGGCGACTATCCCGACCTCGCGGGGTTGGTCGCTTTGAAGGAGCGGCACGAGGCTTGGCTCATGGTCGACGAGGCGCACGCGTTGGGCGTGCTCGGCGCGCGCGGGCATGGGCTTGCGGAGGAATGCGGCGTCGATCCGCGCGCGGTCGACATCTGGATGGGCACGCTGTCGAAGGCTCTCGCCGCGTGCGGCGGTTATATCGCGGGCTCGGCAGCGCTTGTCGACTATGTCAAGTCGCAGGTCGGCGCCTTCATCTACAGCGTCGCCATGCCACCGGTGATCGCTGCCGCCGCCGAGAAAGCACTCGAGCTGTTGCATTGCGAGCCTGAGCGGGCGGTGCGGCTGAGGCGGAACGGCGCCACCTTCCATGCTCACGCGAAGTCGCTTGGCCTCGATACGGGGACAAGCCGCGGCGTCGCGATCGCACCCGTCATCATCGGCGATTCCCTGCCGACGGCGCTGCTCTCCGCGCGACTTTACGAGCGCGGCTTCAACACCATGCCCGTCGTTTATCCCGGCGTGCCCGCGCGGCAGGCGCGGATCAGATTCTTCCTGACCGCCGAGCACACCGAGAACGAGATCGCCGCCGTACTCGACGCGACGGCCGAGGAACTGCCGCCGATCCACGACCGCATCCGGCGCTTGCGGCTGGCAGCGACCAACCCGGCCTAGCGCCCGCCCGATCGATGATCGTCATTACGGGAGCGAGCAGCGGCATCGGCGCCGCGCTCGCACGGGAGTATGCGCGCGACGGGGCAGCGCTGGCGCTCGCGGGGCGTGATCGCGCGCGGCTCGATGGATTGGCTGCGGAATGCCGCGCGCTCGGGGCCGCGGAGGTGCGCATCGCCGCGCTCGACGTGCGCGACCGAGCGGCGATGCGGGGTTGGCTCGAGGAGATCGCCGCGGGTGGTCCGGTCGAATTCGTGATCGCCAATGCCGGGCTTCTCACCGGGACCCCGCCCGACGCGCTGGTCGAGCCGGCCGATGCCGCCTATCGGGTTATGGAAACGAACGCGCTCGGCGTCCTCAACACAGTGCAGCCGGTGCTGGCGGGAATGCTGGCGCGCGGGAGCGGACGGATCGTCCTCGTGGCCTCGATCGCGGCGTTCACACCGATCGCTGACATGCCGAGCTATGCCGCGAGCAAGGCGGCAATCCTGAGCTATGGCCTGTCGCTGCGGGCGGCGCTCGCGCCCCATGGCGTCCATGTGAGCGTCGTTTGCCCCGGGTTCATCGACACGGCAATGACTGACCAAATCAGCGGCGACAAGCCCTTCATGATCAGCGCCGAAGATGCCGCGCGCCGCATTCGCCGCGGGATCGCGCGAAACCGTGCGGTCATCGCCTTCCCGTTCCTTTTCGCGGCCATGACGCGGATCTGCGGGCTTCTGCCGGACCCGCTCAGGCGCTGGAGCGCGCGCAACTACCGCCTCACCGTCGCGCCCCGCGAATGAGCGCAACCGAGAACCGCGCTTAGAACTGCAGGCACTGCGGCGAGATTGCCGACCCGAAGCTCGTCGCCATGGTGGGGTTGGGCGTGACTTTGGTGGGCGCGGAGACATGCGAGCCGGGAACCGCCGTGAAGGGACACGAGATGCCGCCGCTCACGGTCTGCTGCGCGGCCGAGCCGCCATTGGCGAGATTAAGGAACCCATTGGAGCCTTGTTGCAGCGTGACGGCTCCGGTGATTGCAACGCCACCCGACAGCCGGAACGACGAGTTCTGCAGCACGGCAATGCCGCTCCCTCCTGTGACCCAGTTCATGCTCGTAAGCCCGCCGAACAGGCCCTGGCCAAGATCCATCGAGCTTTGCTCCTGCACCGAGCCACCGCCTGAGACATTGTCGGGCTCGTTGGCAAAGCCGAATTGGCGGCCCAGAAGCTGCAGCATGCTCGAGGAATGGTCGACCTGGATCGCGATCCCGCCCGAGACCGTGTTTGTGACGTTGTTGCCGCCGGCGAGAACGATCGTCGAGCTGGCGCTCGCCTCGACCATGGGCCCGAGGCTGCTCGGCCCGGTGGCCGTGGTGTCCTGCAGAACGACCGACGAGGCACCACCGGCGAAGATGAGGCCGATGGAATTTGGAACCGAGTCGGCGACTTCGGTCAGCAACGAGCCGGTGGGGCTTGCGGCACCGAGATTCTCGTCGATCCATACCGAGGAGCCGCCGATCGCGTAGATAGCCGCCTGGCGCCCGAGGCCGCCGAAGTGGCCCAGGGTGATATCCTGCATGCGCGCAGACGAAGCGGCTTGCAGGTTGATCTCGCCGCAATTGGCGCCAGTGCCCGAGGTGGTGCCGCCGATGGTCGAGCCAAAAATATTGGCCGATGCGGATTGCGTCAGCAGAATATTGAAGCCGGAACAGCTCGTGTTGGCGACGTATTGCCCATTGCCCTGGACCGTTGCGGGCTCGCTGTCGTCGGGATTGCCGAGGCGCAGCGTTGAGCCGTCCGTGACCCAGATGCCACTGGTAAAGATAGCGGACGACCCGGTCCGCGTGCCATTGCCGCTGATCGTCGTGTTGAGGACGTTGGCCACTGACAGGCGTATCGCAACCAACCCATCCTGCTCGCCGGGCCCGATCTGGCTGTTCTCGATAAGGGCCACGGCGCCGTCGTGAAGGATCAGGTTGCCCTCTTCGGTGAATGTCGAACTGCTAAGGGCGTTCGATCCGTTCGATGCGTTAAGCGTCGTACCCTTGAGCGTCAATCCGTTGAACGTGACGTGCGCACCCAAGATCTCGACCATACCGTCGAATCCGTCGGTCGCGCTGACCGAGTTGGTGCCGCCGCTGTTGATGAAGGTAAGAGGGCTCGCCGTGATTTTATAGTCGCCGGCGCAGATCCCCGTGATTTGAATGATGCCACTAGCCGAACTTGCGGTGGTGATCGCGGTCGCAACCGCCGACTGGTCGCTCGTCTTGCTGTCGGAGCAACTGAGGGGAGTGCCGGTGGCATGCGCCGGCGCACCGAAGAAAGCGCCCGCGGCCAGCGCGGTCGTGGCAAGCAAAATCCTGCGATTCATCGAGATCCCCCGAAATGTACTGGCGCGCTCCGGCCATCCCCCGCCGGAGCACTCTCAAAAATTGCCTTGATTCGCTCACGGCGTCAACCGCGAGCGCAATCACGAATGGCACCGCGATGCGCTGTCAAAATGCCTCTGCGATAGCGCGTCGCTAACGGATTTCTATCTCAAGCGCTCGCTGATCTTGGCGATGCCGGCGTTGGCGCAGGCTTCGTCCTTGTCGCCGCCGGGCGCGCCGCCCGCGCCGATGGCGGCGATCGTATCGTCGCCGACTTTGATCGGCACGCCCCCTTGCGCGGTCGTCAGCTGCGGATCGAACACGCCGGGATTGAAGCCGCCGCCCGCGACCCGCTTTCCGAACTCTCCCGAGCTGACCCTCAGCGTCGCCGCCGTGTAGGCCTTGCGGAACGTGATCTCCGCGCCGAGCTTGCCGGCGCCATCGCCGACGAGCACGGCTTTTACGGCGCCGGTGCGATCGACGACGGTGACCGTCATTTTATAGCCTTGTGCCTCGCACGCTTGCAGCGCCGCTTGCGCCGCTTCGATGGCGAGGTTCAAAGGCAACACCTTATGGCTCTCCGTAAGGAGTGAGTCTGCGGCCGAAGCCGTGCCGCCGAGAACCGCTGCAATCGATACGCCAGCTGCAAGCGCCCAAAGTCGGGACATGTTTTCCTCCCCAATTGGACCGTCGAATCTATAGCTGATCGAGCCACCTGGATATGGCAGGCCTTAGCCTTCGAACTTCGCCGAAGGATCTTTTCGCTAGCAAGCTGTCCTACGCGCCGGCCTCAGTGGGCGGC
>DATIXQ010000030.1:0-14981 GCA_035518375.1 Allostellaceae bacterium | reverse complement strand
GCTGGCGAGATAGCTCGTCACAGCGTTGCCGACGCCGACGCCGCCCACGACGAGCGCAGTGAGGCCGACGAGCGTCATGAACACGGTCAAGCGGTCGAGGAGCGTCGTGAGATTGGGTGCGGCGTTGCGGAAATCGCGGATGCGCCAGCCGGCATCGGGGAAGCGCTCCTTGGCGCCGTCGATGACGGCGTCGATATCGACGCCCGGGCCGATCTTCACACGGTAGCTGTGATTGATGAGAACGCCAGGCTGGAGCAACCCGGTCGCGGCCAGCGCGGCTTGCGACATAATGACACGCGGGCCGATCTCGATGAGGCCGCTGATGCCATCGGGTTCGTGCACAAGCTCCGCACTTATCGTGAGGGCGGCGTCGCCGATGCGGATCTTGTCGCCGGGCTTGAGGCCAAGCCGATCGAGGAGCGCGGGCGCGACCACGACCCCGAACGTGGCATTCCGTTCGGCGAGCGCATCGGAAAGATTGATCGCAGGCGCAAGGCTCACCTTTCCGTAAAGCGGATAGGCCGCGTCAACCGCCTTGATCTCGATCAGGCTCCGATGCGCGCCATCCTCGGTGCGAGCCATCCCGCGTAGCTGTCCCACATGGGAAACTTGACCCGCCGCGGCAAGATACGCCGCCTCTTCGGCGCTCGCTGTGCGGTGAACCAGCGAGAATTCGACGTCACCGCCTAATAGGGCGCTCGCGTCGGCGGCGAGGCCCGCCTGCACGGCTGCCCCGAGCGAGCCTACGCCAGCGATCACCGCCACACCGAGAGCAAGGCACAGAATGAAAATGCGGAAACCTCGGATGCCACCGCGCAACTCGCGCATCGCCAGACGGAGGGGGAGCGGCAGCATCATCAGGCGCGCCCGAAATGCGCGAGGGCGGACAAGATCGCATCGTCGCCGGCAACGCGCCCATCGGCCAAGCCCACGACGCGATCGCAACTCCGCGCGAGCTCGGCGTCGTGAGTGATGAGGAGGAGCGCCGTGCCGTGCTCGGCGCGCAAGTGGAAGAGCAATTCCATGACGCGGCGGCCGGTGGCGCCATCGAGATTGCCGGTGGGTTCGTCGGCGAGCAGAAGCTTCGGACCCGCGACGAAAGCGCGCGCAATCGCCACACGTTGCTGCTCGCCGCCCGACAGCTGAGCCGGATAGTGGAGGAGACGCTCCTCGAGCCCGACCCGGGCGATCCCCTCGCGCGCGGCCGCGAACGCATCGCGCCGGCCGGCAAGTTCTAGCGGGATCGCCACGTTTTCGAGCGCCGTCATGGTCGGCACGAGATGGAACGACTGGAACACGATGCCGATCGTCTTGCGGCGGAAGCGGGCGAGTCCGTCCTCGCCGAGCGACGCAAGGTCGGTGCCGTCAACGACGACGCGGCCACGGCTCGGCCGCTCGAGCCCGGCCAGCAGCATCATCAGCGTCGTCTTGCCGGAGCCCGAGGGCCCCACCAGCCCAACCGATTCCCCAGGCGCGAGCGTGAGTGAGACGCCGCGCAGCACGTTGACGGGGCCCGCCGCGCTTCCCAGTGTAAGATGGAGGTCATCGGCGCGGGCGATCGGATTCGACATGCTTTCTTCTGCAGGGTGCGGCCGGAGCGGATATGGCGGCAGGCGCATCCTTGTCAACTGCATCCTCGCGATGTTTCTCGCGCTGGTGCCGTTTGCGGTCTGGGCGGGGAGTTTGCGCATTCTCATGCTCGGCGACAGTCTCAGCGCGGGCTATGGGCTGCCGCCCGCGGACGCGCTGCCCGCGCAACTCGAGGCACGGCTCAAGGCGGACGGTTTCGACGTCGTCGTCATTAATGGCGGCGTTTCAGGCGATACGACCGCAGGCGGCGTCGCGCGACTCGACTGGGTCCTGGCCGATCGTCCGCAATTTGCACTCGTAGAGCTTGGCGCCAACGACGCGCTCCGCGGGCTCGACCCGGCCGAGGCAGAGCGCAACCTCAACCGCATTCTCGGCGGACTTGCGGCGGCGCACGTGAAGACGCTTCTCGTCGGCATGCGTGCGCCAGGCAATTGGGGGCGCGAGTATGAGAGGGCTTTCGATGCGATTTATCCGCATCTCGCCGAAAAATATGACGTACCGCTTTATCCTTTCATCCTCGACGGCGTGGCACTCGATCCGGCGCTGAATCAGGGAGACGGACTTCATCCGAACGCGAAGGGCGTCGCGGTCATCGTCGCCCGTCTCGCGCCGGTGGTCGAAAGCCTGCTGAAGAGCGCGGCTCGAAGCAAGGAAGGCTAGCGATGCTGCGTCTCTTCGTCGGCATCGATCTTCCGCCCGCGCTGAAGCTCAAAGTGTCAACGCTCGCGATCGGTGTTCCCGGCGCGCGCTGGGTCGATGCCGGGAACTATCACGTGACCCTGCGCTTCGTCGGCGAGGTCGATGAAGGCGCGGCAAGCGACATCGACGCGGCACTCATGCAGATTCGCGCGCCGCGTTTTTCGCTGGCGCTCGCCGGCGTCGGGACCTTTGGCACGCGCATGTTATGGGTCGGCGTTGAGCGCAACCCGGTGCTCGCGGCACTACGCGACAAGATCGAGAGCGCCATCGTACGCGCAGGCTTCGAGCCCGAGGGCCGGCGCTATGCGCCGCACGTGACCTTGGCGCGGCTAAAATATACAGGCGAGGAGCGTATCCAGACGTTCCTCGCACAGAACGCCCTCTTCCGGGCCGAGCCTTTCACAGTCGAGCATTTCAGCCTGATCGCGAGCTATCTGACGAAAAGCGGCTCGATCTACGAGGACCAGGCCGATTACGCGCTAACGTAGGTCATCCCCCGGCGAGCCATCGCTCGGTCTCGGCGCGAATGCGGGCCTCGGTTGGGCTGCCGCCAACAACCACGTCAGACGGCATGGTGCGGCCGACCTTCTTGTTGCGGAAGCGCATGAAGGCCATGCCCGCATCGGGTCCGGAAAGCTCGATGCCTTCGAAGAAGCCCGCGGGAACGGATCCCGGCACGACCGCATCCATGCGGTCCTTGTCGTAGATCACAGTCATGCGGGAGATGCGCCAGACGCCTTGGCGGCGCTCGACGCGGTCGTACATGCGCACCGAAGCGGTGAGATCGAAAAGACGGCCGTCAAACCAGTCGCGCACCTGCACCTGCGCATCGGTCTCGAGGATCGCACGGTCGCCGTTTACCGCGACGCGGGAGCTACCGAACCAGTGCTTGCTGCGCTCCTCGGGTTTGCGCTGCTCGGTCATCGCGATGGTACGTTCGAAGAACGTCGCGCACGGACCCGAGAACCATGCCACATGCACGGTGGCGTCGGGATGGAAGCAGGCGCGCATTCCCTCCCAGTCGCCGTAATCGCGCGCAAAGGCCCAACGCTGGCGCACTCGTCGCACCAACTCTTCATCGACGAAGCGATCAATATCCATCTCTTCCTCCTTGGGATTGCGCGATGCTATAGAGGCCGCCGGGCCCCGACAATCGTGGAGTCCCCGCGATGAAGTTCGGCATCTTCGACTATATCGATCGCCGCAGCGAGGCGCCGGCGCGCACCTTGGATGAGCGCATGGCGCTCCTGCGCGCAGCGGAGGATGCGGGCTTTCACGGCTATCATCTGACCGAGCATCACGTGACGCCCTTGTCGCTCGCGCCCTCGCCGACCGTGTTCCTCGCGGCCGCAGCGCGCGAGACGAAGCGGCTCAGGCTCGGCACGCTCCTCTATCTCTTGCCGCTCCACAATCCGGTACGGCTTATCGAAGAGCTTTGCATGCTCGATCACCTCAGTCACGGGCGGCTCGATGTCGGCGTTGGCACCGGTGCCTCGCCCTACGAATTCCGGGCGCTTGGCGCAGACTTCGACAAGGCGCGCGATGCGTTCGAGGAGCATTTCCAAATTCTCTACAAGGGCCTGACGCAGGATCGGCTCGCGCATGAGGGTCGGCGCTGGCGCCACGACGGGCTCACGATGACCTTGCGGCCGCTGCAAAGGCCAATGCCGCCGCTTTGGTACGGCCTCAGGAGCGACTACGGCCACTCGATGGCGGCGCGCTACGGCATGAACGTGGTTGCGCTGGGCTCGAGCGATCACGTCGCGCGCTCGATCGCGCGCTTCCGCACGGCGTGGCGCGAGCACGCCGAGGAGCGCCGCCGCCTTGCTACCGGCACTGAGACCCCCTTGATCGGCGCGATGCGCGCCGTCTTCATCGCCGACACCGATGCCGAGGCCCAGCGCATCGCCGGGCCCGCGCACGAGCAGTGGTTCGAGAGCCTGTGCTGGCTTTGGAAAGAGAATGCCGATTTTCCGCCGATCGCGCTTTCGCCCGATTTCGCCGAGGCGACGCGCTCAGGCGCGCTGGTCGCCGGCTCGCCCGCGACCGTACGGGACACGCTTCTCGCGCAAGCGCGGCAAATTCGATTTAATTACCTTGTATTGCACCTCGCCTTCGGCTCGCTTGGCCATGCGCACGAGATGCGCTCGCTCGCGCTCTTCCGCGACGAGGTGATGCCTGCGCTCGCGGGTATTGATGCGCCCGTCGCGGCATAGTGATCGCGGCCGGGGCGGTTGAGGGGGAGGCCGCCGCCGGCCGCGATCTTTCGCGCGCGAGAACTATGGATAAGGAGACGTGAAAATCGGGCATTCGATTTGCCCGCAAACCACGCGTGAAACCTAGCAGTGCGGGATTAAACGACCGTAAAGTCGCGTCGCGCCGCGGCCAGGCGACGGCGCCAGACCGGCAATTCGCTGTCCTCGGCCGGCTGGTAGAAGACGTCGATCTCGCGGAAGGCGGCAAGCCAGTTTTCGGCTAGTGCCCGCTCGCCGACGGCGAATGTCTCGAAACCGCAGCGCCGCATGAATAATAGCTGATCGCGCAGCACCTCTCCCTCGGCGCGCAGTTCACCTGTGAAGCCCAGCCGGCCGCGCAGCAGACGTGCCTGCGAATAAGCGCGTCCGTCCGTGAATTTCGGGAAGCTCAATACGATGAGTGAAAGTCGCGCAAGATCCGGCGCAAGTTTCATGGGCGAGACGTCGTTCGGGATACGGACGCCGAGGGCCGCGGGCAGCGCTGCGAACGCCTCGCGCTGCTCAGCCCAGCGCGCGTAAGAAAACGTGAGGCGCGTGGCGTCCGGCACGCCCTCGTCGTCGGCGAGATGGCGCCAAGTGTCCGTGACGAAGCGCTCGTTTTTAATGAGCGGCATAGAGCACATCCTTGAATGGCTTGTTGCCGACGCGGCGATAGGTTTCGGGGAGCTGCTCGCCCTCCTGCCGCAGCTTCAGATAGACATCGACGATCTTGTCGACCGAATTGACGACCTCGTCGCTCTTCACCGCGGGACCGACGATGGTACCCAGCGCAGCGTTCTCATCGGCGCTGCCGCCGAGGGTGATCTGGTAGAACTCCTCGCCATTTTTATCGACGCCCAGAAGCCCGATATGGCCGACATGGTGATGGCCGCAGGCGTTTATACAGCCGGAGATCTTGATCTGGAGATCGCCGATCTCCCGCTCGCGCGGGGCGAGCGCGATTGCAAGGCGCTGCGCCACGGGGATCGAGCGCGCCGTGGCAAGCCCGCAATAATCGAGGCCAGGACACGCGATGATAGCGCTCGCGAGCGCCACGTTCGCGGTCGCAAGCCGCGCTTCCTTGAGCGAGCGCCACACGACCGGCAGATCGATACGGCGGATTTGCGGCAGCACAAGGTTCTGCTCGTGCGTCAGGCGAATCTCGCCGAAGCCATAGCGATCGGCCAAATCGGCGACGAGTTCCATCTGCTCGGCGGTGCAATCACCCGGCGTCACGCCAGGTTCCTTCAGGGAAACGGTGACGATCGCGTGGCCGGGGACCTTGTGCGGTGCAACGTTCTGCTCGACCCAGCGAGCGAAACCGCACTCGGCTTCGAGCACGGCACGGAAGGCCTCGTCGTCCGCGGGCGCGGGCGTTGGATCAGGCGCTGGAAAGAAGCGCGCCATCTCGGCGATCGCTTCCTCGGGCAGAGCGAGCGCGGCGTGGTCCATCGCCGCCCACTCGACCTCGACTTCCTCGCGCATACGGTCGATGCCGAGGCTTTGAACGAGAATTTTGATGCGGGCTTTGAATAGGTTATCGCGCCGGCCGTACTGGTTGTAGATGCGCAGGATCGCCTCGAGATATGACAGGATGTCCCGCTTGGCGATGAATGGGCGGATTGTCTGCGCCAGGATCGGCGTTCGACCAAGTCCGCCACCGACCAGAACCTCGAATCCCACTTCGCCTTCAGCGTTGCGGCGGAGGTAGAGGCCGATATCGTGAATCTTGATCGCCGCGCGGTCGTTTGGCGCGCCCGACAACGCGATCTTGAACTTGCGCGGAAGGAAGGAGAATTCGGGATGGAGCGTCGCCCATTGGCGAATGATCTCGCAATAGGGACGCGGATCCTCGATCTCATCGACCGCGACGCCGGCGAAGGGATCGGCCGTGGTGTTGCGGAAGGAATTGCCGCTCGTTTGGATCGAATGCATCTCGACCTCGGCGAGCGAGGCGAGGATGTCAGGCGTCTCCTCGAGCTTTATCCAGTGGAACTGGATGTTGGTGCGCGTGGTGAAATGACCGAAGCCGCGATCCCATCGCCGGGCGATGTAGGCAAGGCGCCGAAGCTGCCGCGAGCTTAGCGTGCCATAGGGAATGGCGATTCGCAGCATGTAGGCATGGAGTTGCAAGTAGAGCCCGTTCATTAGCCGCAGCGGGCGGAACTCGTCCTCGCTGAGTTGGCCGGCGAGGCGGCGGCGTACCTGGTCCTGGTACTGCGCGACGCGCTCGCCGATAAACCGCTGGTCGTAGGTATCGTACTGATACATGGCGTGCTCAGATCGTGGGACCGAAGGCGCGAATCGATTCGCGCAAGGTGAGCGGGCGGACCTTGCCCTTGACCCGCCGTGCCTCGATGAGATAGGGCGCAACCACAGGCAGCGGCGGCGGCCCGTCTTGCGACTCGGCCAATAATGTTTCCGACGCCTCAGCCGAAACCAGCCGCGCATCGTCGATGGCGGGCGACCAGCCGCCATCGACGGTGCGATAAACGGGAACGCCGTCGCGCAGGCGATTGCCCGTGACGAGATGGCTCACGTCGGTTTCGGCCATGACCTGGTCAAGGCTGCGCGGTCATGCGCAGATAGGGCTTCAGGGTACGGAAGCCCTTGGGGAAACGCTGCTTCGCCTGTTCATCGTTGACCGAGGTAACGATGATAACGTCGTCGCCTTGCTTCCAGTTGACGGGCGTCGCGACCGGATGCTTCGTCGTGAGCTGAAGCGCATCGAGCAGGCGCAGCACCTCGTCGAAATTCCGTCCTGTCGCCATCGGGTAGGTCAGGATCGCCTTGATCTTCTTGTCCGGGCCGACGATGAAGACGCAGCGCACTGTGGCGTTGTCAGCCGGCGTGCGCCCTTCCGAGGTGGCTCCCGCCTCGGCCGGCAGCATGTCGTAAAGCTTTGCCACTGCTAGCTGCGGATCGCCGATCAGGGGGTAGTTCACCGCAGTGCCCTGCGTGTCCTCGATGTCCTTCAACCAGCGCTTATGGCTGTCGGTCGGATCGACCGAAAGGCCAATGACCTTGGTGCCGCGCTTGTCGAACTCGCCCTTGAGCCGCGCGACGGCGCCCAGCTCCGTTGTGCAGACGGGCGTGAAATCCTTCGGATGCGAGAACAGGATTGCCCACTTGTCGCCGATCCACTGGTGGAAATCGATCTTCCCCTCGGTGGTGTCGGCGGAGAAATTGGGCGCTTCGGAATTGATGCGCAGTGTCATTGGTGCCTCCTTCGATGGACGGCCGAGAATCAGTGACGAGACGCGAAGCCGGAAAGCCAACCGCGCCGGCTCACCCACGCATCGGTGAGTTCGGCAACCTCGGATGGCGCCATACCGGCCTCGCGCCAGACGCGGCGCAGCCGCGACACTTCTTCGAGCCGGCCGCGCCATTCTTGCCCGAACAGGGCCCCGAGGAAATCCCTGACCCGGGTGGCGAGCGCCGGGCTCGCCCCACCAGTCGAAACCGCGAGCGTCAGCCCGCCTCGGCGCAGCACGGCCGGCATCTGGGCGTCGGAGAGCGTGGGCTCATCCTCTACGTGGACGAGCACGCCAAGGACCCGTGCCGCGCGCGATACGGCGGCCCGCACGGAAGCGGGCGCATCGGCTACGAACACGATTTGCGCTCGCGCAAGCTCCTCGTGCGAGGGCCATCGCCGCTCGAGCCGCGCGCCGGCCTCGGTCGCAAGCAAGGGCGACGGCGCCTCCGCAAACACGTCAAGCTGCACCGCGCCCGCCTCTTCGAGCAAGCCGAGACGGCGCCGAGCCGTCTCGCCGTTCCCGACCAAGGCGAGTTTCAGGCGCGAGATATCGACGAAAAGCGGCAGCACATGCATCTCCACCAGCAGCGATGTCATCGGAGCATATTCTACGGAAATGAAACGTCAATAGTTTTAATTAACATATATATAATGTTATTAACCTGACCGGTCCTTCGCACGCGTACGCTGGACGCCCTCGCGCGCCGCGCGCCATTATGGCGCGCACTCTTCCGGCAAGGCACAGATGGGCTGGGATCCGCGGCAATACCTCAAATTTTCGGGCGAGCGCCTAAGGCCCGGGTTCGATCTTTTGGCGCAGGTCGACGAACCCCCGGCGGGGCCGATCTGGGAATTGGGCTGCGGCACCGGCGTCCACGCACGGGCGATGGCCGAGCGCTGGCCCGACCACACCGTCACCGCGCTCGACAAGTCGGCGGCAATGCTAAAGGAAGCAAGAGCCGAACCCTCTTCGGTGCGGTGGGTTGAAGGTGACATCGACGCGTGGTCAGCACCCGAGCCCGCCGCCCTCATCTTCTCGACCGCCACGCTGCAATGGCTCGAAGGACACGAGCGTCTCTTCCCTCGCCTCGCCGGCGAACTAGCACCGGGGGGCGTGCTCGCTGTGCAGATGCCGCGCAATTTTGACGCGCCTTCACACGTGCTGCTGCGCGAGACCGCGGCCGAGCCCCGGTGGGCAGCGGCGCTTATGCCGCAGGCGCGCGCCGGACACGGCGAAAACATGCCGCTGCGCACCGACCCGGTACGCCCGCCCGCCTTCTACTACGACCTGCTGCGACCCTTGGCGCACGAGCTAGAAATCTGGGAGACGGAATATCTTCACGTACTCGAAGGTGAAGACCCAGTGCTCGAGTGGGTGCGCGGCAGTGCGCTTCGCCCGGTGCTAGAGGCGCTTACGGGGACCGAGGCAAGCGCTTTCGAGGCCCGCTACGGCGCAAAGCTGCGCGCTGCCTACCCGCGCCGCACCGACGGCCACACGCTTTTGCCGTTCCGGCGGCTTTTTATGGTGGTGCGCCGATGAATTACTGGCTCCTCAAATCAGAGCCCTCGGCGTACTCGTGGGATCGGCTCGTCACCGACAAGCGCACCGAGTGGAGCGGCGTGCGCAACTACCAAGCGGCCAACAATCTCAAGGCAATGAAAGTTGGAGATCGGGCCTTCTTCTATCATTCGAACGAGGGCCTTGCGATCGTCGGCGTTGCCGAGATCGTAAAGGAGGCCTACCCCGATCCCAGCGACAAGACCGGCCGCTTCGTCATGGTCGACATCAAGCCGGTGATGCCGGTCAAGACCCCGGTCACGCTCGCTGAGATCAAGGCCGAGCCGCGGCTCAAGGAGTTGGCGCTCGTACGCCAAGGCCGACTCTCGGTATCGCCTGTGACCGCCGCGGAATGGCGCGTCATCACTGGGATGGCCGGCATCAAGGCATGAGCCGCACGTTGCTCTGCCGTGCCGACGAGATTCCAGAGGGCTCAGGTCGTGGGTTCCGCCTCGGCAGCGGCACGGAACAGGTCGCTGTGTTCGTGGTGCGCACGGCGGGCGTGCTGCGCGGCTACGTCAACTCCTGCCCACACATCGGCACGCCGCTCGACTGGCTGCCGGACCGCTTCTTCGACAAATCCGGCGAACACCTGCTTTGCGGCACGCACGGCGCCCTCTTCCGACCGGAGGACGGGCTCTGCGTGCGAGGACCATGTGTCGGGATGCGCCTTCTTCCTGCGACGATCGCGGTCGAGGACGGCGCAATCGTCCTAGACCTCATGTCACACGAAAATTCTTAAACTGCCACGGGTCCGTGCGGTCGAGATCCTCTGGGAAGAGTCGCGCGCGCTCATCGAGCGGCGTCCAGCTGCTATGGACGCCAACCAAATCGCCGAGATAGGGCCGCGCGATCTCGAGGATACGCTCGTGATCGACCTCGTCGGGCTCGACGATCGAGCGATTGGGATTTTCGAGCGCCCAAATCACGCCCGCGAGCACCGCCGCCGTGACTTGAAGGCTTGTGGCGTTGTTGTAAGGCACTGCGCGCCGCGCCTCAGCAATGGTTAGGCGCGAACCGAACCAATAAGCGCCTAGTGCATGCCCCATCAGCAGCACGCCCAGCTCATCGATGCCGCTGTCGATCTCCTCCATAAGGAGGCGTTTCCGTTCTTGCACATGCCAATTTTTGCCGGCGAGCTCGTGCAGCGACAGAACCGCGCCGTCGCACGGGTGGTAGGCATAGTGCACGGTAGGGCGATATTGCGCGCCGCCGCTAGGGGCGGCGACCGTCAGATAATCGGCGATCGAAATCGCCTCGCTATGCGTGATGAGAAAGCCGTGATATGGGCCTTCGAGCGGTGTCCAGCTGCGCACGCGCGTGGCGGCACCCGGCCGGTTCAGGTAGATCGCGGCACCGCCGCCGAATTCGTGGCGCGCGCCGTCAACAGGAAAATGGCGCTCGTGAGTACCCCAGCCGAGTTCGGCCGGCTGCGAGCCCTCGCTGACGAAGCCCTCGATTGACCAGGTATTGACGAATTCACCCGGCCACTTTGGCGCGCCACCTATCTGTGTATCGCGCTCGGCGATGTGAATGACCTTGACGCCGATCCGTTCGGCAAGCGCTCCCCAGTCGGCGCCGCTCTTGGGCTTCGGCACGGGACCGCCCAACCCGGCTGCCACATCCAGCAAAGCCCTCTTGACGAAATGCGAGACGAGACCCGGATTGGCGCCGTGCGTCAGCACCGCGGTCGGCCCGGACCGCGCACTGGCACGCAGCGCCAGCGCGCGTTCCCGCAGTGCATAGTTCGAGCGCAACGACGGCGACAGGCTTGGATCGGTGTAACCGCCTGGCCACGGCTCGATACAGGTGTCGAGATAAAGTGCGCCCTTGCGCCGGCACAATTCGACGAGCGCGAGGCTCGAGACCTCGACCGACAGGTTCAGCAAGAAATCGCCGGCCCCGATCAAGGGCTCGAGTACATGGGCGAAGTTCGCCTCGGTGAGCGGCGCGATACGGAAGGAGACGCCAAGCGAGTCGGCCTCCTGGCGGCCGCGCTCCTCCGCAGTGATAATGACGATTTGCGACGGCGCCATGCGAATGTGACGCAGGATGAGCGGCAGAACGCCCTGGCCGATGCTGCCGAAGCCAACGATGACGAGGCGGCCGGAAAACACGGCGTGGATCGGGCCCTGCATGGCGCCCGCGTCTAAGCGGACGTGCCGGCTCTGTCAAGCAACGAAGCGCTAGTTTGCGGCGCCGACCGGTTGATCGAGCACGGTGCGAACGCGCTCAGCGAGATCGACCGAACGGTAGGGCTTCCGCAGCAGTTCGACATCCTCGGCGGGCCAGCCCTTCTCGACGAGCCGCGTCGTGTAGCCCGACGTGAACAGCACGCGAAGGTCGGCGCGACGGTCAAGCGCCTCGCGCGCAAGGTCGACCCCATTGAGTCGTCCTGGCATGACGACGTCGGTGAAGAGCAGGTCGATGGCTTCGATGCGTTCGAGAAGCTGAAGTGCGGAATCGCCGCTCGATGCTTCGAGCACGCGGTAGCCAAGTTCGCGCAGTACAGAGGCGGCAAAATCACGCACGCCGTGATCGTCTTCAACGACGAGCACCGTCTCGCTGCCGCGATAAGGCTGCTCGCGCGCCTGAGACGACAGCCCGGCGCCGGCCGCACCCTCGGCGCGCGGCAGGTAGAGGCGCACGGTCGTCCCCTGCCCTTCCTTGCTGTCGATCCTGACGTGACCTTGCGACTGGTTGATGAAGCCATACACCTGAGCGAGGCCCAGACCAGTACCCTTGCCGATCTCCTTCGTCGTGAAGAACGGCTCGAACACGTGCGCCAGAACATGCTCGGACATACCGCTGCCAGTGTCGGTGATCGAGAGCATTGCATAGGCGCCAAGCGCCATTTGCGCGTTGCCGCGGGCGATTTCGACGTTGGCCGTCTCGAGCGTGATGCGGCCGCCGCTGGCTATGGCGTCGCGCGCGTTGAGAACGAGATTGAGGAGCGCGGTCTCAAGCTGGTTGGGATCCGCCATCGCCGGCCAAATGTCGGGTGCGAGCGAGGAGCGGATCTCAATCGTCTCGCCGACCGTCCGGTGCAAAAGATCGTCGAGGCCAATAATGATCTGGTTCAGGTCCACCGGTTGCGGGCGAAGCTGCTGCCGGCGCGAGAAGGTAAGGAGCTGCTGCGTCAGCTTCTCGGCGCGGCTCGCGGCAAGCGCAGCGGAGGTGACGAGGCGTGACAGGCGCGGCTCGCTCGTGAGTTTGCTCTCGAGCAGCTCGAGATTGCCGGCGATGACCGTCAGCATATTGTTGAAGTCGTGCGCTATGCCGCCGGTGAGCTGGCCCACCGCCTCCATCTTCTGCGCTTGGCGCAGCGCGTCCTCGATGCGGCGACGCTCGGTCGTCTCACGCAGGAACCCAATGCCGCCAACAATTACCTGGCCGCTACTCATGAGTGGCGCGAAATAGGCTTCGTAGAAGCCGTTGCGCCCCGTGGCCGGCAGCGCGTAGCGCTGATCGAAGAAGGAGGCCTCTTGTCCTTCAAGGGCCCCCCGCATGGCGAGCTCGCACGGAGTCCCGGCGATAAAGGGGAGGACTTCGAAAGCCCTGCGGCCCAGAGCCAAGTCGGGCGCGATGCCGGTGATCGCCTCGATGCCGGGATTCCACAGCGTGATCTCGAAGGCCCGGTCGAACACGAGGATGCCCTCGGTTGTGCTCTTGATAAGAAAATCGGAGAATTCCTTCTCGCGGCGCAGTGCCTCCTCGGCGAGCTTGTTCGAGGTTACGTCGAGATGCATCGCAACCGCGCCCTGCCCGTGGCGCGGCGCCATCGGCGCGATCATGAGCCGGTACCAGCGCTGCCATCCGTCAGGGCGCCGACACGTATAGTCGGTACTGAATTCGACACTCTGCCCGGCGAGTACCGTAGCCACGCCTTCCGTCATCGCCACCCGATATTCCGGCAGGCAACACTGCTCGAGGAACGCGAAGTAGCTATCGCCAGCGCCGCTATCGGCAACACCGCAGGCATGCGCGAACTCGGCCCAGCTCCGGCTGACCGAAACGATCCGGCCATCGACGTCAATGAGACAGACGTGAGCCGGCAGTGCATCAATCACCGCGGTCTGGCGCTCGGCCAGACGGCGCAGGGCGCGCTCGCTGTTGCGCTGCGCCTCCTCGGAGGCTCGGCGCTCGGTGCGGTCGCGCATCACCGCGATCCAGTGCGACGCAGGCGCACTTCCCACCTCGATCGGCGTCAGGTCGATCTCGGCCCAGAAGGGAACTCCATCCTTGCGGTGGAGATACATCTCGACGTGCAAGGCTTCGCTGCGGTCGATCGCGACGCGCATGCGCTCGAGCGACGCGGGCTCGCTCTTTGACCCGCGCAGGATCGTCGGGAGGCGGCCCATAACCTCGTCGGCGGCGTAACCTGTCAGGGCCGTGAAGGCTGGATTAACGTACACGACGCGAGGCAGGTCACCCCCTCCCTCCAGCATCTCGGCCACGACCACGGCGTCACCGGTATGCAGTACCACTGACTGCAGGAGTGCGATCCGCTCCTCGCTCTGTTTCCGTGCTAGAAGGTCGCGCACACGGCTTGAAAGCGCTGTCACGGTGTCGGCGGCCGCGTCGATGTCGGGCGGCTCGCGGCGGAACAGGAAAGTCAGCGAATAGCGGCTGCCGTGACTTTCGCACGGTACAGACAGCAAGCTGCGCACGCCGTGCTTGCGCACCGCGTCCAGGAGCGGATAGCGCTGCGCGTCAAGGCCAGCGAGATCGCGCAGCACGAGCGGCCGGCGATCGAAGATCGTCGCGGCGACGATGCTGTTGTCGCGCGACACGGGCGTGGTTAGGAAATAGTCACGCAGCGGCTCAAGCTCGTAGGCGTCGGGCGCGGTGTAGCTCGCCTCGACCTGGAGCATCCCGGAACGCGGCGCAAGCCCGCGCGCGAAGGCAAGATCGGCGCCGACATGCGCCGCCGCGAGTCTAAGACAGAGGGCGAGCGCGCTCTTGAAGTCGGGCGCGGCTAGCGCCGCCTGGGTGATCTCGTTGGCGAGGGCAAGGCGCGCTTCGGCGAGAGTCCGTGCCACCTCGGTTTCGTCGAGCCGCAGCCTGACGTCGCGGCGCTCGAGTTCGGCTGCAGCCAGCCAAGCCAAAACCTCGAGCACGCGGGCCTCGTTCGCGCCAAACCCGGGCCGCGGCGTCGGATCTGAGACGGCCAGAACGCCGCGCCGAGTCCCGTCGCGCGCCAGGATCGGAGCCGCGGCAAAGAACCGCACGCGCCCGGACGCGACATCCGGATCGGCAGTGAGGGCGGGGTCGGAAGCGGCATCCGCCACGACGACGGCGCCATCGGCCGCGAGCGCATGGGCATAAAGCGGGGCTGCCGGCGCACCCCTCTCTGGCGCCAGCCACACCCGCCCAGCCGGTGCAGCCAACAGCCGCGCGGCGATGGCGGCGACCGCTTCGAAGTCCGTAGCGGCCACGGCGGCACCCCATGTTGCCGGAACTTCACCCATCACCCTTCACTCTGCGAAACGGCGCGGACCAGCCGCAGCGCGAAAGCTTAGGCACGATCTGCAGCGGTGCGGAAGTGATCCTTCGGGACGATCCTGGCGAACTGACGGCAATAGAGGCGAATTGTCGTGGTTCCCGCACACAGTATGGTTGCGATAAGGGGCCGAGAGCGCGT
>DATIXQ010000029.1:0-149320 GCA_035518375.1 Allostellaceae bacterium | reverse complement strand
CCTTGCCCGTGCGGCTCAGCCGGAAAAAGGCCCACAGCAACGCCATGCACAAAATCGCCCCAGAAGCCGCGAACACGCGAACTTTGTCGAGGATGAGCGAGCCCAGCGCGTAGGAATCAAGCGCATAGGACGTGTCGATGCTGGCGGCGTCGGGCCCGAACACCATCAGCATCGAGCTCGTGAGAAGGGCGGCGACACCCAGCATGAGGATGAACTGCTCGTGCTCGGGCCGGGAGATGAAGCGGTTGAGAAGACCGCGCTGGAGCGCGTAGCCGAGCGCGAACAGCGCCGCTGCCACGACCGGCGCCGAGACGAGCGGATCGAAGCCCGCCCAGCGCTGCAGCAGGATGACGCCGTACATCGCCAGCATCATCATCTCGCCGTGCGCGAAATTGACGACGCGCACGACGCCGAAGATGACCGAGAGGCCGAGCGCCATCAGCCCGTAGACCGCGCCGGTCAGTAGACCCGCGACGACGAAATTGACCCAGCCGGGCATATGCCGCCGAAGCGCTTATCCGCGTTCGGACCAGCCTGGCATGGGGAAGACGGGTTTCGCGTTGGCATTCGCTTCGGGCAGGATCACCATCGGCTTGCCATTGAGGTTCTCGGTCGCGGCCGAGGGCAGGTTGACGTTTTGTCCGTGCTCGTCGAACGAAATGGCGCCGCCCAGCATCACGCGGTTGGTGATGTGCGTTGCCCTCAATGCTTCGACCAAAGCCTGCGGTTTCGTCGAGCCCGCGCGCTTCGCCGCATCGGCGCAGATCAGCACGCCCTCGAACGTGAAGCCGATCTCGAGTGTCATGTTCTGGTCCGGATGGGCCTTCTCGTACGCCTCCTGGACGCGTCCCGCCAACGGCTGCTTGGGGTCCATCCACGGCTGGTTGGTGATGCAATAGTTGGCGTACTTGCCGAGTGACTTGAAGAACTGTTTGAACTGCATGCCGGGGCTGCCGGGGCTGATGATGCCCATCGGCTGATAGCGCTGCTTCACCATCTCGCGGACCATGAGAATGATGTCGTTGAGACGGTGCACGACGACCAGGAGATCCGCGTTGGCCGCCTTGGCCTTCGCCACTTCGGCCGAGAGATCGTTGGTCTGCGGCGAATAGCCGATATTCTCGACGATCTTGAATGGCAGTCCGACCTTTTGGTCGTACCCATCGATTCCCTTGACCATGGCCTCGCCGAACGTGTCGTTGACGTGCATCAGCACGGCCGTCTTGGGCGCGGTATGCGTCACCTTGAAGAGCTCGGCGAAGAGTGCCAGGCCATTGTTGCCGAGCATGACTGCCGTCGGGAAATTGCGGAATACGAACTTGAAGCCCTGATTCGTGATCGCGGGGTCGGCGGCGATGTCGGCGACGAACGGGATGCCGTTCTGCTCGCACACCTGCGCGATGGCGAGCGTCTGGCCGGAATCGAATGCGCCCAAGAGGATGTGGCAGCCGTCGCGGATGAGCTTCTCCGCCTGGGTGCGGGCGGTCTCCGGTTTGGATTCCGTGTCGGCGTCGATGACCTCGAAATCGTAGCCCATGTCCTTCACCATGGTCTTGGCGAGGTCGATGCCGCCTTGGCAGAATTGGCCGGTCAGGGCCTCGAAGCCGGATGTCGGCAGAAGGTTGCCGATGCGCAGTCGTGCCGCCTGGGCGCGCACGATGGCGGGTGCCGCGATGACAGCGCCGGCGGCCATCGCGCCCATGCCGAAGCGGCGCCGGTCGATTGTTCTCTTCATGTGAGCCTCCCTATGTCCTTGTTCTGCGCCCAACCTTAGCCGAGCCGGATGCCGCGGCAAAGAACGTGCCGCTTGTTGCCGTCGTTCGCTTCTCCTTAGACTGCGCACATGTATCGTCAAGACCTCTACCCGCCGCTCGAGCCCTACACCACCGGCATGTTGCCGCTCGATTCCCATCACACGTTGTACTGGGAGCAGTGCGGCAATCCGCAGGGCGTGCCGATCCTGTTCCTGCATGGTGGTCCCGGCGCAGGCGCCACGCCGACGCATCGCCGCTTCTTCGATCCGGCCTTCTATCGCATCGTGATCTGCGACCAGCGCGGCGCGGGCCGCTCACAGCCCTTGGGCTCGCTCAAGGACAACACGACCGCGCACCTCATCGACGACCTTGAGACGCTGCGGCACCATCTTGGCATTGACCGCTGGGCCGTGTTCGGCGGTTCGTGGGGCTCGACACTGGCCCTGGCCTATGCCGAGGCCCATCCGCGCGCCTGCCGCGGCCTTGTGTTGCGCGGAATCTTTCTCTGCCGCCGCCCTGAGATCGACTGGTTCCTCTACGGTATCCGCACTGTCTTTCCCGAGGCCTGGCGCGCCTTTTCCGGCTTCATTCCCGAAGGGGAGCGTGGCGATCTTCTGGCGGCCTATTACCGCCGCCTCGTCGATCCGGATCCTGCCGTGCACATGCCGGCCGCGCGCGCCTGGAGCACTTACGAGGGCGCTTGCTCGACCCTGTTGCCGAGCCCCGACACGGTCGCGGCCTTCGGCGAGGACCGTATGGCACTGGGCCTCGCCCGCATCGAGGCCCATTATTTCCGCGTCGAGTCCATCGGCCCCGACGCCGATCTCGTCGCCCGGGTCGGCCGGATCCGCCATTTGCCGGGCGCGATCGTTCAAGGCCGCTACGACATGGTGTGCCCGATCGTTACCGCCGACGAGCTGGCGCGCGCATGGCCCGAGGCGGAGTACATCGTCGTCCCCGACGCTGGCCATTCGGCCATGGAGCCCGGCATCCGCAGCCAGCTTGTGGCCGCGACCGAGCGCCTCAAGAAGAGGTTCTGAGCGAGTCGATTCGGCGGCGCGCTTGCCAGTGGCGCAGTCTCCGCTCAAGATGATACAAGGGGTCCGAGGGGAGTGGGGATGAGTGGCCTAAAGCATCTTGGTGCGGCCGTCGTGGCCGCGGGGGCTCTTCTTGGGGCATCCGCCGCATATGCTGGCATGGCCGACATCATGGCGCCCGCGAGCGATCCCTCGCTGATCGCGCTCGGTGCCGGCGACATCGATTTCGACCACAAGGAACCGGCCGGCGAGCTGCGCGGCGAATATCGCTTCGCCCAGGGCTTCTACTTCATCAAGCCGATGATCGGCGCCTTCGGCACCAGCCGGCATCAGGTCTATGCCTATGGCGGATTGCGCTTCGATTTCGTGTTCTTCGATCACTTCGCGGTAACGCCCAACGCGGCCGTGGGCTGGTACAACCGCGGCAACGGCAAGGCCTTGGGCTCGCCGATCGAGTTCAAGACTGGGGTCGAGCTCGACTACCGCTTCGACAACGCTGCGCGGCTGGGCGTTGCTTTCGACCACATCTCCAACGCTGGCCTGACGAAGCTCAATCCGGGTACCGAGCAGATCCTGCTGGTGCTGTCCTGGCCGGTGCCTTGGTGAAGGTCCGGTAAATCCCGCGTTAACTTCCGCGCAACGGGGGCCTGATACGCTTCCGCCCGCCTTGACCAGGTTGGGAGGCGCGTCAGATGCGGCACGGCGAACGAAGCGTTCTGGTGGTCGACGACTACAGCACGATGCGGCGCATCATGCGCAATCTGCTCGGCCAGATCGGCTTCCAGAATGTCGAGGAGGCCGAGGACGGCGAGAGCGCGCTTAAGAAACTGCACGAGAAGAACTTCGATCTCGTCATCTCTGACTGGAACATGGTTCCGATGTCGGGCCTCGACCTGTTGCGCGAGCTGCGCGCCGACACGCAGCTTCGCGACATGCCGTTCATAATGGTCACGGCCGCCAACGAGACGAAAGACGTGGTCGCCGCCAAGGAAGCAGGCGTCAATTTCTACATCGTCAAGCCGTTCACGGCCGAGACGCTGCGCAAAAAGATCGATACGGTTCTCAGCGCCGCCTGATCCCGTGGCTCGTGTCCGAGCCTTGCCGCGTCGCAACCCGCAGGGCTCGGCGACTCGCCAGATCAGTCATGACCATGTCGGTGATTAGGTAAAGGCTCGCGAGGGCGGAGCCCCACGCGACGGCCAGAAGCCAGTTGCTCATCTTTCAAATTCCCCAGGCGATCGATCGAATGAAAGGTGCTGCGCGTCGGGGAAATGTGCTTGCCCCATGAAACGGCCATTATGGTAAAGATCGAGTTAACAGCGCCGGGTTGACAGGCGCTTCCTCGGCAAGCGATAGGGAGGCATGGCGGCCTCTTCCTATGCCGAGATGGTAGCTCGCGCGCGTGCCCTTGTGCCGGCGTTGCGCGAGCGCGCGCGCCACGCCGAGACATTGCGTCGTATTCCCGACGAGACCGTGACCGATCTGCGCGCAGCCGGGCTGTGGCGGGCGTTCCAGCCGGAGCGCTATGGCGGTGCGGAGATTCCGCCGCGTGGCTATGTCGAGCTCGGCGCCATTCTCGCAAGCGGCTGCGCCTCGACCTCGTGGGTCTACAACAATCTCGTCAGCCACAATTGGATGCTGGGCTATTGGCCGCCGGCGGCGCAGGACGAGGTATGGGGCGCGGATCCCGAGGCGCTCGTCGGTTCGGGCCTCGTCATGGCCGAAGGCGAGGTGGCTCGTGCCGAGGGCGGCTGGCACGTCAAGGGGCGCTGGCCGTTCTCAAGCGGCATCGATCCGGCAAGCTGGGTCATGCTGGGCGGACGTGTCGGCGCGACCGCTGGTGCCTCGCCCGAGCCGCATCTCTTTCTCGTCCCACGCGCCGATTGCCACGTCATCGATACGTGGCACGCGATGGGCCTCGGCGGCACCGGCAGCAAGGACGTTGAGGTCGCGGGCGCATTCGTTCCGGCCCATCGCGCTGTGCCGGTTGCCATCGGCAATGGCGGGCCGCACCCCGGCACCGCCGTCAATCCTGGGCCCCTCTATCGCCTTGCATGGTATTCGATCTTCTCATTCGTCAATGCCGGGACGCCGCTTGGCATTGCCGAGGGCGCGGTGCGCGACTTCGCGGAGACCGTACGCGCCCGAGCGGCGACATACTCAGGCAAGGCGCTCGCCGAGCTTGGGACGCTTCAAATGCGCCTCGCCGAGGCGGCGACACTCGTTGACGCGGCGATGACGGTGGCTCTCAAGGACTGCGAAGAGGCGATGGCGCTTGCCGAGCGGGGGCTCGTGCCGCCGCTCATCGACCGCGCGCGCTGGCGCCGCGACGGGGCTTACGCCGCTCAACTGGCCGCGCGCGCCGTCGATATCGTGTTCGCCGGCACGGGCGGCGGCGCCATCAACGAGACGCATCCGCTGCAGCGCGCGCTGCGCGACGTTCACGCGGCGAACGGCCATATCGGCGTGAGCTGGGAGCTCAACGGTGGCATCTATGGCCGGGTGGCGCTGGGCCTCGCGCCCGACTTCCCGCTCTGAAGCCTTACAGGTTTTTAACTGTTGCCGGGCGCTAACCCTGCGCTAACGTAACGGCCCGCCAAACCGGGCCTTGTATTGCGGCGGCAAGAGAACGCGCCGAACGGTCCACGGCAAACACAGGGAGAATTGCCACGATGCATCGTGCATTTTGGATTGCCGCGCTGTTCGCGCTTCTCGCGGCGCCGGTGGCACGCGCCGCCGATGCGCCGCAGGCCGCGCCGCCGCACGTCAAAGGCCTCTTCCTCACGACCGACTATCCCTCGGTCGCGGCTCGCGCGGGCGAGACCACCACCATCAAGATGAAGCTGCAGAATTACGACCTGCCGCCCGAGCGTGTCGCCTTGAGCGTCGATGGCGCGCCCAAGAACTGGAACGCGGTGCTCCTGGGCGGCAGCACGCCCGTCACCGCGGCCATGCCGGCGACGAACGAGAACGTCGCCGTCAATCTGCGCGTCGACGTGCCAGCCAATGCGCCCGCCGGCGCGCAGCATCTCGTCGTCCACGCCAAGAGCGCCGGCGCCGCGGTCGATCTCCCCATCGACATCATCACCGGTGAGGATCTGCCGGCGCAGCTCAGCATCAAGGCGAAGCTGCCTTCGCTGAACGGCACGCCTACGACAAGCTTCGAATATCAGTTCACCGTCACGAACCAGAGTGACAAGGACCTGTTGGTCAAGCTGGCGGCGGAGGCGCCGCAGGGGTTCCAGACCTCATTCATGGAAGCTTACGGCACGCAGGAGCTGAGCTCCGTCCCGGTCGAGGCGGGCAAGGACAAGGACCTCAAGGTCAAGGTGACACCGCCCGCGAACGTCACCGCGGGAACTTATCCGGTCGCGGTACAGGCCTCGTCCGAAGGCGCATCGGCCGATACCAAGATGCAGATGGTCATCACTGGCCAGCCGAAGCTCAAGCTTTCGGGCGAGGACGATCGTCTCAACGCGCAGGCCGAGGCGGGGACCGCTACGCCGATCAAGCTTACCCTTCAGAACACTGGCAGCGCGCCCGCCAATAACGTATCGCTCTCGGCCTCCCCGCCCTCCGACTGGAAGGTGACGTTCCAACCCGACAAGATCGAGACGCTGGCGCCCAACCAGAAGCAGGATGTGCAGGCGTTGTTGACGCCTTCGGCGAAAGCGATCGCTGGCGACTACATGACGACCTTCCGCGCCAATGGGGGAGGTGATTCGACGTCATCGGACTTCCGCATCACGGTCGCGACGTCGAGCATGTGGGGGATCATCGGCGTTGCCATCATCGCCATCGCTTTCCTCGTGCTGATTGGCGCAGTGGCGCGCTTCGGACGGCGATGAACGACATCGTCATAAGCGCTTCGGGGTTGCGGAAGCGCTACGGCAACGTCGCCGCCGTCGACGGCGTCGATCTTGCGATCCGGCGCGGTGAGATCTTCGGCCTTCTGGGCCCGAACGGAGCGGGCAAGACGACAACGATCCTGATGCTGCTCGGCCTCACTGACTTGACCGAGGGCACGATCGATGTCGGCGGCTTCAATCCGATGCGCGATCCGCTCGAGGTGAAGCGCCGGGTCGGCTATCTGCCGGACAGCGTCGGCTTCTACGACAATCTCTCCGCGCGCCAGAACCTCGGATATACCGCGCGGCTCGCGGGCTTCGGTCGCGCCGAGGCCGACGGGCGCATCGCCGCGGCACTCCAGCGCGTCGGTCTTGCCACGGTCGCCGATCATCGCGTCGCAACCTACTCGCGCGGCATGCGTCAGCGCTTGGGGCTCGCCGAGGTGTTGATGAAGGGTGCCGAGGTGGCGATCCTCGACGAGCCGACCTCGGGCCTCGATCCCGAGGCAACGTTCGAGCTCCTCGACATGATTCGCGGCATGAAGAAGGACGGAACCGCGGTTCTCCTCTCCTCGCATCTCCTCGATCGCGTCCAAGCCGTGTGCGATCGCGTCGCCCTTTTCAACGAAGGGCATATCGTGCTCGAGGGCACGGTGCCGGAACTGGCGCAGAGGGTTCTCGGCGGCGGCTACATCTACGAGATCGAGGCCGCGGGCGAGGTCGAGCGCGCGCTCGCCGCGGTGCCGGGAGCGCAAAGGGTAACACGCGACGGCCGCGCCTTCCGCGTGCTCGCCGAACGCGACATCCGCGCCGATTTGGCGCGAGCGGTCGTGTCCTCGGGCGCGGCGCTCCTGCGCCTCGCCGATCTCGAGCCGAGCCTCGACACGGTCTATCGCCATTATTTCGAGGGGCACCCCCATGCCACGGCGTAGCGGTTCGGCCTTCACCGGCGCCGGTACCGTCTTCCTGAAGGAGTTCGCCGACCATCTCGGTGGTGCGCGTGTCCATGTGCTCGAATGGCTCGTGATCCTGACGGGCGCCGGCGCGGTCTATACTGCGATCCAGGATCTGAAATCGACCACGGGGCAGGACCCGTTCCTATTCCTGCGCCTCTTCACCCAGGCGCGTGATCCGCTGCCGTCCTTCGTACTGGTGCTGGACTTCCTCGTGCCGCTCATTGCCATCGCCTTGGCCTTCGACAGCGTCAACGGCGAGTTCAATCGCCGCACGCTCTCCCGCCTCCTGGCGCAGCCCATCTATCGCGACGCGCTTCTGCTTGGCAAATTCCTGTCCGGCCTTGCCGCGATCGCGGTGACGCTTTTCACCCTGTGGCTCCTCATTATCGGGCTCGGCCTCGTGACGCTCGGCGTGCCGCCTTCGAGCGAAGAGGTGCTGCGTAGCCTCGCCTTTCTCGTCGTCGCCATCGCCTATGGCGGCGTCTGGCTCGCGGTTGCGATGCTCTGCTCGGTCCTCTTCCGTTCCGCAGCGACTTCGGCGCTAACCGCGCTCGGTATCTGGCTGCTCGTCAGCGTACTGTGGCCGCAGGTCGTGCAGTTCATCAGTACAGAGATCTATCCGCCGACCGTGATGCAGATTGTCTTTGGCCAGCCCAATCCGGACCAGGTTCAGCTGCAGGCGTCCTTGAGCCGCATCAGCCCGAGCACGCTGTTCGGCGAGGCGGCGACCGGTATCCTTCATCCCGAGAAGCGATTCTTTGGGCTCGTCTACATGTCGCAGGTCGAAGGCGCGATCGGCACTCCGTTGGCACTTGGACAAAGCCTTCTGCTCGTGTGGCCCCAGGTCACCGGTCTCGTTGCCGGCGCGATCATCCTCTTCGTCATCGCGTACATCGTCTTCCAGCGCCAGGAAGTGCGGGCCTAACGCCGCGGGCGCGCTCCGCCGTTGCCCAGAAACGGCCTTGTCGCGGTATCATTCAATCCGGCATGGCGGAGGTTTGAGCGATGGCGAAATCGATCGAGCATGTGCATTGGCCCGATGCGCCGAAAATGTGGATGCCCTATGCGCCGGCGATCAAGGTCAAGGGCGGTTCCACCGTCTATCTCGCCGGGGTCACCGCGGCGCCCGTCTATCATCATCATCCGCATCGGCCGGAGGAGTTCGACAAGATGCCGCGCGACATGGAGGGGCAGGCGCGCGCCGCGCTCCTGAACCTGAAGCGCGGGCTCGAGGCCGTGGGCGCCACCTTTGCCGACATCGTGACGGCCGACCGCTTCGTGACCGACCTTACTGATCAGGATGCGCTCAATCGCGTGTGGGCCGAGTTCTTCGGCGAGGCAAAGCCCGCCACCACCACGGTTCAGGTGGTGCGCCTGGCCACCGATCCGCGCTGCCTCGTCGAGATCAACGCGGTGGCGGTGATCGACTAGCTATTTCGCCGCCTTCATCTCGCGCTCGAGCCGGTCGAGCGTCGCCATCGCCGGCACGCACTGGGCGAGCGACGAATTGGGCTCGCGCTTCTCCTTGATGGCGGCGAAGAATTCGCGGTCCTCGAGTTCGATGCCGTTCATCGACACATCGACGTGCGAGAGGTCGATCTTTTTGTTGTCGCCGTCCGATAGGTCGTCGTAATAGGCGAGATACGTGCCGTTGTCGCAGATGTAGCGGAAGAAGCTGCCGAACGGACCCTTGTTATTGAAGCTCAGCGACAGCGTGAGGATCGCGCCCGACTTCGCTTTGAGCAGAATCCCCATGTCCATGGCGATCCTGAGCTCGGGATGGTGCGGCCCTTCGATCGCGTGCGCGATCGTCGGAAGCTCGCCGGTCTGATACTGGAACAGGTCGACCGTGTGGCAAGCATGATGCCACAGCAGATGGTCGGTCCAGCTGCGCGCCTGGCCCGCCGCGTTCATGTTGGTGCGGCGGAAGAAATAGGTCTGGACGTCCATCTGCTGGATCTTGAGCTCGCCTGCCTTGATCTTCTTGTGGACGTACTGATGGCTCGGATTGAAGCGGCGCACGTGGCCCGCCATCGCGATGACACCGGTCTCCTTGGCGACGCGCAGCAGCTTCTCGCTGTCGGCAAGCGTGTCGGCCATCGGAATCTCGATCAGCACGTGCTTGCCGGCGCGCATGCAGATCTCGCCCTGATCGGCATGGATCTGCGTCGGGCTCGTGATGATCACCGCCTCGACGCCCGGCTGCTTTACGCTTTCGCGAATATCATTCGTCCAGTGCGGAATCTTCCATTTCTTGGCGAACGCCTCGGTCGATTCGCGCCGCCCGCCGGTGAGGCTCACGACCTCGATGTCGGGAATGTTCTGCAGCGCCTCCATGTGGCGCGTGCCGAAGGCGCCTTGGCCTGCAAGAGCAATCTTCATGGTTCAGTCCCTCATCGGTTCTCGAGAATCATGTGACCGACGGCGGTGTTCGACGCCGGCACATGGTAGAAGCGATAGATTTCCGTGGCGTCTGCGTCGAGCGCGCCGCGCATGATGAGCCACATGACGAGCTCGATTCCTTCCGAGCCCGCCTCGCGCAAATAATCGACATGAGTTATGCGCGTCAGCTGCTCGGGGTCGCGCGCGAGCTTGTCGAGAAAGTTCGCATCGAACTCCTTGTTGATCAGTCCGGCGCGCGGGCCCTGGAGCTGGTGCGACATGCCGCCCGTACCGAACACAACGACGCGCAGATCCTGCTCGAAGGATTTGATCGCGCGCCCGATCGCCTTCCCCAGCATGTAGCAACGGTGGCCGGTAGGCGGCGGATACTGGATCACGTTGACGCAAAGCGGAATTACCGGGCATGGCCACTCCTTCGGCTGTCCACAGAGCAGCGACAGCGGAACAGTAAGGCCGTGATCCACCTCCATCTTGTTGACGATGGTGAGATCGAACTCGTCGAGGATCACCGACTGCGCGATGTGCCAGGCAAGATCGGGATGGCCCTTTACGACCGGGACGGGTCTCGGGCCCCAGCCCTCGTCTGCGATTGGGAACTCCTCGGCGCAGCCGAGCGCGAAGGTCGGGATAACCTCGAGCGAGAAAGCCGAGGCATGATCGTTGTAGACAAGAAGGATGACGTCGGGCTTTGTGGCCTTGAGCCATTCCTTCGAGCGCTCGTAGCCCTTGAAGAGCGGTTTCCAGTAGGGGTCCTCCGTGCGCGCGCGGTCGATCGCGGCGCCGATCGCCGGCACATGTGAGGTGCTGACGCCGCCTACGATCCTAGCCACGCTTCGCTTCCTTCTTGCTGCGGTTGCCGATGGGGCTGCGGCCGCCTTCGAGCATCATCTTGGCGTATTGCTCCTGGGTCGAGCCGGTCATGATCGCGGCGATGTTCTGGAAGGTAAGGCCATCTGTCGCGGCGAGCTTCGAGGTGTAATAGATGTTCCCGCCGAGCCGCAGCATGCCGTTCCAGTCGCGCTCGAGCACGGCCTTCTTTTGCTCTTCCGTCATTGGCCAATGCGCGAGATAGGCCTTCTCGTCGCGCTTGAAAGCTTCACGGTTCTCCGCCTTCATCAGGGACATGCAGAACATGTTGAGGTGATAGCCCTGGCGCGAGCGCTTCGCGTCGAACACGGTCGTGCCGGGAATGTCCTCGTAGTCGGGCTCGTTCGCCGCCATCACTGCCTCACTTCGCCCAATAAAGCCGCATCGGATTGTCGATGAGGAGAGCCTTGCGCTGCGCCGGGTCGGGTGCGAAGCGCGGGATCATGTCGACGAGCGCGCCATCGTCGGGCATGTGGGTCGTCATGTTCGGGTGCGGCCAGTCGGTGCCCCACAGCACGCGGTCGGGAATGCGCTCGACGAGTGCCCGTGCGAACGGCACCACGTCATCATAGGGCGGACCCTTGGCCGAGATGCGCTCCGGGCACGTCACCTTGACCCAGATCTTCCGATGCTTGGCGACGAGATCGAGATATGCGCGGAAAGCGGTGTCATCGGCACCCTTCTTCGCATCCGGAACCGACATGTGGTCGAGTACGATCGTCGTCGGCAGCGCCTCGAGAAACGGCGTCATCGTCTCGAGCATCGGCATTTCGAAATAGACGACGGTGTGCCAGCCGAGGGATTTCACACGCTCCGCAAGCGCCAGGAATGCCTCTTTTGGTGTTGCGTCGACGAGCCGCGGCAGGAAGTTGAAGCGAATGCCGCGCACGCCCGAACGGTCGAGCGCCTGGAGCTCGGAGTCTCCGACCTTCAGGCTTACCACTGCAACGCCGCGCGCTTTGCCGTCGGATTTTTCGAGCGCATCGACGAGCGCGCGGTTGTCGCTGCCGTGGCACGTTGCCTGCACCACCACGTTGCGGCTGAATCCCAAGAAATCCCGCAACGCGAAAAGCTTTTCCTTGGGCGCGTCGCAGGGCGTGTACTTCCGCTCGGGCGCATAAGGGAAGGCGGCCTCGGGCCCGAACACGTGGCAATGCGCGTCGACCGCGCCGGCAGGCGGCGCGAAACGCGGCTTCGATGGATTGGGGTGGAAGGGAATGTAGTTGGCGTCCATCGTCGGCTCTCCCGAGAATCCATATAGCGCGTCGCCGAGCCACTTGCCACGACCGGGCCCGCTTGCCACGATGCAGCAAAATCCGAACGAGGAGGATCGCCATGGCGCAACGCACGACGCCGCCTTTCCGCGCCGACCACGTTGGCAGCTTATTGCGACCGCAGCGTCTGCTCGACGCGCGCGAAAAGAGCAAGCGCAACGAGATTACCGCGGCCGATTTGAAGCAGGTGGAGGATGATGCAATCCGCGAGGCGGTGAAGCTTCAGGAAGAGGTCGGGCTCGAGGCCATCACCGACGGCGAGTACCGTCGCACCTTCTGGCATCTCGATTTTCTCGAGCAGTTCCAGAACGTCACGGTGACGCCGCCGCGTATCAAGGCGCGCTTCCATACGCATGAGGGCGATGTCGAGTTCGCACCGCCCGGCATCCGCGTCGACGGCAAGCTCGCGCGCCCGCATCCGATCTTCGTCGACCATTTCAAGTTCGTGAGGGATGCGACCAAGAAGACGGCGAAGCAGACCATTCCCTCGCCGAGCAACATGCATTTCCGTGGCGGGCGTGGCGCGATTGACCAGAAGGCCTATCCCGACATGGGCGAGTTCTACGCCGATCTCGCCCGCGTTTTCAGCGAGGAGGTGAAGGAACTGGGAGACGCGGGTTGCCGCTATCTCCAGATCGACGAGGTCAACTTCGCCTATCTGTGCGATCCGAAGCTTCGCGAGCAGGTGAAGAACATCGGCGAGGACCCGGCGACCTTGCCGCATACATATGCGAAGCTCATCAACGATTCGATCAAGACGAAACCCAAGGATATGGTCGTTTCGATGCATCTCTGTCGCGGCAATTTCCAGAGCGCGTGGGTCGCCGAAGGCGGCTACGAACCGGTTGCCGACGCGCTGTTCAACGAGGTGGGCGTCGATGGCTATTTCCTCGAATACGATGATCCGCGCTCGGGCGATTTCCGGCCGCTGCGGTTTCTGCCGAAAGGGAAGACTGTCGTGCTGGGGCTGGTCACGACGAAGCTGCCGCAGCTCGAGACGAAGGACGCGTTGAAGCGCCGCATCGAGCAGGCGGCGAAGCATGCGCCTTTGGACCAGCTCGCGCTCTCGCCCCAATGCGGCTTCTCAAGCACCGTCGAAGGCAACAAGATCACGCTCCAGGACGAGATCGCGAAGCTTCGTCTCGTCGTCGAGGTGGCACGAGAGGTGTGGGGATAGGCGAATGGCGGCGCGAGCGCTGGCGTTCGCCCTCGCGTTCCTCGCACTGGCGCATGGGACGGCGCGGGCGGCCGAGGTGCGGAAGGTCAAGCTGTCGATCACCGCGGTGGCGGCAACGTCAGCGCCCTATTTCATCGCCATCGACAAGGGCTATTTCGCCGCCGAAGGGCTCGAGGTCGAGATCATCAACGCGGGCGGCGGCGTGGCCATTCCAGCGCTGATCTCCGGCTCGGTCGATTTCAGTATGTCCGCGGCGGTCTCGGTCGGTGCCTCGATGCGCGGCGCTCAGCTCCGCGTCATCTATACGATGGCCGACCGGCCGGCCTATCAGGTCTGGAGCATCGATCCCGCAATCACGACGCTCGCCGATCTGAAGGGCAAGCAGGTCGGCATCATAAGCCGTGGCGATACGTTCGAGATCGCTATGCGCATCACCTTGCGTGATGCCGGACTGCCGCAGGATTTCGTCGGCTATACAGCGCTCGGCCCGGGCACGAGCCCGCGCCAGGCGGCGCTCGCCTCGGGCGCGATGCCGGCGGTGATCATGTCGTCGGCCGATGTGTTGCCGCTGCGCGGAAGCCCGGCGTTTGCCAAGGCGCACGTGATCGTCGACATGGAGAAGGCGATCCGCATGCCCTACACCGGCATCGCCACCTCGGAGCGGCTCATCACGACCGACCGCGAGCTCGTGAAGCATTTTCTGCGCGGTATGCTGAAGGGCGTCCTTTACATGCGCGCGCACAAGGACGAGACGGTGGCAATCCTGAAGAAGGCGGAGCCGACCGGCGACCCGGCCGAGTTCATCGGCGACTGGGACGAACTCATCCCCGCGCTTACCGCCGACGGTACCGCCTCTGATGAACTGATCGAAAAAGATTTCGCCGTGCGCGCGGCGATCCTCAACTTGCCGCCCGACAGCATCCCACCAATCGACCGAGTCTATGATTACGGTCCTCTGCGCGAGGTCGAGGCGGAGTTCGCCAAAAGCGGCTGGAAGCCCGAGCGCTAAGTCAAATCCGCTTCCGGCGAACGCGTGGCTACTGCGCCGCCGCGCCGCGCGCGTGGCTGCCGAGCCGACGAAGGAGGTTCTGCCGCTGCTGCTCGAGCTCCGGCGGAAGACGCGTGCCGAACTTGTCGAACAGCTCCTCCTGGTCCTCTGCCTCGAGCCGCGCTTCCTGCGGATCGACCGCCATGAGCTTGGCGAATTTTTCCTCGGAGAAAGCAAGGCCCTGCCAGTTGAGGTCCTGGTAGTGCGGCATGAGGCCGAATGGACTTTCGACCGGCTTCGCCGCGCGGCCCTGGATGCGATCGACGATCCACTGCAGCACGCGCATGTTCTCGCCGAAGCCGGGCCATGCGAACTTCCCGTTCTCGTCCTTGCGGAACCAGTTGACGCGGAAGATGCGCGGCAGCCGTTTTACCCGCTTCTCGAGCGACAGCCAGTGATTCCAGTGGTCGGCCATGTTGTAGCCACAGAACGGCAGCATGGCGAACGGGTCGCGACGGATCGCCGCCTGATTCTCGGCAGCAGCGGTCGCCTCGGACCCCATCGTCGCGGCGAGATAGACGCCGTGGCGCCAGTCGAATGCTTCAAAGACGAGCGGGAAGGTACGCGAGAGCCGTCCGCCGAAGACGAATGCCGAGATCGGAACGCCGGCCGGATCTTCCCAAGCCGGATCGATGCTGGGGCACTGCGCGGCGCTCACCGTGAAGCGCGCATTCGGGTGTGCCGCTGGACGGCCGCATCCCGGGGTCCAGTCCTGCCCCTTCCAGTCGATCAGGTGCGCCGGCGGTTCAGCGGTCATTCCCTCCCACCACACGTCGCCGTCGTCCGTGAGGGCGCAGTTGGTGAAGATCACGTCATGACCGAGCGTTGCAATCGCATTCGGGTTTGATTTCACGTTGGTGCCGGGTGCCACGCCGAAGAATCCGGCCTCGGGGTTGATCGCCCGCAAGGTTCCGTCGGGCTGCGGCTTTATCCAGGCGATGTCGTCACCGATCGTGCGCACCTTCCAGCCAGCAAATCCCTGGGGCGGCACCAGCATGGCGAGATTGGTCTTGCCGCATGCCGACGGGAAAGCTGCCGCGACGTAGGTCTTGTCGCCCTTCGGGCTCTCGACGCCGAGGATAAGCATGTGCTCCGCAAGCCAGCCCTGCTCGCGCCCGAGGATCGAGGCGATGCGCAGCGAGAAGCATTTCTTTCCGAGAAGCGCGTTGCCGCCATAGCCCGAGCCGAACGAGACGATCGAATGCTCTTCGGGGAACTGCACAATATATTTGTGTTGCGAGTTGCACGGCCAGGGGACGTCCTTTTCACCGTCCTGCAAGGGCGCGCCGACCGAATGGAGGCACGGCACGTAATCGCCGTCGCCGAGCTGGTCGAGCACCGCCTGGCCCATGCGCGTCATGATGCGCATAGAAGCCACGACGTAGGGTGAGTCGGTAAGCTGTACGCCGATATGCGAGATCGGCGAGCCCAAGGGTCCCATGCTGAACGGGATCACATACATCGTGCGCCCGCGCATCGCGCCCT
The DNA here is from genome assembly GCA_035518375.1 of Allostellaceae bacterium. Lineage (GTDB taxonomy): Bacteria > Pseudomonadota > Alphaproteobacteria > ATCC43930 > CGMCC-115725 > DATJLY01. The sequence goes on along the minus strand of DATIXQ010000029.1, from coordinate 133,471 downwards.
CGAAAAGCCCATCGAGCGTCTTGTGCATCTCTGCGGGAGCGACCCAGTTGTTGGTGGGTCCCGCATCTTCTTCACGGGCGGAGCAGATGAAGGTGCGATTCTCGACGCGAGCCACGTCGCTCGCGACCGAGCGCGCCAAGTACGAGTTGGGACGCTTTTTCGGATTGAGGGGAATAAGCGTCCCTTGCGCCACCATCTCCGCGCACAGCCGCTCGTATTCCTCTTTCGAACCGTCGCACCAATGCACTCGGTCGGGCTTACATTTGCGCGCTGTCTCTTCGACCCAGGCGAGGAGCTTGCGATTGCGCGTGCGGGCGGTGATGCTCGTGCCCATTCCTCATTACCTCCGCGCGCGGGTCAAAGGGCCGCGCGACTGATCCGGCCGGGGAATGCGGCGCCGCCCCCACTGCCCCTTGCAATGGGCCGGCCCGATGCGTGATCTCGTCCGCTGCTTACGGCCGGAACCGGTGCAGCGAGGCGTCCAAGCGCTTCCCCACCGCTATTGTACGAACGCTGGTGGCGCCCGGGCAACAGCGACCTCAAATTCTAATAGTGCGCTGCAGTATCACATTTAACCATTAAGCGTGTGCGGCACTATCGCGCGCGGCCTTAGCGAGCCGCACGAACTCGCGGCGCACCGCGTCCGCGTCGGACGCAGGTGCAGCAAATTCGAGCCGCGCTGCTGCGGCGTCTCGCCGCAGGTCGGCACCGTCTGGATCGACCCCGGTGATGCGCCAGCCTTGACCCGAAAGGCCGAGCAGACGCTCGGCATAGAGGTCGATGGTCGCAGCATGGTCGTGGTTCATGTGCTCGAGGATACCGGGCTCAGACCCGGCAAGGGCCTGGGCCGCCTCTGGAGAGGGCAGGAGCCTGGCGACGTCAATCCAGTGGATGCGCCCAAACCCCGCGACGAGGTGCGCGCGCTCCGGAGTGAGCCGCCACAGGGCGAAATCGGCGAAGCCGGCATAGCCCGTGGCGGAGGGATGGCGCGCCAGGAAGCGCGCAAGCAGCCGGGCCCGATCCTCGCCTCCGACGCGCACGACATCGCCCAGCACCGTGACGCGCGCCCCGGTCAGCGGTTCGGCCAGCCCGGTCGTGGCATCGAAGAGCAGCGAAGCGTGGCTGTCGCGCTTCAGGTTCTTGGTGTGCTCGGCGAGATCGGAGATCAGCAGAAGGGGTGACGCGTCGGTGTCGAGCGCCACCAGCACCAGCGAGGCATAAGGCCAAGCGGGTTCCGCTGCAGCCCTCTCACTGAGGAGCGTCGCAAGGCTCGCGCGGTCTGCCGCCCGCATTAGCCGGCGCGCCACCCGCCCGGGGCCCTCGCTTTCGTCCTGAGCCATCGCCCACCCTTAACGCCTGGCCGCCCCGAGGCGCAATCGCCCCTCGCTTCGAGGCACGTTTTGCTCGCGCGGCCTGTATAATGGGACAGCTGTCCGGTGCGGCCATATTCGCGCCGCGAAAGCGCCACAGTGCGCGGGAAGACTGCGCAACCGGCGCGCGGGCGGCAGAGGTGTGATGTGGCGAACACGATTGCTCTTGTTGACGACGACCGTAACATCCTGACGTCGGTTTCGATGGCGCTCGAGGCCGAAGGCTTCGCGGTGCGCTGCTACAGCGACGGCGCGGATGCGCTCAAAGGACTGACGCAGCATCCCGTCGATCTTGCCATCCTCGACATCAAGATGCCGCGCATGGACGGCATGGAGCTCCTCGCCCAACTGCGCAAGGACAGCTCGATGCCGGTCATCTTTCTCACTTCGAAGGACGACGAGGTGGACGAGGTGCTCGGACTCCGCATGGGCGCCGACGACTACATCAAGAAGCCGTTCTCGCAACGTCTTCTCGTCGAACGCATCCGCGCGCTGCTGCGCCGCGGCGAGCTGATGCGCGAGACGGGCGCGAGCGAGGCGGAGCCGGTGATCCAGCGTGGCGATCTGATGCTCGATCCCAGCCGGCATCAGTGCAGCTGGAAGGGCAAGAATGTCGATCTCACGGTGACCGAGTTCCTGATCCTGAAATCGCTCGCGCTGCGTCCTGGCCACGTGAAAAGCCGCGACCAGCTCATGGACGGTGCCTACGGCGAGCACATCTATGTCGATGATCGGACCATCGACAGCCACATCAAGCGTCTGCGCAAGAAATTCAAATCCGCCGATACCGATTTCGCGCAGATCGAGACGCTCTATGGGGTCGGGTATCGCTATCGCGACCGCTGAACCGGACGCCGTCAAGAAGCCGACGGCGCAACCGGTCGGGGCACCCATAACGCGGCGGCGCCGTCGACGCCGGCTCTCGCCGCTGACGCGCCGAATTCTCGCCGTCAACGTGTTGGCAATCGCGCTTTTGGGCCTTGGCCTCCTTTATCTCGGCGAATATCAGCAGAGCCTCGTCGCGGCCGAACTCGATTCGCTCCGGACCGAAGGGCAGATCTTTGCCGCGGCGCTGGGTGAGGGCGCGGTCATCGATGTGGCCGGCGAGGGCGAGGCTCTCGTTCCCGAACTCGGCCGCGACATGATGCGCCGCCTCGTCGAACCGACGCATACGCGGGCGCGGTTGTTCGACGACCATGGCACGCTCGTCGGCGATACGCGGGTCCTACTTGGGCCTGGCGGCACGGTGCAAGTTCAAGAACTGCCGGCGCCGGGCTCGGTCGGCGTGCTGGATCGGGTGGCCACTGCGCTCTCCCGTGTCCTCGGCGGGACGCTGCCGTGGCATTCGAGCTATCGGCCCTATCGCGAGCATCAGCAGGAGAGCGGCGCGGACTATCCCGAGGTTGGCCGCGCGCTCACGGGCGACATCGCAACCGAGGTGCGGGAAGATCATGCGACGGGCGGTCTTCTGCTCACCGTCGCGGTCCCGGTGCAGCGCTATAAGCAAGTGCTTGGCACAGTGCTGCTCTCGAAGGGTAGCGACGAGATCGAAGCCGCGGTGCGCGCCGTACGTTTCGAGATTCTCAAGGTTTTCGTCATCGCGCTTGGCGTGACGGTGCTGCTGTCGATTTACCTTGCGGGAACCATTGTACAGCCGGTGCGGCGGCTCGCGGCCGCGGCCGAGCGCGTACGGCGCTTGCCCGGGCGGCACGTAACAATACCCGACCTAACGGCGCGGCGCGACGAGATCGGCGATCTTTCCGCGACACTGCGCGACATGACGGCCGCGCTGTGGCAACGCATGGACGCGATCGAGCGCTTCGCCGCCGATGTCGCGCACGAAATCAAGAATCCGCTCACCTCTCTGAAAAGCGCAGTGGAGACCGCGGCGCGGGTCGAGGATCCCGGCAAACAGCGCAAGCTCCTGGCCTTGGTGCAGGAGGACGTGGAGCGTCTCGACCGGCTCATCACCGATATTTCCGATGCCTCGCGTCTCGATGCGGAGTTGTCGCGCGGCGAAACCGAGCCGGTTGCGATCGACCGTCTGCTCGAGACGCTCGTCGAGGTGCATCGCGAGACCGCGCCCGAAGGCGCGCCTCAGCTCGTCCTATCGCTGCCCGAGGCGGCGGGACACAAAGCTGAGCTCGCCGTTCTCGGCATCGACAGCCGGCTCGTCCAAGTGTTTCGGAACCTCATCGCCAATGCCGTCTCGTTCAGCCCGCCGGGCGGGATCATCCGGATCTCTGCGTCGCGCAAGGGCGAGAGAGTCGAGGTCGTGGTCGAGGACGAAGGCCCGGGCCTGCCTGAGGGCAAGCTCGAAGCGATCTTCGAGCGCTTCTACAGCGAGCGGCCGGCAGGCGAGAAATTCGGCACGCATTCGGGGCTGGGCCTGTCCATTTCGAAGCAGATCGTCGAGGCTCATCGGGGCACCATCAGCGCCGAGAATCGCACCGCTGCCGATGGCACAGTCGAAGGCGCGCGCTTCATCGTGCGCCTGCCGATCGCGTGAGGCGGCGGCCTGCGCTGCAAAGCAATATGACAGAGCGCGGCCGACCCAGCGATGGGGGGTCCGTGGATGCGGCCAACTAGGAGTTGAGAAGACATCTCCCCAACCGTTCGGTGCACCGCGAGACCATTGACATTAACCGGCGGGCGGCGCACCTAAAGCGCCCTATGAGCTGCCTTTATGGCACTTCGGTTGCAATCGGGGGGCTGGGCGTCCTGCTGCAGGGGCCGTCGGGCAGTGGAAAGACCGATTTGGCACTGCGACTGATCGATGAAGGCGCCTGCCTCGTGGCCGACGACCAAACCGACGTGCAACGCAACGGGAATGATCTGGCGATGCGGGCTCCGCCGGTACTCGCGGGTCTCATCGAGGCGCGCGGGCTTGGTATCATGCGTGTGCCCCACGTCCCGGAGGCGCCGCTGCGGCTCATTATCGAATTGGCCGCCGAGAACGCGATCGAGCGCATGCCCGAAGCGCGCGTCCGCACCATCGATGGGGTTGCCGTCCCGGTCATCGCGCTGGATCCTCGCGCTGCCTCGGCGCCGGCGAAGGTCAGGCTCGCGATGAAGGCGCTGAAAACGCCGCCGCTCGCGGGAGCGCTCACCCTGCCATGAGCGCGGAGCGCCGCCTCGCCCGCCATCGCGTGCTGGTCGTGACCGGCATGTCGGGGGCGGGGCGTTCGACGGCGCTCAAGGCGCTGGAGGATATGGGCTACGAGGCAGTGGACAATCTGCCTCTGTCGCTGCTTCCGAGCCTTGTGGGCGCGCAGGCGGCGCGGGCTCCGCTTGCGATCGGCGTCGACGTAAGGACGCGCGACTTCGCGGCCCCGGCACTCGCCGATGTGCTCGACCGGCTTGCCGCTGACGACATCGACCTCAAAGTAATCTTCCTGGACTGCACCGACGAGTTGCTCGAGCGGCGCTACACCGAAACGCGCAGGCGCCATCCGCTTGCGCTCGAGCGCCCAGTCGCCGACGGCATCCGCCTCGAGCGCCAACGCATCTGGCCGCTGCGCGGCCGTGCCGATCTCATCATCGATAGCTCGGCCCTGACGCCGTCCGACCTCAGACGCGTGCTACACGGGCATTTCGCACTCGACGCTGCCCCCGGTATCGCGATCTTCGTCACTTCGTTTGCCTATCGTCACGGTCTGCCGCGCGACGCCGATCTCGTCTTCGACGTGCGCTTCCTGCGCAATCCGCATTACGTTGACGCGCTGCGCCCGCGAGACGGACGCGATCCCGATGTCGGCGCCTATATCGAACAGGATGCCAATTTCCACCGTCTCTTCGACCGGCTCTGCAGCTGGGTTGAGGATGTGCTCCCCTGCTACGAGCGCGAAGGACGGAGCTATCTCACAATCGCCATCGGCTGTACCGGCGGCCGCCATCGCTCAGTTTTCTCGGCCGAGCGGCTCGCGGCCTGGCTGAGACGCAAGGGCCGACGGGTCGAGGTCGCGCATCGCGACGTCGACCGCACCTCGGAGCCTGCCGTGGAGCTCGCACGGACGCCGGCCCAGCCCGTGAAGGATATCGCATGATCGGCATGGTTCTCGTCACCCACGGCCGGCTCGCCGCGGAATTCATTGCGGCGCTCGAGCATGTCGTGGGCCCTCAGCGTAACATCCTCGCCGTCTGTATCGGGCCCGATGACGATATGGAAAAGCGCCGTCAGGACATCCTGCGATCGGTCAGCGAGGTTGATGATGGCAGCGGCGTCGTATTGCTCACCGACATGTTTGGCGGCACGCCGTCCAATCTCGCTATCTCGATCATGGATAAGGCCAAGATCGAGGTGATCGCCGGCATCAATCTGCCGATGCTGATCAAGCTCGCGAGCCTGCGTCAGAGCGAAACGCTGGCGAACGCCGTGCGCGGCGCGCAGGAGGCCGGGCGCAAATACATCAACGTCGCGTCGCAGCTCCTTGCCGACGTACGTTGATGGACGAGCCGCCCGCCACGGGGGACGCGAGCGCCCACCGCAAAGTCACGATCTGCAACCGCCGTGGCCTCCACGCGCGCGCGGCTGCGCGGTTCGTCAAGCTTGCTTTCGAATTCGCAGCCGAGGTGACGGTCGCGAAGAATGGCACGAGCGTATCGGGCCGCTCGATCATGGGCCTGATGATGCTTGCCGCCGGACCCGGCACTGAGATAGAGCTGCGCGCCACGGGTCTCGACGCCGAGCGTGCCGTAGACGCACTCGCCGGCCTCATCTCCGGCGGCTTTGACGAGGAGTAAGGGCGCACGGCAAAGGAAGAACGGGTACTGCAGGGGTTGGCGATCTCCCCCGGAATTGCCATCGGACCCGCCTTCGTCACCGAGGATACGCAGATCGTCGTTCCCGAGTACCACCTCGAGGAGAGCGGGATCGAAGCGGAGCTCGCGCGCTTCCGGGGCGCGGTGCAGCTCTCGCTGAAGCAGCTCAAGAAGCTCAAGACGAAGTCGGCCGCGGTGCACGGCGCCGCCGCTGAGGAGATGGGCTATCTGCTCGATGCGCATCTCGCGATGCTGTTCAACTCGCGCCTGGTGCGCGGCGTCGAGCGCCGTATCGAGCGCGATCGCCTCAATGCCGAGCGCGCGGTTCAGTCCGAAATCGGTGCGATCGGCGAAGGCTTCGCCGCGATGGGGGACGCCTATCTCGCCGGCCGCGTCGAGGACGTACGCGTCGTCGGCTCGCGCCTTCTGCGGAATCTGACCAAGACGCCCTACGCCGCGCTCCAAAAACTGCCGGAAGGCACGATCATCCTGGCAGAGGAGCTGACGCCGGCCGACACGGCGCTCCTCGATCCACGCCGCGTTGCGGGCTTCGCCACCGTCCTGGGCGGAGCCGAGAGCCACACCGCGATCATGGCGCGTGCCTTGAACCTGCCTGCCGTGCTTGGCGTCGCCGAGCTTTTGGCCGGGGTCGAGCCCGGTGACCCGGTGTTGGTGGATGGCGGCGCGGGCCTCGTCATCCTCAATCCGGCGCACGGCACGGTCGAGCGCTACAGCCGAGAGCGCGATGCCCTGGAGCGCGAGCACCGCCGCCTGCAGCGCCTGCGTCGGCTGCCGGCCGTGACGCGCGACAGCGTCGAAGTCGTGCTCCAGGCCAATCTTGAGCTGCCGCGCGAACTCGACCAGGCCTTGGCTGCGGGCGCGCAGGGACTGGGCCTCGTGCGCACCGAGTTCCTCTACATGAACCGCGAGGACCTGCCCGACGAGGACGAGCAGTACAAAGCCTATGCCGGCCTCGTGCGCGGTATGGACGGCAAGCCCGTGACCATCCGCACACTCGACATCGGTGGCGATAAGCTCGCGGCGCCGCTGAGCTCAGTGATGGAGAGCGAGGGCAGCAACCCGGCTCTCGGGCTGCGTGCGATCCGGCTTTCCCTGAAGGAGCGCCGTCTTCTCGATGCCCAGCTTGCGGCGATGCTGCGCGCGGCGGCGCTGGGGCCGGTGCGGATTCTGCTGCCGATGATTTCGAGCGTGGGTGAAATCCAGCGCGTGCGCGAGGCGATGGCGCAGACGGTGCGACGGCTGCGCCGCCGCGGGGTGCGCGTGCCACATCCGCTGCCGCCGCTGGGCGTGATGATCGAGATACCTGGAGCCGCCCTCGCCGCGGATGCGCTCGCCGCAGCCGCTGACTTCTTTGCCATCGGCACCAACGATTTGATCCAGTACACGCTCGCCATCGATCGCGGCGACGAGCAGGTTGCCCATCTCTACAACCCGCTTCACCCGGCGGTTCTGCGTCTCATCCAGTTCGCGGTCGAGGCAGCGCTACGCGCGCGCAAGGGTGTCAGCCTATGTGGCGAGATGGCGGGCGACCCGCGCTTCACCGCGCTGCTCTTAGGACTCGGCATTCGCGACCTGTCGATGGCGCCGGCCAACATTCCGCGCGTCAAGGAGCGCATCCGCCGGCTCGATCTCGTCTCGGCCGGCCACCGCGCGCGGGCCATCATGGACCAGCTCGACGACGGCCGAATCGCCGCTCTCCTCGACGACTACAACGCGCTCGCATAACCAGCGGTTGAGCGGCGCGAACGCATTTTTTGCCTGCGCCGGACGGCAGCGGCGGTCATAATCACTGTGTCCTGGAAGCCCGAATGCGGAGGGAGGGGGACGCGTGCATCGGTGGGCGTGGCTCGGCTTGGCTGGAGGGGTGGCGTTCGCACCGGCTCCTGCCCTTGCCGCCGATGCTGCGGCGCCGGAAGCGCTCGTTGGTGCCGGGGCAATCGTGCTGCTGGTGGTGGTTGCGGCCGCGTTCGCCTTCGGCCTTCGCGAGCGGCGGGCCGCAGTGGCGGCTGCCGTAGAACGGCGCCGCCTCGCCGAGTCGCTAGCGGAGCGCGAGGGAATGCTCGCGGCCGTTCCAGTGGCGCTCTACAGGCTTCAGGGGGAGAACGGCATCCGCCACAGCGTTGGGCCGCCGGGCGTGGCGCCCCCGGGCGACAGCGTTTCCGATCTGCTGGGTGGTCTCGATCAACTTTCGCGTCAGGCACTGGCGCCGGCACTAGCGCGGCTCCGCAAGGAGGGCGCGCCCTTCGCTCTCTCAGCCCGACTCGCCGCTGACGGGCGGGCCGTTGCCGTCTCCGGCCAGCCAATCCGCGGCGCGGAGGAGGCCGCGCTCGTTGCCGTTGCAGATGCGGCGCGCACGGCCGCCGCCGAAAGCGCGCGCGACAGTCTCCGCCAATTTCTCGACCGGGTGCCGAGCCCCGTCTGGCGCCGCCGCGCCAGCGATCTCGCGCTCATCGATTGCAACCGCGCCTATGCCGAGGCCGTCGACGCGACCGTCGCGACGGCCGTCGCCGAGGGCCGCGAACTCGGGGCAGGCGTCGTGTCCCGGGGCGGGCGCGGACTCGCGGCGAAGGCGCAGCAGGAGGGCGCGCCCGCATCCGGCACCTATCACATTGTAATCGCAGGCTCGCGGCGTCTCATCGAGATTCACGAAATTCCGTCTGATCCCGACGGCGGCATCGTCGGCTACGCGCGCGATCTCACCGATCTCGAGACGAAGGAGGCAGACCTCGCCCGCCACATTGCCGCGCATGCGGAGGTGCTCGAGAACATTGCCGTTGCGATCGCGATCTACGCTGCCGATACGCGTCTAACCTTTTTTAACACCGCGTTTGCCCGCCTCTGGAATCTCGAAGAGGATTGGCTTGCGACCGAGCCGACGCTCGATGAGATCCTCGAACGCTTGCGCGAGCGGCGGCGGCTTCCCGAGCATGCCGATTTTCGCTCTTTCAAGAAGGCGCAGCGCGCGATGTTCACATCGCTCCTTGTGCCGCAGGAGGAGCTGCTTCATCTCCCCGACGAGCGCACGCTACGCCTCGTCGTGAGTCCGCATCCCTTCGGCGGTCTCATCTTTGCGTATGAAGACGTGACCGACCGGCTTGCGCTCGAGCGCTCCTACAACACTTTGATCGAAGTCCAGCGCGAGACGCTCGACAATCTCTACGAGGCGATCGCCGTTTTCGGCAGCGACGGCCGCCTGAAGCTGTGGAATCCGGCCTATGCGCAGATGTGGCGGCTCGAGGCCGAGGACCTGGCGGGCGAGCCGCACATCGCCGACGTGATCGAGAAGACCCGGCGCTTCTACGATGACGGCCGCGACTGGGCCGACCACAAGCGCCGCATCATCGCCCGCATCACGGCGCACGACGAGACGAGCGCCAGGCTCGAGCGCCGCGACGGTTCGATCCTGCAGGCGGCGACAGTCCCGCTGCCGGACGGCAACATCTTTCTGTCCTATCTCGACGTCACCGATTCGACCCGGGTCGAGGAAGCGCTGCGCGAGCGCAACGAGGCGCTCGAGACTGCGGGCCGCCTCAAGAGCGAATTCATCGCGAACGTATCCTACGAGCTGCGCACGCCCCTGAACGCCATCATCGGCTTTGCGGAGATTCTGACGAACCAGTATTTTGGCGAGCTCAATCCGCGCCAGCTCGACTATAGCCGCGGCATACTCGACAGCTCGAACCGGCTCCTCTCGCTCATCAACGACATCCTCGATCTTGCGACGATCGAGGCCGGCTACATGCAGCTCGAGACGCACGAGGTCGATATTCACGCTCTGATGTCGAGCGTCCTCACCTTCACGCGCGAGCGGGCACGCAACCAAGGCTTGAAGCTGCAATTCAATTGCCCGCCGTCGATCGGCGTAATCGCGGCCGACGAGCGGCGCTTGAAGCAGGCGCTGTTCAACCTCGTGTCCAATGCGCTCAAATTCACGCCCTCCGGCGGTACCGTGACGCTCGCCGCATATCGCGAGCGCGACCGTGTGGCGCTCGTGGTTGCCGACACCGGCGTGGGCGTTCCGCGCGAGGACCAAGCGCGAATCTTCGAGAAGTTCGAACGCGGCAATCCACAGGCGCGTCAGTCGGGGCCGGGCCTCGGCCTCTCACTCGTCAAGAGCTTCATTGAGCTCCATGGCGGCACGGTCGAGCTGCAATCGCACCCCGGCAGCGGCACGACCGTCACGTGCTGGCTCAACGACCGCGTCGAGGCTCAAGCTTTGCGGTCGGCGGGGGATTAGTCAGCCGCGCCCAGGCACTCCCTTCGTCGTGGAATATTCGAAGTGCAGCGCCTCGCCGGGATGGAGCAGGGGATGGATCGCGTGAGCGGCAAGCGCCGCCTCGGCGAAGCCGGACAGGATGAGCTTGAGCTTGCCCGGATATGTTGCGATGTCGCCAATGGCGAAAATGCCTCTGGTGGACGTCATCGAGGTCGACGGCTCGACCGCGATATGATTGCGCTCGAGCGCCAGGCCCCATTGGGCGATCGGTCCCAGATTCTGCGACAGCCCGAAGAATGGCAACAGCACGTCCGCGTCGAGCCGCTGCGTCTTTCCGTCGAGATCGGCGACGACGATTGCCGACAGAGTCCCGCCTGCGCCTTCGAGCGCATGAAGTTGATACGGAACGACGAGCTCGATCCGCCCCTCCGCCGCGAGTGCTTCGAGCCGGCGTGCCGATTCGGGCGCGGCGCGGAATTTCGCGCGCCGATGCACGACCATCACACGCGCCGCCACGCCGGCAAGCGCAAGCGCCCAATCAACCGCCGAGTCGCCGCCGCCGGCAATGACGACTCGCCGGTCCCGCAATTCCTCGCGCCGGGTCACGAGATAGAAGACGCTGCGGCCCTCGTACGCCTCGATGTTGTCGAGGGGCGGGCGATTGGGTCCGAACGCACCGACGCCGGCGGCGATGATGACGGCGCCCGCCTCGACCTCGATGTCCCGGGTCGCGAGCAGAAATCCGCCGGGGATTTCCTCCAGCCGCTCCACCGCCGCGCCCAGGCGGAAGACCGGCTTGAATGGGGCCGCCTGATCGGCGAGCCGGTCGATGAGATCGGCGGCGGCGATCTCGGGATGGCCGGGAATGTCGTAGATTGGCTTTTCAGGATAGAGCGCGGCGCATTGCCCGCCGAGCCGGTCGAGCACGTCGAGGACGGTTGAGCGCATGCCGAGCATGCCGCATTCGAACACCGCGAAAAGCCCCACAGGTCCGGCGCCGACGATTGCTACGTCGGTGCGTTCTCGCCGCTCCGTCATGGCGCCACCATGGCGGCTCATCCGGCGCGAGGCAACGGAGCGATCTTCGTTGCGGAAGCGCGGCGCTCCGTCCTAGAAACTTTGGCGTGAGAATGCCCTCGGCCCTGGCGATCGAGCTTCCCAGCGAAGGCGCTACGGCGGCGCTTGCCGCGCGCCTCGCCGGGCTCGCGCGGGCGGGCGACGTGATTGCGCTCAAAGGCCCGCTCGGCAGCGGAAAGACCACGTTTGCGCGGGCTTTCATCCGCGCACGTCTCGGCACGCACGAAGAGGTGCCCAGTCCGACTTTTACACTCGTCGAAACCTACGGATCCGTGCCGCCGCAGATCTGGCATTTCGATCTCTTCCGCCTCGAACGACCTGAGGACGTGTGGGAGCTGGGCATCGAGGATGCGCTGGCGGGGGGCATTAGCCTCATTGAGTGGCCGGAGCGGATGGGCGCGCTTCTCCCGCGCGAGCGGCTCGAGATCGAGTTTGCGTTCGGCGCCGCGCCGGACGCGCGCACTGCAGTACTTGCGCCATCGCCCAGCTGGGCCGGGCGCATCGGTGACCCCCTTGTCTGAGCGGGACGATGCCATCGCCGCGTTTCTCGCGCACGCCGGCTGGGGCGAGGCGGCGCTTGCGCCGCTCGCGGGCGATGCGTCGTTCCGCCGCTACGTCCGGCTGCGCCGCGGCGCGACATCGGCGATGCTGATGGACGCGCCGCCGCCCAAGGAGGACGTGCGGCCTTATTGCGCCGTGGCCCGACTTCTCGGCTCCTTGGGTCTCTCGGCCCCGCGCATACTGGCCGAGGATTGGGGCCGGGGACTCCTGGTGATCGAGGATTTCGGCGATGACACGTTCACGCGCCTTCTCGCCACGGGGGCCGACGAGGAAGCGCTGTACGCGCTTGCGGTCGATTGTCTTGTCGCGCTCAACCGGCGCTTCACTGCGTCCGGCGCGACGACTCTCGCGCGCTACGATGACTCGCGGCTTCTCGCCGAGGCCGCTCTCCTCGTAGATTGGTATCTGCCGGCGATCACGGGGAGCCCCGCCGGCGCAGTACGGAACGAATATCTTGAGCTGTGGCAGAGCCTCCTGGCCGGTGCACGCGGCGTGCCGGAGACCCTCGTGCTGCGCGACTATCACGTCGACAATCTGATGCGGCTTCCGGGCCGCGACGGCGTCGCCGCGTGCGGCCTCCTCGATTTCCAGGACGCGGTGCTGGGACCGATGAGCTACGATCTCGTCTCGCTGCTAGAGGACGCGCGGCGCGACGTGCCGCGCGAACTTGCCACGGCCATGTCCGCGCGCTTTCTCGCCGCGTTCCCCGCACTTGACCGTGCGGCGTTCGACCGCTCCTACGCGCTCCTCGGCGCGCAGCGAAATGCGAAGATCATCGGTATCTTCACGCGGCTTTGCGTGCGCGACGGCAAGCCCGCCTATCTTGCGCACATCCCGCGCGTGTGGCATCTCCTGGAGCAGGATTTGCGCCATCCGGCGCTCGTGCCGATGGCGCGCTGGCTTGATCGCCACGTTCCGCCGGAGGCGCGGCGCGTCCCCGCTGCCATGAGCGCGGCATGACGCCGCCGCCGCGCTCGGCGATGGTGCTGGCCGCGGGACTCGGCGTGCGCATGCGCCCTCTCACCGACGAACGGCCGAAGCCGCTGATGCCAGTTGCCGGCAGGCCGCTCATCGATCACGTGCTCGACCGGCTCGTCGCCGCAGGCGTGCGGCGCGCCGCGGTCAATCTCCATTACAAGGCCGAGATGATCGAGCAGCATCTCGCGAGCCGGAATGATGTCGAGATTAAGTTCTCGCGCGAGGACAAGCTGCTCGACACCGGCGGCGGCGTCAAAAAAGCGCTTCCGCTTCTCGATGAAGTCTTCTTCGTCGTTAACAGCGACGTGATCTGGCTCGACGGGAAGATGGCGGCGCTCTTGCGCCTTGCGCGCGCTTTCGACCCGGACAAGCGCGATGCGCAGCTGCTCATGCAGCGTACGACGCGCGCGGTGGGATATGAAGGACCGGGCGATTTCATGCTCGATCCGGCGGGCTTTCTGCGCCGTCGTGCCGAGCGCGAGATCGCGCCCTATCTCTTCGCCGGAATTCAGATTTTGCACCGGCGCCTCTTCGACCGCGCGCCCGACGGAGCGTTCTCACTCAATCGCCTCTGGGACGATGCGATTGCTAGGGGCCGCGCGAAAGCGATCGTCCATGACGGCGAGTGGTTCCATATCGGCACGCCATCGGGCCTCGCGGCGACCGAGGCGCGGCTCGACACGCGGCGCATCGAGCGCTGAGACATGGCGCGGGTCTACACCATCCCGCCCGATCAGCCGTTCCTCGATGCACTCGCGGCGGGGCTGCTCCGCCAAAGCGGCGGTGACCCGGCGGATCTCGCTCGGCACACCATCCTTCTGCCGACGCGCCGCGCCGTGCGCGCGATGGGCGAGGCGTTTCTGCGCGCGAGCGACGGCCGCGCCCTGTTGCTGCCACGGCTCATGCCCGTGGGTGACCTTGACCCCGACGAACTTGCGCTTCTAAGCGACGAGGGCGACGAGGCGGACATCGAGATCGCGCCCGCGGTGCCGGCGCTGCGCCGCGTGCTCATGCTGACGCGCCTCGTGCTGCTGTGGGGACGGCGCGAGGAAGTGGGTCCGCTGACACCCGGCCAGGCAGCGCCCCTGGCCGCGGCGCTCGCGCGCTTCCTCGATGAGGTGCAAACCGCCGGCGGACGGCTCGACGAGCTCGAGACCCTCGTTCCGGAGGAACATGCCGACCATTGGCAGAGTGTCATCGGGTTCCTCGATATCCTGCGCCACTACTGGCCGGAGATCTTGGCCGGCATCGGTTGCCTCGATCCGGCCGAGCGGCGCAACCGCGTGCTCGCGGCGCAGGCCGCGCAGTGGCGCCGGCATCCGCCGGCCCATCCTGTACTCGCGGCTGGAATCACTGGCGGCGTGCCGGCGGTTGTCGATCTCGTCGCCGCGGTGGCCGAGTTGCCGAAGGGCTCTGTCGTGCTGCCCGGTTTCGCCACGAACAGCGCCGCCGACGATTGGGACGAGGTGGCTCTCGATCCAGCCCATCCCCAGCATCTGATGGCGCACCTGCTGCGCCGGCTCGAAATCGATCCGGTCGAAGTTCAGCAATGGCCGGCTTCGCTGTCGCGGGGCGCGCGGCCGGAGCGCACGAAATTGCTGTTCGAGGCGATGCGTCCGGCCGGTTCGACCGATGCTTGGCGCAACCTTCCGCCAACTCCGCCCGAAGCGCTCACAGGGCTCCACCGCATCGATTGTGCCGGAGCGCAGGAGGAAGCACTCGTCATAGCTCTCCTGCTGCGCGAGGCGCTGCAGACGCCTGGCAAGACCGCGGCCCTCGTCACGCCCGACCGCGATCTCGCGCGCCGCGTCGCCGCGGAACTGCGGCGCTGGAAAGTCGAGATCGACGATTCCGCCGGCGTGCCGCTCCAGCACACGCCGCCCGGCGTGTTCATGCGCCTCGTCCTCGATGCCATCGCTGACGAACTCGTCCCCGTGCCGTTGCTCGCGCTCCTGAAGCATCCACTTGCCGCTTGCGGGCGTGTACCCGAAGAATGCCGCGTGCTCGTGCGGCGGCTCGAGATCGCGGCTTTGCGGGGGCCGCGCCCAGCGCCCGGCTTCACGGGTTTGCGCGCGAGGCTGGGAGAGGTCGGCGCCGCGCGCGATCTCTTCGCGTTTGTCGCTTCGGTTGAGGCTGCTCTCGCGCCGCTTGTCGAGGCGCATGCCGCGAGAGAGGCGGGGCTTGGGGCACTTGTCGCCGCGCATGTCGCCGCGGCCGAGGCGCTTGCGCGTTCCGCTCACGAGGCGGGTGCCGAGCGGCTCTGGCGCGAGCCCGCGGGCGAGGCCGCCGCGAAGATGGTGAACGAGCTTCTGGACGCGACGTCGTCGTTCGAGCCGCTTGCGGGGCGCGACTATCCGGCGCTGTTCGAATCTTTGCTTATCGGACCGGTGGTGCGGCCGCCTTACGGCCACCCGCGGCTCTTTATCTGGGGCCTTCTGGAGGCACGGCTCCAGCATGCCGACCGGCTGGTGCTCGGCGGTCTCAACGAGGGGACCTGGCCGCGCGAGGCGCAACCCGATCCGTGGCTCTCGCGGCCGATGCGGCGAAGCTTCGGCTTGCCGGCGCCCGAGCGCCGCATCGGCATCGCCGCGCATGATTTCGCGCAGGCGTTGGGCGCGCGCGAGGTCTTCCTGACACGAGCCGCGCGCGGCGAAGGCACACCGACCGTGCCGTCGCGATGGCTTCTCCGGCTCGATGCCGTGCTGTCGAAAGGCAATCTCGATGTGCGTCTTCGCTCCTCCTACCGGGCGCACGATTGGGCGAAGCTGATCGATCAGGCGGAGCGCATCGAGACGCGCGAGCCGGCTCCGCGCCCGCCGCTCGGCGTGCGGCCGCGCCGCCTCTCGGTCACCGAGATCGAGACCTGGCGCCGCGACCCTTATGCGATCTACGCAAAGCACGTGTTGCGGCTCAGGGCGCTCAAACCTCTCGACGAGCATCCCGGGCCGGCCGCGCAAGGGATCATCATCCACAAAGCGCTCGACGGCTTCCTGCAGGCCTTTTCGGGACCATTGCCGACGGATGCGGAGGAGCGCCTCATCGCGTTCGGTCGTGAAACCTTCGGCGCCGCGCTCGACCGGCCGTTCGTGCGTGCCTTCTGGTGGCCGCGCTTCGAGCGCATAGCCCACTGGTTCGTCGCAATGGAGCGCGAGCGGCGCGCACGTATCGTCGCGAGCACCGCAGAATGCACGGGGCACCATGTGTTTCCGGCGGCCGCAGGCCCGTTCGAGCTCACCGCGCGCGCCGACCGCATCGATCGCCGCACGGATGGCGGCCTCGCCATCCTCGATTTCAAGACAGGCACACTACCGGGGCGCGCCGAAATCGAGCAGGGCTTCGCGCCGCAGCTGCCGCTCGAAGCGGTGATCGCGGAGGCAGGCGGATTCGACGGCGTACCAGCGGCCAAGGTCGAGGAACTCGCGTTTTGGCGGCTCGGCGCTGGCGGCGAGGCCGGGAAAATCGTACCCGTCGCCGATGTGCGCGCCCGCATCAACGATGCGCTCCAGGGGCTCGCCCGCCTCATCGCTTGGTTCGATGACGAGCGCAATCCCTATCTCTCGCGGCCGCGTCTCGAGCAGTCCCCGCGCTACAGCGACTACACGCACCTCGCGCGCGTCGAGGAGTGGTCGCCCGGAGGAGCGGGCGAATGAACGGCTCTCTCGCCGATGAGGCGCAGCGCCGCGCCAGCGCGGGCGATACGTCGGTCTGGGTCGCGGCCTCGGCCGGCAGCGGCAAGACCAAGGTCCTGACCGACCGCGTGCTCAGTCTCCTGCTCGCCGGAGGCGATGCGTCGCGCATCCTCTGCCTTACCTTCACCCGCGCTGCCGCGGCCGAGATGGCGAACCGCCTCAATGAACGTCTCAAGTCTTGGGCGACGCAGTCTGACGGCGAGCTCGAACAGGAACTCCAGTGGCTTACGGGCGCGGCACCGGACGAGCAGCGCTTGTCCCAAGCACGCGCCCTTTTTGCGCGCGTGCTCGATGCGCCGGGCGGCATCAAGATCGAGACGATCCACGCTTTTTGCCAGTCGCTTTTGCGGCGCTTCCCCATCGAGGCCGGAATCGCGCCGCACTTCGAAGTGATGAGCGAACGCGAGGCGGCCGAGGCGCTCCTCGAAGCGCGCGACCGCATGCTGGTCGAGGCGCGGCTCGGCCCCGACCAGGATCTCGGCGATGCGCTTGCGGCCGTGACGGCGGTCGCGCACGAGATCACATTCGACAAGCTCATGGAAACGCTCGTCGACGAGCGCGCGCGGCTTGGGCGCGCGCTCGCACAGGGGCTTGCCGCGTTCCGCGCGACGCTCGCTAACCTCCTTGGCATCGCGCCCGACGAAACGTCGGAAGGAATTGTTGCTGACGCGTGCGCCGACACTGCCTTCGACGGGGTCGGATTGCGAGCAGCAGTGGCGGCGCTCCAAAGGAGCGCCGCCATCAGCGATCAGCGTGCGGGCGATGCAATCGCCGCGTGGCTTGCGGCGGCGGACCGGGCACAAAGTTTCGATGCCTATCTGTATATATTCCTGAGGAAGGAGGATGACGCACCGCGCCAACGCTTTCCTACCAAGAGCTTTGGCGATTCCGCGCCTCAGGCTCTCGCGATGCTTGAGGCGGAGCGTCGGCGCATCGAGCGCGTACTCGAACGCCGCGGCGCGGCGGGCATTCTGGGGGCGACTTATGCGCTCGCTGTGCTCGGCGACCGCATGCTCGCGCTCTACCGCCGCTACAAGGAGGAGCGGGCGCTGCTCGATTACGACGATCTGGTACTGAAGTCACGCGATCTCCTGTGCCGGCCCGGCACGCCGCCATGGGTGCTGTTCAAGCTCGACGGCGGCCTCGACCACATCCTCATCGACGAGGCGCAAGACACCAATCCCGAGCAATGGCAGGTCGTGGAGAAGCTTGCCGACGAATTTTTCGTCAGTGGATCGGCGCGTCTGAAAAAGCGTACCGTCTTCGCGGTTGGCGATACGAAGCAGTCGATTTTCAGCTTCCAACGCGCCGATCCTTCGGCTTTTGCGCGCATGAGCGACCATTTCGCCGCGCGCGTTCGCGAAGCTCGGGAAAAGTTTGCGACGGTGTCGCTCGACGTTTCGTTCCGCTCGACCGAGCCGGTGCTTGCCACAGTCGACGCCGTTTTCGCGCCGCCCGAGATCCGCGCGGGCGTGTCCGCGGAGCCGATCTGCCATCGTGCGCAGCGCGCGGGCGCGGCGGGGCTCGTCGAGCTCTGGCCACCGGTGACGCCGATCGACCCGCCGCCCGGCGCTCGGTGGGAGCCGCCTATGGCGCAGCACCGTGCGCAAGTGCCGGAGGTGCGCCTCGCACGCGCGATCGCGGCTACGGTGCACGGCTGGATCGCGCGCCGCGAGCGCCTGACGTCGCGCGACCGCAGGATCGCCGCTGGCGACGTGATGGTGCTGGTACGGCGGCGCACGCGGTTCGTTCCGGCGTTGGTGCGCGCGCTCAAGGAATGCGGGATCGCGGTTGCCGGCAGCGATCGCATGCACCTGATCAAGCAGCTCGCGGTCGAGGACATGATGGCGCTCCTGCGCTTTCTGCTGCTGCCGGAAGACGATCTCACGCTCGCGACTGTGCTTAAGGGGCCGCTCGGCGGGTTCGACGAGAACGATCTCTACGTGCTCGCGCAAGGTCGCGGTGACGGCGTGAATCTCTGGGCGGAGTTGCGCCGGCGCGCCAACGAGAACCCTGTCTTCGCGCGCGCCGATGCGCTTTTGCGAGATCTTCTGGGCCGGGCCGATTTCACGCCGCCCTATGAGCTCATGGCCGAGATCCTGGGCGCGCGTGGCGGGCGGCGCCAATTCCTGGCACGGTTGGGGCCCGATGCTGCCGATCCTCTCGACGAGTTGTTGGCCGCGGCGCTTCTTTACGAGCGGCGGCATGGGCCTTCGCTCCAGGGCTTTCTGCAATGGCTCGAGGCAGGCGACATCGAGGTGAAGCGCGATCTCGACCAGCGCGGGCGCGAGGAAGTGCGCATCCTTACAGTCCATGGCGCGAAGGGGCTCGAGGCGCCGATCGTGTTCCTGCCCGACACTTTGCAGACGCCGACGACGCTGTCGCGCGTGCTGTGGAGCGCGGACGGGCTACCGCTCTGGGCGGCGGATGATTCGTGCGCGGCGCCGGCTTTCGATGCGGCGAAGGCGGCTGCGCAACGCCTTCGGGACGAGGAGTACCGCCGCCTCCTTTATGTCGCGATGACGCGCGCGGCGGACAGGCTCTATGTCTGCGGCTGGGAGACCAAAAACGATCCACCGCAAGGCAACTGGCATGCGCTCGTGGCGTCGGCGCTGGCGGGGATGGCGGGCGTCGAACGCTTTCGCTTCGCGGCGCCCATTATCGACGGCTGGGAAGGTGAAGGCCTGCGGCTAACCAGCCCGCAGACGGCGAAGCCTGAAGACGACGGTACGATGGCTCGGGAGGCACAAATCGTGACGCTGCCGGATTGGGCGACGGCGCTTCCCGCGCCCGAGCCTGTACCGCCACGTCCGCTTGCTCCGTCGCGGCCCGAGGGGGTGGAGCCCGCACCGCGTTCGCCGCTTGGCGTCGACCGCGGCGCCAGGTTCCGGCGCGGCCTCCTGCTGCACCGGCTACTGCAGAGCCTGCCGCTTGTTGCCCCCGGGTCGCGGGAGGCTGTGGCGCGCCGCTTCCTCGCCCGGCCGGTCAACGGGCTCACCGAGGCCGAGCAGGGCGCGGTTCTCGCCGAGACGCTGGCCGTGCTCGCGAACCCGGATTTCGCGCCGCTCTTCGCGCCCGAGGCTCTCTCCGAAGTGCCCGTGACGGCGCTCGTCGGCGGACGTGTCGTGGCGGGCCGCATCGACCGGATGGTCGTGCGCGACAGCGAGGTGCTGATTGTCGACTACAAGAGCTCGCGCCCGGTGCCGCCAAGCGCGGATGAGGTCCCGCCGCTTTATGTCGAGCAACTCCGCGCCTATCGCGCCGCCGTGGCCGAAATCTATCCCGGCCGCGCCGTTCGCTGTGCTCTCTTGTGGACCGATGGTCCGAAGCTCATGGAGGTGCCGCTCCATTGACGCTTTCCCGCTTGCTTCCTAGATTCCGTCAGCGATATTCCGGAGACATCCATGAGCAGCACGAAGGTCACCGACCAATCTTTCGAGACCGACGTCCTTAAGGCGCCGGGACCGGTGCTTGTGGATTTCTGGGCGGAATGGTGCGGGCCCTGCAAGATGGTGGCGCCCTTCCTCGAAGATATCGCCACGAGCCACGCCGGCCGTGTGACCGTTGCCAAGCTCAACATTGACGAGAACCCGCAAACGCCGTTGAAGTACAACGTGCACGGCATCCCGACGCTGATGCTGTTCAAGAACGGTCAGGTCGCCGCCACCAAGATCGGCGCCTTGCCCAGGAGCAAGCTCGTCGAGTGGGTCGAATCGGTCCTCTAAGCTAACCGTTTTCGGCCAGGACGCGGCCCGCGAGGTAGAGCGAGCCGCAAATGAGCGTGCGCCCGTCCGGGACCGCGACGCGTGCGACGGCATCTGCCAGATCAGACGCAGCGGACGCGCTTATGCCGAGGCGCTGTGCGGCATCGGCAAGTTCCGCGGCCGGCCGCGCGTTGAACTCGCCCGGGATGGCAACCGCGGCGAGGCGCGTGACGAACGGCGCAAGCGGCTCGAGAAATCCCGCGGGGTCATGCGTGTTGAGCATGCCGAATACGAGGCTCAAGGGCCGCGGACGCCAAGCTTCGGCCACGCGCGCCAGCGCCGCGCCGCCGGCCGGATTATGAGCGCCGTCGAGCCACAGTTCGGCGTCCGCCGGCATGATTGCGGCAAGCGGGCCGCGCGCCAAACGCTGCAGCCTTGCCGGCCATTCGACCTCGCGCGAGCCGCGCGCCAAGGCCGCGTCCGGCACGACAAAGCCGCGGAGCTCTTCAAGGCAGGCAAGCGCCGTTCCCGCATTCTCGTATTGATGCGGACCGAGGAGGCCGGGTGGCGGAAGCTCGATCTTCCGCCGCCCGCGATAGGCGAGCCCGTCCTTTGTCGCCGCGGCAATCCATTCGCGGCCGCTTCGCGTGAGCGGCGCGTCCAGCTCCTGCGCGCGCGCTTCGAGCACCTCCTCGGCCGCCGGAACCTGCGCCGCGAGCACGGCTGGCGCCCGCGGCTTCAGGATGCCCGCTTTCTCGAATGCGATCTTGGCGATCGTGTCGCCGAGGAAGTGCTGGTGGTCGAGCGAGATGGGCGTGATCGCCGTCACCGCCGGGCGCGCGATGACGTTCGTTGCGTCGAATCGACCGCCCAAGCCCGTCTCCAGCAGCGCGATATCAGCTTTCGTCCGCGCGAAGGCGAGAAAAGCGACGGCCGTCGTGATCTCGAAAAAGGTGATGGGCGCACCGGCATTGGCGCGCTCGCATTCCTCCAGGAGTGCCAAGAGTGCGTCCTCATTGATGAGGCGCCCAGCGACGCGGATGCGCTCGTGGAAGCGGACGAGATGCGGCGAGGTGTAGACGTGGACCCGGTATCCTGCAGCTTCGAGGAACGCCCGCAGAAAGGCGAGCGTCGAGCCCTTGCCGTTGGTGCCGGCGACGTGCACCACGGGCGGCAAGGCTTCGTGCGGGTCGCCGAGCGCATGGAGAAGGCGGAGCACGCGGTCGAGCGAGAGGTCGATCAACCGCACATGAAGCGATTTCAGCCGCTCGAGGACAAGGTCGCTCGTCACGTCTCCGCCGCTGCGTCGACTGTCGTGCGCCGCGTGAGCAGCCCCAGGATGCGTGCGAGCGTCGCCGCGAGGTCCTTCCTGTGCGCCACGAGATCGACCATGCCATGCTCGAGCAGATATTCGGCGCGCTGAAATCCCTCGGGCAGCTTTTCGTGGATCGTCTCCTCGATCACGCGCGCGCCGGCAAAGCCGACGACCGCGCCGGGCTCGGCCAATGTTACATCGCCGAGCATGGCGAAGGAGGCCGATACGCCGCCCGTCGTTGGGTCGGCGAGCACGACGATGTAGGGAAGCCCGTGCTCTTTCACCATCTCGACCGCAAGCGTCGTGCGCGGCATCTGCATGAGCGAAAGTATTCCCTCCTGCATGCGCGCGCCGCCCGAGCTCGGCACGATCACAAGCGCGGCGTCGCGTTCGACCGCGCGTCGCGCCGCCGCGACGATCGCCTCGCCCACCGCGACTCCCATCGAGCCGCCGAGAAACTCGAAATCGAAGGCGGCGACGATAGCTGGGATGCCGCCGATCGTTCCTTCCGCCGCCACCGCCGCATCGCGCCCGCGGCTTTTGGCGTGCGCCTCCTTGAGCCGGTCGGAGTAGCGCTTGCGGTCGCGGAACTTGAGAGGATCGGCTGGCGCCTTGGGCAACGCAATCTCGGTATAGATGCCGCCGTCGAACAGAAGCGATAGGCGTTGTGCCGGCGGAAGGCGAAGATGATGGCCGCAGCTCGTGCACACATGAAGCGCCTGCTCGAGCTCGCGGTGGAACAGCATCTGCCCGCAGCCCGGGCATTTGTGCCACAAATTGTCCGGCACCTCGCGCTTCGCCACGACGGCGCGGATTTTCGGCAGAACGAAGTTGGTGAGCCAGTTCATGTGCGTCCCCGCGCCGCGCGCACGCCCTCGCTCAGGCTCTTCACCTCGGCGAGGACGCGCGTGGCAGGATCAGTTTTCCCGATGGCCGCGGCGAGAGTGTCGACTAGCGCTGAGCCCACAACCGCCGCGTCGGCGACGCGCGCCACACCCGCTGCTTGCGCCGCGTTCTTGATGCCGAAGCCCACAGCTACGGGGAGTTTCGAATGGCGCTTGAGGCGGGTGACCGCAGCGGACACGCTGTCGATCGTGGCCGATTTCGTGCCCGTGATGCCGGCGATCGCGACGTAGTAAATGAACCCAGCCGTGTGCCTCAGCACGACGGGGAGCCGGGCGTCGTCGGTGGTGGGCGTGGCGAGGCGGATGAAATCGAGCCCGCTTGCGAGCGCGGGAAGACACAACTCGTCGTCATGTTCGGGTGGAAGATCGACGACGATGAGCCCGTCGATGCCAGCGGCCTTGGCATCGTGCAGGAATCGCGGCACGCCATAGCGGTAGATCGGGTTGTAATAGCCCATGAGCACGATTGGCGTCGTGTCGTCGCGCGCGCGGAAAGCGCGCACGATGGCGAGCGTCTTGGCGAGCGTCATGCCCGCCTTGAGCGCGCGGAGGCTCGCCGCCTGGATCGCCGGCCCGTCCGCCATCGGATCAGAAAACGGCATGCCGACCTCGATGAGATCGGCGCCGGCTTCCGGCAGCGCGGCAAGGATGCGCGCGAACGTCTCGGCGTCGGGATCGCCACAGGCGAGATAGGTGACGAGGCCGGCTCGGCCCGCGCGCGCGAGCTCCTCAAAGCGCGCGCCAATGCGCGTCGCGCTCACGCTGATGTTCCCCGCGCGCGCGCGACCGTCTCCAGATCCTTGTCGCCGCGGCCGGAGAGATTGATGACCATGAGGTGGTCGCGCGGCAATTTTGGTGCGCGAGCCATGGCTGCAGCCACCGCGTGCGCGGATTCGAGCGCGGGAATGATGCCTTCGAGCTTCGTCAAGCGCTCAAACGCGGCGAGCGCCTCGTCGTCGGTGACGGCGACGTATTCGACCCGCTTCAGATCGTGCAGCCATGCATGCTCGGGCCCGATGCCGGGATAATCGAGCCCAGCGGAGATCGAGTGCGCGTCCTCGATCTGCCCGTCCGCGTCCTGGAGGAGATAGGTGCGGTTGCCGTGCAGCACGCCGGGAGAGCCGCCATTGAGCGATGCCGCGTGCTTTCCTGTCGCGATGCCGAGCCCCGCCGCCTCGGCGCCGATCATGGCAACGCCTGGTTCGTCGAGGAAGGGATGGAACAGGCCGATCGCGTTCGAGCCGCCGCCGACGCAGGCGACGAGCGTATCCGGCAACCGCCCTTCCTGCTTCTGCATCTGCGCTCGGACTTCCTCGCCGATCACGCACTGGAAATCGCGCACCATCATGGGGTAGGGATGCGGGCCCGCGACCGTGCCGATGAGGTAATAGGTGTCGTCGACATTGGCGACCCAGTCGCGCAGTGCCTCGTTCATTGCGTCCTTCAAGGTCGCGGTGCCGGACGTGACGGGCCGCACCTCGGCGCCGAGCATCTTCATGCGGAAGACATTGGGCTTCTGCCGCTCGATGTCGGTGGCGCCCATATAGACGACGCACGGCAGGTCGAAGAGCGCACACACAGTCGCGGTGGCGACGCCGTGCATGCCGGCGCCGGTCTCGGCGATGATGCGGCGCTTCCCCATGCGGCGCGCCAGAAGAATCTGGCCCACTGTGTTGTTCACCTTGTGCGCGCCGGTGTGGTTCAGATCCTCGCGCTTGAGGAAAATTTTCGCTCCGCCGCAATGGCGCGAAAGGCGCTCGGCGAAATAAAGCGGGCTCGGGCGGCCGACATAATGCTCGAGATAGCGCCCCATCTCTCGCGCAAACTTGGGATCACGACGTGCCTCGTTATAGGCGCGCTCGACCGCGAGCACGAGCGGCATCAGCGTCTCGGCGACAAAGCGGCCGCCGAAGATGCCGAACATGCCGCGTTCGTCGGGGCCGGCGCGATAAGTGTTGGGCGCACTCATGCCAGCGTTTTAGAGCATTGCGCCGCGCTGCTCAAAGCGCTGTCAGCTGCGGCATCGCCTCGGCCGCGAAGTGGCGCATGGCGCGCTCGGCGACCTCGACTGGCATGGTCGAGGGCACGACGTGAAGCGAGGCGCTCTCGAGCCCGCCCACGTCGTTCGCATAGGCGCGCACCATGTCGATCACGTCTTTGGGCGTGCCAATGAGGCCGACGCCTTTGGCGACCTGGTCCTCGAACGTCTCCTTGCTCACCTGCGCAATCATCCGGTCATAGCCCGGATAGTCCTTAGTGCTGGCGCCTTGGGCCCAACCGATCGCCGCAGCGGCGAGGCCTTGGAGATGACCGTTGGTCGGTGCGCGCGCGAGTTCGTACGCCTCCTCGCGCGAGGGCAGGCAGCACATGATGAAATTGCTCATGACGGTGCCGCGTCCCGTGTGGCCGCCGGCGCGCCAAGCGTCGCGATAGAGACCGATCAGCTCCCGCATGCGCGGAGGCTCGAGCGGGATGGTCATGATGCTGTAGCCCGCACGCCCCGCCGCGACGAAGCTCTCGGGCGTTCCCGTCGCCGCAACCCAGATCGGTGGATGCGGCTTCTGGATCGGGCGAGGATAGGAGGTGACGCCGCGGAACGAGTGAAATTCTCCCCTTTGCGTAACGTTTTCCGCGGCGAGCAGCAGCTTCACCTGCGCCAGGCCCTCGTCGAAGCGGCGCCGGCTTTCGTCGAGGCTGATGCCGAAGCGCTCGAATTCGTGCGGCAGGAACGCGCGCGCGAAGCCGGCGTCGAGCCGCCCGCCGGAGATGCCGTCGAGCATCGCAAGCTCGCCCGCGAGCTTTAGCGGATTGTTGAAGGCCGGCAGTACTGCGCCGGTGACGAGCCGAGCGCGCTGTGTGTGCTGTGCCGCGGCGGCGAGGAAGACGATGGGGTTGGGGCTATAGCCGCCATAGGGCGTGAAATAGTGCTCGACCTGGCGGATATGCGTGTAGCCGAGTTCGTCCGCGAGCGAAATGAGATGCATCGCCTCGCGGAAATACCGGTCGGCTGGCTTCTCTTCGGGGCTGAGACAAGGAAAGAAATTGAGGCCGAACTGCATGATACCTCACAGCGCCTTGGCGCGCGCGAGAAAGAGGCGGATGCGGGCCACGTCCTTGACGCCGGGCGCGGATTCGACACCGGACGAAACATCGAGCGCAGGGGCGCGGGTGAGGCTTGCGGCCTCGGTTAGGTTGTCGGGATCGAGCCCGCCCGACAGCATCCACGGCACGGGCCAGCGCCGGCTGCTCAAGATGCGCCAGTCGAACGAGCGGGCATTCCCGCCCGGCATCGCGCTCGCATCCTTCGGCGGCTTCGCGTCGAACATGAGCCAATCGACGACTCCGAGATAGTGCTTGGCCGCATCAGGATCGCTCTCGCTCGCGACCGGGATCGCCTTCATGACGCGCACGCGGAAGCGGTCCTTGATGGCGGCGACGCGCTCGGGCGTCTCCTTGCCATGCAGCTGCAGCATCTCGAGCGGCGCCTTGTCGAGGAGGCGGGTGAGGAAATCGTCGCTCGGATCGACCACGACCGCGACTCGCGCGATGCCGTCGGGCACGCTGCGCGCGAGCTCGGCTGCCCGCTCGATCGTGAGATTGCGCGGGCTCGGCGGGTAGAACACGAATCCCACGAAGCTGGCGCCGCCGGCGATCGCCGCGGCGAGCGAAAGGGGCTCGCTCAGCCCGCAGATCTTGACTGCGACGCTCATCGGAGCTCGGCCGCGATCGCGCGCGCGGCGGCGCCGGGGTCGGGCGCGGCGGTGATCGGCCGGCCGATCACGAGATAGTCGGCGCCCGCGTCGAGGGCCGCGCGCGGCGTCAGCACGCGTTTCTGGTCGTCGGCGCCGGTGCCGGCGGGGCGGATTCCCGGTACCACCAGCAGGAAATCCTGGCCGCAGGCGGCGCGCAGGCGCGCCACCTCGTGCGGCGAGCAGACGACTCCGTCGAGGCCGCTCTCGCGCGCCAGGAGCGCAAGGCGCAGCGCTTGGTCCGCGGCCGGGCCGCTCTGGCCCACGCGTGCGAGATCGGCATCGTCGAGGCTCGTCAGCACGGTGACGCCGAGCAGCTTCGGGCGCCGCGCTCCGGCCGCGCCCGCGGCTTCGGCGGCGGCGCGCATCATCGCCGGGCCCCCGCCAGCGTGTACCGTGAGGAGAAGCGGCTCGAGCGCGGCCGCCGCGCGCACGGCGCCCGCGACGGTGTTTGGGATGTCGTGCAGCTTCAGATCGAGGAAGAGCGCCGCGCCGCGCGCAATCTCCTTGACCGCCGCTGGTCCGTTGGCGGTGAAGAATTCGAGTCCGAGCTTGATCCCGCCCGCGACATTGGCGACGGCAGCGGCGAGCGCGCGTGCCCGCGCCGGATCGGGAGTGTCGATCGCGACCAGGAGGGGGTTGCGCGCCGCCATCGCTCAGCGTCGTTCGTTCGCAGGCACGAGAGCGGCCGGCGTGGGGCGCTGCGGCTGCGGCGGCTGCTGGGCGAGGGTTGATTGCGCCGCGTTAAGTTCGCGTTCGAGCGCCGCGATGCGGCGCATACGCTCGCGCGCAAGCCGCCGCGTCTGCCCGGCGCCCAGCCAGGCGACAAACTCGCCGAACAGGAAGCCCACGACGAGTGCCGCGAGCACGACGAGATAGAGCGGCGCGTCGAGCACGTCCGGGAGCGGCCAAAGCCCCACCGACACGTGTTCGCGGTTCGAGACGGCGAAGAGCGCCGCGACGACCGCCGCGGGCGCCGTGACGATCCAATGGACGGGCCTCACGCTGCCTCCAACAGGCTCACGCTTCTTCGTTGAGCCGCTCGCGGAGCTGCTTGCCGGTCTTGAAGAAGGGAATGTGCTTTTCGCCGACGCTGACCGTGTCGCCCGTGCGCGGATTGCGGCCCTGGCGCGCCTCGCGCCGCTTCACCGAGAAGGCGCCGAAGCCGCGCAACTCGACCCGGTCGCCGCGCGACAGCGCCGCCGTGATCTCGTCGAAAATGGTGCTGACGATGCGCTCGACGTCGCGCTGGTAAAGGTGCGGGTTACGTTCGGCCAGCCGCTGAATGAGCTCGGACTTGGTCATGCGACGCCTCTGACGGGCTTCGGCAGGGGAGCCTGCCAAACCCCGCAACCCGCGTCAACAGCTTGTTCCAGCGACTATTTTTCGTCCTTCTCGGGGCGCTCGGGCTTGTCGCCGCGGGCGCGGATGGCGGCGCCCAGGATGTCGCCGAGACTCGCGCCCGAATCCTGCGAGCCGAACTCGGCCATGGCGCGCTTCTCCTCGTCGAGCTCGCGCGCCTTGATCGAGAGCGTGGCGCGCCGGGTCGCGCGATCGAGTTGCGTGATTTTGGCGTCGACCTTTTCACCCACGGCGAAGCGATCGGGGCGCTGCTCGCCGCGGTCGCGCGATAGCTCGGTCTTGCGGATGAAGCCTGGAAGTCCGCTCGACAGCGTCACCTCGACGCCGCCTTCAGTAACGCCCGACACGGTGCAGGTGACGACATCGCCCTTCTTCACCGCCGCAAGGCTCGATTCGAGCGGATCGGATTCGAGCTGCTTGATGCCGAGGCTGATGCGCTCTTTCTCGACGTCGACGTCGAGCACGCGCACGCGCACCATGTCGCCTTTCTTGTATTTCTGGATCGCCTGCTCGCCCGGCTGCTGCCAGTCGATGTCGGAGAGATGCACCATCCCGTCGATGTCGCCGGGCAGGCCGATGAAGAGGCCGAACTCGGTGATGTTGCGCACTTCGCCCTCGACATCGGTGCCGACCACGTTCGTCTCGGCGAAGGCTTCCCACGGATTCCGCATCGTCTGCTTCAGGCCGAGACTGATGCGGCGCTTCGTCGGATCGACGTCGAGCACCACCACCTCGACCTCCTGGCTCGTCGAGACGATCTTGCCGGGATGGACGTTCTTCTTGGTCCAGCTCATCTCCGACACGTGCACGAGCCCTTCGACGCCGGGCTCGAGTTCGACGAACGCACCGTAGTCGGTGATGTTGGTGACGCGGCCCTTGAAGCGCGCGCCCGCGGGGTATTTGAGCTCGACGCCTTCCCACGGGTCGGCTTCGAGCTGCTTCATGCCGAGCGAGATGCGTTGCGTCTCGGGATTGAAGCGGATCACCTGGACCTTGACGGTCTGGCCGATATGGAGCGCCTCGGACGGATGGTTGATGCGGCGCCAGGCAATGTCGGTGACGTGCAGGAGCCCATCGACGCCGCCCAGATCGACGAAAGCGCCGTAATCGGTGATGTTTTTGACGACGCCCGAGAGAATTTGTCCTTCCTTGAGTGAAGCGACGAGCTCCGAGCGTGCCTCGGCGCGGCTTTCCTCGAGCACGGCGCGGCGCGACACGACGATGTTGCCGCGCGAGCGATCCATCTTGAGGATCTGGAACGGCTGCGGCGAGCCGAGGAGCGGCGAGATGTCCCTGACCGGGCGGATGTCGACCTGGCTTCCCGGCAGGAAAGCGACGGCGCCGTTGAGATCGACGGTGAAACCACCTTTGACCCGGCCGAAGATCGTGCCGGTCACGCGCTCGTTCCCTTGGAAGTTCTTCTCGAGCTGGGCCCAGGCTTCCTCGCGCCGCGCCTTCTCGCGCGAGATCTGCGCCTCGCCGTTCTTGTCCTCCATGCGCTCGAGATAGACCTCGACCACGTCGCCGGCCTTGATCTCGGCTGGCTTGCCGGCGGGCGAGAACTCCTTCAAAGGCACGCGGCCCTCGGATTTCAGCCCGACATCGATCAGCACCATGTCGTTCTCGACGGCGATGACGGTGCCCTTGATGACGGTGCCTTCGAGGCCGGAGCTGGCGCCCAACGATTCATCGAGCAGCGCGGCGAAGCTTTCCTTGCCAGAGACGGCGGTTTCCGTTGCGACGGCCATTAAAACTCCACTCCCCTCGGGGTTTCACGTCGCGCCGCCGGGGACGGGCGGCAGGCGAACGGCCGCCGCAGAGGAAGGGCGCGGGCGGCGAAGACCCTTTGTCCGGCAGGTGGCGCGGGGCGCTAGTGGGCGCCGAGTTTCCGCGCGATGAACTCAATCGCCGCGGCAAAGGCGGCGTCGGCGTCGAGCGCGGTGGTATCGAGGGCGAGAGCGTCGGCGGCCCGTTGCAGAGGCGCCACCGCACGCCTGCTATCGCGCGCGTCGCGTAATTTCATGTCCTGCAGGACGCGGCCGTATATAGTCCCCGAGTCGGCCCCCTGCAACTCCCTCGATCGCCGGTCGGCCCGCGCCTCGAGGCTGGCGGTGACGAAGAGCTTGGCGTCGGCCTCGGGGCATACGACCGTGCCGATGTCGCGGCCGTCGAGCACTGCGCCCTTGGCGCCGCCGGGCGGATGCCGGGCGAAGTCGCGCTGCAGCCCCAGAAGCGCCGCGCGCACGGCCGGGATCGCCGCCACGACGGACGCCGCCTCGCCGACCTCCTCGTCGCGCAGGTGCGGGTCGCCCACGTCCTCGAGCCGGACTTCGCGCGCCGCCGCCTCGGCCACGGCAAGGTCGCGCGGGTCGCCGCGTCGCAGGGCGCGGAGCCCGGCTGCGCGGTAGAGCGAGCCGGTGTCGAGATAGGCAAGGCCGTAATGCTGCGCGAGGCGCCTGGCGAGCGTGCCCTTGCCCGCCGCCGCGGGCCCGTCGACGGCGATGATCAAGCCCGCTCCTCGGCGATCGCCGCGCCAAGCCCGTTCATGAGCTCGGCGAAGCCGGGGAAGCTCGTGGCGATGGTGGCGCTGTCGTCGATCCGCACCGGTTTCGCCGCTGCCATGCCGAGCACGAGAAAGGCCATGGCGATGCGATGGTCGAGGCGGGTGGCGATGGCGCCGCCGCCGGCCGGGGCGCCTTTGCCGGCAACGATGAGCGTGTCGCCCGAGACGGACACGTGCGCGCCGCAGGCTGCCAGCCCCTGGGCGATGGCGGCGAGGCGGTCGCTCTCCTTGACGCGCAGCTCGGCGAGCCCACACATCGCCGTCTGTCCCTCGGCAAAGGCCGCCGCGACGGCGAGGATCGGATATTCGTCGATCATCGAGGGCGCGCGCTCGGCCGGCACGATGACGCCCTTGAGGCGGCTCGCGCGTACGACGAGATCGGCGACCGGCTCGCCGCCCTCTACGCGCTCGTTCGCGAACGCGATATCGGCGCCCATCTCGCGCAACGTCGTGTAGAGGCCGGCGCGCAGCGGATTGAGCCCGACGCCTTCGATCATGATCTCCGAGCCGCCGACGATGAGCGCCGCGACGGCGAGAAATGCCGCCGCCGAAGGATCGCCCGGCACCGCGAGATCGGCCGCGGCAAGCTCGGGCTGGCCTTCGAGGCGGATGCGCCGGCCGCCATCGTTCAAGGGCTCGACCTCGACGCGCGCTCCGAAATGGCGCATGAGCCGCTCGCTGTGATCACGCGTCGGCAATGGCTCCTCGACCACGGTCTCGCCCGGCGCGCTCAAGCCGGCGAGCAATACGGCCGATTTCACCTGCGCCGACGGCACCGGAAGGCGATAGCGGATCGGCATCGGATGTTGCGCGCCGACGACGGCGAGCGGCAGCTTCGCGCCGTCGCGGCCGACAAAACGCGCGCCCATCTCCGAGAGCGGCTCGGTGATCCGCGCCATTGGCCGGCGGCGCAGGCTTGCGTCGCCGGTGAAGATGCTGGTGAAGGGATGGCCCGCCACGGCGCCCATGAGAAGTCGCGCGCCGGTGCCGGAATTGCCGAGATCGAGCACGTCGTCGGGCTCGCGGAGCCCGCCCAATCCCGCACCCGTGACGGTCCACACGGCATCCTCGCCGCGCGCGATGCCGGCGCCGAGGGCACCGAGCGCCGCCGCCGTGCGCAGCACGTCGTCGCCCTCGAGCAAGCCCGTGACGCGCGTGCGCCCGACCGCAAGCGCGCCAAGGATGAGCGCGCGGTGCGAGATCGACTTGTCGCCCGGCACGCGGCAGCACCCGGCCAAGGGACGCGCGGCGCTCGAGACGAGCGGCTTTGTTGCAGGGTGGGCCATTGAATGGGCCATGAAAGCACCATCTCTAGCATGCGAAAGACGCGTGCAAAAGCCGGGCTGGCCCGGTCGATTTAGCTTTTGACAGGGCTGGGCTTCCGTGGCAAACGGCGCGGCTGCCTGCTCGCGGAGAGAGGGTCATGGTGAAGGCGGACTGGGGAACCAAGCGCACGTGCCCCAACTGCGGCGCGCGCTACTACGATCTCAATCACGATCCGATCGTCTGTCCCAAATGTGGCAGCGCGTTTGATCCCGAGGCTCTGCTCAAGACACGGCGCGCGCGCGTCCCGGTCGTGGTCGAGGAAGTGGCCGAGCCCATCGCCGAGGAAGAGGTCGAGGCCGAGGTCGAAGCCGAGACGCCCGAAACCGCCGAGGGTGAGGAGGAGACCGAAGGTGCGCCGGCCGAGGGCGACGAGACCGAGGAAGAGGAAGAAGAGGAGGAAGAGGTCATCGAGGACGCCTCCGAGCTCGGCGAGGACGAGGACGACATGGCCGAGGTGATCGAGAACGTCGAGGACGACGAGGAGCGCTGAGGCTTCGCAAACCCGCGCCTACGCGCTAAAATGCAAACGCCGCCCGAGCGGGCGGCGCGCTCTGGGGTCATAGCTCAGTTGGGAGAGCGCTACAATGGCATTGTAGAGGTCCGGGGTTCGACTCCCCGTGGCTCCACCAATCGAACGGGGCCTGACCCACGGGGTCAGGCCCCTTTGCTTTCGCGAGGGTGAGATGGCGGATGCCGAAGCCTGGCCGAGCCTGCCGCTCGAAGACTGGCGCGAGACCTACGCGACCTTGCACATGTGGACGCAAATCGTCGGCAAGACGCGTCTCGCCTTGGCGCCCGCGGAGAACCATTGGTGGCACGTGAGCTTGCAGCTGACGCCCGCAGGCCTCACGACCGGACCAATGCCCTATCGGTATGGCACGTTCGCGGTCGCGTTCGATTTCGTCGCGCACCGGCTGCAGATCGAGACGAGTGCCGGCGCCCGTCGCGCCCTTCCCTTGGCGGCGATGACGGTCGCGGATTTTTATGCCGAGTATCGCGAGGCACTTGCCGCGCTTGGCATCGAACTCGCCATCATGCCGCGCCCGGTCGAGGTCGAGACCGCGATCCCCTTCGCCGAGGATCGCGCGCATTGCTCCTACGATGCCGATGCCGTGCGCCGCTTCTGGCGCATCCTCGCGCAGGCGGACCTGCTGCTGAAGCTGTTCCGCGGCCGCTTTCTCGGCAAGGCGAGCCCGGTCCATTTCTTCTGGGGCAGCTTCGATCTGGCGCTGACGCGCTTTTCCGGGCGCGCGGCGCCGCGTCATCCCGGCGGCGCGCCCAACACGCCCGACCGCGTCATGATCGAGGCCTATTCGCACGAATGCAGCAGCTGTGGCTTCTGGCCCGGCGGCGGTCCGGTCGCCGAGCCCGCGTTCTACGCTTACGCTTACCCCGAGCCGCCAGGCTATGCCGGGCGCAGCGTGTCGCCCGCGAGTGCGCGCTACGACACCGCGGCGCGCGAATTCATCCTGCCGTACGCGGTGGTGCGGAGCGCGCCCTCGCCGCAAGACGACGTGCTCGCGTTCCTGCAGGGAACTTACGAAGCGGCGGCCGATCTCGGCCGCTGGGACCGAGCCGCGCTCGACCGTCCGCGAGACGAGTGGCCGCGCGTTACGCTCGCCGCTCGCCCAGCGTCATCGCCATAAAGGCCGCGAGATAGAAGAGCGCGCCGAGCCGCGGCACGTCGAGCGGGCAATCAAAGAAGGCGCTCGCGAGCGTCGCGGCGATGGCGGCGACAAAGGCGGGCGCTATTGTCTCGCCCGCGCGGATGGCGCGTCCGGCGCCGCTGAGCCCCGCGACCGCGACCGCGAGAAATGCCGCCACGCCAAGCACACCGCCTTCGAAGAAGGTCATGAGATACTGGTTCTCGATGCGCCACACGGTATGGATGTCGTCGGTCGCGAACCAGCGTGTGAGCCCGGTCGCGAAATTGCCGTTGGCGATGTGCTCCTGTCCGCCGGGACCGGTCAGCGAAACGTCGGCGAGCTCCCCGTGCGTGCCGGGATCGACGAGGGTGAAGGACAGTTCGAGCGGCCGATGCAGCACGCCAAGCCGCTGCACGCGCAGCATGTCGTCGGTGGGAATCACGCCGTCGAAGCGGCGCCACGAACCGTCGCCCGAGGCCACGACGTCGGTGTCGACGCAGTTCCTCGAGTAGAGCAGCAGCTTTTCGCAGAGCGAGGCCTCGATCGTGCCGCCGTCGGGCGAGCGCAGCGCGAAGGCGATGCGGTAGCGGCTGTCCGGCGCAAGCGCCACCTTCTGGCCGAGATAAAGCGGCAGGCCCGCTTCGAGCGCCACGACGCGGCGCCCGTCCTCCTCGCGCCGGACGAAATTGCCCGCGCGCTTCTCGGGCGGCATGCGCGCGCGCAAAAGCCGCGCGTAGGTGCCGCCGCCGCTGCCGACGAGCGCCGCGGCGAGGCCGGGGCGACGCACGGCAAGGCCCGCGCCCCACAAATTCTCGCGCCACTCCAGATCGGGCACGAGCTGCGCCAAACGAATCTCCATCGCGGGCGTGTCGGCCGCCGCGAGCGCAATGACGCCGAGCCCCATCGCGAGCAGCACTGCCGGCAGCGCCACCGTCATTGACGGCGCGCCCTCGCGGCGGAGCGCGAGCCAACCCAGTGCCAGCACGACCGAGGCGACGACCGCGCTGCCATAGGCCGCGCGCGCGTAGGTGACGACGAGCGTATAGAGCGCGGCCAGCGCGATGGCCGAGGCGACGATGCGAAGGAAGCCTCGGCGCGGCGCAAACGCGAGCGCGAACGGCAGCGCCATGGCCAGATAGGCGCCGACATAGCCGCCGCCAAAATGCATGCTCGAAAAGGTCGCGACGATGCGATAGGCGGACTCGAAATTGCGGATGCCGGGGAAGACCGCGCGCTCGGCCACGCCCGCCGCCACGACGAGCGCGAGGCCCGCCGTCATCCCGGCGGCGAAGAGGCGCGGCGCGTCATGGCGCTCCGCGACCATGCGGCGCAGGAAGGGCAGGAGGATAAGCGCGAACGCGAGCCCCTTCACGACGTGGAGCGCGTTTTCGGGCGTGAGTTCGAGCACGTCGGAGCCGCCCGGCACGCCCGGTACGAAGAGGCCGCGCAGCGTGGCGGTCACGGCGGCGACGATGGCGAGCGCTGTTGCCGCGCCGGAGACGCCGCGGAGCGCGAAATGTTCGCGTCGCGGCGGCACGCGCAAAAGCAGCACAGCCACCGTCACGAGCAGAAGGAAATCGGGCTCCTCGATCGCGAGCCAGCCGGTCCAGGGCGCCAAATCGAACGACGGCAGCGCCGCCGGCAGAACGACGAGCCACGCCTGCGGATAGCGCCACAATAGCATTCCGTAGAGCAGCAGTGCCGCGCCGAGGAGACCGGGCGCGAGCGGATAGCCCACGACGCCGACGACGGTGAGACCGAGCGCCGCCGCGACCGCGCCGACGCGCGCGAGCCGCGCGGCGCGGCCCGAGGATGGAGACCGTGCCGCGACACTATCGGAAGCAACGGAAGGGAGCATGGGCCAGCCCCTTCTATCGCGTGGGTCGAAGAGCCGGCAAGTCAGCAAAAGTTCCTTGCGGCGCCGGCGCAGCCTCGATGGCTAACCGGTCCGTGGCGCACGAATCTCGATGGCGCCGTTCCGTGACATCTTTATGGCCCGTGGCGGCTCGCGCGCGACGCGGGTGTTAGCCACCTGTGGTGCGCGGCGAGGTTGGGTAATGGAAAGGGATCACGTGTCAGCGCTGGATCCGGCAGAGGCGATCGCAGGCGTGAACGAGGCGCCCGCCGAGGGCGAACTCCTGGGCGGTGGCAAGGAAGTCGCGCGCGAAATGCTCGAGCCACTCGTGGCGCTCGATTTCGCCATCCATGTCGGCATGCGCTATCACGCCAAGCGCCGCGCCTGGTTCGATTGGCTGCATCGCGTCGCGATGGTCGTGGCGGCCTTGGGTTCGAGCGCGGCCGTGGCGGCGCTCTACGGCGGGCTCATCGGCGCCGCCGAGGGGCTCGTCATCGCGGTCGCGATCGCGGCTGCGTCTGAGCTTGCCTTCGGCTTCGCCGAGCGCGGACGCAGCGCTCACTCGCTCTATCGCCGCTACACCGCGCTCGCCGGCACCATCGCCGAGGCGAACTCGGTTGATCCTGATCTGTTGCGGCGATGGGAGCAGCGCCGGCTTCTTATCCGGGCCGATTGCGAGGAGCGGCTCCTGGTGCTGCACCGCATCTGCTACAACCTCGAGGCAGAGGCGCGCGGCTATGATGATACGGCGCTCTACCGCGTGAAGCCGTGGCAGCGGCTCTTGGCGGATGTGGTGTCGTTGCCGCCGTTCGATCCAATACGCCACTACGGCTGATCTCCGCCCATGGACAACCCGGGCCCCGAGGCGACATGCTTCGGGCTCGCTGATAGGGAGGAGTCCATGGCGCACAAACGCAGCTTCGTTAAGGGAGACCACGCGCAGACGCGCGCCTATTCGCCCGCCGTCATCACCGAGGGCGGCCGCATCGTCTGGCTCGCCGGGCAGACCGGCGGCGAGGACGCGAACGGCCGCTCCCTCGCCGGCGATTTCGATGGGCAGTCGCGCGAAATCTTCCGCCGCCTCAGCCAGACGCTCGCGCAGGCGGGCGGCAGCCTCAAGGACATGGTGACGATGACGGTGTTCATCACCGACGCGCGCTATGGCACCCGCCTCACCGAGTTGAGGCGCGAGATCTTCGGCGATGATTTCGCGGCGAGCGCACTCATCACCGTCACCGGCCTTGCGCGGCCGGAGCTTCTGATCGAGATCCAGGGTATCGCCGTCATCGGCTGACGGTTGATGCTCGATCTTGGCCGCACGTTCCTCGCCAGCGCCGAGCGCAGTCCCGGCGCCGAGGCGATCGTCGATGGCACGCGGCGGCTCGACTACCTCGCGTGGGCACGCGAGATCGGCGCGCTCGCGCAAGGGCTCGCGCGGCTCGGTTTGAGGCGCGGTGACCGGCTTGTCATCGTGATGCAGAACCGGCTCGAGATGGCGGCGCTCCATTGGGCGTGCCAAATGGCGGGTATCGTCGCGACGCCGCTCAACTGGCGCGCCAAGGCGGACGAGGTCGAGTTCTGCCTCGTCGATTCAGAGGCCGCGGCGGTCGCTTATGAGCCCGTCTCGGCCGATGCGGTCGCGGCCGCGCCGCAATCACGCAAGCTGCCGCGGATTGGTGCGGGTGGGGCCGCCGGCACGGCCGGGCTCGGTGAGCTTATGGCGGAACTCGCCGACCCCGCGCCTGCAGCGGGGCCCGAGGATTTCTCGCTCATGCTTTACACCTCGGGCACGACCGGCCGGCCCAAGGGCGTGCCGCGCCGCCATCGCGCCGAGCGTGCGGCGGCCTTGGCGCATGTCGCGCAGAATCTCTACGTGCGCGGCGAGCGCACGCTGGGTGTCATGCCGCTTTATCACACGATGGGCGTGCGCTCGCTCCTCTCCATGGCGCTCGTCGACGGTTGCTTCATCGCCGAGCGCCGGTTCGACGCGGCCGAAGCCTTGACCCTCATCGCGCGCGAGCGCATCTCGACACTCTATCTCGTGCCGACGCTTTATCACGATCTCCTCGCCGCGGACGGGTTCGCGCGCGCCGATCTCGCGGCCTGCCGCAAGCTCGGCTTTGCCGGTGCGGCTATGCCGGATGGGCTTTTGCAGCGCGTCGTTGCGGGTTTCCAGCCCGAGCTCTTCGTCAACCACTACGGCTCGTCCGAGATCTACACCTTCACGATCGAGCAGGACGCGGCGCGGAAGCCCGGCTCGGCCGGCAAAGCCGGCATCAACGCGCGCATCCGCGTGGTGCCGCTCGATGCGGTGGGTCCCGACCGACGCTGCGCGCCGGGCGAGGAGGGACAGATCATTTGCGAGCTTGCGAGCGATGAGGCATTCGAGGGCTATTGGCGCCGGCCCGATGCGGACGAACGCGCGCTCCGCGGCGGCTGGTATTTCACCGGCGACACCGGCTATTTCGACCGCGATGGCGATCTCTTCGTCACCGGCCGCGTCGATGACATGATCATCACCGGCGGCGAGAACGTGTCGCCCGGCGAGATCGAAAGCGTGCTGTCGCTCCATCCGAACGTGGCCGAGGTTGCGGTCGCGGGGCTCGCCGACGAACGTCTTGGCCAGAAAGTGACGGCGTTCGTGAAGCGCCGCGGTCCGCTCGGCGACAGGGAGCTCGACGCCCATTGCCGCGCCTCGGCCTTGGCCGATTTCAAGCGGCCGCGCGCCTATGTCTTTGTCGCCGAGATTCCAAAATCGCCGGTCGGCAAGATCCTGCGGCGGTTGCTCGTCGCGGGCGCGTTCAAACGCGAGCGGGAGCCGGCGCCATGATCCCTTATGTGTTCTCCTCCGACATGCTCGCCGCGCCGGACGGATTTCGCGTCCTCTGGAGCGAGGAGGAGGCGCGTGCCGACATTGTGCTCGACCGGCCGCCGCTGAACGTCGTCTCGATCGCCGAGCGCGCGCAACTTGCCGCCGCGTTTGCGGCACTCGACCGTGACGCGCGCGTGCGCGTCATCGTGGTGCGCGGCGAGGGCCGGAATTTCTCGAGCGGCGGCAACATCGCCGGATTCCTCGAGGCCTCGCGCGAAACGCTTTCGCACCTCGCCGACAACGTCGCCGCGCCCGAACGCTGCGGCAAGCCGGTGATCGCGGCGATCCGCGGCTATTGTTTCGGCGTCGGCTTCGAGCTCGCGCTCGCCTGCGATTTCCGCATTGCGGCCGAGGGCGCGGAGTTCGCGCTCCCGGAGATGCGGCTCGGCATGATCCCGGGCTCGGGCGGCTCGGCCCGTCTCCTGCACATGATCGGGATCGCGCGCACCAAGGAGATCGCGATGCTGGGCCGCCGCATCAAGGCGGCCGAGGCGCGCGATTGGGGCTTCATCACCGCTTGCGTCGCGGACGATGCGCTCGATGCGGCCGTGGCCGCGCTCGCGGCCGAGTTGCGCGGTTTCTCGCCCCTGGCGCAGCGCACGTTGAAGCGCGTTCTCTCCGA
Organism: Allostellaceae bacterium; assembly: GCA_035518375.1. Taxonomy (GTDB): domain Bacteria; phylum Pseudomonadota; class Alphaproteobacteria; order ATCC43930; family CGMCC-115725; genus DATJLY01. The sequence goes on along the minus strand of DATIXQ010000029.1, from coordinate 94,879 downwards.
CGGGCAGAACATGCCGCTCGCGCAAGCGATCGAGCACGAAGGCGAGGCTTATGGCGCGCTCAGCGCCTCGGCCGATTTCAAGGAAGGGGTTGCGGCGTTCCAGGCGAAGCGGAAGCCCAATTTCCGCGGCGAATGAGCCTCTGCCGAATTTGCCGTAAATTCTAATTACTCAAACACTGCCAATCCTTAACACGCGCTTCATCGGCGCGGGGCTATCTCTTCGCACGGTGCGACCAACTCTCATGGAGCCCCTCATGTCGCGTTTCATTCGCTATCTTCTGCGGGACGAGAGCGGCGCAACGGCGATCGAGTACGGCCTCATCGCGGCGCTCATCTCGGTCGCCATCATCTCGGCCGTCACCACGGTTGGCGGCAACCTCACCTCGACGTTCAACAGCGTCGCCAGCGCGCTCTAAGACGCGCTTGTTTGGAGCTTCGGCCAAGGATCAGGTCCGCCGCCCTTCGGCGTGAGGGCGGCGGCTTTGATTACCGCGCCCTAGCTCGCGGCCTGCGTTGGCGTGAACATCGGCACGGGCTGTCCGCTCTCGCTCGGCTTCACGACGAGGCTGACGCGCTGGCCCACGGCGAGCGCATCGAAATCGCAATCGACGATGTTCGTCATCATGGTCACGCCCTCGTCGAGCGTGACATAGGCGATGGCGTAAGGCACGGGCGCGCGCTGCATGGTGCTGAAGGAATAGATCGTGCCGGTGCCGCGCGCCTCGATCCAGTCGGTCTCGCCGAGGCAGAAGGGGCAGAGCGGGCGCGGATAGTAATGCGCCTCGCCGCACGTGCGGCAGCGCTTCAGCATGAGCTTGCCGCGACGCGCGCCTTCCCAGAAGGGTTCCGTCTCGGGATCGGACTTCGGCGCGGGGATCGTTCGTTCGGCCATCTCAGACGCGCTCCAGGATGACGGTTGCGCTCGTGTGGCGCGTCGCGAGCGAGCCGCCGATGCCGCTCGCGACCGCAAGGTCGCAATTCTTGACCTGCACTTTCGGATGCGCCTCGCCGCGCAGCTGCCGCACGGCCTCGATCACCTTGGTGAGACCACCGCGGTTCGAGGGGTGGTTGTTGCACAAGCCGCCGCCGTCGGTGTTGAACGGCAGACGGCCTTGGCCGGAGATGAGGTTGCCGTCGGCGACAAAGCGGCCGCCCGCGCCCTTCGCGCAAAATCCCAGATCCTCGAGCTGCATCACCACGGTGATAGTGAAGCTGTCGTAGATCGAGGCGTACTTCATGTCGGCCGGCGTCACGCCCGCCTCGGCGAAGGCGGCGGGCCCGGACCAGCGTGCGGCGCTGAAGGTGAGATCGATGCGGCCGCCCAGCTGGTGCTTCGTCGCCTCGCCCGCGCCGCGGATTCTTACGCGCGGCCGTTTCAGCGCATTCGCAATCTCGGGCGCCGCGACGATGATGGCGCCGCCGCCGTCGCTGATGACGCAGCAATCGAGCCGGTGCAAGGGCGAGGCGATGATGGGAGAGCCCAGCACATCGGCGACGCTCACCACCTCCTTCAGCACCGCATTCGGGTTCCACTGCGCGTGATGCGAGGCCGCGACCTTGACCCAGGCGAGCTGCTCCGAGGTGGTGCCGAATTCGTGCATGTGCCGCATCGCCGCGAGCGCGTACATATTGGCGGTGGCCGGGGCATAGGGCGCCTCGAACGCATATTCGGGCGCGGCCGCGTTCTGCGCGCGCATGGTAGCGCCGAAGGAGGGGTCGCTGCGCGGACGCCCGGCGAGCGTGATGAGCGCGACGCGGCATTTCCCGGCCGCGATCGCCTCCGCCGCGTGGCCGACATGGAGGATGTAGGAGGAGCCGCCGCAGTCGGTCGTGTCGAGGTGCTTGAGCCGGAGGCCCATGTGGTTCGCGAGCGACAAGGCGCCGGGCCCGTCGCCCGCGTAGAAATAGCCGTCGATATCCTTGAGCCCGAGTCCGGCGTCGGCGAGCGCGCCGCGGGCCGACTCGACATGGAGCTCGGCCGCCGACTTGTCCTTCGCCTCGCGTGTCGGATGCTCGTAGATCCCGGCGATATAGGCTTGGCCGCGAATGCTCATGGGCCGCGAGATTAGGCCGAAACGGCGACCAGTTGGACTCTTGATCGCGCCTCACGGCAATCCCAGATAAGGGTCGGGCGATGCGATGGAATCGCCCGCGGCTTGCCGGGTGCCCAAAGGGGCCCGTCTTTTGCCGCCTCGCTCGCTCCCGAGGAGGTCCGATGCCCCGCCTCTCGCTTTTCAATTCGCCGCTGCTTTTGGGATTCGACCAGCTCGAGCGCGCGCTCGACCAGGTGAGCAAAGGGACATCCGAGGGCTATCCGCCCTACAACGTCGAGCAGATCGGCGAGGATGCGCTCCGCATCACGCTCGCGGTCGCGGGCTTCACGATGGACGACCTTTCGGTGCAGCTCGAAGGCAACCAGCTCGTCGTGCGCGGCCGCCAGGCCGAGGAGAAGGACAAGGTCTATCTCCACCGCGGCATCGCCGCGCGCCAGTTCCAGCGCTCGTTCATGCTCGCCGAAGGGATCGAGGTCGCCTCCGCCTGGCTTGAGAACGGGCTTCTCAATGTCGACCTCGCGCGGCGCGCGCCTGACGCGACCGTGCGCAAGGTCGCGATCGGCAAGGGCCGCCCCGGCAACGGCAAAGGGGCCGCGGGCTGAAACGGCTCAGGCCGCGTGGCTTGCGGTACGGTCGGTGAGGAGCGCGTAGAGCGCGTCGGCGCGGTCGGTGCCGCGCAGCTTCGCGCACACGGCGCGGTCGCGTAAGAGGCGCGAGACGCGCGCCAGCGCCTTCAGATGATCGGCGCCGGCCGCATCGGGCGTCAGCAGCAAGAACACGAGATCGACGGGCCGGTCGTCCACCGAATCGAACGGGATCGGTTTTTCGAGCCGCGCGAAGAGGCCGAAGATGCGCGGCAGATCGGCAAAGCGCCCGTGCGGCACGGCTGTGCCGCCGCCGATGCCGGTGCTGCCGAGCCGCTCGCGCTCGAGGAGCGCGTCGAAGATCACGCGCTCGTGGAGGCCCGTCAGCGGCGCCGCGCGCCGCGCGAGCTCCTGCAGGAGCTGCTTCTTGCTGGCGACGGTCAGGCTTGCGACGACGCGGTCCGGCGTTATGAGTTCGGCGATGTCCATCATTGAGTTTTCGCTGGGCGCGCTGTTTCGGCGGCAAGATCGCGACAGTGTTTGGGGATCGGCAAGGCCAGCGCGGCGGCGTGGTGGCGCAGCGATGATTCGATGTCGCAACGCTTGCCGGCGACCGACACTTGCAGCTTCGCCTTCCCCGGCGCCCGCCGACTTTTCGTCTGCGCGGGCGCCCTCACGCGCAAGGCAGAACGATATTGAGCGGGGGGCGCGGAGTCAAGTGAGGCCGACCCTCATTGCGCGCTCGCGGCGGCGCTGGACCGAGGAGGGAATGTGCATCGCCTCGCGGTATTTCGCGACCGTACGGCGCGCGATGTCGATGCCGTCGCCGACGAGAATCGCCACGATCTTGTCGTCCGAGAGGACGTCGTCGGCCTCGCCATCGATGAGTGCCTTGATCCTGAAGCGCACGGCTTCGGCGGAGACCGCGTCGCCGTTTCCGGCCGCGCCGGAGATCGCCGAGGTGAAGAAATATTTCAGCTCGAAAATGCCGCGCGGCGTCATCATGTATTTGTTCGACGTGACGCGGCTCACCGTGCTTTCGTGCATGCTGATTTCCTGCGCGATGTCGCGCAGCACGAGCGGGCGCAGATGCTGAATGCCGTGGCGCAGGAAGGCGTCCTGCTGACGCACGATCTCGCGCGCCACCTTGAGGATCGTGGTGGCGCGCTGGTGCAGCGCCTTGACGAGCCAGTTGGCCGACTGATAGCGCTCGGCTAGATAGTCGCGCGCGTCCTTGGCGCGTGTGTTGCGCTTCACCTCGGTGTAGTAGCGGTTGTTGACGAGGACGCGCGGCAGCGTTTCGGAATTGAGCTCGACGGACCAGCCGCCGTCGGTCGCGGGTTGGAGAAAAATGTCCGGCACGAGCGGCTGCGCCTCGACCTGATCGAAGACGAGCCCGGGCTTCGGATCGAGCGCCTTGAGCTCGGCGATCATCAGCGAGAGATCCTCGGCGTCGACGCCGCAGATGCGCATGAGCTGCGTCGCGTCGCGGTTCGCGAGCAGCGGAAGATTCTCGACCAGCCGGCGCATGGCCGGGTCGAAGCGGTTGCGCTCGATGAGCTGGATTGCCAGGCACTCAGCCAGGTTGCGCGCAAAGATGCCGGGCGGATCAAAGCGCTGAAGCCGCTTCAGTGTCTCTTCGATGCGCTCGGGCGCGCAGTTGAGCACGTGGGCGACGCCCTCGAGATCGCTGGTGAGGTAGCCCGACTCGTCCACGAGCTCGATAAGGTGCGCGCCGATGAGGCGGTCGGCGGGTTCGTGCAGCTCGACCGAAAGCTGCGCCAGAAGATGGTCGCGCAAGGTCTCTGGCCGGACCAGGGTCTGGTCGAGCCCCGGCAGGTCGCTGCTGTCGGAAGCGGCGGTGCGCGAGCGCCACGCTTCGGGATCGCCGGACAGGTCGAGCTTGCCGTCGCCCTCGCTTCCGGCTTGCTCGTGCCACTTCTCGCTGTCCTCGGGCTTTTCTTCGGACTGAACCTGCGCAGGCTGCTCGGTGGCGGCGCGGTCGTCGCGCTCGAGCAGCGGGTTCTCGGCCAGTTCGGTGTCGATGTACGCCGTGAGTTCGAGGTTCGACAGCTGCAGCAGCTTGATCGCCTGCTGCAGCTGCGGCGTCATGACCAAGGCCTGGGTCTGGCGGAGATCGAGCCGTTGGGTCAGCGCCATGGGGCGACTTTAGGACAAAGCGAGAGCGGCATGCAAACTTCGTACCAACGCACTCTTAACGCTTGGTAAATCTCGGCTTCCAGCCGCTTCCGGCGGCGCGCCGCGACCGCCAGGAAAAGGCGACTTCGGACCGTGGCGAGGGCGCCGGGCACGCTCTCGATGGCGATCGAGGTTGTCGCACGCTGCTCTGTTAAGAAATCGGCGCTAGCGGCTGAAGCGCTCGCCCAGATAGACGCGGCGCACGTCGGCGTCGTTGACGATTTCGTCGGGCGCGCCTTCCATGAGCACGCTGCCCTCGTGCAGGATGTAGGCGCGATCGACGATCTGGAGCGCCTCGCGCACGTTGTGGTCGGTCAAGAGCACGCCGATGCCGCGGTCTTTGAGATGCGCGACGAGATCACGGATGTCCGCGACCGCGATCGGATCGATGCTTGCAAGCGGCTCGTCGAGCAGGATGAAATTTGGTCGCGTCGCGAGTGCGCGCGCGATCTCGACCCTGCGCCGCTCGCCGCCCGAGAGCGCGAGCGCAGGCGCGCGGCGCAGGTGGCTGATCGAGAATTCGGCGAGAAGCGAGTCGATCGTCGTCTCGCGTACCTCCGGCTCCTTCTCCGCCACCTCGAGCACGGCGCGGAGATTTTGTTCGACCGTGAGGCCGCGGAAGATCGAGGCTTCCTGCGGCAGGTAGCCGATGCCGAGACGCGCGCGGCGGTACATCGGCAGCTCTGTGATGTCCTCGCCGTCGAGCATGACGGTGCCGACATCGGGCCGGATGAGACCGGTGATGAGATAGAAGCAGGTGGTCTTGCCGGCACCGTTGGGGCCCAGGAGTCCGACCGCCTCGCCGCGCGCCAAGGCGATGTTGACGTCGCGCAGCACGGGGCGGCGGCGAAAGCTCTTGCCGAGATTGAATCCTGCGAGGCCGGCATTGTCGGCGACGAGGCGCGGCGTTTCGGCGTGCGCGGCCTGCGGCGCCGCCACTCGCGGGCCGGGCGCAGCCGCCGCCTTCGCGGCGGGGCGTTGCGGCGGGCGATGCTGCGACGGGCGCGCGGCCATCACGGATTGCCCGGCTTCTGGCGCGGCATGATCAGCGCCTGCACGCGGCCGGCGCCAGAGGCAAGCTCTGCGCCTGGCGGTCCCGGCAGGAGCCGGCTCACGTTGGTGTTCATATCGACGACCGCGTAACGTCCACTCAACTCGTTCTCGCCTCGCGTCAGCCGGACCCGGCCCGTGAGCGTGACGATTCCGGTATCGAGATCATAGACGCCGGCGTCGCCGCGCGCGATCTGACCGGGCGAGGACACGACCACGTTGCCGTGCGCATCGACGCGGCTGATGTGCGAGCTGCCGTCCTTCTGCTTTGCCACCCGCGTCGTCAGCACGTCGGCGCGCACGATGCGATCACCGCGCATCGCCATCGCGTTGCCGCGCGCGACGCCCAGCTGCTGCGCGTCGTACCACTCGAGACTGTCGCGGGCCGTGATGACGTCGCTGGGCGTCACGATCTTCAAACCCTTGCCCGTGACGACGAGGAAGCTTTTGTCGACGTTGTAGACAGCGTGGTCGCCGAACATCGTGTCGGTGGGCGAGCGGAACACGACGTGCCCCGTGGCGTCGAGCCGGTAAATTTCGGTCGAGCCGCCGCTCATCGGATCGCTGCCGCTCTTGCCGGGCTCCGGCTGCGGTGCGCCCGCGACCGGGCGGTAGAACGCCGCGAGCGTATCGGCCTTGACGTTGTCGTCGCCGCGCGTCGCCACGGCGTTGCCGCGGGCGATGTAGACGTGGTTGTTCTGCTCCCACTCGATGCCGTTGTCGGCCTCGATCGAGACGGGCTTGCCACTGCTGCGGTCGGCGAGGCCGGGCATGGGCGCCCGGCTCGCGCCCGCGCCCGCCGCCGGCGGCTGGGTCGAGCCCGCGCCCGAGGTTGCGCGTCCGGGCTTCGCGGCGGCGGTGCGCGCGAGGGCGGGCTGTGCCGCTTGCGCAGCGCCCTGCACAGGTTTCGTTGGCGGATGCGGGAAACGCAGGGGCTTCGAAACCGGCGCCGCAGCATGCGCGGCCAGCGCTATGGCGGCGAGCGCTGTGCCGAGTGCCCAGGCTCTCACCGCCCCTGACCTTGTTGCGGCGTCATGTCGAGCCGCGTGTGGCCGGTGAAGAAGATCGTGTCGCCGCGGTTCAAAATGCGGAAGCCCTGCGCCGTCACGTTGCCGAACGGGCCCTGGCCCGTCACTGGATCGTCCCCAACGGCCGTGCCGGCGCTCATATCGAGATGGGCGCTTGTCGAATGGAACTCGTTGCCCTTGTCCTGGTAGAGCGAGACGTTGCCGAAGAGATCGAGGAGCTGCGGCTGCGGCTGATAAAAGCCGGTGTCGCCCGACAGCTCGAGCCAGTTGCCGCCGGTCGTGGTGAGATCGCCCTTCGGGCGCTCCAGCGTGATGAGATCGTCGAGATTGGGCTTCTGCCGCGCCACGTCGGCGGTGATGACGAACGGCCGGTTCTCGCGGTCGATGCCGGAATAGCGCGCCTTCACCATGTGAAGGTCGCTCGCGTCCGACATGTCGATACGCGGCACGTGCAGGCGGACATTCTCGAACACGCCCTCGACGCGCGGCCACGCCGCCAACAGCAGGACGAGCCCCAGGGCGAGCGCCGGCAACGCGAGCTTGGCGCGGTAGACGAAGCGGCTGTAGCGCCGTGCCGCCGGATCGACGCGCGAGCGCGCCGGCCGCGGCGCGAAGGTCTCGGCGCGCGTCTTCATGTGACACCCGCGCGCAGGCAGTCGTGAATGTGCAGGATGCCGACGGGCTTCTTCGCGGCATCGAGCACGAAGAGACTGGTGATCGACTGCGCGTTCATCTGACCCAGCGCCTCGGCGGCGAGCGCCTTGGCGCGGATCGTTTTCGGCCGGCGGCTCATGACGTCCTCGACCTTGGCGCGCAGCATGCCGTCGCCCATGTGGCGGCGCAGATCGCCATCGGTGATGATTCCGTCGAGCCGGCCCTCGCCGTCGACGATGCCGACGCAGCCGAAGCTCTTTTGCGTCATGACGAGGATCGCTTCGGCCATGTCGCTGCCGCGCGGGACGAGCGGCAAGGCCTCGGACTCGTGCATGATGTCGGCGACGCGCAACAGTGCGCGGCCAAGCTTGCCGCCGGGATGAAGGCGCTGGAAATCGCTCTCCGAGAAATCGCGGCGTTCGAGCAGCGCGAGCGCGAGCGCATCGCCCAGCGCCATCATCATCGTCGTCGATGTGGTGGGCGCCAGGCCCATCGGGCAGGCCTCGGTGAAGGCCGGCAACAGGAGCATCACGTCGGCGGCCTCGGCGAGGCCGCTGCCGCCGTTTCGCGTTATTGCCACAAGCGGGATGCGAAAGCGCCGGCTATAGGCGAGCACGTCGCTCAGCTCCGCGGTCTCGCCCGAGTTGGACAGAGCAAGGATCGCATCCTGCTGGCCGATATTGCCAAGATCGCCGTGGCTCGCCTCGGCGGGATGGACGAACTGTGCCGGCGTGCCGGTCGAGGCCAAGGTCGCTGCGATCTTGCGCGCGACATGGCCGCTCTTGCCCATGCCGGTGACAACGACGCGGCCCGCCGCCGTCGCCAGGAGGTCGACGGCCCGCGTGAATGCTTCGTCGAGTCCGGTCGCAAGCGCCTTCAAACCGGAGATTTCGGTTTCGAGCACACGCCGGGCGACGGCGATGTCCTTGGCCTCGTTCAAACGGCGCAAAACTAATCCGCTCTTCTGCATGTCCCCCACGGACGCGAACGTGCCCGTTCTACGGGTCGACTATGGCGATCCATCCCTCCCGGGTCAAACGGGAACGGGTGCGGAACTAATGTTCGAAGATCTCCACCTCGGCGAATCCCGCGAGGTCAAGCTGGGCGCGGATGGGCAGGAACGCGAAGCACGCCAGCGCGAGCTCGAGCCGCCCTTCGCGCGCCAGCATCTGGTCGAGTCGCTGGCGCAAGGCGTGGAGATAGAGAACGTCGGACGCGGCGTAGGCGAGCTGCTCCTGCGTCAAAGTGGCGGCGCCCCAGTCCGAGCTTTGCTGCTGCTTCGACAGATCGACGTTCAGAAGCTCCTTGCACAAATCCTTCAAGCCGTGGCGGTCGGTGAAGGTGCGCGCGATTTTCGACGCGATCTTGGTGCAGTAGACGGGCGACGACAGCACGCCCAGGTGCTGGCGCAGCACGGCGATGTCGAAGCGGCCGAAATGGAAAAGCTTGAGCGTGTTGGTGTCGGCGAGGAGCGACTTGAGGTTCGGCGCCTCGTAATTGCCGTCGAACTGCACGAGGTGGGCGTTGCCATCGCCGCCCGAGAGCTGCGCCAGGCAGAGCCGGTCGCGCGCCGGGTTCAGACCCATCGTCTCGGTGTCGATCGCGACGACGGGCCCGAGCCGCATTCCCGCCGGCAGGTCGCCGTGATGAAGCGTGACGGTCACCGGCACTCTCCCGCGCCTTGCCGCGAACGTGGTGCCCTGGAGAAGACTCGAACTTCCACGGCCTTTCGACCACTAGAACCTGAATCTAGCGCGTCTACCAATTCCGCCACCAGGGCATGAGCCGTGCTTAGGGGAAGAAGCGCCCGGGTGTCAAATTGCGGGCGCTTTCGGGTCACTTGGCATCAGATTGGCGAGGCGTCTAATCTCGTTTCGCCACGCGGGAGGCGATCGGATGACACTGAGCCGGCCGGTAGTCGCATTCCTGCTGTCGCTGGCCGCGCTTGTCTCCCTCCCGGATTCGCCGCGCGCGGAGGATCTGTCCAAGCTGCCGCATATCGGTCTCATCGGCCCCGGGCAGCCGGGCTCGGGCCCGCTCGGGCCGGCGTTTTTCACGGCGTTCGCGCGGCACGGCTATGTCGCCGATAAGAGCGTCGTGTTCGTTGCGAAGGGCGCGCAAGGCCAGGTCGAGCGACTGCCCTCGCTGGTGGACGAGCTGGTCGCAAGCCATGTCAACGTCATCATCTCCTCGAGTTATCCCGCTGCGGTCGCGGCGAAGCAGCATGGCGGCACCACGCCGATCGTGCTGGCGCTCGCCGCCGATCCCGTCGCGACGCATCTCGTCGACGGGCTGGCGCGGCCCGGCGGCAACATCACCGGATTGACCGAGATCGCGACCGAGCTTTCGGCAAAACGCCTGCAGCTCTTGAAGGAGACCGTACCGTCGATCCACACCGTCGCGGTGCTGTGGAACGAGGACGATCTCGCCATGACGCTGCGTTATCGCGCCGCCGCGGATGTGGCGCCGGGGCTCGGCGTCACGATCATTCCCTTGGGTGTGCGCGCGCCCGACGATTTCGACGCCGCCTTCGCCGCGATGACGAAATCGCCGCCCGACGCGATCCTCATGGTCACTGACATCCTCACCAACCTCAATCGCCGCCGGATCATCGATTTCGCGGCCGCGCATCGGCTTCCCTCTATCTTCGAGTACGAAGCTTTCGCGCAGGATGGCGGGTTGATGTCCTATGGGCCCGATCTCGACGACATCTCCGACCGCGTCGCGACACTGACCGACCGGATTCTGCACGGCGTGAAGCCGGCCGATCTTCCCATCGAGCTGCCGACGCGCTTCCGGTTCGCGATCAACCTCAAGACCGCTAAGGCGATCGGGGTCACAGTCCCGCAGTCGATCCTGGCGCGCGCCGACGACGTGATCGAATAGATGCGTAAAACGCGCTAGACTGAAATGCAGGAGGACGCACGCATGGCCGAGCCTGTCGTTCTGGAGGTCTTCTCCGACTACGTCTGACCCTGGTGCTATCTCAGTACCGTGCGTACTGAAAAACTGAAGCGCGAATACGACATCTCGGTGCGGCTCGTGCATTTCCCGCTGCATCCCGAGACGCCGGCCGAGGGCCAATCGATGGCGGCGCTCTATGCCGGGCGCAACGTCGATCCCGAGGCGATGTACCAGCGCATGAAGGCGCTGATGGACGCCGAAGGCCTCCCTTATGGGCGCCGCACCCACACCTACAACAGCCGCCTCGCGCAGGAGCTCGGCGCCTGGGCCGAGGCGGAGCATCCCGGCAGCGCGCTCCACGACGCGCTCTACAAGGCTTATTTCGTCGAGGCGAAGAACATCGGCGATCCCGCCGTGCTGCTCGAGCTCGTGGCCGCGGTCGGGCTGCCGGTCGAGGAGGCGCGCGCCGTCCTCGCCGAGCGGCGCTACAAGGACGCGGTCGACGCCGATTGGGCGCGCTCGCACGAGCTTGGGGTCACCGGCGTGCCGACCTTCGTTGCCGGCGGCTACGGCGTCGTCGGCGCGCAGCCCTACGAGGTGCTGGAGCAGCTCATGGGCGAGGTCGGCGCGCAGAAGCGCGGCTAAGGCAATCCGAGCGCGGCGAGCGCCGCTTTCGCCACCTCGACATCCTGCTCGACCTTGGCGCCGCCGGCCGCGACCGCGCCCACCACCTCGCCCGCCACCGTGATCGGGAAGCCGCCGGCGATGTTGGTGAAGTCGCCGTCCATGCGGATCTGCATGCTGACTTCGCCTTCCTTCGGGAAATAGCCCGACGGCAGGCGCTGCGAAGCCGAGGTGATCGCCTTCTTGATCGTGGCGCGGCCCGAGAAGAAGCGCGCGCCGTCCATGCGCAGGAAGGCGATGAGGGTGCCGCCGTCATCGACCACGGCGAGGCTCACCTTGCAGCCGAGCGCGTCGGCCTTGGCGACGCCGGCGTCGATCATCTTGCGGCAGGCTTCGTGCGTGATGCGATGGGTCGGAGCGAAATCGGCCATGGCGGTCACCAGCGTGCGCGGGCGTTGTCGGCAAAATACTGGCGCCAGTCGCTCGCGGCCGGCAGCACCGCATCGTAAGGGCGCACGTCGCGGAAGGTCGCGGCTTCGCTGCCGCGCGGCGCCTCGCCGCGCGCGACGGCATGCGTCGCCTCGAGCAGGAGCTTGCGCATCACGACGATGGCGCGGTCGGACGTGCCCAGGAATTCGCGGCTGCGATCGACCGCGCCCATTCCTTCCTGGAGCGCGATGTCTTGCGTGTTGATGCCACGAATGCCGGTGAAGCTTTGCGTCTTCTGCACGTGACGGTCGATGAAATAGTCGTTCTCGAGATTGGCCTTGAGCGAGAACGTGCCGGGAATGTAGTCGGCCTTGCCGCGGCCATAGCCCGCCTCGATGCGCTCGACGAAATCGGGATCGAGCGCGCAGTCGGCATCGGAGCCGCACATGAAATTGTAGACGTTCGTGTGCTCGTCATCGACCGGGACCCAGATGTGCCCGTCATAGCGCGGCACGCGCGCGTCGTTCGAAACGTTGCTGAAGACGATGTTGGGCCGCATCTGCTGAAACGGCATGATGTACTGGTAAAGCCGGATGAAGTTCCTGTCGTCGTCGAACTTGCGGTGCGAGACATAGTTGTAGCCGTAAGGCGTCTCGTAGACCTCGATCTTGGGCGCGCCGTCGCGCACGAAGTAGTTGCTGCGGTCGCCAAGGCGGTTGTTGTGGAGGAACGACACATGCGCCGTGTCGAGGCCGCCCTCGAGTCCTTGCAGGTAATTGCTCGTCTGTAGCGATTTCGAAATGGTACGGTGCGTCGCCGGCGCTCGTGTCCACTCGAAGTCGGGCTCGCTTGGGCGCTTGGCGGGCGGGCCGAGATAGGCCCAGACCATCCCGCCGCGCTCGACCGTGGGATAGGATTTGATCGCGGCACCCGCCTTCAACGGCGAGTCCGCGGGCTCGCTCGGCATGTCGACGCAGTTGCCATCCACGTCGAACTTCCAGCCGTGATAGACGCAGCGGAGCCCGCAATCCTCGTTGCGGCCGAAGAACAAGGGCGCGCGGCGGTGGCGGCAATAGGCGTCGATGAGGCCGACCCGGCCGGTGCTGTCGCGGAAGGCGATGAGGTCTTCGCCCAAAAGCCGCACGCGCACCGGCGCGCCGTCGCGCTCCGGCAACTCCTCGGACAGCGCCGCCGGCTGCCAGTAGCGGCGGAACAGCTCGCCGGCCGGCGTACCAGGCCGGACCCGCACCAGGCGCTCGTTCTCCTCGGGACGCAGCATGACGGGGCTCCTTCGCGCTTGCGGGTTCCGAGGCTAGCAGAGGCGCTGCCCGGAGCCTAGAATCGCCCCATGCGCAACCGGCGGGTTACGATACTCGGCGCCTCGGGCTTCCTTGGGCGATACATGGTGAAGCACTTGGCGGAGGCGGGAGCCGTCATCGCCGCGGTGGGCCGGCATGCGTCGCGCGCCGGATATCTCAGGCCGATGGGAGACGTCGGCCAGGTCGCGGCCGTCGACGCCGATGTTCTCGACGACCGCGCGCTCGAGGCCGTCATCGCCGGCGCGGAGATCGTCGTCAATGCCGTCGGCATTCTCTATGAGCGCGGCGCCCAGACATTCGACGCGCTGCATGCGCGGCTTCCCGTGCGCATCGCCGCGGCGGCGCAGCGCGCGGGCGTGAAGCGCATCCTCCATGTCTCCGCGCTCGGGGCCGATGCGCAATCGCCGTGCCATTACGCACGCAGCAAGGCCGCGGGCGAGGCGGATCTGCGCGCGGCCTTCCCCGCGACGACCGTGTTCCGCCCCTCGCTCGTGTTCGGGCCGGAGGACGATTTCTTCAACCGCTTCGCCGCTTACGCGCGCGTGGCGCCCGCGCTGCCGCTGGTAGGCGGCGGCGCCACCCGCTTCCAGCCGGTGTACGTTGCCGACATCGGCGCAGCCACGGTGGCGGCGCTCGCGCGCGAGGACGCTGTCGGCCGCACCTACGAGCTTGCCGGGCCCAAGCCCTACAGCTTCCGCGAACTGATGGAGCTGATCCTGCGTGAGACCGGGCGCAACTGCTCCCTCGTCAGCATCCCGTTCGGGCTCGCGAGCTTCGAGGCCGCGTTCCTCGAATTCGCGGTTGGGACGGCTCGCCTCGTGCTTGGCCCCCTGGCACCGAAGCCGCCGCTGACGCGCGACCAGGTACGCCTCCTCAGAAGCGACAGCGTTCCGGCCGGAAACCTTCCCGGCCTCGCCGAGCTTGGGGTCACGCCCACCGTGCTCGAGCTCGTGCTGCCGACATATCTCGATCGCTTCCGCCGCGGCGGGCGGAGCTGGCGCGCGCGTCCCGCCTAACCATCTCGACCGACTGTCATTGCGAGCGCAGCGAAGCAATCTCCCTGCTGGATGGGGATTGCTTCGTCGCCCGCGCTCCTCGCAATGACCGTGTGATGTGGCGTGGATCAGTCAGTAGGGCGCGGTAGGGCTCGCGAGAAAGGCTTCCTCCTCGGCCGTCGATACGCGCCCGAGCGCCACGTTGCGATGTGGGAAGCGGCCGAAGCGAGCGATGACGACCTGGTGGCGCCGCGCGTAGTCGAGCTGGCGCTCGCGGTGCTCGCCCTCGGGCAGGCTTCCGAACAGGTGCAAGCCTTCCTCCTGGTCGGCCAGGTTCTCGCTGTGCTCGAACGGCAGATAAAGAAACTGGCGCCGGTGCGGCGGAAGGTCGCGGTCGAAGCCGCGCGCGACCGCTTCTCGCGCCGCCCAGCGCGCTTTGGCGTCGCAGGCAAAGGCGAGGGCGCTGCCGCGGTGGATGTTGCGCGGCATCTGGTCGAGCAGCAACACGAGCGCGAGCGCTCCCTCCGCGCTCTCGCGCCAATGATCGAGCGCGCCTTCCCGAGCCTCAGCCGAGAGCGCCGCGAAATTCTCACGACAGGCGGAGTCGAACGAGGCGTCCGACTTGAACCAGATCTTGCGCGGGCCGGCGCACTCCGGCGAGCCGGGCGCGCCGAACCAGAAATCAAGAATGTCCTGCGGCTCGGCCACGCCTCCAGTATGGCGCGGGCATGGCTATCCTTCACCTGTGATGATGGGGATGCGAATAATAAGACCAGTCGCGCACCGGGCCGGTGTCGACATGGACATAATGGTCATAGGCGCCGACGCCGCCTTGGCGCAGCGCGACCGCGACGCGGTGCAGATGGACCGCGCTGACGCCCTCGACGGCGATGTCGGCGGCGCGCGCCACGAGGTGCTCGCTGTTCGAGGCGGCCGGCATGCCTTCGTGCCGAAGCGCGAGGTTCGTTTCGCGGGTGCGGAAGCCTGAGTAGATTCTTACGGGATGCCGCGTCCCGAGGCGGAGCGCGATGCTGTGCATGAGATCGACGAGGCGCGGATCGATTGAGGCGACGCGGTTGCGGTGGAAATCGCGCATGAGCCAGTCGATGCGCGCGAAGGCGTCGGGAACATAGAGACCGTCCGCCCAGTAGACGCCCTTGAAGCTCTCGCCGGTTTCCGGGCAGAGGAGACTTACGCTGCGCTCGCCGCGCGCCGCCCGCGCCAGTCCCGGCAGCGCCGTAAAGGCTGCCGCGGCGCCCAGCGCGCCGACGACAAGGCGCCGCGAGGGACGCCGGGGTTCATTGCCGCCACCCAATGCCATTTCCTGTCCGGTGGGGCAACGAACACGTCGAGGGCACGGTTCCAAACTACGCGTCGGGGCTTCATTGCGGCGATGGGGCTTTGATATGATCGGGCCGGATGCGGATCCTCTATCATTTCTGGCTCTCGCCTTTATCGCGCAAATTGCGCGTCGTGCTCAACGAAAAGGGTCTCGACTGCACGTTGAAGGTCGAGAAATGGTGGGAGCGCCGAGCCGAGTTCCTTGCGCTCAACCCCACCGGCGAAGTGCCCGTTCTCATTGAGCCGGACGGCACCGTGCTGGCCGATGCCGCCGCCATCGCCGAGTTCCTCGACGAGACCTATCGCGAGAAGCTCCTGATCGGCCTCAACCCATTGGACCGCGCCGAGACGCGGCGCCTCGTCGGCTGGTTCGACGGCAAGATGAGCCGCGAGGTGACGGAGCCCATCCTCAACGAGCGCTTGATGAAGCGGCTTCTCGGCGGGGGCGGGCCCGATTCGAACGTGCTGCGCGCCGCCAAGGCCAATCTCGGCGTCCATCTTGACTACATCACCTTCCTGGCCGAGCGCCGGCGCTGGCTTGCCGGCGACCATTTCTCGGTCGCCGACATCAGCGCCGCGGCACATCTCTCGACGCTCGACTATCTTGGCGACGTGCCATGGGACGAGCACGAGCCGGCCAAGGACTGGTACGCGCGCATCAAATCGCGTCCTTCCTTCCGCCCGCTCCTGACCGACCACTTGCCCGGGACGCCGCCGCCCAGCCACTACGCCGATCTCGATTTCTAGGGCGCTTACTTCTCCGTCGCGAGGCGGGCGAGATTGGCCTTGGCCGCCGCCGCCGCTGGCGAATTGGGCGCAAGCCGTTCGACCCGCTCCCAGTCGGCACGCGCGCCGGCGGGATCGTCCTGGAGACGCTTGATGTTGCCGCGCTCGAGGAAGCCCGCGGCATCGTCCGGCACTTCCTTCAGCGCGGCATCGGCGTCGGTCCGCGCGTGCGCGAGATCGCCGAGCTGGCGATAGGCCGAGGCGCGGTAGACGAGGGCTTCCGCGCGCCCTGGCGCGAGGGTGAGCGCCTCGTCGAGATCGGCGACGGCACCGGCGAAATCCTTGGCCTCGGCGTCGGCGCGGGCGCGGTCGATATAGAGGTCAGGGTCGTTGGGCGTGAAGTGGAGGGCAGCGATGAACGCGGCCTTCGCTTTCTGTGCCTCGTCGGCAAGAAGCCACGCCTGGCCCGCCTGCTCGAGCGCGCCTGCGCGCAGCTCGCGCTTCTTGTCCATCATCGCGCCGCCCAGCGCCTCGAAGGACTGCGCCGCCTCGGCATAACGGTGAAGCGCGAAAAGCGCCACCGCGGCGCAATGGTCGGCGGGGAAGCCGCCGCCCGCGTTCTTCCAATCGTGCGCCTCGTCGAGCCCCTTTTGCGGCGCACTCCGCGCATCGTCGAGGCAGCGCTGATAGTGCGCTCTTTCGGCCGTGTCCGAGGGCGCCGGCAGATCGGCGCCGCGCGCCGCGGCGAAAGTCAGGAGAGAAAGCGCCGCGGCAACGGCGAGGCGCAACCTATTCGCCCGCTTCCTGCGCCACGCGCGCGCCTTCGCCGGCGGCGTCCGCCTCGTGCGGGCTGCGCAGGAGCCGGCCGACGCCGGTGCGCGCCCGCTCCATGTAGAGATAGATGACGGGCGTGATGAAGAGCGTGAGCGATTGCGACACGACAAGGCCGCCCACGACGACGAGACCCAAAGGCTGGCGCAGCTCGGAGCCCGTGCCCCACGCGACCGCGATCGGCAATCCGCCCATGATCGCCGCCATGGTCGTCATCATGATCGGGCGGAAGCGCAAGAGGCACGCCTCGAAAATCGCCTGCTCGACTGGCATGCCGCTGCGCTGCCGCTCGAGCGCGAAGTCGATCATCATGATCGCATTCTTCTTGACGATGCCGATCAGCATGACGATGCCGATGATGGCGATGACGCTCATGTCCTTGTGGAAGAGGAGGAGCGTCGCCAGCGCGCCGAGCGCGGCCGCCGGGAGACCCGAGAGGATCGTGATCGGGTGGATAAAGCTCTCGTAGAGAATGCCGAGCACGATGTAGATGACGAGGATCGCCGCCGTCAGCAGCAGACCCTGGCCCTGGAGCGCCTGCTGGAAGATCTGGGCATTGCCCTGGTAACCGGTGGTGACGGTGATCGGCAGGTTCACTGCGCGCTCGAGCTGCGCGATCTCGGTGACGGCCGTGCCGAGCGAGGTTCCGGGCGTGAGATTAAAGGCGATCGTAACCGAGGGGAGCTGGCCCTGGTGATTGACGCTCACGGGGCCGACGCCCGACGTGATGTGAGCCACGGCGCCCAATGGCACCGACGCGCCGGTGGAGCTTTTCAGATAGAGATTGGAGAGGTCAGTCGGCGAGGTCTGAAAGCGCTTCTCGATCTCGAGGATCACGTAAAAGCTGTCCGACGGCTCGTAGATGGTCGAGATCTCGCGTGAGCCGAACGCATCGAAGAAGGTCGTCTTGATCTGCTCCATCGTGATGCCGAGCTGCGAGGCCTTCTCGCGGTCGATGTCGACGATGGCGAGCCGGTTGTGAAGCTGGAGATCGGAATTGACATCGAGCACGCCCGGAAGCTGCCCGATCTTCTCCTGCATGATCTCGGCGTAGTGGTAGAGCTCCTTGGTGTCGCTGTCCTGAAGCGTGTATTGATAGGCGCTCTTTGCGAGCCGCCCGCCCAGGTTGATGTTCTGCAGACTCTGCAGGTAGGTGTTGATCCCGGGAATGCGAGCGAGCTTCGGGCGCAGCTCCTGGATCACCTGGTCGGCCGAAAGCGGGCGCTGGTCACGCGGCTTCAGCTGGATGAAGAGGCGGCCGATATTGAGGGACGGGCTTGAATTGACGGCGCCGATCGCGGCGTTGACGTCGGCGATGTTGGGATCGGCGAGCAGGAGACGCGTGACTGCGAGCTGGTGCTCGGACATCGCCTTGACGGAAATATCCTGCGCCGCCTCGGTGAAGCCTACGATCGCGCCGGTGTCCTCGCTCGGGAAGAAACCCTTGGGGACGATCACAAAGAGATAGACCGAGGCCGCGACCGACAGGATCGTGACGAAGAGCGTCGCGCGCCGCCAGCGCATCACGAACGAAAGGCCGGCGCGATAGCCGCGGAAGAGCGCGTCGAACCCGCCTTCGGCCACACGGTAGAAAACATTGTGGCGTTCGCCTTCGTGGTGCGGCTTCAGAAGCCGCGAGCACAGCATCGGCGTCAGCGTCAGCGAGACGAAGCCCGAGATCAGGATCGTCATGCTGATCGTGACGGCGAACTCGCGGAAGACACGGCCGACGACGCCGCCCATGAACAGCACCGGTATGAACACGGCAACGAGCGAAAGCGTGATCGACAGGATGGTGAAGGCGATCTCGCG
The DNA here is from genome assembly GCA_035518375.1 of Allostellaceae bacterium. GTDB lineage: Bacteria > Pseudomonadota > Alphaproteobacteria > ATCC43930 > CGMCC-115725 > DATJLY01. The sequence continues at coordinate 76,329 of DATIXQ010000029.1, read as the reverse complement.
TGCGCCGGCAAACGCGGCGTCCATCACGCGCTCGCCGTTCTCGATGTGCCGCACGATGTTCTCGAGCATGACGATGGCGTCGTCGACGACAAAGCCGACCGAGAGCGTCAGTGCCATGAGCGAGAGGTTGTCGATCGTGTAACCCATCACCTTCATGCCGGCGAAGGTGCCGATGACCGAGACCGGCAGCGCAAGCGCCGGAATGATCGTCGCGGTGACGTTGCGCAGGAAGATGAAGATGACGAGCACGACGAGGCACGCCGTGAGCCCCAAGGTGAACTGCACATCGTTGACCGAATTCCGGATCGAGACCGAGCGGTCGAGCATGACGTGCATCTGCACCGAGGCCGGAAGCTGCGCCTCGAAGATCGGCACCAGCGCCTTCACCGCGTCGACCACCTGAACGGTATTGGCGTCGGGCTGGCGCTGGATCGCCAGCATGATCGCGGGCTTGCCGTCGAGCCAGCTCGCGACTTGGTCGTTCTCGACGCTGTCAACGATGTGCGCAACGTCCTTCAATCGCACCGGCGCGCCGTTCTTGTAGGCGATGATGAGTGGGTCGTAGTCGCGCGCGTGCTGGAGCTGGCCGTTGGCCTGCATGGTGAAGGATTTCTCGGGCCCCTCGAGCACGCCCACGGGCGTCGCGGAATTGGCGGCGACGACGGCGCTGCTCACGTCGTCGAGCGTCAGCCCCTTGGCGCCGAGCGCCTCCGGGTTCGCCTGGACGCGCACAGCGAAATGCTGCTGCCCGAAGATCAGCACCTGCGCCACGCCGCTGATGGTCGAGATGCGCTGCGCCATCAGCGTCTCGGCGAACTCGTCGACCTGCGACAGCGGCACGGTGTCCGATTGCAGGTTGATGAACAGGACCGGGAAGTCGGCCGGATTGACCTTGATGAAGAACGGCGGGGTCGTCATCTGCACCGGCAGGTGCCGCGACGCCGTCGTCATCGCCGACTGCACGTCGAGTGCCGCGCCATCGATGCTGCGGTCGAGGTCGAACTGCATCGTAATACTGGTGATGCCCTCGCCGCTCGACGAGATCATCGAGCTGAGGCCGGCGATCGTCGAGAATTGCTTCTCGAGCGGTAGGGCCACCGAGGACGCCATCGTGTCGGGGCTCGCGCCCGGCAGTGAGGCATCGACAACGATCGTCGGGAAGTCGACGCGCGGGATCGCCGCTACCGGAAGGAGCCGATAGCTGAACATCCCGAAGACGACAAAGGCCAGCATCAGCAGCGTCGTCATCACTGGACGACGGATGCAAAGCTCCGGGAGGGTCATGACGGTTCGGCCGCTTTCGGCGCCTCGGCGGGACGGACGTCGACGCGCGCGCCGTTCGAGAGCCGCATCTGTCCGTCCACCACGACCTTTTCACCGGCCGCCAGGCCTTTCTCGACGACGCTTGCGCCGTCGACCGTGCGGCTCACCGTGACGGGGCGGATCTCGGCGGTGTTGTCGGGCTTCACGACGAACACATAATCGCCGTCCTGGCCGATCTGGATCGCCGACGGCGGCACGACGATGGCGTTGGCGTCGGTGCGCGTGGTCACCGACACATTGACGAATTGCCCGGGCCAAAGCCGCTCGTCGTCATTGGCGAATGTCGCGCGCACCGCGATCGTCCCGGAGGTCGTGTCCACGGTGTTGTCGAAGAATGTGACCATGCCGGTGAGCGGCGTGCCAGCATCGCCCGCGGGCTTGGCGCTGACGCTCACTTTGCCGGCCGCCATGGCCGCGCGCAGTGCCGGCAGTTCTCCCTGCGGCAGGCTGAAGCCGATATAGATCGGCTTCACCTGGTTGATGGTGGCGAGCGGCACATCGTTCGCTTTGATGCTGTTGCCGGCCTTGATCGCGATCATGCCGACGCGCCCGTCGATCGGCGCCGTGATCGTGTCGTAGCTCTGGAGCGCCTTGTTGTTCTCGATGACCGCCTGATCGGCGGCGACCGAGGCTTCAAACGCCTGCGCCGTCGTCTGGTCGGTCTCGAACTGCTGCTTCGACATGAAGTCCTTGCCGACGAGCGGCGTGTCACGCGTGACGTTGCGCTTGGCGTTTTCGAGCTGCGCCTTGTCCCGCGCCAGTTGCGCCTCGGCCTGGAGCACCTGCGCCGTCGCCGCGCGCGCGTCGAGGCGGAACATCACATCGCCTTGCTTCACGTATTGGCCGTCATGGATCAGCACGGTGTCGATGTAGCCGTCGATGCGCGACTTGATCGATACCATCGCGATCGTCTGCACCGTGCCGATCGTGTCGATCCGCACCGGCACGGCGCGCTGTTCGGCCGCCACGACCACGACCGGCACGCCGGCGCCGCCTTGCCGCGAGCCTTGCGGCGCGCCCTGCGAGCGCGCAGGCGCGATCCATGACTGATAAAAGACGCCGCCGGCCCCGGCCAGGACCACGAAGGCGACTGCCCACCAAGCCCGTCTCATGGAAGTTCTGTCTCCGCCCCGCGCCGGTCCGCTTGGCGTCCATAGGACACCATTCGGCCAGGCTTTACAACGATGGCCCGCCCCGGCGCCCACCTCTCCGCCGGCGAAGCGCGCCGGTTATACCTGCCTTCTCCCGCCTTGTACACCGACGCGGCGGCGGCTTTGATATGTTACGAGGGGAAAGGGCAAGCAAAACTGTGGCAGATCCGGGGTCGCGGGCGGGCTTTCACAATGTCGTGCGGACATTTCGCATTCGCAATTACCGCCTCTTCGCGACCGGCAATTTCATTTCGCAGATCGGCTACTGGATCCAGCGGGTGGCGCAGGGCTGGCTCGCCTGGCAATTAACTCACTCCGGTACCTGGCTCGGTCTCGTCGCCGCGGCCGACCTCATTCCCAATGTCGTGATCAGCCCGTTCGCGGGCGTAGCCGCCGACCGCTTCGACCGCATACGCGTCATCCGCCTGACGCAAATCGTGGCCATCATCCAGGCTTGGACGCTTGCGATCTTGAGCTTCTCCAGCGCCATCACCGTCGAGGAGCTGTTCCTGCTGATCTTCGGCCTCGGCTGCTTCAACGCTTTCAACCAGCCGGCGCGCCTCGCCCTCATCCCGAGCCTTGTCGATGCCGCAACGCTGCCCTCGGCGGTGGCGATCAACTCGCTCATGTTCAACATCGCGCGCTTCATCGGTCCGGCGATCGCGGGCATCGTCATCGCCGAAGGCAGCGTCGCGCTCGCCTTCGTTCTGAATGCGCTCTCCTACGTCGCCTTCAGCCTCGCGCTCGCCCGCGTTGACGTCCCGCCCGAGCGGATGGCGCCGCAGCGCCATTTCCTGCGCCAGTCGTTCGAGGGCTATACCTATGCCATGCGGCATCCCGGCATCGGGCAGATGCTGGGGCTCTTCGCGGTAACGACGGTCGGCATCCGCGGCTACAACGAGCTCTTCCCGGGCTTTGTCGACGTCGTGTTCCATCGCGGCGCGCAAGGGCTCGCGTGGCTCACCGCGACGATGGGGCTGGGCGCGATCGTCGGCGGCATGAACATGATCCGCCGCGCGCGCGTCGCCGGATTGACGGCGCTCGCGATCAACCACACGCTCATCATGTCATTGTGCGTGCTCGCGTTTGGCATCGTGAATTCTTATTGGATGGCGCTTGCCGCCGTGTTCGTCTCGGGTTTCGCCATGACGACGAGCGGCATCAGCGCACAGACGCTCGTGCAGACCGCGGTCGATCCGATCCTGCGCGGGCGCGTGATGGCGTTCTATGGCATGGTGTTCCGCGCTGGGCCCGCGCTGGGCGCGCTGCTCTCGGGCTTCGTCGCAACGCAGCTCGGCTTCCATCTCCCGGTGATCGCGGGCGCGATCGCCTGCGTCGGCTCGTGGGCATGGGCAAGGCTCCGGCTCGGCAAGATCGAGCGCGCGCTCGAGCCGGAAGCCGCGGGCTCGCTCGCGGAATGAGCCGGCTCTTCTGCTTCGGCCTCGGCTACAGTGCTGAGGCGCTGGCGCGATCGCTTATGCCGCGCGGCTGGGAGATTGCCGGCACGGCGCGCGAGGAGGCGCAATGCGCCGCGCTCGCGGCGTCGGGCTTCGACATGCATCTCTTTCAGCGCGACCGTCCGCTCGACAAAGCGTCGCTCGCGGGGGCGAGCCATGTGCTGGTCTCGGTGCCGCCGGACGAGGCGGGCGATCCGGTGCTCGAGACGCATGGCGACGATCTCGCCGCCTTGCCGGAATTGCAGTGGCTCGGATATCTCTCGACCACGGGTGTCTATGGCGACCGGGCCGGCGCCACGGTCGACGAGACGACACCGCCCGCGCCCGCGAACGAGCGCGGCCGCCGCCGCCTCGCCGCCGAGACGGCATGGCGCGCACTCGCGCGCCGCGCGTCTCTGCCGCTCCATATCTTTCGCCTCGCCGGCATTTACGGACCGGGCCGGAACGTGCTCGATGCGGTCCGCGAAGGCCGCGCGCGGCGCATCGAGATACCCGGCCACGTCTTCTCGCGCATTCACGTCGCCGATCTCGCCGAGGTGCTGCGCGCATCAATCGCGCGGCCCGATCCCGGCGCCCTCTACAACGTGGCTGACGACGAGCCCGCGGCGCAGGCCGACGTCGTTGCTTACGCCTGCCGGCTCTTGCGCTGTGCCGTGCCGCGCGCGGTGCCGCTCGCGGAGGCGGGGCTCTCGCCGCTGGCGCAGAGCTTCTACGACGACAACAAGCGCGTCGCGAACCGCCGCATCAAGGACGAGCTCGGCGTGCGTTTGCGTTATCCGACCTACCGCGAGGGGCTTGCGGCCATCCTCGCGGCCGCACCGGATTCGTGACGCGGCTCGAGCAGCGGCGCGAGCGTGCGCAGCAGAAGATCGAGGTCCTGCTCGCGCGAGAGCCGATGGTCGCCGTCCTTCACCAGGATCACCTGAACGTCCGGAGCCGCGAGCTTCTGCGCGAGGTCGAGGCACGTGCGATAGGGCACGTCCGGGTCCTCCATGCCATGGAGGAGCCGCACGGGACATGCAATCTTTGGCGCGGGCGGCAGCAAGTTACGGCGTCCGTCCTCGAGAAGCGCGCGCGTGATGAGATAGCCTTCGCTCGCATAGGCCGAGGGCACGCGCGCCGCGCCGTTGCGCATGATCTGCTCGCGCACCGGTGGCGGCAGGCGCGGCCACATCAGCGCTTCCGTCGCGTCGGGCGCAGCGGCGATGCCGACGAGCGCCGAGACGCGCTCCGGCCGCGCCAAGGCTGCGAGGCACATGATCCAGCCGCCGATGCTCGAACCCACGAGCACGAGTGGTCCCTCGGTCAATCGGTCGATGACGGCGAGCGCGTCGTCCTTCCAACGCCCGACCGTGGCGACCGCGAAATCGCCGGACGACAGGCCATGCGCGAAATAGTCGAAACGCACGAAAGCATGGCCGCGAGTCGCGCAGAATTCGTGGAGTCGCGTCGCCTTCGTCCCGCTCATGTCCGACATGAAGCCGCCGAGGAACACGACGGTGGGCGCTTTTCCGGCGTTTCGCCGGTAGGCGATTGTGGCGCCGTCCTCGCGTGTTAAGATGGAGGGCGCTTCCTCGATGAGACTCAAAGTCCGCGCTCCCCTCGTCGCATCATGAACGACGCCGAGACTATCACCGCCTCGGCCGAGGCGGAACGCCGCCCGCCCCGCGTGCTTCAGGTGCTGCCGGCGCTCGCGACGGGCGGGGTCGAGCGCGGCACGGTCGATCTCGCGGCGGCGCTCGCGGCTGCCGGCTGGGGCTCGTTCATCGCATCGGCCGGTGGCGCGATGGTGCGCGAGGCCGAGCGCGCGGGGGCCACTCACATCGAGCTGCCGCTCGCGTCGAAGAATCCGTTCGTCATGCGCGCCAACGTGCGCCGGCTCGCTTCCATCATCGAGACACACGGCATCGACATCGTGCATGCGCGGAGCCGCGCGCCGGCCTGGAGCGCGCGCGCCGCGGCGCGGCGCACGGGCGCGCATTTCGTCACCACCTTCCACAACGCTTATGGTGCCAAGACGGCGTGGAAGCGTCGCTACAATGCGGTAATGGGCGCGGGCGAGTGCGTCATCGCCATCTCCGAATTCGTCGCCCGCCATGCGATCGAGACTTATGGCCTCGATCCCGCGCGCGTCCGCGTCGTCCATCGCGGCATCGACACCGAGCGCTTCGATCCCGAGCGTGTTTCACCCGAGCGCATGATCCAGCTCGCGCGGCAATGGGGCCTGCCCGATGGGCTTCCGGTGGTGATGCTGCCGGGCCGCTTGACGCGGTGGAAGGGGCACGAGGTGCTGATCGCGGCGCTGCGCCGGCTCGGGCGGCGCGAGCTGCGCTGCCTCATCGTCGGCGGCGGCAATAGCCGCTATCGCGGCGAGCTCGAGGCAGGATTGAAACGCGATCCGCCGCCTTGTGGCGTGGGCTTCGCCGAGGAGTGCCGCGACATGGCGGCGGCCTACATGCTCGCCGATATCGTGGTGTCGGCCTCGACCGAGCCCGAAGGCTTCGGACGCATCGCCGTCGAGGCGCAAGCGATGGGGCGGCCCGTGATCGCGACGGCGCATGGCGGCGCGCTCGAGACGGTCGTGCCGGGCGAGACCGGATGGCTCGTGCCGCCGGGCGATCCGGCAGCGCTCGCGGCGGCCATCGCCGAGGCGCTCGATCTCCTGCCCGAGGAGCGCCTTGCCTTGGCCGACCGCGCGCAAGCGCATGTGCGCCAGAACTTCACGGTCGCGCGCATGACGGAGCAGACGATCGCGATCTACGAGGAGCTGCTCGGCATCGGCGCGCGCGCCCTCGGGTCCGTGGCGGCGTGAGCCGCATCCTCGTCATCAAGCTTGGTGCGCTCGGCGATTTTGTGCAAGCGATGGGGCCCGCGGCGGCGATCCGCGCGCATCACCAAGACGCCGAGATCACGCTTCTGACATCGGCGCCGTTCGCGGAGCTTGGCCGCGCCGCGCCCTATTTCGACCGCGTCTGGATCGATGAGCGGCCGTCGCTTGCCCGCCCGCTCGCGCTGTGGCGGCTCAGGGCGAGGCTGCGCGGGGCAGGGTTCGCGCGCGTCTACGATCTGCAGACCTCGGACCGCTCGAGCTTCTATTTTCAGCTCCTGCGCCCCGGCGCGCCCGAATGGTCGGGGATCGCGCGGGGGGCCTCGCACCCGCATGCCAATCCGCGGCGCGACCTCATTCACACGATCGAGCGCCAGAAGGATCAACTCGCGGCCATCGGCATCAAGGACGTGCCGACGCCTTCGCTCGCCTGGGCCGCATCCGACATCGCCCGCTTCCATTTGCCGGAACGCTTCGTCTTGCTTGTGCCCGGCGGCGCCCCGCACCGGCCGGAAAAACGCTGGCCCGCCGCGAGCTATGCCGCGCTCGCGCGCCTCGTCAGCGCGCGTGGGGCGGCGCCCGTCGTCATCGGCGGCACGGCCGAAACATCGCTCGGCGCCGAGATTTCGCAGAGCGCGCCCGGCGCCATCGATCTCACCGGCAAGACGAGCTTCGGCGACATCGTCGGGCTCGGCGGCCGCGCGCTCCACACCATCGGCAACGATACCGGCCCGGTCCATCTCGCGGTCGCGGGCGGTGCTTCGGCGACGGTGCTCTATTCCGCCGCCTCCGATCCGGACCTCACCGCGCCGCGTGGCCCGCGCGTCACGATCCTGCGCCGGGAGAGCCTCGCCGCGCTCGGCGTGGAGGAGGTTGCCGCGACGCTGCCCTTCGGGTAAATCGCCCGAGAATGAGCGACCCGCAGATCAAGGTCACACTGCCCGATGGACGCGCACGCGAATTCGCGCGCGGCGTGACGGGCGCGGCGATCGCGCAGTCAATCGGGCCCGGCCTCGCCAAAGCCGCGGTCGCGATCCGCGTCGACGGCGATGTGAAGGACCTGTCGGCGGGGATCGACCACGACGCCAGGATCGCGATCCTGACGCGCGATCAGCCCGCCGCGCTCGAGATCATCCGCCATGATGCCGCGCACGTCATGGCCGAGGCGGTGAAGGAACTCTATCCCGAGACGCAGGTCACGTTCGGGCCCGCGACCGAGACCGGCTTCTATTACGATTTCGCGCGCGAGACGCCGTTCACGCCAACGGACCTCGAGAAGATCGAGGCGCGCATGCACGAGATCGTCGATCGCGACGAGACGATCACGCGCGAGGAATGGGAGCGCGACAAGGCGGTCGCCTTCTTCGCCGGGCTGGGCGAGCAATACAAGGCCGAGTGGATCCACGAGATCCCGAAGGACGAAGCGATCAGCCTTTATCGCCAGGGCCAGTTCGTCGATCTCTGCGCGGGACCGCATCTGCCGAGCACGGGCAAGCTTGGCCACGCCTTCAAGCTTACGAAGGTCGCGGGCGCCTATTGGCGCGGCGATGCCAGGAACGCACAACTCCAGCGCGTCTACGGCACGGCGTGGGCGAGCGACAAGGACCTGAAGCAATATCTCTTCCAGCTCGAGGAGGCGGAAAAGCGCGACCATCGCCGCCTCGGTCGCGAGCTGGGCCTCTTCCATCTTCAGGAAGAGGCCGCCGGCAGCGTGTTCTGGCATCCGAAGGGGTGGACGCTCTACCGCACGATCGAGAACTACATCCGCGGCCGGCTCGAGCGCGCGGGCTATGTCGAGGTGCACACGCCGCAGCTCGTCGATCGCTCGCTGTGGGAAGCCTCGGGCCACTGGGAGAAATTCCGCCAGCACATGTTCACAGTCGCCGACGAGGATCGCGAGCGCGTTCTCGCCGTGAAGCCGATGAGCTGCCCGTGCCACGTCATGATCTTCCGGCAGGACCTCCATTCCTATCGCGAGCTGCCGCTCCGGATGGCGGAGTTCGGCGCCTGCCACCGCAACGAGCCGTCGGGCGCGCTCCACGGCATCATGCGTGTGCGCGCCTTCACCCAGGACGATGCGCATATCTTCTGCACCGAGGACCAGATCACCGCCGAAAGCATCGCCTTTTGCGATCTGCTGCAGAGCGTCTATCGCGATTTCGGCTTCACCGATGTGACCGTCAAATTCTCCGACCGGCCGGCCGTGCGCGCCGGCAGCGACGACGTCTGGGACCGCGCCGAAGGCGCGCTCAAGGCGGCGTGCGATGCCGCGGGCCTCGAGACGACCCTCAATCCCGGCGAGGGCGCGTTCTATGGGCCGAAGCTCGAATTCGTGCTGCGGGATGCCTTGCGCCGCGACTGGCAATGCGGCACGCTCCAGGTCGATTTCGTGCTGCCCGAGCGGCTCGATGCCAACTACATCGGCGAGGACGGGCAGCGTCACCGTCCGGTCATGCTGCACCGCGCCATCCTGGGCTCGTTCGAGCGCTTCATCGCCATCCTGATCGAGCATCACGCCGGGCGCTTCCCGCTGTGGCTCGCCCCCGTCCAGGCAAAGGTGCTGACGATCACGTCCGATGCCGACGCTTACGCGGGCGAGGTGATGGCGGCGCTCGCCGCAGCGGGCCTGCGGGCCGAGGCCGATCTCACGAACGAGAAGATCAATTACAAGGTGCGCGAGCACTCGCTCGCCAAGATTCCCGTGCTCATCGTCGTCGGCCGCCGCGAGGCCGAGACGCGGACGGTGGCGCTCCGGCGTCTGGGCAGCGCCGCGCAAGAAACCGTTGCGCTCGTAGACGCCATCGGTAAATTGAAGGCGGAGGCTGCGATCCCGCCCGGCTGAGGTGGGACGCCAGCGTTAACTGTGAAGGAGGTGCCATATCGCCAGGACCATGCAGCCGGCGACGCCGTCCCGGGACGGGCCGCGCGTCAATCAGGAGATCAACGCGCTCAAGGTGCGGCTCATCGACGAGCGTGGAGAGATGATAGGGGTCGTCAGCCGGAACGACGCCCTGGTCAAAGCCGGCGAGGCCGGCCTCGATCTCGTCGAAGTGGCCGCCGCGGCGGACCCGCCGGTCGTTAAAATCCTCGATTTCGGCAAATACAAATACGAGGAGCAGAAGAAGAAGAACGAGGCGCGCAAGAAGCAGAAGATCATCGAGGTCAAGGAGATCAAGCTGCGCCCCGGCATCGACGATCACGACTATGACGTCAAGATGCGCAGCATGCTGAAATTCATCGAGGAGGGCGACAAGGTCAAGGTGACCATGCGCTTCCGCGGCCGCGAGCTGGCGCACCAGGAGATCGGCATGAACGTGCTGATGCGCGTACGCGACGACCTCGACAAGCTCGCCAAGATCGAGCAGCACCCGCGCATGGAAGGCCGCCAGATGACCATGGTGCTGTCGCCGAAATAGAAGCGGCGTGCGCGACGACACTCGACGGGACGGGAGTGGATCATGCTCGTGGCGACGACCGAGACCGTGGCGGGCCATCGCACCGTCGAAACCAAGGGGCAATGCTTCGGCGTCGTCGTGAGGAGCCGGGGCATCGGCGGCAACATCGCCGCGGGCCTGCGCTCGATCGTCGGCGGCGAGATCAAGGAATACACGGCCTTGATTGAGGAGGCGCGGCGCCACGCGATCGACCGTATGGTCCTAAGCGCGACAGCGATGGGCGCCAACGCCGTCGTCATGATGCGTTTCGATTCCTCCGAGATGGGGCAGACGATGAGCGAGATCGTCGCCTACGGCACCGCCGTCGTGATCGAGCCCCTGCCGAAGTGAGGCCGGCCTTGTCCGCGCGCGCGGGCCCTTTCACGTGACCTTCGTGCGCTGGCTTGTGGCCGGGATCGGCGGCGCCGTTCTCGTCGGCGCGGTGGTTTTGCTGGTCACGGGCGTGCCCTGGCCCGCAGTGACAGGGCTCGTGTTCATCGGTCTCGCCCTGGTCCTGGGCACGCTCTTCGAGCGCATCCATTACAAGCGTGTCGCATCCCGGCCGCCGGGCGGCGGGTTTCTCGCGACCGGCGAGCGCTTCATCGATCCGGCGACCGGGCGGCTCGTCGAGGTCCACTTCCGACCTGAGACAGGCGAGCGCATCTATGTCGATGCCGGTGCCCCGCGCCACGACGGAGCGTGATGCCGCATCGGGTGAACGCGAATTCATCGCCGCGACAGGAGCATGTCATGGGTCGAGCGCGATAATCATAGGGGGTGAAACGTCCGAGGAGGTTTCCATGACCCGCCTTGCTCTCGCCGCCGTGCCGTTTGCCGCGCTCGCCGGTGTCGCTTTCGTCCAAGCCGGCCCGGCCTTGGCCGCGCTGCCCTCCGCGACCGCCTCGCATATCAGCAGCGATGAGACGCCCCAGGCGCGTCGCGAAACCACGGCGCTCAATCTGATCGAGGCAAAAGGTTACGGCGACTACACGAATTTCCACGCCGTCGGCAAGAATTTCGCGGCCCAGGTCGACCGGCACGGGCGGCGCATCACCGTCATCGCCAACCCCGACACGGGCCAAGTAACGCAGCAGGGCTGATCCAACCGGGGCGGGCCTCGCGCCCGCCCTTTGACAGGGGCCGCCGTCATGCCAAGATATCTCTCTGAGGAGACATATCATGGCTAACGCCGTTGTGCGGATTGCACCCAACAACCCTGTGTTCGACCTGCCGGTACTGGTGGGGATCGAGGAAGGGCTCTTTCGCAAGGCCGGGCTCGACGTCGCCATGTCGGCGACCTACGAGGACCGCGAGCGCGACACGGCCGAGAGCAAGATTTTCGAGCGCCTCAAGGAAGGTATGTTCGAGTGCGGCTCGGCCGACAGCTACAACGTATGCGAATGGGCCTCGATCGACCGGGTCGAGCGCGGCGCGCGCGGCGGCAAGCTCGCGGCGCTGCGCGCGGCCGTGGCGGCGCAGGCGATCGTGACGTTCGACGAAGCGCTGCAGGTGCCGCGCGACCTCGCCGACATTCCGATCGCGGTGCAGGAGCATACCGGCTCCCACTTCACCACCCTGCAGATGCTCGAAGGCGCGCTCGGGCGCGAGCATGTGCGGACCGCCAAAGCGGGCTTGCCGCAACAGCGCTGGAAAGGCCTGAAGGACGGGCAATACCGCGCCGTCACCGTCATGGAGCCCTTCATCAGCCTCGCGTTGAAGGAAGGCGCACATATCATCGCGGCCGAGTTCTATCGCGGCGGCGAAGTGATCGCGCCGCATCTTTCATCGGAGCAGCGTGCTGCTTACTACGCCGCCGAGAACGAGGCGGTCGACCGCATCAACGCCGATTTCTACCGCTATGCCCATCACGTCACGGCGCATGCCAAAGGCGCGATCGCACCTCATGAACTGCTCCGCGCCTTCGTGCACTACAAGCATGTCGACATCTACGAGCCCGCGCTTTTCCAGCGCACCTACGAGTGGATGAAGTCGTGGGGCTTCACCGAGGGGCAGAGCGAGCATGGCGCACTCGTCGTGTAAGGAGGGTAGCATGAAGTCGCCCGCGAAGATCTCTCACTACGTGTTGCAGACGAACCGCATCCCCGAGATGCGCGACTGGTATCTCGCGGTCTTGGGCGGCGAGGTGGTGCACGAGGACGACCGCCTCTGCTTCCTCACCTACGACGATGAGCATCACCGCATCGCCTTCCTCAATTTCGGGCCGCTCGAAGCGCGTACCGATCGCCATGTCGGCCTGAACCACGTCGCCTTCGCGTTCGACACGCTCGATGACCTGTTCGACGCCTATGAGCGTTTGAAGGCGAGGGGGATTGCGCCCAATTGGTGCGTCAATCACGGTCCCACCACTTCGATTTACTATCGCGATCCCGACGGCAACGGCGTCGAGTTCGCGGTCGAGAATTTCGCGACGCTCGAAGAGTGCAAGGACTACATGCGCGGCGCCGATTTCGCGCGCAACCCGACGGGCGTCGAATATGATCCCGACGACATGATAAGGCGGCTCCGCGCCGGCATGCAGGAGCGCGACCTCAAGGACCGCGCGCGGCTCGAAAAGGCGGCCGCCGTCTGAACTTGCGCCACGGGCCGCGGGACCGCTATAACCCGCGGCCTTGACGGCGGCCGGGGCCCGAAGGGCATGCCTCTCCGCCCAAAATCTCCTGCGAGAGGATGGAAATGCCCAAGATGAAGACCAAGAGCGGCGCGAAGAAGCGCTTCGGTCGCACCGCGTCCGGCAAAGTGAAAGTGGCGAACGCCTATAAGCGCCATCTCCTCACCAACAAGTCGAAGCGCTCGAAGCGCAACGCCAAGGGCACCGTCACCCTGCAGAAGGGCGACGCCAACCTCGTGCTCTCCTACATGCCGTACATGAGGGGCTGACATGGCGCGCGTCAAACGGGGCGTCACCGCCCATGCGCGGCACAAGAAGGTGCTCGACCTTGCGAGCGGCTATCGCGGCCGCTCGCATTCGAACATCCGCATCGCGATCGAGAAGGTCGAGAAGGGCCTGCAATATGCCTATCGCGACCGCCGCGCGAAGAAGCGCAATTTCCGCGCGCTGTGGATTCAGCGCATCAATGCCGGCGCGCGCGGCGAAGGCCTCACTTATTCGCAGCTCATGAACGGGCTGAAGCGGGCCGGCATCGCACTCGACCGCAAGGTGCTGGCCGACCTCGCCATGCAAGAGCCCGAGGCGTTCCGCGCCGTCGTTGCCGAGGCGCAGGCCGCCTTGAAGGCGTGACGGGCGCCCCCTGCGCGCCGGCGGAGAGGGGCAGCATGACGCTCGACGAAATCCGCGACGAGATTCTGCGTGGCGTGGTAGGCGCCGCGAGCCGCGAGGCGCTCGAGGAGGTGCGCGTCGCGTCCTTGGGCCGCAACGGCAACGTCACCGCGCTGATGAAGGAGATCGGTCAGCTCCCGGCCGAGGAGCGGCGCACGCGCGGCGCGGCCTTGAACCAAGTCAAGGGCGAGATCGAGGCGGCGATCGCGGCGGCGGCGGAGCGGCTTGCCGGCGCGGAGCTGGAGGAGCGCCTCAAGACCGAGCGCATCGACGTGACGCTTCCGGTCAGGGGCGACACCGAGGGCCGCATCCACCCGGTGAGCCAGACGATCGACGAGGTCGTGGCGATCTTCGGCGAGATGGGTTTCGCCGTCGCCGAAGGTCCGCATATCGAAGACGACTTCCACAATTTCACCGCGCTCAACATCCCGCCCGAGCACCCGGCGCGGCAGGAGCACGACACGTTCTATCTCGCCGGCTCCGACCCCGCGTCGCGCAAGGTGCTGCGCACGCACACCTCGCCGGTGCAGGTGCGCGTCATGCAGAAGACGAAGCCGCCGCTGCGTATCATCGTGCCGGGCCGCACCTTCCGCTGCGATCACGACGCGACGCATTCGCCCATGTTCCACCAGGTCGAGGGGCTCGTCGTCGACCGCAGCACGCACATGGGACATTTGAAGGGTTGTCTTATCGAGTTTTGCCGTGCCTTCTTCGATGTCGATGATCTGCCGGTGCGCTTCCGGCCGAGCTACTTCCCGTTCACCGAGCCCTCGGCCGAGGTCGATATCGGCTGCTCGCGCGAAGGCGGCGGCTTGAAGATCGGCGCCGGCGCCGATTGGCTCGAAATCCTCGGCTGCGGCATGGTGCATCCCAAGGTGCTCGCCAATTGCGGCATCGATCCTGCCGAGTTCCAGGGCTTCGCCTTCGGCATGGGGATCGAGCGCATCGCCATGCTCAAATACGGCATTCCCGATCTTCGCACCTTCTACGAGAGCGACCTGCGCTGGCTCCGTCACTATGGCTTCCTGCCGCTTGACCAGCCGTCGCTCGTCATGGGCCCGGCGCGATGAAGACGACGCTCGCCTGGCTCAAGACTCATCTCGAAACGGAAAAGCCCATCGGCGAGATCGCGGCGCTCCTGGCCATGCGCGGCTTCGAGGTCGAAGGGATCGAGAACCCGGCGCAGCACTTGGCCCCCTTCCGCGTCGCGCGAGTGAAGAAGGCCGAGCCCCATCCCAACGCCGACAAGCTCAAGCTTTGCGTCGTCGATGCGGGCGCGGGCGAGGTTCAGGTCGTGTGCGGTGCGCCCAATGCGCATGAAGGCATGCTCGGTGTCTTCGCCCCGCCCGGCGTCGTCATCCCGCGCAGCGGCCAGGCGCTCAAGGCCTCGACCATTCGCGGCGTCGCCTCGAACGGCATGCTGTGTTCGGGGTGGGAGCTTGGGCTTTCGGAAGACCGCGAAGGCATCATCGAATTGCCGGAAGGCCTCAAGGTCGGAAGCTCCTTCGCCGAGGCGATGGGATTGGACGACCCCGTCATCGACATCAAGGTGACAGCCAACCGCGGCGATTGTCTCGGCGTCCATGGCATCGCGCGCGACCTTGCCGCGGCGGGCCTCGGCGCATTGAAGCCGCTCGATGCGGCGCCGGTCCCGGGGCGCTTTCCTTGCTCCATCGCGGTCCATCTCGCCGGGCCGGACGAGAAGGCGTGTCCGCTGTTCTTGGGCCGGCTCGTGCGCAACGTGAAGAACGGACCAAGCCCCGCCTGGCTCGTGCGCCGGCTCGAGGCAGTAGGGTTGCGCCCGATCTCGGCGCTTGTCGATATCACCAATTTCATCACGTACGACCTCGGCCGGCCGCTTCACGCCTTCGATGCGGCGAAGCTCGACGGCGATCTCGCCGTACGCGTCGCGCGCGCCGGCGAGAGCTTGGCCGCGTTGAACGGCAAGAGCTACGAGCTCGATCCCGCCATGACGGTGATCGCCGACAATTCCGGACCGTTGAGCCTTGGCGGCGTTATCGGCGGCGAGAGCACCGGCTGTACCGAAGGGACGACATCCGTCTTCCTCGAGGCGGCGCTTTTTGATCCGGTGCGGACGGCCGCGACGGGACGCGCGCTCAATCTCCAGACGGATGCGCGCTATCGCTTCGAGCGCGGCGTCGATCCCGAGTTCGTGCGGCCGGGCCTCGAGATCGCGACACGCCTCATCCTCGAACTGTGCGGCGGCGAGGCGAGCGAGATCCGGCAGTCGGGCGCGGTGCCGCCATGGCGGCGCGAGCTCACTTTCCGGCCCGACCGCGTCAAGACGCTGGGCGGGCTCGACATGACGCCGGGTCGCGCGATCGAGACCCTGACCTCGCTCGGCTGCACGATCACGCCGGGCGCGCCGTGGACCGTGGTGCCGCCGTCCTGGCGGCCCGACATCGAGGGCGAAGCCGATCTCGTCGAGGAGGCGTTGCGCATCGCGGGATACGAGAACATTCCGCCCGTGCCGCTCGCGCGCGAGACGCCGCTGCCGAAGCCGGCGCTCGATGCAGGCGCGCGCCGCGACGAATTCGTGCGCCGCACGCTCGCCGCGCGCGGGCTCGTCGAGGCGGCGACATTCTCGTTCCTGTCCTCGGGCGAAGCGGGGCTTTTCGGCGGCGGCGTCGACGCCTTGCGCCTCGCCAATCCCATCAGCGCCGAGCTCGACGAGATGCGGCCCTCGCTGCTGCCCAATCTTCTCGCCGCCGCGCGCCGCAACGCCGATCGCGGCTTCCCCGACTGCGCGCTTTTCGAGGTCGGCGCGCAATATCGCGACGCCACGCCCGAAGGGCAGGCCGAGGTGGCGGCCGGCGTGCGCGCGGGCGCGACCGGGGCGAAGCGCTGGGACGATCCTGGCCATCCCGCTGACGCCTATCTCGCGAAGGCCGATGCCGTCGCGGCGCTCGCGGCCTGCGGCATCGCCGCGGACTCGTTGCAGGCGGGTGCGGAGCCGCCGCCCTGGTATCACCCGGGCCGCGGCGGCACCTTGCGGCTCGGGCCTAAGGTGCTTGCCGCGTTCGGCGAAATCCACCCGGCAATCGTAAAGCATTACGACCTCAAGGGTGCCGCCGCCGGGTTCGAGGTCTTCCTCGACGACGTGCCGCTGCCGCGCGCGCGAGGTCGTGCGCGTCCACTGCTCAAGCTCTCGCCGTTCCAGCCGGTCGAGCGCGACTTCGCCTTCGTGGTGCCCGCGGATCTGCCGGCCGAGACGCTCCTGCGCACGGCGCGCGGCATCGACAAGAAGCTCGTGGCCGACGTGCGGCTCTTCGACGTCTACACCGGCGCGGGCATGGATCCGGGCACGAAGTCGCTCGCGATCACGGTCGTGCTCCAGCCCGAGGATGCGACACTGACCGATGCGCTGCTCGAAGGCTTCTCGAAGCGTCTCGTCGCTGCGGTCGAGAAGGCGACCGGCGGCAAGCTGCGCGGCTAGGGTTCTCTCGGCCGATCCGCGGCATTTGATTCAAACCAGAATTGATTTGTTGTAACGGTAATCGATTCCTTGGGAAGTCCAAGCGCACCATCCCTCTGTCGAAGCGGTATTCGCCAAAGGGCGTGCGATGACGCAGCGGGTCAATACATTTTTGGTCTTCGTGGCGGCGTGCATCGCCTGCTTCCTCGGCTATTCCTACGCGCGGGGAGGACGCACGGCGGAAGACGCGGCGGTGCACCAATGTCTCGACCGCGAGATCACTGCCGGCACGCTGACCATCAACAGCGAGCAAATCTGCCGCGCCGCCATCCGCCGCGAGCACCAGCTCTCCTAGTTCGCGCCCGCGCCGGCTAGAACGCTTCGATGCCGGTCGCCTCGCTCACGACAAGGCCCATGCGCTCCGCCGGCCGCTTCCACTCCTTGAGCGGGTGGCCTTCCGCGAGCGCCTTCAGCTCACGCTCCCAAATTCGGCGTAGCAGAATGATGCCGCGGTCCGACTGCCCGAGCCAATCCTTCGAGCGGTCGGTGATGCGGCCCTGGCCCGCGAGCGCGACATTGTCCTCGACCACGAAGAGGCCGGGATAGTTCGGGTCGACGTCCTGGATGCGAAGCTTGCCGGCCAGCACGTCGAGCGAGAGGTCGAGTGCCGGCGGATCAGGCTCGCGCGAGGGCCTGAGGCGCTGCCCCGCGTCGCTGCCCGCGTCGTGCCGCGGCGGCATGAGACGCAGCGAGTGCGTCACCATGTTCTCATCGTCCTGCGGCACGCGCCAGGCGATCTGCACCGTCCAATACGGATGGCCGGGCGAAGGCGGCAGGTCGACCATGTTGATATTGGGCCAGACGATATGGGCGGTGCGCGAGATGTTGACGCCGCCGCCCGTGCGCTTGCCTTCGCGCCTTATGCCGTAAGGCGTCTCGGTCACGACGATCTCGGGGATCTCGTTGAGGCCATAGGACTTGGTCGAGACGCGATGGACGAAATGGACATGCGTCTCGTCGAGATCGTTCTCGATGCGCTGGAAGTAGTTGCACGGCACGGGGTGGCGGTTGACGGCGATGTCGCCTGCTGCCTCCTCGATCTCGGGATAGCGCGGGAAGGGCGGTGCCTTGCCTTCGCCGAGATAGGCGAAGATAAGGCCCATATACTCACGCAGCGGATAGCATGCGATTTTGACTTTCGCAGCGAAAGCGGCGCGTTCGGCCGGCTGCTCCAGGCACTGGCCAGAGCCGTCAAAGAGCCAGCCGTGATAGAAACAGCGGATGCGGTCGCCCTCGATCCAGCCATGAACGAGCGAGGTCTGGCGATGGGGGCAGCGATCAACGAGAAGGTGCGCGGTACCGCTTTCGCCGCGATAAAGCGTGAAGTATTCGCCCATCACCTGGATGCGCATCGGCTGCCCTGCGGCAAGATCGGCCGAGCGCATGACCGGGTGCCAGAAGCGGCGCAGATAGCGTCCGGCCAGCGTGCCAGGGCCAACATGCGCGAAATCCTCATAGGGGCTCGGATTCATCGACGCTATCCTTCGCTGCGACGCGGGACAGGATAAGGGTCGGATCGCGGCCAGTTCAATGGCAAGGTGCCAATCCCCGCGCATCGGGAGGATGGAATGAACAAGAGATCGATGGTGCTAGCGGCGATGCTCGCGTGGGCGCTCGTCGTCGGACGAGGGGCGGCCCTTTGCGCCGAGCCTGTCGAGATAAAGGCGGCTTGGATCAACACACCGGCCTCGCTCATCCCGATCATGTTCGCGCACCCGGGTATCGCTCTCCACGACGGCGTCACCTACAAGTTTGCGCCGGTCTACGTCGCCAATTCGCCGACGCAGATCACCGCGTTCGCAGCGGGCGACCTCCAGGTCGCGACGCTCAACTTCACCTCGATCCCGTTCGCGGTGCTGAACGCCGGGATCAATGACCTGCGGATCATCGCCGACGAGACGCAGGAAGGCTTCGCCGACTACGCGACCCTGCAATATGCGGTTCTAAAGGACGGGCCGATCAAGACGGTCCAGGATTTGAAGGGCAAGTCGATCGGCGTCATCGGCGTTGGTGCGGCAACCGATATCGCCATGCGCGCCTATCTTCTCGAGAAGGGCTTGCGCGCGCCCGGCGACTACACCGAGGTCGAAGTGCGGCCGCCGAACCAGGTCCCCATGCTCGAGGAGCACAAGGTCGATGCGATCGGTGCCGGCGTGCCTTTCACCTATACGCCCGAGTTTCTCAACGACACCCGCACGCTCTTCACCATGAAGGACGCGATGCACGGCAGCGAGCTTTCGGTCTGGGTCGCGCATGCGAGCTTCATCAAGGCGCACCGCGCGGCGCTCGTCGATCTGCTCGAGGACACGGTCCGCGCCTACCGCTGGTTCGCGGATCCGAAGAACCATGCCGAGGCGGTCGCCATCCTGTCGCGTCAGGTCAAGCTGCCGCCCGAGCATCTCGACTGGGCCTTCACCAAGCGCGACTATTACCGCGACCTCGACGGCGTCCCCAATCTCGACGTGCTGCAGCGGAACGTCGACACCGTGAAATCGCTGGGATTCATCAAGGCGGACGTGAAGGTCAGGGACTATGCCGATCTGAGCTTGGTTAAGGAGGCCGCCGCGCGCCTCAAATAGCGCGGGGGCATGACACGATTTTGCCACGAAGCGTGCGGGCCTGCCGGTCGATACTCCGCGCCCAAAGCACGGGCGGAGGCGCACGTTACCGATTATCGCTTTTATCTCCTCGACGGGCGCGGCCACGTCATGGAGGTGCGCGACTTCGCGTGCGCCGACGACGATGTTGCCGAAGCGCTGGCGCGACGGATCATGGATCAGGAAACGCATGTGCACGGCGTCGAGGCGTGGCTGAAGCCGCGCCTCGTCGCGCAGATCGGCCAGTCGCGCCCGGGTGCCGATCAGGCGGCGGGGCCGCCCTCGACCTCGAGTGCCTCGACCTTCTCGGGGTAGAAGCAGAGCATCCCCTTGATGCGCAGGCATTCGTCGAGCGGATCGAGATAGCCCCACACCGCGTTGTCGGCGACGCGATCGCCAACCCGTATCGTCCAGTACGACGCATGGCCCTTGTAGGGGCAGGTGGTGCGCCGCTGGGTCGGCGCGAGCAGGTCCATGCGCACGTCCGCGGGCGGGATGTAGTAGCGCGTCGGCAGCCCGGTCTCGAACAGGAACATCGCGCGCGTCGTATCGGCGATGGTCTCGCCGGCATAGCGCACGCGCACGCGCCGCGTCGAAGGACGCACGTCGATGCGGTGATACGGGTCGCGCGCGTGGCCGAACATCTCCTCGTCCTCTTCGAACCAGTGATCGACCTTGTCGGGTGCGAACGCGAAATAATCCTTGAGCGCCTCCAATCCCGCGGGCGGGCGCTCATGCGACCACAGCGCGTTCTCGACGTGCCGGTTGCCGGCGGCGAGCGTCCAGTGTGTGGCGGGGCCGCGCGCCGGGGTGGCACTCTCGTGCCCGCTTTTCTCGATGAGGTCGGTGCGCACGTCGGCGCGTGGGAAGTACCAGACTGGCCGGGCACCGCTCTCGAACAAGAGGACGGGGCGCAGCGAATCGGCGATCGTCTTGCCGTTGATGATGACGCGCACGCGCTTCTCGCTCGGCTCGAGCCGGGCGCTCGTGGGCTTCGTTGCGGACTCTGGCATGGCGCCCTCCCTAGTGGCCGGCGCGGGCGCGCTGCCGTCTCCGCTTCGCCGCGAGCTTCGCCTTGCGCTTGTTGGCGAGGATGCGTGTCTTGACCCGCTTCATGCCATTCTCCCTCGTGTCGTCTCGTGGCAGAATAGCGCGCCCGCGCGCGCTTCACACCAGCGCGACGGGCGAGCGAGGCTGGCATGCGGACGGTCGTCATCCTGGGACTGCTGCTCGTGCTCGCGGCATGCGCGGAAACGGGCACGGGCGCCGATTTCCGCGATCCGCAGACTGGAGCCGTCGTCCATGCCTGCGGGCCTTATCCGGGCTTCGCGAGTGTCGTGGCCGAGGCCGAGAAAGGCTGCGCCGATGCCTATGCCGCGGCGGGCTGGGTCCGCGCCGACGATAAGTAGGCGTTTGAAACCGCTGGCGCGCCCGGCGAGATTCGAACTCACGACCTCTGCCTTCGGAGGGCAGCGCTCTATCCAGCTGAGCTACGGGCGCGTAGCGCCACGATAGCCGAGCCCCTGCGGCGGCTCAATCCCGCGAACCGCCCGGTGTCCGGCCCCAATTTTGCCACGCGCTTGATCAATCAAAGGTTGGGTTAACTAACATTCGGCGCGCGAGTTCTGAAAGCCGGGGATATGCCGTCCTATCGATTCTATCTCATCGTCGGGTCCATGATCATGGAACGCGAGGAGACGCTCTGCGCCGACGACAGGGAAGCGCACGACCGTGCTGACCGGCGCCTGCGCGAGACCGGGGCAAGGTATGACGCGATCGAGGCATGGGATGGTGTCCGGCGCGTATGCCGCATCGAGCGCAGCATCATTCCGTAGTTCGCGACGCGCTTAGTCGTGCGCGGTGCGGATTTCGCCGTGTGCGCGGTCCGCGCCCGAGGGCAGCGGCGCTGCCGGATCGAGCGCCCAGCTCTCGACGTCGCGGATGACGAGCGGCGCCTCGAGATCGCGCAGCAGCATGTGATAGCCGTCGCGATAGAAAGCGACGCGGTTGCGCGGGTCGGCGCTCGGCGGCAGCGTAGCCAGGAACTCGCGCACGGGCTCGGGGGGGATGAGCTCGTCGTGCGCGCCATAGAGAAACAGGATCGGCGGGTGGAGCTTCGGCGCCGCGGCGAGCGCCAGGTCCATCAGATCGACGAGACCCTCGATCGCGTCGACGCGCGTCGCCTTGATCTCGAGCGGGTCGGCGGCGAGCCGGTGCAGCATGGCGATGTTGTCGGACGGCAGGATGTGCAACCCCTGTCCGGTGAGCGTCATGCCCGGCATGAAGGTGTCGGCCGACCATAGCGCCACGCGCTCGACGAGGTTCATCGTCGCGCGACCCCAGACGGCGGGTGCCGAGAGGATGAGCCCGTCATAGATGGGCTTTGCGGCGCCCGTGACGCCGGCGGCGGCGGTGATGGCGATGGCGCCGCCCATGCTTTCGCCGAGGATATAGTGCGGCACGCCGGGATTGCTCCGGGCGACGAGACGGCTCGCGATCGCGACGTCCTGGTCGAGACGCTCGGCGCCGACCCAATAGCCGCGGTCGGGCGCCTCGCCGAAGCCGCGCTGGTCGTAGGCGTAGGTGGCGATACCGTGCTCGGCCCACTCGGCGGCCGGACCTGCGAACGCGTTCGAATAGTCGTTGAAGCCGTGCAGCGCGAGGATGGTCGCCTTGACAGGGCCGTGCGGCAGCCATTCGCGCAGCGGCAGCCGTGCCCCGTCGTCGGCATGGAACGCGTCGGAGGCAAGCTCGGGCTCGGTCGACACGACCGGGCGGCGCGGCAGCGGCCCGATGCCGAGCCCCGCGCACGCCGCCAGCGCCAGCATGAGTGACAGTATCGCTGCGCGTCTCATCGCCCGCCCGCCGCGCCGGTCAGGCGCAGGAAAATCTCTTCGAGCCCGGTCTCCTCGCTCGTCACGTCGCGCACGGCGAGCCCGCACTCGCCGATCGCCGCCAGCACCGGCGCGAGCGAGGTCCGTGTCGGCTGATAGTGGAGAACAAGCCGCTGCGGGCCGGCGAGCTCCAGGCCGAGCGCGGCAAGCGCCGGCGGCAACGCATCGAGCGTCCGGTCGAGCGTCACGATAAGCGTCTTCTCGTCGATCTTGGCGATGAGCGCCGCGGTGGTGTCGCACACGACCACGCGGCCCTTGTCGATGATGGCGATGCGGTCACAGAGCCGCTCGGCCTCTTCAAGGTAGTGCGTCGTGAGCAGGATGGTGGTCCCGGCATCGCGCAAGTCGCGCATATGCGCCCAGAGCTGCTGGCGCAACTCGACATCGACACCGGCGGTGGGCTCGTCGAGCACGAGCACCGGCGGGGAGTGCACCATCGCCTTCGCCATCATGAGCCGCCGCCGCATGCCGCCCGAGAGCGAGCGGTTGACCGTGTCCGCCTTGTCGAGGAGCGAGAGGAGCGCAAGGATCTGCGCGGTGCGGCGCTCGGCCTTCGGTACGCCGTAGAGCCCGGCCTGCGTCTCCATCAGCTCGCGCGGGGTGAAGAAGAAGTCGATCACGATCTCCTGCGGCACGACGCCGATCGCGGCGCGCGCCTGGCGCGGCGCGCGGTCGATGTCGATGCCCCACACCTCGACCTCGCCGGCGGTTTTTATGACGAGCCCGGCGAGGATGTTGATGAGGGTCGATTTCCCGGCGCCGTTGGGGCCCAAAAGCCCAAAGATCGAGCCGCGTGGAATTTCGAGATCGATGGCGTCTAGCGCCGTCTTGGGCGGATTAGTACGCGTGCCGCGATAGATCTTGGTGAGGCCGCGGATCACAACGGCCGCCGCCGGCGCCGATCGGGGAGCCTCGCGGACACGTTCGATGAAAGCAGCACTGCTCATTGATCGGGCGCCGTCGCCATGGGTATCATCGCCACCGCCGTCCGGTCAACCGGCGGCGTCCTCCCGCTCCCGTGAAACTGCCCTGCGCCGGATGGGGGGCTTGGCGCAAGCGCCCGCGGTGGAGACGATGCCGGCATTCGAGACGATCGAGGTGGATACGAACGTGGTCGCGTGCGACGGCGACACGCATGGGCCGGGGGGCCATCCCAAGGTCTATCTCAACCTTTCCGCTCACGGCAAGGTCGAGTGCCCCTACTGTTCGCGGCTTTACGTGCGGCGCGGCATGCCGGGCGCGCACGATCCGAAAATCGCGGGGCCGCGTCTTTGAGCGCGCCCCGGCATGTTTTCCTGATCGACGGTTCGGGCTTCATCTTCCGCGCCTATCACGCGCTCCCGCCCCTGACGCGGAGCGACGGCACGCCGGTGGGCGCCGTCCTCGGTTTTTCCAACATGCTCCTGAAGCTGTTGCAGGGGACCGACGCCGATTACATCGCCGTCGTCTTCGACAGCGCCAAGACGAGCTTTAGGAACCGCATTTACGACGCCTACAAGGCGCACCGGCCCGACCCGCCCGACGATCTCATTCCGCAGTTCCGGCTCGTGCGCGAAGCGACCGATGCCTTCGGCGTGTGCCGCATCGAGCGCGAGGATTACGAGGCCGACGATCTCATCGCCACTTATGCGCGTGTCGCGGCCGAGGCCGGCGCCCTCGTCACCGTCGTCTCGTCCGACAAGGATCTGATGCAGCTCATCACCCCTAAGGTGCAGATGCTCGATCCGATCAAAGACCGGCCGATCGGCGCCGCCGAAGTGCAGGAGAAGTTCGGCGTGGGGCCCGAGAAGGTGATCGACGTGCAGGCACTCTGCGGCGACAGCGTCGACAACGTGCCGGGCGTGCCGGGTATCGGCGTCAAAACCGCGGCCGAGCTCATCAACACCTTCGGTGATCTTGAAAATCTCCTGGCACACGCGCCCGAGATCAAGCAGCCGAAGCGGCGTCAATCGCTCATCGATTTCGCCGAGCAGGCGCGCATCTCGAAGCGTCTCGTCACGCTCGATACCGCCGTACCGCTGCCGGTGCCGCTCGAGGCGCTGCACGTGCAACCGCTCGATCGCGACAAGCTTGTCGCCTATGCCACGGCGATGGAGTTCCGCGCGCTCGCGGGCCGCGTTTCGCGCCTCGGCACCGAGCCGCCACGGCCCGCGCCGCGCCCGCCCGCGGCCAACGGCGCGATCCTGCCGCAGGAGCCCCAGGAGGCGCCCGACACGGGCAAGATCGAGCGCGCCTACGAGCTGGTGCAGGACGCAGCGACACTCGAGCGCTGGATCGCGCGCGCGCGCGACAAGGGCGTGGTCGCGCTCGACACCGAGACCAGCTCGCTCGATTCCTCCCTGGCCGAACTCGTCGGCATCTCGCTCGCCTTGGCGCCGGGCGAGGCCTGCTACATCCCCTTGGGGCATCGCGCGCCCGAGGGCGAGCTGGCCGAAGCGCCGCGGCAAATTCCGCGCGAAGCCGCGCTCGCGCTCCTCAAACCGCTGTTCGAGGACGAGAGTGTCCTCAAGATCGGCCACAACAGCAAATACGACATTGCCGTGCTCGCGAACGCCGGCATCGCGCTCCGGCCCAACGACTGCACCATGCTCATGTCGTTCGTGATCGATGGCGCGCTGCACGGTCACGGGCTCGACGAGCTCGCGAAGATTCATTTCGCGCACGAGACGATCAAGTACAAGGACGTCGCCGGCAGCGGCAAGGATCACGTGGGCTTCGCGGCCGTTGCGCTCGATCGCGCGCGCGATTATGCGGCCGAAGACGCCGACATGGCGCTGCGCCTGCACGGCCGGCTGAAGCCGCGGCTCATCCGCGAGCACATGCTCGCCTTCTACGAGACGGTGGAACGGCCCTTGGCCGCCGTCGTTGCGGGCATGGAGCGCGCCGGGGTCGCGGTCGACCGCGCCGAGCTTGCCCGCCTCTCGGCCGATTTTGCCGATCGCATCGCCGCCTACGAGGCCGCGATCCACAAGCTCGCGGGCCATCCCTTCAACATCGGCTCGCCAAAGCAGCTGGGCGAGGTGCTGTTCGACGAGCTGGGCCTGCCGGGCGGCAAGAAGGGCAAGACCGGCGCCTACGGCACCGATGCCAGCATTCTCGAGGAGCTTGCCCTGACGCACGATTTGCCGGCGCGCGTCCTCGACTGGCGCCAGCTCGCCAAGCTCAAGAGCACCTATGCCGACGCGCTTATCAACGAGATCAATCCCACGACCGGCCGTGTCCACACCTCCTTCGCGCTCGCCGCCACCTCGACCGGTCGGCTCGCCTCGACCGAGCCCAATCTCCAGAACATCCCGATCCGCACCGAGGAAGGCCGCAAGATCCGCCGCGCCTTCGTAGCCGAGCCCGGCAATCTCCTGATCTCCGCCGACTACAGCCAGATCGAGCTGCGGCTTGCTGCGCACGTCGCCGACGTGGCGCCACTGCGCGAGGCGTTCCGCGCCGGCGCCGACATCCACGCGCTGACCGCGAGCGAAGTGTTCGGCGTGCCGATGAAGGACATGACGCCCGAGATACGCCGGCGGGCCAAGGCCATCAATTTCGGCATCATCTATGGCATCAGCGCGTTTGGCCTCGCGCAGCAGCTCGGCGTCGCGCAAGGCGAGGCCGGCGATTACATCAAGGCCTATTTCGGGCGCTTCCCCGGCATCCGCGACTACATGGAACGGACAAAGCACGAGGCGCGCGAGAAGGGCTATGTCGAAACCTTGTTCGGCCGGCGTTGCTACATCCCCGGCATCAAGGAGACGAATGCCGCGCGCCGCGCGGGCGCCGAGCGCCAGGCGATCAACGCGCCGCTCCAAGGCGCTGCCGCCGACATCATCAAGCGCGCCATGCGCCGCATTCCGGGCGCGCTCGATGCTGCGGGCTTGAAGGCGCGCATGCTGCTCCAGGTGCACGACGAATTGGTGTTCGAGGCGCCCGAACGGGAGGCGCGCGACACGGCCGAGCTGGTGAAACGCGTCATGGAAGGGGCACCCTCGCCCGCGCGCTCGCTCTCCGTGCCGCTCGTCGTCGAGACCGGCATGGCGAAGAACTGGGACGAGGCGCATTAGGGTAGCGCTGCCCGGTGGTGCGTCCTTCGACTGCGCTCGCTGATGCTCGCTCCGCTCAGGATGAGGAGGCTTTTGTAAAGCTCAAGAAATTCCTCATCCTGAGCGCAGGCCCGAAGGGCCGAAGTCGAAGGACGCACGGCGCTTGATGGTCGCCTACTGCAGCCGCACGTATTCGTATTCGATCGGGCGGCCGTCGATGCCGCTCCGCGGCGGCGCGATCCACGAAGCCATCTTGCCGGGTGCGGTGACGGGGCGCATGAGGCTTTTGATGAAGTCCTTGTCGGCCTGGGTCGGCAGCCATGCGCAGACCCCGGCCTGATACTCCGCGATCGGCAGGATGCGGCCCGCCGGATCGGCCGGCTGCCCGGCCCAGGCGCCGATCGTGCGGCGGAAGCGCCGGCTCGGTAGCGTGAGCTGCGTGTGGCCCGCGCGCTCGATCAGGCGGTTCGCGAATTTGAGGCCGAGCTCGCAGTCGCGCACATAGGCGCTGCGCGTCACCTCGTTCATGGCATTGCGCAGCGGCGTCGTCTCGCGCACGACTTTGTCACCCTCGGGCCGCTCGAAATCGAACGTGGCGTCGCGGCAGAGATGATCCTCGAAGCGGCCTTCGTCGGGCCGGCCCTTGATGCCGGTCGCGAAATAACCTGCGGCGTTTGACGAGATTTCCGCGCCGAAGAGGTCGAGCGACGAGCTGAACCAGAAATTGAGATAGCGCTGCAATGTCGGAAGGTCGATCGCGCCGGCGCCGCGGATCGCGGCGGGATCGTCGGTACCCAATTCCTTCATCACTTCGAGCGTGCGCATCACGATGCGGGTGATGCCGGTCTCGCCCACGGACATGTGGTGCGCCTCTTCCGTGAGCATGAACTGGCACGTGCGCGCCAACGGATCGAAGCCGCTTTCGGCGAGGCTTTTCAATTGGAACTTGCCGTCGCGGTCGGTGAAGTAGGTGAACATGAAGAAGGCGAGCCAGTCCTCGATCGGCTCGTTGAAGGTCGAGAGAATGCGCGGCTTGTCGCGGTCGCCGGAGTGGCGAGCCAACATCTCCTCCGCCTCCTCGCGCCCGTCGCGACCGAAATGGGCGTGGAGCAGATAGACCATCGCCCAGAGATGTCGTCCTTCCTCGACATTGACCTGGAAGAGGTTGCGCAGGTCGTAAAGCGACGGCGCGGTGTGGCCAAGAAGCCGCTGCTGCTCGACCGAGGCGGGCTCGGTGTCGCCTTGCGTGACGATGAGGCGCCGCAAGGTTGCGCGGTGCTCGCCCGGCACGACTTGCCAGGCGGGCTTTCCCATCTCGTCGCCGAAGCCGATGCGGCGGTCGGCCTGCGGCTCGGCGAGAAAGATGCCCCAGCGATACTCGGGCATCTTCACGCTGCCATAGGTGGCCCAGCCCTTGGCGTCGACCGAAGTCGCCGTGCGCAGATAGATTTCGGCCGCGAGAAAATCCGACGGTCCCATCTCGCGCCACCAGTCGAGAAATTTCGGCTGCCAGTTCTCGAGCGCGCGCTGCAGCGTCTTGTTGCCGGCGAGGTCGACGTTGTTCGGGATCCGCTCCTGATAGTCGATCGGCATGACTCAGATCCTTTCCCGGTCGAAGCGCGGCCGCGTACCGGTGCCAAACAATTTTAGCGCGCCATTGGGCCCCACGGCATTGGGACGGTTGAAGATCCAATTCTGCCACGCCGAGAGCCGCCCAAAGACGCGCGTCGCGAGATTTTCGGGCCCCGTGAAGCGCAAATTGGCCTCGAGGCCCGAAAGCGCGTCGGGCGAGAGGCTCGCGCGCTCCTCGACGGCAAGCCGCAGCTCCTCGTCCCAGTCGAGCTCGTCGGGCGCAAAGGTGACGAGGCCAAGTTCGAGTGCTTCACTTGCATCGAGTGCGTGGCCCGCCTTGGCGCGCACCGCGTTGAGGGCGGCTTCCTCGCCGCAGAACCGGGCTTTGAGCCGGCTGATACCACCCGGCATGGGGAAAATTCCGAAATTCACCGTGCTCAGGAGGATGCGCGGCGGCGCCTCGTTGCCGCCGCCGGCCTCGGCCGCGAGCATGTACGCGCGGTCGGCGGCGAGCAGAAGCTCGGCGAGCGTACCGGCAAAGCACGAGCCGCGGTCGGCGATGGCGAAGAGGCTGCGCGAGGACGTATCGAGCCGCGCGAGCGTGCGGCGAAGGAAGGCAACCGTCTCGCGCACGAACCAATTGTCGCGACATTCGAGCATCGCGAGATCGCTCGCGAGCACGGCTTCGGGGTTGCCGCGCGTGTGCATGAGAATCGTGCCGAGTGTCGGCTCGTTCGCGCGCAGCATCAGGATCGCGTCGTCCAATTCGCGTGCCATGGCGAGGGGCCACCAGGCGGCGCCCAGTGCCAGGATCGCCCCTTGTGAGCCTGGTGCCCCGCCCGGCCCCGTCACCGTGAGTGTCGCCGTGCCCGCCTCGCGGTCGAAGACGACTTCGACGTGGCGGTAATGATATCCCGCGTCATCGATGCGGCGCTCGAGCGGCGGTAGCGCCACGCCTGGCCCCGCTTGCTGCCGGCCGCTTGCGCCGGCGAGCGCCGCGGCGCGCTCAGTCACCGTCGCGGCAAAGCGCGCGGGTGGCGCGACCCAATCGACGAGGTTCCAGGCCTTCGCGCGATCCGCACGCACGCCTTCCGACGTGGTGCAGAACACGTCGGCGAGGTCGCGCCGCACCTTGCGCTTGTCGATGAGGCGGGTGAGGCCGCCGGTGCCGGGCAGCACGCCCAGAAGCGGCACCTCCGGCAGGCTCACGGTAGACGAGCGATCGTCCACCATCACGATCTCGTCGCATGCGAGCGCCAATTCGTAACCGCCGCCGGCACAGGCGCCGTTCACCGCCGCCACGAATTTGAGCGAGCCGTCGTGCGAGCTATCCTCCATGCCGTTCCGCGTCTCGTTGGTGAACTTGCAGAAATTCACCTTGGCGCCGTGCGTGCTCTGGCCGAGCATGTAG
The DNA here is from genome assembly GCA_035518375.1 of Allostellaceae bacterium. Lineage (GTDB taxonomy): Bacteria > Pseudomonadota > Alphaproteobacteria > ATCC43930 > CGMCC-115725 > DATJLY01. The sequence goes on along the minus strand of DATIXQ010000029.1, from coordinate 46,835 downwards.
ATGTTGGCGCCGGACGAAAAGACGCGCTCCTTGCCGCTCGCGATGACGACGGCGCCCACCTCGGGATGCTCGAAGCGGATGCGATTCAACGCGTCGTTCAGCTCGATATCGACGCCCAGATCATAGGAATTGAGCTTCAGCGCATAGCCCGGCGCGAAACCACCATCCTCGGCAACGTCGAGGATGAGCCGCGCCACCGGCCCATCGAACTCCATGCGCCAATGGCGATAGCGCGCAGGCTCGGTGTCGAAGAGGATCATGCGCCGCACTATAGCGGGGCGCTACGCGCGCAGCACGGGGCGCCACAGCGGGAGCGTCAATGCCAGGACGGTCACGCCCTCCAAGCCGGTGCACGCCGTCGCCGCGGGCGCGCCGATCCAGTTGGCGAGCAAGCCCAGATGGACAAAGCCCAAAGGCCCGAGGCCGATGCACATCGAGAGCACGCCGAAGATGCGGCTCCTGATCTCAGGGGGCGCCAACATGTAAACGATCGTCGATTGCATGGTCATGAAGGCGCTGCCGGTGATGCCGGTGAAGAGCAGCGCGGCGCCGGCGATTACCGGATGGGTGACGAGCGCGAAGACCGGAAGCGCCGCGAGATAAAGCGCGGTGCCGTAGAGATAGAGCCTCGCATACGCGGGCGGCCGCGCGAAGAGCGCAATGAGGCTCGCGCCGACGAACGCGCCGAGCCCGTCCATGCTCGCGAGGAGCCCGATGCCGCCGGGGTCGAGCAGGAGCCGGTCCTGGCCGATGACCGGGATCATGCTGGTGAAGGGCCAGCCCCACACGTTGAAGATGACGGTAATGACGAGCGCGCCAACGATGCGCCGCTCGCGCCGCGCGATCGTGATGCCGTGGCCGATGCGGGCGAGGAGCGCACCGTGCATCGGGCCGCGGATACCGGCGCGGTGGCGGATGCCGAGCGCAATGGCGAATGCCATGGCGTATGCGGCCATGCTGAGTGCGAACACGCCATGCATGCCGATCGCGGCGAGGACGGCGCCGCCGATCGTGGGCCCGATCATGCGGCTCGCATTGTTGGTGCCGATGTCGATCGACATGGCGCGGCCCACCTGCTCGGGGCGCACCACCTCGCCGATGAGAATGCGCCGCACCGGGTTATCGCTCGACCATGTGATCCCATTGACGAGTGTCGCGGCCGCGAGGTGCCAGACTTCGAGCTTGCCGAACAGCGCCAAGAGCGCGAGCGTGCTCGAGCCCGCGAAGAGCGTAAGCACGGTGACGAGAAGCATGGTGCGGCGCTCGAACCGGTCGGCGAGATCCCCCATGAACGGGCCGACGAACGCCATCGGCGCGAGTCGCAGCATGGTGATCATGGCGACAAGGAAGGGCGAGCCCGTCTTCTCGTAGACGAACACACCCATCGCCAGCATCTCGAGCCAGCGTACGACGAAGAGAATGAGGCCGAGGAGCCACAATCGCACGAAATCGCCCGAGGCGAAAATTCCCGACACGGGGAGCGATGGGCGCGCTGCGGCGCGAGCGGCCTCGCTCTCCACCCAGGGGCCTAGTTCTGCGGCTTCTGCGCCGCGTGCCAGGCCTCGACCGCGCGCAGCGTGTTGGCAACATGGTCGTCGGGCGCGAGGTCGGTAAAGGCGTAGAGGATCTTGCCGCCCGGCGCGATCACATAGGAGGTACGGTTGGCATAGGGCACGAGCGGCGCGAGCACGGCGTTATACGATCTGGCGATCGCGAGATCCGTGTCGGCCGCGACCGGGAATTTGCCCTGGCATTTCTCGACCGAGAATTTGTTGAGCGTCGCGATCGAGTCGTGCGAGACGCCGATCACGGTCGCGCCCAATGCCGCGAAACGGCCCACCGCTTCGGCAAAATCGTGCGCCTCGATGTTGCAGCCGGGCGTGAAGGCGGCAGGATAGAAATAAAGAACGACCGGCCCTTTGGCGAGTGCGTCGGCGAGGACGAACGTGAAGGCCTTGCCGCCGAGCGAGGCCTCGGTCGTGAAGGGCGGCGCTTGGTCGCCCGCCTTGAGGGCGGCGTAGGCGGGGACCGCCGCCGCCACCAGGCCAAGCGCGGCGGAAACAAGGCGCAGGGGCTTCATAGGGGGATTATAGGCGTCAATGCGCGGTCTTGAGAACGGGCCGTGCGGCCGCCATGCTCGCCCGCAACGGGAGGCACCCATGGCAGACACTCATCGCGATTGCGTCGCGATCATCACCGGCGCGGGCCGCGGACTCGGCCGCACCATGGCCCTTGGCCTGCTGCAGGCGGGTGCGCAGGTCACAGGCGTCGATATCGATCCGCCCGCGCTCGACGAGTTGAACGCCGCGGCCGGCGCCGAGCGCCAGCGCCTGCTGCCCCTTCCCGCCGATGTGACGCGCGAGGACGAGGGCCGCCGCATCGTCGCCGAGACGATCGAGCGCTTCGGCCATGTCGACGTGCTCGTCAACAATGCGGGGCTCAACCTCTCGACGGTCGATCCCGGCAACGTCAAGACCGCGCCGAGCATCCGCGATATCGCGCCCGCCGATTACCGCCGAATCCTCGAGGTCAACTCGATCGGGCCGTTCCTCGTCGCGCGCGCCGCGCTCGAGCCGATGCTGAAGCGCAAATGGGGCCGCATCATCGGCGTCACGACGAGCCTCGACACGATGTACCGCAAGGGCATGATGCCCTATGGCGCGAGCAAGGCGGCGCACGAATGCTTGGTCGCGGCTTTGGCCGACGAGCTCGAAGGCTCGGGCGTCAGCGCCAACGTGCTGGTGCCGGGCGGCGCCGCGATCACGCGGATGACGCGCGGTTACGGCGCCGGTCAGGCGAAGCTCATTCCGCCCGATGTGATGGTGAAGCCACTCCTGTGGCTCGCCTCGCGCGCGTCCGACGGCGTCAACGGCCGGCGCTTTATCGGCGCGCAATGGGACGCGTCTCTCCCGGCTCGCGAGGCGGCGGAGAAATCGAGCGCCCCCGCCGCGTGGCCGCAATTGGGCCGTCAGTCGATCCTGCCGGACGGCCCGATCCACTAAGCCGCTTCAGTTGGCGTGCGCGCGCCGGCCGCTTTTTCCCGGCAGCTCGATGCTGATCTCGAGCACGGCCGCCTTGCCCTGATGGCCGAGCTTTACCTCGATCGCATCGTCCTTGGCGGCGACGTACTTCCGCACGATCGCGATGAGATCATTGCGCAGCGCGGGAAGGAATTCCGAGCCCTCGGAGCCGGCGTGTTCGTGCGCGAGGACGAGCATAAGCCGTTCCTTCGCGACCGAGGCCGTTCGCGGTCGCTGCGGCAGGATATATTCGAGGAGCCTCATCACGCCCTGCCAAACAACATACGGAACAGGTTGCGGCGTTCTTCCTTCTCGAAGCGCAGCTCACGCTGCTCGCCGAGAAAGCGCGCGACCGCGTCGTCATAGGCGCGGCCGGCCGGGCTCGTCGGATCGAGGATCACCGGCGTTCCGGTGTTGGACGCTTTCAACACCGACTCCGATTCCGGAATGATACCCAGGATCGGCACGGCCAGGATCTCCTTCACGTCGTCGAGCGACAGCATTTCGCCGCGCCGCACGCGCTCGGGCGAATAGCGCGTGAGAAGGAGATGCTCCATCACTGGCGCCTCCTTGCGCTCGGCGCGGCGCGACTTCGACGCCAGGATGCCGATGATGCGGTCGCTGTCGCGCACCGAGGAAACCTCGGGATTGGTGACGATGATGGCATGGTCCGCATGGTAGAGCGCCGACAGCGCGCCATGCTCGATCCCGGCCGGGCTGTCACAGAGGATGTACTCGAACTCGGCGCGCAGCTCGTCCATGACGCGGTTGACGCCCTCGCGCTTCAGGGCGTCCTTGTCGCGCGTCTGCGAAGTCGGGAAGATCGAGAGCTTGTCGATGCGCTTGTCGCGGATCAGCGCCTGGTTCAACTTCGCGTCGCCGTTGATGACATTGATGAAATCGAACACCACGCGACGCTCGCAGCCCATCACCAGATCGAGGTTGCGCAGTCCAACGTCGAAATCGATCACCACGGTCTTGTGGCCGCGCAGCGCGAGCCCGGTCCCAAGCGCGGCCGCGGTCGTCGTCTTGCCGACGCCGCCCTTGCCGGACGTCACTACGATTACCTTCGACACCGCTCCTCTCCTTCAAAATCCCGGCATGATGCGCAGGGAATCCTCGACCAGCGCGACTTGCGCCGGCTGCTTTAGCAAGTGCTGCGCGATCGCCTCGCTGACCATGTAGCGTCCGGCGATCGCGAGAAGCTCGGCCTCGAGATGCTGCACGAAGATGCGCGCCGTGCGGTCGCCGACCGCGCCCGCGATCGCGCGTCCGCGCAGCGGGCCATAGACATGGACATTGCCGTCGGCGATGAGCTCGGCCCCGGCGCTCACTGGCGCCGCCACGACGAGGTCGCCGCCCTTGGCGTAGATTTGCGTACCCGACCGCACCGGTTGCGTCACAAGCCGCGTGCGCACCGCGCGCGGCTTCGCCGCCTCGGCGCGGGCAGCCTCGCGCCGGCCGGTTGTGGCCGGGAAAAGCGCCAACTCCGCCGCTTCGATGGCCCGCTTTTGCAGCGCGCTCGCATTCTGCACCCCGACGGCGGTGAGGCCGTGGCGGCGCAGGAGTAGTTTCAACGCGGCGAAGTCTTCGGCGTCGGTGCAGGCAAGGCAGGCGGCGAGATCGAGCACCACGGGTGCGCCCGCGAAGAAGTCGGGGTTGCGGCCGATCTGGTCGGCGAGTGCCGTCTCGAGCGCCGGATCGTGCGGATCGCCGACAGAAAGCACGAGGATGGTGAAGATGCTGCCTTCGAGACGATTGATCGACATTCTCGGAGAATGACCTTCGGGCCGCGGCGGAACTGCCGCGCCGCGGCGGGACTACAACATGGAGGATGTTCGGGGAGGTATGACGGCATTCTTCGACCGTCGCCTGAGTCAATTATGGGACCCGCTTTTTCAACGATTCGCGCAGTTACCCGCGTCCCCGTTCGCGGTAGCGTGAGCCAACCCTATCGGGAGACTCCCATGGCAACAGCAATGAAGAGGAAAGCCGTTATCGAGGCGGCTGCCGCCGCTCCGGCCCAGGCGCTTGCCAACGGCGCCGAAGCCTGGATCGAAGCGCAGGAAACGTTTCTCGCCGAAATCGACCAATGCACGCGCTCGTGGGTACGCCGCCGGCGCGAAGCGATCGAAGAGGCACGGCGCATGCTCGACGAGGTTAATCGTAATCCTGATCCCGGCTCCGTTTTCCTTGCCCAGCAGCACTGGCTCTCGGGCTCGATCCAGCGCGTCGTGTCGGATTTCGGCGATCTCGGCGTGCTCGCGCTCAAATGCATGAGCCGCACCGGCGACCGCATGTTCGAGGCGACACAGCGCACGCGCGGCATGGCCGAAGACCTCGCCACCGCGGGTGCCAAGCCCGGCGAGGGCGAGACGGAGCAGGCCGCGCAGAGCTAGCGGAAGCCGAGCGAGCCTGAGGCAACCGGGGCGCCATTCAAAACGTCCACTGGAAGGCCGCGTAATAGGAGAACGCGTTGGTCTTCGCTGCGTTCTCCAGCCCGCGTCCGGCCGACACGAGGAGATTGTAGTTCTCGGAGAAGTCGTAGATCGCGCCGATGTTGAAGCCGGTGCTCTCGCTGCCGCCCACCGTATCCGCGGTCTGGTGGAAGAGCTCGGCGCCCACGGCGAGCGCGTCCGTCACCTGGCGCTGCACGAGCCAACCCGTGAACCAATAGTCCTTGTTGCCGGCGCCGGGATTGTGCCAGTACCCCCCGCCGCCATAGGTCGTCCACGCGCCGAAGGTCTTCTGTATCCAAACCGGCAGGAAGAACTGCGCAGAGCCCGTGCCAAGTCCGCGCGTCTTGCTCCCGGTCGGCAGCTCGACGGTCGGAAAGATCGCGATCTGCGGCCGCCAGCCGCTCTCGTCCTCGTGCATGAAGCGGTACTTGATGCCGAGCTCGGTGTCGCCCGCGCCGAAGCTCTTGCCGTTGCCGCTCGGCGCGTCGAACGCGAGCGGCGCGATCGCGTGGAGCTGCATGTCCGGCAGCACGCCGTAATTGAGATCGATCCCCGGAAGGGTACCGGACGTGTCGCCATCGACATGCGTCGCCGTCGAGAAGAAGTAGACTTCCCCGTGCTGGTAATCGTCCGGCACGGGGTCATCGGTGCGGAAAGGCGCCCCGGCCTCGGCGGCGCGAGCGGCCGCGCCAAGCAACGTCGCCCCGGCGAGCCATGTCCGCCAATCCCACGCCCGTCTCATCTGGCGCTTATATCACGCGGTGCGGGCGGGGCCTTGCGGCCGACGCGCGCGCCCGGCAGAGTCCGACCCTTCTCTGAAGGAGGACTCCGGTGAGCACATCGCCCAGCGTCCGTGCAGGCGCCAACGATTTCCACGCCGCGATCGAGGAGGCGCATGTCGTAGCCTTGTGGGAGATGTTCGGCGGCGCAGGCGGGCTGCAGCCTGCGCCCGAGCCCGCCTTCCACTGGCCCTGGCGCGTGCTCGGTCCGCTGATGGACCGCGCGATCGCCGAAGTCGGCATGGAACAGGCCGAGCGCCGCGTCCTCTCGCTCGCGAATCCCGCCTATGGGCGCGACGATTATTTCCGCGCCACGACCAACCTCAACGCGGGCCTCCAGATCCTGATGCCGGGCGAGCGCGCGCGGCCGCACCGCCATTCGATGGACGCGCTGCGCTTTGTCGTCGAGGGCGAGGGTGCCGCCACCATCGTTGATGGCAAGCGCTGCGACATGGTGCGCGGCGATCTCATCCTGACGCCCGCCTGGACTTGGCACGAACACGAGCACACCGGCACAAGGCGCGTCATCTGGCTCGATTCGCTCGATGTGCCGCTCGTCATGGACATGGATGCGAGCTTCTTCGAGCCGGGCCCGGCGAAGAACGTGCCCAAGCTCCCGGCCGACGCCGCCTTCACCGCGCCGGGACTCGTCCCGGCGGAGCAGATCACGACCGCCTACTCGCCGCTCTTCCGCTATCCGTGGCGCCAGGCGCGCGAGGCGCTTGCGGCGAGCCCCGCCGCGGAGGACGGCTCACGCCTGTTGCGCTACGTCAACCCGGCGACGGGTGGTGCGGTGCTGTCGCGCCTCGACTGCTACCTTCTCGGCTTGAGCGGCGGCCAGCCGACGCGGCCCTACCGCTCGACGTCGAACGCGGTGTGCTTCGTCGTCGAGGGCACGGGGCGCAGCACGATCGGAGAGCGCACCATCGAATGGTCGGAGAACGATCTCTTCACCCTGCCGCACTGGAGCTGGATCACGCACACGGCGGAAAGCGCCAACGCCACGATCTTCCAGTCGACCGATCGCGACGTGATGCGCCGACTCGACCTCTTGCGCGAGGAGCGCAAGTAGGGCTCAACGCCGTAGTCGTTGCGAGGAGCGAAGCGACGAAGCAATCTCGCTGAGATTGCTTCGCTCCGCTCGTAATGACCGCCCTCAGATCGGTGCCCAGGCTTTCTGCACCGCCGGCCGCGCCGTGATGGCGTCGTGCCAGCGCTTCAGGTTCGCAAAATTGGCCAGCGGGACTGCGCCCTCGGCGCCGTGGATGTGGACGTCGGGATAGCAGGAGATGTCGGCGATCGAATATTTGTCGGCAAGGTATTCGTGCGACGCGAGCTGCTTGTCGAGAATGCCGAACATGTCGTTCATCAGGTCGCCGTAATATTTCTTCGCCGGCGGTATGTCCTGGCCGAAGCGGTGCATGAAAAGCCCATATTGCTGCGACCACGGCGTGAAGGTCGAGCTGCCGTAGAAGAACCACTGGTCGACCTTGACGCGCTGGCGCGGGTCCGTCGGGTAGAGCCCGTTGCCCGCCTTCTCGGCGAGGTATTTGAGGATCGCCCCCGATTCACAGAGCGAGACGCGCTCGCCGCCAGGCCCCTGGTCATCGACAAGCGCCGGGATCTTGTGGCCCGGGCTGATCTTCATGAATTCCGGCTCGAAATTCTCGCGCTTCTGCAGATTGACCGGACGGCGCTGATAGGGAAGTCCTGATTCCTCCGCCGCCTGGAGCGCCTTGCGGCCGTTGTCCGTGGTCCAGAAATAGAGCTCGATCATGCCACCCTCCTTTTCTTAGGCCTCGTTCTTGAAGCGTATCATCGCGGGGTCCGGGGCGGCTGTCCATCGGGGGCTGCGACGCTCGCGCCCGCGCCCGGGCCATGGAGGGCGAGAAGGATCCGTGTCGCCTCGCGTGCGCGGCGCTCGATCTCGCGCTCGTCGGGCGCGGGGGCGATACGGAGGAGGAGCCGCATCATCACGTCGCCCCAGAGGAGCGTCAGGAACCGGCCCGCCATGACCCGCGGGTCGCCCGGCCCGAGCAGCCCGTTTTTCTGCGCGCTGGCGAAGAATTCGTCGAGAACCGCGCGGTTCGACACCCGCGCGGACCGGTCGAGCACCGCGGCGGCGTCGGTGTCGGGCTCGGCGATCGCGAGGCGGAAGGCGGCGACCGAAGTCGCGAGCGTGCCCATGCCAAGCGAGCTCTTGCCGAAGCGCTCGAGGGTTGCCGCGAGCGCCGCTTCAGTTTGCGGCGGGGGCAGCTCGAGCGGCGCCCTCATATCGCGCGCGCGGCCCTCGATGCAGGCCGCGAGGATCGCGCCCTTGTCGGCGAAATTGGCATAGAGGTCGCGCTTCGACACGCGCGCGCGGGTCGCGATCGCCAGCATGCTCGTCTTGGCGTAGCCGACCTCCATAAAGGACTCGAACGCCGCGTAAAGGATGCGCGCGCGGGGCGACAGGTCGCCCGGGGGCGGGGCCGCGGGCGGCTTCTTCCGTCCCGCCCGTTTTTTCGCTTGCACTGGTACCGCTCCGTACCGTAGGATTGACACGATGGTACGACATCGTACCCAGAATGTCGAGGAGGAAGCGATGGACGGCCCCGTCGTCCGCCTGCGCCATGTCGCCAAGACCTATCACGCCGGTTCGATCGATGTCGCCGCGATCAAGGATGTGAGCCTTGAGATCGCGCCCAACCGCTTCACGATGGTCGTAGGGCCCTCGGGGAGCGGCAAGACGACGCTTCTGAACCTCATCGGCTGCATCGACGCGCCGACGAGCGGCCAAGTCGAGATCGGTGGCGCCGACACCGGTACGCTGAGCGACAACGCCCTCTCCGATTTCCGCGCCCGCAACATCGGCTTCATCTTCCAGAGCTTCAACCTCGTGCCGGTGCTCTCGGCCTTTGAGAACGTCGAGTATCCACTTCTCATGGTCGGCATGGCGGCGGCCGAGCGGAGGAAGAGGACGCTCGCCCTCCTCGAGGCGGTCGGGCTTGCAACGCAGGCGCGCCAGCGTCCGAACGAGCTCTCGGGCGGACAGAAGCAGCGCGTCGCCATCGCCCGCGCCCTCGTCAAAGGCCCGCAGATCGTTCTCGCCGACGAGCCCACCGCCAATCTCGATACCGAGACCGGCGCCGCGATCATCGACCTCATGCGCAGCATCCAGATGGAGTCGCGCACGAGCTTCATCTTCTCGACGCATGATCCGCAGCTCATGTCCCATTCTGACGAGACCTTCACGATCCGCGATGGCGGGCTCGTCGGCCACGAGATCAGGAGCCGCGCATGAGCAGCCTCCTCAAGATCGCGTTCCGCAATATCCTGCGCAATCGCCGCCGCTCGGGCATGACGGGCTCGGCCGTCGCCGCCGGCGCGCTCGCGATGCTGCTCTTCGGCGGCTTCGCTGGCGCCATCTTCACCCAGATCGAAACCGCGAACGTAGAGCGCATCGGCCATCTCACGGTCTTCCGCGCCGGGTATTTCCTCTTCGGCGCCGGCAACCCCGCAGGCTATGGCATCGATCACTATCGCGATGTGATGGCGCTCATCGGCAATGACCCGGTGCTCGGGCCGATGATCAACGTTATCACGCCGACGCAGTCGCTTGTCGGGATCGCCGGCAATTTCAGCGGCACCAATGACGCCGCCAAGACTTTCCTCGGCACGGGCCTCGTGCCGTCCGACCGCGACCGCATGCGCGAATGGAACGAATACGGCACCGCCGCGCCTTACACGCCCGACCACCGCCTCGCCGATAACGACGAAACGCGGGGCCTCGTCGGCGGCGGGCTCGCCCGCATCCTGGGCCTCTGCGCCGAGTTGAAGCTGACGGATTGCCCGGCGCCGCCTGCGAGCACCGATGAGGCGGAAGGGCCGGTGAGCGCCGAAATTGCCGACCTCGCCGCGCGGGAGAAAGGCGACACCACCCAGGCGGACGGCATGCCGGAGATCGATCTGCTCGCCGCCACCGCGCAAGGCGCCCCCAACATCGTGCGTCTCTCGGTAAGCGGCGCCGAGCCGCAAGGCGTGAAGGAACTCGACGACAATTACGTCGCCATGCATCTGGCCCTGGCGCAGCAGCTCGTCTATGGCCGCGGCGAGCACAAGGTCACGGGCATCGTTCTGCAGCTCCATCGCAGCGAGGATCTGCGCGCGGCGCGTGCCCGGCTCGAAGGACTGATCGCGGCGAAAAAGCTTCCGCTCGAGGTGCGCGATTTCGGCGAGATCAATCCCTTCTACGGCCAGGTCGTGCGCCTCTTCGGCGCGATCTTTCTCTTCATCGCCCTCGTCATGGGCGTGATTGTGCTCTTCGCCGTCGTCAACACCATGACCATGAACGTGATGGAGCGCACCAACGAGATCGGCACCATCCGCGCGCTCGGCCTGCGCCGCGGCGTCATCCGGCGCCAGTTCGTGGCCGAGGGGCTAATCCTTGGTGCGTTGGGCGCCACGGCCGGAATTGTGCTGGCGCTCGCGGCCGCGATCCTCATCAATCATGCGGGCCTGACCTGGGTTCCGCCGGGCAACGCCAATTCCGTTCCGCTTCGCGTCGCGCTCTGGGGTCGGCCGGTGTTGATCCTCGGCACCTGGTTCGTGCTCGTGCTTGTGGCGACGCTGGCCGCGCTCTTCCCCGCGAACCGTGCGGCGCGGCTGCCGGTAGTCGACGCGTTGCGCCACGTCTGAGGAGCATCGCCATGAGACAAGCGATTCTCGTCCTCTGCCTCGCGCTCGCCACAGCATCCGCGCACGCGCAGACACCGCAGGAGATCGTCGCGAAGGCCGATGCCGTGCGCAATCCCGGCAAGCCCTTCCGCACGACCGACCTCCTGACCGAGTACGTCTCCGGCAAGCCGCGCGCCGACGACTCGCTCGTCGTCTATTCGAAGGAGGACCCGGCGACGCACCAGTTCCGCAACGTCGTCCATTATGTCGCGCCGCCGCGCGACGAGGGGAAGATGGTATTGCTCGACGGGCATGTCTTGTGGTTCTACGACCCGTCGTCGAAGGCCTCGGTGCGCATCTCACCGCAGCAACGCCTGATCGGTCAGGCGGCGATCGGCGACATTCTCACGGTCAATTTCGCGATCGACTACACGGCTGCGCTCGTCGGCACCGAGACGATCGAGGATGCCGCGCGCCAAAACCGCACCACATGGCATCTCGACATGAAGGCCGCGAACGACCAGGCGACCTATAGCCGGGTCGAAGCGTGGGTCGAGCAGGGAACGTTCTATCCGATCAAGCTCAAGGCCTATTCCGACAGTGGGCGGCTTTTGAAGATTCTCTACTACCGCAATTTTGAGCAACGGCTCGATAGCCTCCGCCCGAGCGAGGCCATCATCATCGACGCGGTCGACAGCTCGCTTGTCACGACGGTCAAGTTCGGCGACAGCCGCTATCAGGACATTCCCGAGGCATGGTTCCACCGCGATTACCTGCCGCGGATTCCGGCCGAGTGATGCGCGGCGCCGCGCCCCTTGCCTTGGCGGTGGTACTTGCGGCGGCCGGCGCGCGGGCCGACGAGAACAGCGACCTGAACCTCATCCCCGAAGCGGCCCAGCCGGGCGCCGCGGGCACCCCCGCACCTCCGTCTGCCCCAACGGCAGGCGCCGGCAGCGGCCGCCTTTATCTCGAGGACACGGCCAACATCAACGTCATCCGCAGCCCTCTTCTCGTGCCCGCGCCACCGCCGCCGCCGCAGGATTGGGAGGAGCGGCTCTTCTTCGACGCGCGCGAGCAATGGAAGCTCGGCGATGGGCTCAGCGCCGATTACAGCGGGCGCCTCAATTTGCGTGCGTCGGACCGTATCGACATCCCGACGCATGAGAACATCCGCCACGATTTCCGCGAGGGTTATTTCACCTGGACACCGGCGGACGGCCTGTTCCTCGATGCCGGCCGCATCAACCTCAAGAGCGGCGTCGCCGCCGGCTATAACCCGACCGATTTTTTCAAGACCCACGCCGTCGTCGAGCCCATTTCGCAGGACCCGGCCGTGCTGCGCGAGGACCGGCTCGGCACTGCGATGGTGCGCGCGAGCTATGTTGGCGAGCGCGCCTCCGTCATCGCCGCGTTCGCACCCCAGTTCGAGCACGAAAGCCCCGTGTTCAGTTACGCGAATCTGCCGAGCTTCGATCCGACCTTCGGCCGTACCAACGCGCATCCGCGCCTCTTGCTCAAAGGGAGCTTCGATTTCGGCGCCGACATCGCGCCGGAGCTGCTGCTCTATCGCGAGGGCGCGAACACGCGCTTCGGCGCAAATCTCACGCGCGGGATCGGCCAGAAGATCGTGGCTTACGCCGAGTGGGCCGGCGGCGAGGAGACGAGCCTCGTCGACCAGGCGTTGGGCTATGGCCGCGCCACCGGCACCATCCCCGAGGCCGCGCCCGCCGTGCTGCCGGACAGCGGGCGGAAATCCTTTCGCAACGATGCGACGATCGGCTTTTCCTACGCGACCGAGTTGAACGTCACCTTCAATTTCGAATATCATTATGCCGGCGACGCCTTCACGCATGCGGACTGGCGCACATGGTTCACGCAAGGCGAACGACTTCAGGCGATCCCGGGCGTCGATCCCCAGCTCTGGTACATCCGCGCCTATGCGCTCGACATTGGCCAGCCGGTCAGCCGTCAGGGCGCGTTTTTGCGCTTCGATTGGGTCGATGCCTTCGTGCCGAAGCTTGAGCTGCAGGGCTTCATCAATGTCGACCTCTTCGACGGATCGCAGTTCGCTCAGCTCGAAGCCGACTACTACCTTTCGAACCTGTGGACCGTCGGCGCCATCGCGGCCACCGACCTCGGCACGCGCCACAGCGACTTCGGCAGCCTGCCGCAGGCGGCGAGCTTCCTCGTCAAGCTCGCGCGCTATTTCTAGACTTCGGTCAGGCCGCCGTCGCCCGTTCCGCCGCCGGCACGCGCGTCACGGCGTGCGCCTGCAGCGCCGGCAGGACTTCGCGGCCGAAGCGGCGAAGCTGCTCCAGATACTGGCGATGCGGCATGGCGCCGTTGTTCACATTGATGAGGATGGAACCGGCACCGGTCCGCTCGGCCAATGCGATGAGGCGGTCCGTCACCTCTTTCGCCGAGCCGAACATCAGCTTGCCCGATTCCACCCGCGCCTCGACGTCCTTGAGCTCCATCATGCGGATCTTGCTGCGATCGAGCCCGCCGACGGTGCGGTTCTCCGGCCGGACGTAATTGTGTGACGAGGTCGCGGCATAGCCCGGGCCCAGTTCGACATTCTTGCCGGCCTCGGTGATGGTGCCGTGATGCCACAGGGTCTGTGTGAAATAGAGATATGACGGCGAATATTCCGCGATCGCCGTCTTCTTGCTGTCGGCGACGAACGTATCGGCCACGACGCAGAGATGATCGGGCGTGATGCGATGGCCGGCGCCAGCCAGGGATTTTGCGAAATGCCCGACGACGTCCTCGGTCAAGCCCGGCGTCACGTCGGTGATGACGGCGCTGAGATTATGCTTGCCCGCCCATTCGATGGTCTCCTGGCTGCCGGTGAAGGGAACCCACACCGGCGGGTGCGGCTGCTGATAAGGACGCGGCCAGATCGCGATATCCTTGAACTGCCAGAATTTGCCCTCGTGCGAAAACACTTCCTCGGTCCAGGCCTTGATGATGATCTCGTAGGCGTCCTCGAAGCGCGCGCGGGATTCCGCGGGCGCTATGTTGAAGACTCCGTACTCGCGCGGTGCGCCGCGCGCGAAGCCCGAGAGGATGCGGCCGCGCGACATGAGGTCCGCCATGGCCAGCTCCTCGGCGATGCGGAGCGGGTTGTGCATCGGCAACAGATTGCCGAGGATCAGGAATTTGAGCCTCTTCGTACGCTGTGCCGCGGCCGCGGCCATCATGTTCGGCGAATTCATGAGGCCGTGCACGGTCGTGTGATGCTCGTTGAGGCCGACGCCGTCGAAGCCGAGCCGGTCCATTTCCTCCCACGCCTCGAGATGCTCCTCGAAGGTGCGTGCGCCGACCTCAGGGTCGAAATGCCGCGGCGGCAGCGGGTACGGAATGTAGCGGCGAGCCTTGAACTCATCGAACTGCCGGCCATAGGCCATAAGGTCGAACACGAAGACCTTCATCGTTAACTGTCTCCTGGAGATCGGGGATCGGAGCGAAGGGCTCGCCGGGCGGGTAGAGAAAACGATCTTAGAGCACGATGTTGATAAGTCGTACCGTCCTCTTGATGGTCGGGCTGGCACGCCCGGCGCGCGCGGCTTATCGTGGCGCGGTCCATGGCGAGCCGATCCCGCGCGAAGACACCGGCCGAGTTCGAAGCGGCGATCCGCGCCGCAATCCATGTGCCGCTCGCCGAGCTCGAGGTCACGGCGTGGGTCACGCAAGAGCCCGTGCCGTTTGCGGCGCGCGAGACGGGCCGCCGCATCGATCTTCGCCCCGGCCAGCGCTGGAGCGACGAGCCCTTCGATTGCGCCTGGTTCCGCTTCCGCGGCACGGTTCCGCAAAGCGCCGCGGGGCGCGAAATCGTTCTCCTCATCGACGTGAACGGCGAGGCCTGCGTCGTCGATGATGCTGGTAATCCTGTCCTGGGCCTCACCAACGGCAGCTCTGTCTTCACGCGCGAGCTGGGCGATCCGGCCAAGCGCGTCGTGCCGATCCTCGCTGCGGCCCGCGGCGGCGAGCCGGTCGAGCTCTGGGCCGATGCCGGCGCCAACGACCTCTTCGGCAAGCGCCAGGAGAACGGCACGCTGGCGCTCGCGGCGATCGCCGCGCGCAATCCCGCGCTCGCGGCGCTTGCGCATGACTTCGCCGTCCTCAACGATCTTCTGCCGCTGCTGCCGGCCGAAGGCGCACGTGCTGGCGAAATCCGGGCGGCACTTGCGGACGCATGTGGCGTTCTGAACAATTTCACGGAGACGGAGGCGGAGCAGGCGCGCGCGCTTCTTGCGCCGGCCTTGCAAAAACGCGGTGGCGGCAATCTCGCCGTGAGCGCGGTCGGCCACGCGCATATCGATCTCGCCTGGCTCTGGCCCATCCGCGAGACCATGCGCAAGACCGCGCGCACCTTCGCCACCGCGCTGGCGCTGATGGAGCGCTATCCCGACTACGTCTTCGGCGCGAGCCAGCCGCAGCAATATGACTGGATCAAGCGGCAGCATCCTGCGCTCTATGGCCGCATCAAGGCGCGCGTCGCCGAGGGGCGGTGGGAGCCGCAGGGCGCGATGTGGGTCGAATCGGACCTCAACCTCGCCGGCGGCGAAGCCCTCGTGCGCCAGATCGTCTACGGCACGCGCTTCTTCCGCGAAGAGTTCGGTGCGTCGCCGACCTGCCTTTGGGAGCCCGACGTGTTCGGATGCAGCGGCGCCGTGCCTCAGCTCCTCGTGAAAAGCGGCGTCGAATTCTTCATGACGCAGAAGTTGTCCTGGAACTGGGTGACGCGCTTTCCGCATCACACCTTCTGGTGGGAAGGGATCGACGGCTCGCGCGTGCTCGCGCATTTTCCGCCTGAGGATACTTACAACAGCTCGGCAGCGCCCCGCGCCGTCTACAAGGCGGCAACGAATTTTGCCGAGCGGGCTGTATCGGACCGCGTGCTGCTCCTGTTCGGGATCGGCGACGGTGGCGGCGGGCCTAGCGAAGACCATCTCGAATTCCTGGCGCGCGAGCGCGATCTCGATGGTCTCGCGCCGGTGGTGCAGGAGAGATCGGACGCTTTTTTCCGCCAAATCCGCAACGACGCGGCGCGCTATCCGGTCTGGCGCGGCGAGCTTTATCTCGAGCGGCACCAGGGCACCTACACGACGCAAGGTCGCAGCAAGCGTATGAACCGCGCGCTCGAGCTTGCGCTGCGCGAGCTCGAATTCGCGGCCGCGATAGCGGCAGCGCTCACGGGCCACGCCTATCCGCGCGCGCGGCTCGAAGAGATATGGAAGGAGGTGCTGCTTTATCAGTTCCACGACATCCTGCCCGGCTCATCGATCGCGCGTGTCTATGATGAATCGCTCGTGCGCTACGAGGCGCTCGCGGCCGAGGTCGCGGCGCTGACGGCGGCGGTGGACGCATCGCTCCTCGCCGCGATCGGCGCTGGTGATGCAGCGCGCCCCGCCGCAGTGCTGAATAGTCTCTCTTGGCCGCGCCGCGAATGGCTGCGGCTCGGCGCGGGCTGGGGGCGCGCGCGCGCGCCGGCGATGGGCTATGCCATAATCGATGCCGCCGCGGCGGAGTCGTGTGAAGCGCTAATGGTGGCGCCCGACCTGCTCGAGAATGATCTGCTGCGCCTCGAATTCGCGGCTGACGGTTCGCTCGTGCGCATCTACGACAAGGAGAACGAGCGCGAGGTGCTCGCCCCTAGTGCTGTTGGCAACGTGCTCGCCGTCTACGCCGACAGCGGCGATGCGTGGGACATCCCAATGGATTATCGCGAGCGCGCGCCCGAGCGCTTCGTGCTCGAAAGCGCCGAGCCCGTCGTCGATGGTCCGCGCGGCATTCTGCGCACGCGCTACCGGTACCAGGACTCGACGCTCGAGCAGGACGTGGTGCTGTGCGCCGAGAGCCGCCGCGTCGATTTCGTGACGCGCGTCGACTGGCGCGAGCGTGGCCGCATGCTGCGCACGAGCTTTCCCGTCGCGGTCGCCGCGCGCGAGGCGACCTGCGGCATCCAATTCGGTTCGATCCGCCGCCCGACCCATGCCGACACGCCCGCCGACCGTGCGAAGTTTGAGATCTGCGCCCAGAAATGGGTCGATATCTCGGCCGCGACCTATGGCGTGGCGCTGCTTGATAATTGCAAGTACGGTCATCGGGTGCAGGACAACATCCTCGACCTCAACCTGCTGCGGAGCCCGCAAGCGCCCGATCCGACAGCGGACCGTGCCGCGCATCTTTTCACCTATGCGCTCTATCCGCACGCGGGCGATCACGTGGCGGGCGGCGTTGTGCGCGCGGCCTACGAGCTCAACATGCCGCTGCGCGTACTCGGACCCCCGCACGGCGCGGGCCTGCCGCCGCGTGCCTCCTGGTTTGAGCTTTCCGTGGAAAACATTGTCATCGAGACAGTGAAAGAGGCGGAAGACGGACAGGGCATCGTCCTACGCCTCTACGAAGCGGCGGGGCGTGCGACCGCGGCCGAGCTGCGCTGCGGCTTCGAACTGGCGGCGGCCGCGCTGACCAATCTCATGGAGGAGGGCGAGGAGGCGCTGCCGCTCGCGGGGAATGCGGTTCGGCTAGACTTTCGCCCGTACGAAATCCATACGCTGCGGCTGCGGATCGATCGCGCCAAGGGATGAGTCTTGGAGAGACGGCATCAGGTCATCATCATTGGCGGCGGCCCGGTCGGGGTTGGGCTCGCGGTCGAATTGGGCTTGCGCGGCATCTCGTGCGCGCTGATCGAACGCCGCCGCGGCCTGCAGAACATTCCGAAGGGCCAGAACCTTTCGCCGCGCACGCTCGAGCATTTCTGGCGCTGGGGCTGCGTCGACGAGCTGCGGGCCGAGCGCCTGCTGCCGCGGCCCTTTCCCATCAGCGGCATCGTCGCCTATGGCAATCTCATGAGCGATTATTGGTACGCGCCACCGCAGCGCGAGCTCATCCGCGAATATTACTATCAGGATGTCGAGCGCTTGCCGCAGTACCTCACGGAAAAGGTGCTGCGTGCCAAGATGGCGAACCTGCCTGGCGTCGCGGCGTTCTACGGCTGGGCGGCAGGAAGCGTGACGCAGGACGACAACGGCGTCCGCGTCAGCATCGCCGAGGAGGGCGGGACGGGCCGCATGGTGCTCGAGGGCGATTATGCCGTCGGCTGTGACGGCGCGCATTCGAGCGTGCGCGACCAGATCGGCATCGAGCGGAGCGGCGCCGACTTCGACCAGCTCATGGTGTTGGCGGTGCTCCGCTCGCGCGAGCTGCACGAAGGCTTGAAGCGCTTTCCCGAGCGCTCGACCTACAACGCGCTTCACCCCGACCACAAGGGCTTCTGGCAATTCTTCGGCCGCATCGTCGTCGGCGAGAGCTGGTTCTTCCACGCGCCCGTGCCGGCAGGAACGACGCGCGACAATTTCGATTTCACCGCGCTTGTCCATCGCGCCGCGGGATTTCCCTTTGCGGCCGAGTTCGACCATGTCGGCTTTTGGGACCTGCGCGTTTCGGTCGCCGACAAATACCAAGTGGGACGCGTCTTCATCGCCGGCGACGCCGCGCACAGCCATCCGCCCTATGGCGGCTTCGGCCTCAATAGCGGGCTTGAGGACGTGACCAATCTCGGCTGGAAGCTCGCCGCCAAGCTTGCCGGCTGGGGCACCGATGCACTCCTCCAATCCTATAGCGAGGAGCGGCGCCCGATCTTCCACGAGACCGGCGAGGATTTCATCGCCGCGCGCATCAGGACCGACCAGAAATTCCTCGACCGTTACAGTCCCGCGCGCGACCGCGCCGAATTCGAGCGTGCCTGGGCCGAGCGGCCGAAGGCAATGGCGGGCTCGCTGCAATCTTACGAGCCCAATTACGAGGGTTCGTCCGTCGTGAGCGGCCCGCCGGGCGGCAAATGCACGGCGCACGGCATCCATTCCTGGGCCGCGCGCGCGGGCCATCATCTCGCGCCGCAAAAGCTGTCGTCGGGCGGAAATGTGTTCGAGGCGCTTGGTTCGGACTTTAGCTTGCTCGCCTTCGGCGCCGACGATGCGCCGGTTACCGCATTCGCGAGCGCGGCGCGCCGGGAGAACGTGCCGCTCACGATCGTGCGCGACAGCTTCGATGGCGGGCGCGAAGCCTATGGCGCGCGGCTCGTGCTGGTACGGCCCGACGAATATGTCGTCTGGACCGGCGACGGCGCGCCTCGTGACGCAGCGGCGCTGCTGCGCCGCGTCGTCGGCGCCTGAAGCCGCGAGGTAAGCATGAAGCTCGGATTCCTCGTGGGATATTCCGGCGCGGAGATGCGGCTGCCGTTGGACCGCGTGCTCGAAGCCGAGCGGCTCGGCTTCGATTCCGTGTGGACGTCGGAGGCTTATGGTTCGGATGCGGTGTCGCCGGCCGCCTGGATCATGGCGCAGACGAGCCGGATCAAGGTCGGCACATCGATCATGCAGATGCCGGCGCGCACGCCCACGGCGACGGCGATGGCGGCGATGACCCTCGACGCGCTTTCGGGCGGCCGCTTCATCCTCGGCCTCGGGCCTTCGGGTCCCCAGGTCGTCGAAGGTTGGTACGGCGTGCCCTACGGCAAGCCGCTGCTGCGCACACGTGAATATATCGCGATCATCCGCAAGATCCTGGCGCGCGCCGAGCCGCTCACGCACACAGGCGAGCATTACCAGATTCCTTATGCCGGCCCCGATGCGACCGGGCTGGGCAAGCCGCTCAAAAGCATCATGCACGGCAATCCGCGCCTCAAGATCTATACGGCCACCATCACGCCGGCGAGCATCCGCAACTCGGCCGAGATCGCCGACGGCATGTTCCCGATCAACATGAATCCCGAGCGCTTCGAGTTGTTTGCCCCACATCTCGAGGCGGGCTTCGCCAAGGCGGGCGGCGGCAAAAGCCTTGCGACCTACGACGTCTGTCCGTTCGTCCCGGTATCGATGGACGACGATCTCGAACGGGCGCGCCTGCCGATCAAGCAGAACCTCGCGCTCTATATCGGCGGCATGGGCGCGCGCGAGAAGAATTTCTACAACGAATACGCCAAGCGCCTGGGCTACGAGGAAGCGGCCGCCGCGATCCAGGACGCATACCTCGCGGGCCGCAAGAACGAGGCGGTGGCCGCGGTGCCCGATCGGCTTGTGGACGAGATCGCGCTCGTGGGCCCTGCCGCGCGCATCCGCGACCGCCTCGAAGCGTGGAGGGAGGCGGGCAAGCGCGGCCACGTCCACGCCATGCTTTTGGGCGGCGGCGCCAGCGTCGCCGCAATGCGCGTCATCGCCGAGGCCGTGCTTTAGGGCGCGATCGCGCCGTCGCAATACGTTCTAATGACTGTCATTGCGAGCGCAACGAAGCAATCTCGGGGGAGTGCTTCGTCGCTTCGCTCCTCGCAATGACGGCGTAAGGTTTGAGGGTCGGCTGAGCCCTACCTGATGAGGCCCTCGGCCTTCATCGCCTCCTGCACTTTGGGCCGTGCGCGTACCCGCTCCATGTAGCCTTGTACGTTGGGCCAGGGCGTGAGCTCGATCTTCTGGATGCGCGTCCAGTTGGTGATCGTGAAAAGATAGGCGTCGGCCACGGTGAAGTGGTCGCCCATGATGTACTGCTTGCCGGCGAGCTTGCCGTCGAGAAACTGATAGCGCTCTGCAAGCGTGTCGCGCGCGATCTTCTTGTAGTCCTCGGGCGTGTTCGGCTTGAACAGCGGCGTGAAATTCTTGTGCAGCTCCGACGTCGTGAAATTCAGCCACTCCATCAGGTGATAGCGCTCGATCGTGCCGGCCGCGGGTGCCAAGCCCGCGGCGGGATTGCGGTCGGCCACGTACTGCACGATCGCCGGTCCCTCGGTCAGCCGGTCGCCGTTGTCGAGCTCAAGCACCGGCACCATGCCCTTGGCATTGACGTCGCGGAAATTACCGCCTGTCTTGATCTCCTTGCTGCGCAGGTCGACCTGGGCCAATTCGAACGGAACCCCTGCCTCGCGAAGCGAGATGTGCGGCGACAGCGAGCATGCGCCGGGCGAGAAATAGAGTTTCATGTCCTGCTCTTTCCCTGGAAAGCGTGTGCGGTCCATTTTGAAGGCCGCGCCACGGTGCCTTCAAGCGGGAAGCACCGCGCCTCACGCATGGCAGACCGGGCGGAGGAGCTAACGCACGCCCACTTCGTCGAGGTGGTTGAGAAGGTCGCGCGGATCCTCATAGAAGAGCAACGCGGTCGTTCGCGCCTGGCTCATGGTTCGCTCCGCAAGCGAACGGGGGCGGGCGCGGCCAAGTTTCGCCTATGGCAGGGTGAGCCCGCTGTCGCGGCTCACGAGGAAGAGGTCGCGCCGCTCGCAGAATTCGCGCACGATGAACGCAAGCGCTTCCGGCCGATCGCGCTCGACCTCGTTGCCGGATTCGTAGGCGAACATCAGGTGGCAATCTGGCAGCAGCGTGCGGTAGCGGTCGCCTTCGTCGGGCGCGTGGGCCCCCTTCGTGCCGAAGAGCGCGAGCACCGGCCGCTTCAGCTCGCCGAGCCGCTGTTCGAGTGCGCCGCCGCGCGCGGCAAGCGCGGTCGGGCCCACGAGCACGACAGCACCGGTCTCGGCCGGACGTGCAAGCGCGAGCCACAATACCGCGGCGGCGCCCGCGCCATGCCCGATGAGGTCGAAGCGGCGAACGCCAAGCGCGGCGAGGGCGGCACCGATGCGGCCCGCCAATGACTCGGGCGCGGCTCCGTCATCAGCGAAGATGAATACGTGCCGGTCCTTGGCAAGTAGGTGATGGGCCGGTGCCGGCGTTGTGCTCGCCGCCACGACGACGATCGCCTCGCCTGCTCCGGCCTCGGCATAGGCGATGCCGCTACCCCCGCCGGCCACCGTGCGGAATTCCGCGCTCACGTCACAGCTCGCGCATACGCGGCAGCACCTTGGTGCCGAACAGCTCGATCGAGCGCAGCGTCTTGTCGCCGAGCTGCGCCCCCACGACGAGATCGAGGATTCCGGCGCCAAGCTCGTCGCGGATGCGCCGTACCTGCTTGAGCGCCGTCTCGGGCGAGCCGACGATCACCTGGCCAAGCTCGATGCGATCCGAGAGCTCGCGCCGCGCGTTGCGCTGCGATTGCTCCTGGAGCTGGCTGCCGTAGTAGCTTGTATCCTTCACCGCTTCCGAGATCGCGGCGTTCTGATCCGTGAGCGCCACGCGCGGCGGCAGCGCCGAGAGATCGGCGAAGGCCTGCTCGTCGGACTCCGCCACGTGGAACATGGCGCGATAGATCACCTGGTCCGGCGGCGGGTCCCAGCCGTCGCCGTGCGCCACGGCGCGGTAATGCTGCACCGCCTTTTTCGCCATCGGTACGGTGGTGAAGGCGAAGCCGATGCCGATGCGGTTCTTGGCCGCGAACTCGCCGGCCTCGGGGCTCGAGCCTGACATGTAGATGGGCGGGTGCGGCTTCTGCACCGGCCGCGGCCAGATCGCGATGGCGCGGTACTGGTAGTAGCGGCCGAGCCAGCCGAAGGGCTGCTGCTCGGTCCAGGCGCGGCGGATCAGATGCAGCGCCTCGGCGAAGCGCTCGCGCGATTCCGACGGGTTGATGTTGTAGGTCACGTACTCGTTGGGCGTGCCGCGCAGCATGCCGGCGACGACACGCCCGCCCGACATGGTGTCGAGCATCGCGAATTCCTCGGCGACGCGCACCGGGTTGAGGATGGGGATGGTGGGGCCCAGCACGGCGATCTTGGCGCGCTTCACGACTTGCGTCAGCGCGCCTGCCATCACCATCGGATTGGGCGTCAAGGAAAAGGCCGAGTAGTGATGCTCCGCCGTCGTCACCCAATCGAAACCGAACTCGTCGGCGCAACGGAACTGCTCGAACGTCGTCTCCATCGAGCGCTGCGCCACCTCGCCGGAAAATGTGTCGGCGGCCAAGGGCCAGATATCATGCGGCGCCGGGCCCATGTAGCGCGCCGTGCAGAAAAGCGAGGCCTTCATCCGGGATTATCCGTCATGGCTGGCAGGTATTGTTCGGTGGTGAGCTTCGAGAAATCGAGCGGGCTGTCGAGGACCTTGAGATCGGTGAAGATGGTGCGAAGCCGGTCGAGCGCCGCGGGCTTGAAGCGGCCATCGGTCGAGAACCCCCGCATCAGCAGATCGTAATCGCGCGCCTCGACCGCGGCCGAGAATCCGGTGATCTTGCTCGTGATCGCGACGGTCTCGTCCTTGTGGGTGCGCATATAGGCGATCGACTCATACCACCCACTGAGGAAACGCCGCACGCCATCCGGATCCTTTTGCAGGATCGCGGTGCTGGCGAAGATCGTGAAGAGTTCGAAATCGCCTTCATAGGCCGAGGTGGGGACAAGGAAGTGGGCGGTGCCCTGTTCCTCGAGCCACAATCCCGCGCCCGTATTGGCGAGGAACCCATCCACCTGGTGCGTCTTCAGCGCGGCGTTCTGAATCGAAGTCGCGCCCCCAATCGCGACCGGCATAGCGCCGTCGGTGCCCCAGCCTTTGACGCGGTTGAGTTCCTCGACGAGCCAATAGGTAAGAGAGCCCGAGCCCGTGACGCCAATCTTCTTGCCCTTTAACCCATCGACGCTGGTGATGCCTGAATCGCTTCCGACCGTGATGCCGAGGAAGCCGGGCGAGGACGTGATCGAGCCGACGGCTAGCTCGGGGGCGCCTTTGGCGGCGAGGGCGAGGTCCGTGCCGCCGCTCAGCGCGATGTCGATGCTGCCCGCGTTGAGCGCCTGCTGCAGCTTCAATCCGCCGGTAAAGTCGTAGCCCTCGATCTCGAGCCCGTGCTTCTCGAAGATGCCTTTGGCGACGCCAACATCGACCGGCACGAAGCCGAAATTCACCACCGCCTTGCCGACGCGCAGTGTCCCGGCGTGAGCCATTGTCGCGCCCGCCAGCACAAGCGCCGCGGCACACCACAGCAACGGACGAGCGACCGGCACTGCGCTCATTATTGCGCGGCGAGCGCGCCGTGGACGAGATAGGTCTCGGCCTTGGCGTAGTCGAAGGCGATGGGCTCGATCTTGCCGGCGACGATCTCGTCGATGCGCGAGTCCGGCAGCGGATGGCTGAACTGCGAGTTCCGCATGTAGAGCCGAAGCCGCAGAATCTCGCACGTGATGGCGATGACCTCGTTCCAGTCGGCCGGCGTGAGGTCATCGATGTCGGTGCCGAGCAGGCCCCACATCATATGGCCGAACTCATCGTCATAGACCTTCTGGCAGGCGCGGCCGATACTGCCGTCGACGCCCGGCCGGCCCTGCAGCTTCGCGCCCTCGGAATAGAGTGTGCAGTAGCCGCCCTCGGTGAATCCGGTGGCGCGCGCATATTTCTTCACATTCGTGCGAATGTGGTGGCGGTATTTCGCTAGCGCGTCCTCCTCCGGCCAGATCGCGAGCTCGTTTGCCTTGATGCGCGGCTCGCCGGGCTCCAGAAGACTGTCGTAAATGTCGGCGAAGAGGCAGTAATGCGTGAACTCGTCGTGCACCTTGTCCAAAAGCTCGCGCACCTCGTGGCGGTCGACACCCTCATCGAGCTTCGGCACCAGCCGCATCAGCTCGCGCGCGAGCTCACTTGGCATCGCCACCTCGACCGTCGGCCCCGGGAATTTCGCGACGCCCACATATTCTTTCCAGCATTGGCGCTTCAGCCATTTTTTGTCGGTGTCGCGATTGCGGATGGGCGAGGTCCAATAGGTGCGCACGATTTCCGCCTCGCCGGCCCAGAGCGGCGCGTTCGCCGTGATGAGCCGCCTCACATTTTCAGGCACGGGCATGGCCGATCCCTTTCCTTGCGTGGCCAGTATAGGCGCGCGGCGCCGGCCGGCAGGACTCTCTTTTTTGCGGCGCCGATGACGACTAGATTTCCGCCATGAGTGATGCCGGCTCTCTTCCCGTCATCGTCGCCGGCGGCGGCATCGGCGGCCTTGCGGCCGCGTTGGGCCTTGCGCAGAAAGGCTTCTCCGTCGTCGTGCTCGAGCGCGCGCCCGAGCTTGGCGAGATTGGCGCCGGCATTCAGCTCGGCCCCAATGCCTTCCACGCCTTCGACTATTTGGGCGTGGGCGAAGCCGCGCGCGCCATGGCCGTCTATATCGATCAGCTCCGTCTCATGGACGCGCTGACGGCCGAGGAGATCATGCATCTCGATCTTGGCCCCGCCTTTCGCGCGCGCTTCGGCAATCCTTATGCGGTCGTCCACCGCGGCGACCTGCACAAGGTCTTTCTCACCGCGTGCCGCGACCATCCGCGGATCGAGCTGCGCGTCAACAGCGAGGTGGTTGGCTACGAGCAAGACGGCGCGCACGTGAGCGTAAAGCTCGCCACGGGCGCAGCCGTGCCAGGCTCGTTCCTCGTCGGCGCCGACGGGCTCTGGTCGAACGTGAGGAAGCAGGTGATCGGCGACGGCAACCCGCGCGTCTCCGGCCACACGACTTTCCGCTCGGTCATCCCGACCGAGCGCATGGCCGAGGATTTGCGCTGGAACGCCGCCACCTTATGGGCCGGTCCCAAATGCCACCTCGTGCATTACCCGCTTTCGGGCTGGAAGGTGTTCAACCTCGTCATCACCTGCCACAACGACGCGCCCGAGCCGGTCGCCGGCAAGCCGGTGCCGCGCGAGGAAGTGCTGCCGGGCTTCGCGCACGTGCACGAGAAGGCGCGGAAGATCATCGATCTCGGCACCGATTGGCGGCTCTGGGTGCTGTGCGACCGCGAGCCGGCGGCCAACTGGGTCGATGGCCGCGTGACGCTCTTGGGCGACGCCGCGCATCCGATGATGCAGTACATGGCCCAAGGCGCCTGCATGGCGCTCGAGGACGCCGTGTGCCTTTCGCACATGGTGGCGTCATACCCCGGCAGGGTCGAGGCGGCGCTCGCCGCCTATTGCGCACGGCGCGTGTTGCGGACGAGCCGCGTCCAGCTCCAATCGCGCGCCCTGGGCGAGCATGTCTATCACCCGGCGGGCGCCCACGCCGATCTGCGCAATGCGATCATGCGCGCGCGATCGCAGACCGACTGGTACGACGCGCTGCAATGGCTCTACGGCAGCACCGGCCTCGGCGAGAACAATTATGGCTGAGCCAGACGCTAGGCTCCTTCGACCAGAAACACGGTGGACACGGTGCTGGCCTTTCGAAGCGGAATGAGCGGCCGGTATTCCGGGCTGTCATAGAATTTCTGGGCCGCCGCGACGGTCGGGAATTCGAGCACCACGAGCCGCTTTACCGCAGGCTTGCCCTCGAGAACCTTCATCTCTCCGCCGCGAACGAGAAAGCGTCCGCCATACTGCGCAACGACCTTGCCCACCTGCTGCCGGTAATCGTCATATTTGGCAGGGTCAGTGATGTCGAGATTCGCAATGAGATAGCCCGCCATATCCTGTCCTCCGCGCGCGACTGGGGGCACCATCGTGCACGATTTGCGTGCTCGCGCCAGCGTCTGCCGCGGTTGCGCCTTCGCGCGGCGCTTCCTATCTTCCTCCGGCCAATGACCGATCTCTCGCGGATTCGCAATTTCGCCATTATCGCGCACATCGATCATGGCAAATCGACGCTCGCCGACCGTCTGATCGAGCTGTGCGGCGGGCTCGAGCAGCGCGAGATGCGCGCCCAGGTTCTCGACAGCATGGAGATCGAGCGCGAGCGCGGCATCACCATCAAGGCGCAGACCGTGCGCCTCACCTATCGCGCCAAGGACGGCGAGACCTATGAACTCAATCTCATGGACACGCCGGGCCATGTCGATTTCGCCTACGAGGTGAGCCGCTCGCTTGCCGCGTGCGAGGGCTCGCTCCTCGTCGTCGATGCGAGCCAGGGCGTCGAGGCGCAGACGCTTGCGAACGTCTATCAGGCAATCGATGCCGGCCATGAGATCGTGCCGGTGCTGAACAAGATCGACCTGCCGGCGGCCGAGCCCGAGCGCGTGAAGCAACAGATCGAGGAGGTGATCGGGCTCGACGCTTCGGCCGCGCTCGAGATCTCGGCCAAGACCGGGCTCAACGTGGATGCCGTGCTCGAGGCGCTGGTGACGCGCCTGCCGCCGCCCAAGGGCGATGAAGCCGCGCCGCTCAAGGCTCTCCTCGTCGACAGCTGGTACGATTCCTACCTCGGCGTCGTGACGCTCGTACGCGTCAAGGACGGCATGCTGAAGCCCGGCCAGAAGATTCGCCTCATGGCGACAGGGGCGGTACATCAGATCGAGCGCGTCGGCGTTTTCACGCCCAAGGCCGTGCAGGTCGATGCGCTCGGTCCCGGCGAGATCGGCTTCATCACCGCCGGCATCAAGACCGTGGCGGACTGCCGCATCGGCGACACCATCACCGAGGACCGCCGCCCCGCCGACGCGCCGCTTCCGGGCTTCAAGCCGGTGCAGCCCGTGGTGTTCTGCGGCCTCTTTCCGACCGATGCCGCCGATTACGAGCGGCTGCGCGATTCGCTGGCGAAACTCCGCCTCAACGACGCCAGCTTCGAATACGAGCCCGAGACCTCGGTCGCGCTGGGCTTCGGCTTCCGCTGCGGCTTCTTGGGGCTGCTCCATCTCGAAATCATCGAGGAGAGGCTCGAGCGCGAATTCGGACTCGACCTGATCGCGACCGCGCCCTCGGTTGTCTACCGCATCCACCGCACCGACGGCGAAGTGCGCGAACTGCACAATCCCGTCGACATGCCCGATCCGGTGCGGATCGACCATATTGAGGAGCCGTGGATCAAGGCGACGATCCTCGTGCCCGACGCCTATCTCGGGCCGATCCTCGCTCTCTGCGAGGAGCGCCGCGGCGTTCAGAAGGACCTCACCTACGTCGGCACGCGCGCGATGGTGGTCTACCGCCTGCCGCTCAACGAGGTCGTGTTCGACTTCTACGACCGCCTCAAATCCGTAAGCCGCGGCTATGCGAGCTTCGATTACCAGCTCGACGGCTATGCCGAGGGTGATCTCGTGCTGATGAACATCCTCGTGAACAGCGAGCCCGTCGATGCGCTTGCCGTCATCGTCCATCGCAGCCAGGCCGAGCGCCGCGGCCGCGCGCTGTGCGAGCGGTTGAAGGACCTGATCCCGCGCCAGCTGTTTCTTATCGCGATCCAGGCGGCGATCGGTGGGCGCATCATCGCGCGCGAGACGGTGAAGGCGCTGCGCAAGGATGTGCTGGCGAAATGCTATGGCGGCGACGTGACGCGGAAGCGCAAGCTGCTCGAGAAGCAGAAGGAAGGCCGGAAGCGCATGCGCCAATTCGGCAAGGTCGAAATCCCGCAATCGGCCTTCCTGGCCGCGCTCAAGATGGGCAACGAATAGTTATAGCTAGTGCCGACGCCGGCCGCGGCGCCGTCCGCGCGCGGCGAGTGCCAGCACCGCGCCCAGCACGATGAGGCTTGGCGCCGCCCACAACACAAGAATGCCGCGCAGCGCGTAGAGGAGCCACGGCGCGAGCGCGCCCTGGGCGGCCTGGTAGCTTGAACGCGAGACTTCGAGCCACAACGGTCCCAGCGCCACCGGGTTGAAGTGTCCTGTGTCGTGCCAGCCCAGAAGGTCGCGTCCAAAAACCATCAGTCCGGCGATGAGCAGCAGGTAGCCTATGACGCGGACGACGATCACGGCCGCCGTCAGGTGAAGCGCGCTGAAAGCGGCACCGGACCGAAGCTCCGCCCCTTGACCGCGCGCGCCATCGTGGCGAGTGCCACGCCGAGGGCCGCGAGGTCGACTGCGGCGCCTTCCGCCTGGACTTTGCCTTCGGCGAAGTCGCGGCCGGTGAGATAGGCCGAGTTGGGAAGCGCGATCGCGCCAAACCAGGCGAGCACGAGGCGCAGGTGCGCATCGACGGCGAGATAATGGTGCGGCGAGCCGCCCATCGCCAGGATCGCCACCGGCTTGTCGCGCAGCGCCTCGACCGGGAGGATGTCGAGCAGATTCTTGAGCACGCCGGGGAAGCTCGCGCGGTAGACGGGCGCCGCGAACGCTACGCCGTCGGCCGCGGCAATGGCCGCGACCGCGCCGCGAGTCGGTGCGTCGTAGTCTTCGGGCTTGCGCCCGTCGCACGGCTCGACCCGCGTCGTCGCGAGATTGATGGTCTCGATCTCGATGTCGGGCTCTTTGGCGAGCCCCGCGGCAAGCTGCGCCACCGCGTTGCTCAATCGTCCGGGCGGCGTCGCCGCGCCCACCACCATGACAAGCTTCATAGCTTCCGCCCTTGCCTCTCGGAGGCGCCCTGGCGGATGATCGTATCGCATCTCCGCAAACCCCCGCCACAAGCGAGGAAGCCATGCCTAAAGCCGGCAAAGCGATCGCCTCCCTCCTGGCCGTGGCGGCGCTCTGCGTCCCTGCCGCGGCTCGGGCCGACGAGCCGGTGACCATTGGTGTCGTGGGCGCCGTGAGCGATACCGTGCTCTATCTCGCGGAGAAAAAGGGCTTCCTGCACGGTGAGGGCTTGAAGGGTGACATCACCGTGTTCGATTCGGGCGCCAAGATGGTGGCGCCCCTGGGGGCGGGCCAGCTCGATGTCGGCGCCGGCGCCTATTCCGCCGGCCTCTTCAACGCCGTCGGACGGGGCATCAATATCAAGATCGTCGCCGACAAGGCGACCAACAAGGCGCCCTACGACTACCGCGCCGTGGTCGTGCGCGTGCCCCTGGCCAGCGAGATCAAGAGCCTTGCCGACCTGAAGGGCCGCAAGATCGGCGTCACCGCGCAAGGGGCGTCCGACAATTCCGTCCTCGCCGTGGGGCTCAAATCCGTGGGACTTGGCCTCAATGATGTCGAGCGCGTTTATATGGGATTTGCGGCGCAGTT
This sequence comes from Allostellaceae bacterium, assembly GCA_035518375.1. Lineage (GTDB taxonomy): Bacteria > Pseudomonadota > Alphaproteobacteria > ATCC43930 > CGMCC-115725 > DATJLY01. The sequence continues at coordinate 17,209 of DATIXQ010000029.1, read as the reverse complement.
CGTCGCCTTGAAGAATGGCGGGATCGATGCCGCGTTCGGCTCCGAGCCCGATGTGACGCTCATGGCGCGCGAGAAGATCGCGGTGCGCTTCAAACCTTACTCTGCGTTCTACCCGGTCGATCAGAGCGGCGTCATCCTGTTCGGCACGAGCTTCCTCGACAAGGACCGCGCCAAGGGCGAGCGCTTCATGCGGGCTTATCTGCGCGCCGTACGGTTTTATGATTCCGCGCTCAAGGACGGCCATCTTGCCGGCCCCAACGCCGACTACATCTACGATGCGATCGCCGAATTGACGAAGCAGCAGGACAAGACCGTGTTCCACGACATGGTCGCCTCCTGGTGCAATCCCGATGGCGCGATCGAACTGGCGAGCGTCAAGACCGACCTCGACAATTTCAAAGCCGAGAACGAGGTCCCGGCCGACATGACGGCCGAGCGGGTGGTCGACCTGTCGTTCGCGCAGAAGGCGGTCAAGGAACTGGGACCCGCCGCGCCCACATCGAACTAGATCTCAGACCGCGGGCGCGCCCGTGAGGCGGGGTACCGCGGCGCGATGGGTCTCGCGCACGAACAGGATCAGCAGGAAGGCGACGACATTCACCGCCGCCGCGATATAAAGCGTGATCGCGAGCCCATGCGTTTGCGCGATGATGCCGCCGATCGTCGGCGCAATGGTGGCGCCGATAACCTCCGCGGTGAGCGTGGTGGCGCCGATCGCGGTTGCCGCGATCGTTGCCGGCACCGTCTCGGTCGGGACGACGACCATGGCCAGCACAGGAACGACCGTGCCGGTCGCGAGCACCAGCTCGAGTAGCATGAACAGCCATATGTGCTGGTAAAGGGACGGCACGAGGAACAGCAGCGGCACGATCACTGAGCCCGCGATCGCGATCAGCAGGATGGGCTTGCGGCCCATCCGGTCCGAGATCCAGGGCAGGAGGATCGCGGCGATGGTTCCGCCCACGCCCATGGCGCTGATGATGAAGCCGGCCACCCGCGGGTCCTCGTGCATGACCTGGGTGATGAAGAGCGGGGCGAAAATTCCCACCAGCATCAGCGCGGTCAGGTTCGCAGCGGCGGTGAGACAACACAGCACCACATTGCGGTACTTCACCACCGAAGCGAGATCTTTGAGGTTCGGGCGTTGTTTCAGCCCTTCGCGGCGCGGCTCCTGCACATACTTCCACAGGAACAATCCCAGGATGATGCCCGGGATGCCGGCGACGAAGAACGACCACCGCCAGCCGATCGCCGCCGCGACCTGCGTCGTCAGGATCGGCGCTATTCCGGTGCCGACGAAGCCGGCGGCGGACACGACGAAGCCGACATTGAGCCCGCGGCGGTGTCCGCTCGAGGAGGCTTCCGAGATCGCCATCACCGGCGCGTAGCAAGCGCCTTCGGCCAGGCCGAGCAGAAACCGCACCAGCAGCATCTCGCCAAAGGTCTGCACCACGCCGGTGAGCCACGACATCAGCGAGAAGACGAACACCGCCGGGATCAGCACCACGCGATAGCCGTAGCGGTCGCAGATGCCGCCGAAGACCAGCGATGCGATCGCCCAGGCCAAGGCGAGCGCCGAGGCCATCATGCCGATCTGGATGTTGTTGACGTGGAGGTCGGGGATCAGATAGGGCGCGAGGTAGAACTGCGCCATGCGGTCGAGAAAGATCGTGCCGAATGTCAAAAACATCAGCACGATCAGCAGATTCTCATAGCGCGCCGACGATCGTTGCATGATCTCCTCCCGGTACCGGACGCCGCTCATGGGGCGGCATCCTTCCTTCGGCCATGGCGACGATCACATCATGGGGCGCGACGGCGGGTCAAGTCAGCCGATTGTGTGGCACGGCTTTCGCGCGTTGCGATTGGGGACGGCTTGGACATTCGACCATGCGGGCCGCCGGGTGAGGCCGCTGCTAGCGATAGCTCAGCAGCACCATCGAGATCTGCGGCACGTAGGTGATGAGCATCAGCGTCGCGAAATTGATGAGGACGAACGGCAGCACGCCGGCATAGACCTTGCCGATCGGCGTATCGAACACGGCCTGCGAGGAGAAGAGGTTGAGGCCGAAAGGCGGCGTGTACATACCGATGCTGAGGTTGACCGCCATGATGATGCCGAAATGAATGGGGCTCACGCCGACCGCCGTGACGATCGGCAAGAGGAGCGGCGTGAGGATCAGGATAGCGGGCGCCGGCTCAAGGAAGCTCCCAGCCAACAGAAGGCCGGCGTTGAGATAGAGCAGGAGCTCCCACTTCGCCATGTGCAGGCCTTCGACGTTCGCGACGATCTTTTGCGGGATGCCGCTCGTCGTCAGCAGCCATGAGTAGATGCCGGCCGCAGTGACGATGATGAGGATCTGCGAGATGAGGAAGGCGGCGTTCGTCAGGATGCGCCACAAGCCGGCGAGGTCGACCTCGCGATAGATGAAGAGCGTCACGATGAGTGAGTAGACGACGGCGACGCCGGCCGCCTCGGTCGGCGTGAAGACGCCGCCATAGATGCCGCCGAAGATCACGACAAGCGTGCCGATCGACCAGCTCGCGTCCTTGGTCGTTGCCCAGATATTGTCCCAGCGCGCGCGCGCCGCGAGCGGCACGACCTGGATTTTCGCATAGCCCATGACGAAGACGGCATCGACGAAGCCAATCAAAAGGCTCGGCAGGATGCCGGCGGTGAACAACAGAACCGCCGATTGTTGCGCCGACATCGAATAGAGGATCATCGCGATCGACGGCGGGATCACGACGGCGATGGCGCCCGAGGACGCGACGAGGCCTACCGAGAAGCGCTCGCTATAGCCGCTTTCGCGCAGCGAGGGATAGATCATGCGGCCCATGGCGATGACGGTGCCGACGGCGGTATGCGACATGGCGCCGAACAGCTCGCTCGCCGCGACCGTCGTCACCGCGAGCGATCCGCGCACCCCGCCGATCAAGGACATGACCCAGGCGACGACGCGACGCGCGATGCCGCCCTGCGCCATGATCTCGCCGGCCAGCACGAAGAACGGCACCGCCAGCAGCGGGAAATTGTCGAGGCTGCCGAACATGTAGGTCTGGATCGTCTCGGTCGGCACGCCGGCGACCGTGAAGACGGCGACGATCGAGGTTACGGTCAGGATGAGGAAGATCGGAAAGCCGATGAGGAGAAGCACCACCGGCAAGCCGAAATAGACGAGATAGGGCATCATGGCGCGGCCGCCTCATTGCGGCGGGCGACTTCATGCTCGGCGCCGAGGCGCGCGCGCCGGGCGGCCGCCATGTCGGTCAGGACCCGGATCGCGACGAGAAGCCCCATGAAGCCGAAGCCGATCGGGATCATCGCCTGCGGAATGACGAGCGGGAAATTGGCGGCCTGGCTGCGCTCGTCGAACGCGGCGAGATCGGCGATGACGGGGACGGAGAAGATGATGACGAGCGCCGCCGTCGCGAGGAAGGCAAGCTCGGCGAGAAGCTCCATAAATTTCTTCGCGGGCGCCGGCAGCATGTTGACGACGATGTCCATGCGGATGTGCCGGTTCGCCCACGACACCGGGCCGACCCCCAAAAAGACGCATCCGCACATCAGGAACAGCATGATCTCTTCCGCCCACGAGATCGACACGCTGAAGAAATAGCGGCCGATGATATTGGCGAAATTGAGCGCGACGCTGAGGCAGAGCAGAATCGCGGCGGCCCCGCGCGCCAACTTGATCAGGGTTTGGATGCCTTTGAGCAGCCGGTCGATCATGCGGCGCGCCCTCCCGTGCGCGCTCTTGTATGTCAGCGTTCCTCCGGCCCGGAACCGCGGCGCCCTCTTGCGGGACGGCTCGCCGTTTGCCGGGCGGCGCATCGAACCATCTTTTGCGGCTGGAATCTATTGCAAATCCGCGCGTCGCCTCAGAATCGTCCGGTGTCCGAATAGGGCTGTTCGGCGCGGATGAGCGCTTCCATGACCCGCCTGACCTGGAGCTGGCCTGCGTCGGTCACGACGTCGACGAGTCCGTCAAGCGCCGCGCCGGCGAGGTTCGTCTGCTGCGCCTCGAGCATGCCCTTGTCCTGGAGGAAGGTGTCACGCGACCCCTCAAACAAGAGGCGCGACATCTCGGCGTCGTCGCGCTTGAAGTTACGTGCAAAAGCAAAGCTGTAGTGGCAGCTAGTCTCGCTTTCGGGCGCGATGAGATGGCTCGACCAGATGGAAAAGCCCTGGCTGCGGTCGCCCTCGGGCGCGCCGGTGCCGGTGACGGCGCAGCCGACATCGATGAAGACGATCGAGGGCGGCAGCCACGTCGCCCATTGCCAACGATCGACCTTGCCTGTGAAGCCGCCGGCTGCGGCGAAAAGGGGTGGCGGGGTCACATCGATGAGCCAGCGGCCGACGCGGATGCCGTGGTTAAGCCGTTCGGTCTTGATCGGCACCACCGCTTCGCGCGGGTCGCCCGCGAGCGTGCCGGGGTGGACATAGGGCACGTGCGTGAAGTCGAGCAGATTGTCGACGAGAAGCTGCGCGTTGGCATCGACGTGGAGATATCCCGGGGTCGTCGTCCAGTCGGGGCTCGCGAGCCACGGCAGGTCGGGGATTTTCGCGGGATCTGCGCGCGCCGCATCGCCCATCCACACCCAGACCACGTTCTGGCGCTCGACCGTGGGAAAGGACTGCACCGCGGCACCGCGCGGAACCTGCTCCTGGATCGGCACCGCGACGCAGCGTCCGGCCGCATCAAAGCTCAGTCCGTGGTAGCCGCATCGCAGCGTGTCGCCCACCACCTCGCCGCGCGATAAGGGTGCCGCGCGGTGGCAGCAGCGGTCGGCGAGCGCCGCGGCCCCGCCGCTCGCGCCTCGGAACAGCACGAGCTTTTGGCCGATGATGGTGCGCGCGACCGGCCGCTCGGCCAGATCGCCCGCCCAGATCGCGGCGTACCACGCGTTGCGCAGAAACAAGACCGGCTCCCTCTCGGGTCCGGCCGACCTTAAATGCAATGCCCGACCCTGACAAGTTGACGGCGGGGCCGATTGCGGGCCAGTTTCGCGGGCTGGAGGACGGATGGCGCGCACCGCCTACGACTATGTGATCGTCGGCGCGGGGTCGGCCGGCTGTACGGTCGCGAACCGCCTGAGCGCGGACGGGGGCGCGCGGGTCCTGCTGCTCGAAGCGGGCGGCTGGGACCGCAATCCGTGGCTGCGCATCCCGCTCGCCTGGGGCCGTGTGCTCGCGCGGCGCATGAACGACTGGATGTATTTCGCCGAGCCCGAGACGAGCATGGACGGGCGCGGGCTCGAATGCGCGCGCGGAAAAGTGATCGGTGGCTCGTCCTCGATCAATGCCATGGCCTATGTGCGCGGCCACCGCACCGACTACGACCGCTGGGCCGCGCTCGGCCTGCCGGGCTGGTCCTACGCCCACGTCCTCCCGTATTTCCGGCGGCAAGAGAGCTGGGAGGGCGGCGCGAACGAATTCCGCGGCGTCGATGGGCCACTTTCGACCCGCTTCTCGCGTTTTTCGGATCCACTGGTCGAAGCCTTCGCCGCGTCGGGCGTGGCAGCGGGATATCCCTGGACCGAGGACTATAACGGCGCGCAGCAAGAAGGATTCTGCCGTTGGCAGATGACGATCCGCGACGGCCGGCGCTGCAGCGCGGCCGACGCCTATCTCCATCCGGTCGTGGCCCGGCCCAACCTGACGATCGCCGTCGCGGCGCACGCGACGCAGATCATCCTCGAGCAGGGGCGCGCCGCGGGCGTGCGCTATCTCGCCGGAGGCGCCGAGCACGAAGCGAGGGCCGAGCGCGAAGTGATCCTCGCGGCGGGCGTCATCAACTCACCGCAGCTTTTGATGCTGTCGGGGATCGGCGATCCCGCCGAGCTTGCGCCACACGGGATCGCGGTCGCGGTACCGCGGCAGGGCGTCGCCAAGAACCTCCAGGACCACATCTCGGCGTCTGTCGCCTACGCGCGGCGCGGGCAAGGGCCGATCCATGCGCGCATGCGCGCCGACAGGGCCGCGCGTGACCTCGCCTCTGCCTACTTTTTCGGCAAGGGCATCGCGAGCGACATGTTCGGCGGGGTCATGGCTTTCTTGCGCACGGGGCTCGATGGGCCGGCGCCCGACGTGCAGCTTCTCTTCAACGCCGCGCCGATGAATGCAGGGCCTTATCTCGCGCCGATCGTCCAGCCTTACGCCGACGGATTCGCCTGCCGGGCGGCGTTGCTGCGGCCGGAAAGCCGCGGCGAGCTCAAGCTGCGCTCGGCCGATCCGCGCGCGGCGCCCATCATCCGCCAGAATTTTCTCGCTACCGACAAGGACTGGAAGGTGTTGCGCGCGGGCTTGCGCATGGTGCGCGAGATCGGGCGCCAGGCGCCGCTTCAGCCTTTCGCCGGCGGCGAGCTTGCGCCCGGCCCGGACGGCTGGTCCGATGCGGCGCTCGATGCGCATGTGCGCAAGACCGGCATCACCGTCCATCATCCGCTTGGCACTTGCCGCATGGGTGCTCCATCCGACCCGATGGCGGTGGTCGATGCCGAGCTCAAAGTGATTGGCGTCGATCGCCTGCGCGTCGTTGACGCCTCGGTCATGCCCGATCTCATTGGCGGCAACATCAATGCCGTCGTCATCATGATCGCCGAGAAGGCCGCCGACATGCTCCTCGGCCGCGCGCCGCCGGCGCCGGTGAACGTCTAGGGAGGCGCCCATGGCCGAGACGATCCGCTTTCTTCCGGTTCGTCCGCTCGCGGCCGATGCCTTCGCGCCTTACGGCCAGGTTCTGATGCCGCGGCAGGCGGAGGGGCAGGGCGTGGGCTTCCGCCCGCCGCCGGAGAACGATCCGACCGAGGCGCAGCTCGTGCTGACGCGTGGCACGCCGCGCCTCTGGCTCATGCATCTGCCGCGCGTCGGCATGCGCTTCAGCCGGATCGCGCGGCACCGCCGCGTGACGCAATGCCTCGGCGCGCTCGATGGCAAGGAATGGTTCCTCGCCGTGGCGCCGCCGGGCGACCTCGGCGACGACGCGCGCCCAGCGCTCGACGACATCGTTGCCTTTCGCGTTCCTGGCGAGCTTGCGGTGAAGCTCCACGTCGCCACTTGGCACGCGGGCCCGCATTTCGTTTACGACGAGTGCGTCTTCTTCAATCTCGAGAACATGGATACGAACGACCGCGATTTTCACGCCGTCGACCTTCCCGTCACTTGCGCCTACGAGACCTGAGCGATGGCCCGCGCGCTCGCCGGCATCCTGGCGCTCGATTTCTCCACGACCATCGCCGGGCCGCATTGCGCGCGGCTCCTGGCCGATCTCGGCGCCGAGGTCATCAAGATCGAGCCGCCCGAAGGCGACATCATGCGCGCGCGCCTGCCGACGCGGAACGGGGCGAGCGCCGTCTTCGGCGAGCTCAATGCCGGCAAGAAGAGCATCGTGCTCGATCTCAAGAGGCCCGCGGCCGCGGCCGCGGCGCGCCGCCTCGTCCGCGCGGCCGATGTGCTCGTCGAGAACTACCGGCCGGGCGTGATGCGGCGCCTCGGGCTCGATTACGAGGCGCTCGCGCCCGAAAATCCCCGCCTCGTCTATTGCGCCATCTCGGGCTACGGCCAGACCGGTCCCTCGGCGCTGCTGCCGGCCTATGCGCCGGTGATTCATGCCGCCTCGGGCTACGAGCGCGCGCATTTGGCCTACCAGGTCGGGCGCACGCGCCCCGACAATTCCGGCATCTTCATCGCCGACGTGCTGGCCGGAACCTATGCCTATGGCGCGATCATGACCGCGCTCTATCAGCGCCAGACCACCGGCCGCGGCCAGATGATCGATCTCTCGATGCTCGAGACCATGCTGGGATTGCTGCTGACCGAAGTTGCGGGCGCGCAGTTCGAGCTGGCGCCGGCCGGGCGTTCGATCTTCGGCCCGATCGAGGCGGCCGACGGCTTCGTCACCGTGGCGGTCGCGAGCGAGCGCACGTTCCGCGCGCTCTGCGTCGCCGCCGGGCGCGAGGACTGGATCGATGACGCGCGTTTCACCAACTATCGCGAGCGCCGCATGAATTGGAACCACCTCATCGACGAGCTCGAGCTGTGGTCGAAGGCGCGGACGAGCGCGGAATGCCTCGCTGCCTTCGATGCCGCGGGCGTGCCGGCGTCGGCCTACCGCACGGTTGCTGAGGCCATGTGCGATCCGCAGCTCGCGCATCGCGGCGCGCTTGCCGAGGTGAATGATGCCGGCGGCACGTTCAAGACCCTCAACCCGCCCTTCCGCATGAGCGGCGCCGAGACCTCGACCGGCACCGCGGCCGCGTCGCTCGGCGAGCATACGGAAGCGGTCCTCTCCCGCGCAGGATTGGCGCCGGCCGAGATCGCGGCCGTCATGGAAAGGAGCGCAAGATGAGCGCAATGCCCAAGGGTGCGCCGGGACTCGGCGAGCTGCTGCTGCAGAGCCACGCGATGGAATGGCACGAGAAATCGCTGAAGGGCGTGTTCGAGAAGATGCTGTGGCGCGATGACGCGACCGGCGCCTCGATCGCACTCATCAAATTCGCCAAGGGCGCCGGCATCCCCGAGCCGCATCTCCACGCCTCGAACCAGTTCATGTTCTGCCTCGAGGGCCGCTACGAATACACGGCAACGGGCGTCGTGCTCGAGCCGGGCTCGTTCTACATGAACCCCAAAGGCAATGTGCACGGGCCCGCCGTCGCGCACGAGGAGACGGTGGTGGTCGAGATCTATGACGGGCCGCATTATCCCGAGCGGCCGGGCTTCTACACCAACGACGAGGATGCACGCTGATGCCGAAGCGACAGATCACCTCCGACAAGATCAGCCGGCCGTCGGGCCATTTCTCGCAGGCGACGATGATCGAGGCGAAGGGCCGCCTCGTCTTCATCAGCGGCATGACGGCCAAGAAGCCCGACGGCACCATGGCCGGCGTCGGCGACATCGAGGCGCAGACGCGCCAGGTGTGCGAGAATTTGAAGGCCGCGGTCGAGGCGGCGGGCGGCACGATGGACGACATCTGCCGCGTCGACGTCTTCATCCGCAACATGGAGCATTTCCCGCAGATCCATAAAGTGCGGCGCGAATATTTCGGCGCGCCCGCCCCGGCCTCGACCATGGTCGAGGTCACCAAGATGACCTCGCCCGAGGCCCTCATCGAGATCAACGCGATCGCCGTGCTCGCGTGATTGACGAGGCCCCGCGCGCGCGGCCACAATCCACGCGATGGATGATCAGCCCCGCAAGCCGGTCCGCGACACCACGACGCGCGAGCGCATGGAGATGCGCAGCGAGAACCGGCTGAAGCTCGGCCTTTTCGGCGCCAACTGCTCGTCCGGCCGCGCCGTCACGCTGGTGCCGGAGCGCTGGTCGGGCTCGTGGCGCGACAATGTCCGCCTCGCGCAGCTGGCGGACGAGGCGGGGATCGAGTTCATGCTGCCGATCGGCCGCTGGAAGGGCTATGGCGGCGACACCGATTACCAGGGTGCTACGCTCGAGACCGTGACCTGGGCGACCGGGCTCCTCGCCGTGACGAAGCGCATCACCGTTTTCGGCACCGTCCACGCGCCGCTCTTCCATCCGCTCATCGCGGCGAAGGAGTTCGTCACCGCCGATCATGTCGGCGAAGGGCGTTTCGGCCTCAACATCGTGTGCGGCTGGAACGAGGGCGAGTTCGAGATGTTCGGCGCAACGCTCCGCGAGCATGAGCAGCGCTACGAGTACGCCGAGGAATGGATCGCCGCGGTGAAGCTCGCCTGGTCGAGCGAAGAAACCTTCGACTATGCCGGCCACTTCTTCGATCTGAAGAAGATTCGCGCCTGGCCCAAACCCTGGGGCGGCTCGCGGCCGCTCATCATGAATGCGGGCGCCTCGGAAACCGGGCAGGCCTTCGCCCTCCGCAACTGCGACGCGCTCTTCATGTCGACGCGGCTCGCCTCGCTCGAAAGCTATAAGAAGAACGTGCGCGACGTGAAGGATCTGGCGCGGCGCGAAGGGCGCGAGCTCGGCTTCTACACCGTGGGCGTCATCACCTGCGCCAAGACCATGAAGGAGGCGCAGGACTACTACCACCACTGCACCGTCGAGCAGGCCGACTGGAACGCCGTCGACAGTATCCTCGCGATGAAGGACATCACGCCCGCGACGCGCGGCCAGGAGATTTACGTGCGCCTGCGCAACGAATATGCGAACGGCATGGGCGGCCTGCCGATCGTCGGCGATCCCGATTATGTCGCCGATCAGCTCGCGATCCTGAGCGAGGCCGGGCTTTCCGGCATCGCAGTGTCGTTCGTCAACTACGCCGACGAGCTTCCGTATTTTTGCGCCGAGGTGCTGCCGCGGCTCGAGCGCAAGGGACTGCGCGCGCCGGCACAGCGAGGATGAGATGGCCACACCCGAGTACCGCCTGAGACAGCGCGGCATCACGCCGGCGCGCACGCCGTTCACGCTGCCGCCGATGCTGCAGCGCATGGCCGACCGCGGCAAGGACCTGCTGGCCCAGGATTTCCGCGGCCTCACCACGGACGGCGCCGTTCAAGGCGGCCTTTATCGGCTGGAGAAGACCGGGCAATCGCTGGCCGGCGTCGCCGATGCGGCGCGCGCTTATCTCGCGGCCTTGAATGACGAGCAGCGCCGCCTCACGCGCTTCCCGCTCGCGGACAAGGCATGGCAGGCGTGGAGCAACGTGCATCCGTTCATCATGCGCCACGGGCTTTGCCTCGCCGATCTTTCGGGCGAGCAGCGCGAGCGCGCGCTCGCCCTTCTCCGCGCGAGCCTCAGCGCCAGCGGCTATCAGACCTCGCGCGACATCATGCGCCTCAACGAGACGGTGCTCGAGCTGACGGGCCGCGCCGATGAATATGGCGAATGGCTCTATTGGGTGAGCGTGATGGGCGAGCCGTCCGCGAACGCGCCGTGGGGCTGGCAGATCGACGGCCACCATCTCATCGTCAACTGCCTCGTCATCGGCGACCAGATGGTGCTGACGCCGATGTTCATGGGATCGGAGCCCGTCCACGCCACGACCGGCAAATACGCCGGCGCCAAGGTGTTCGAGGACGAGGAGAAGAAGGGCTTCGTCTTCATGGGCGCGCTCTCCGCGGAGCAGCGGGCGCGCGCGACGATCGGCGAGAAACTTCCCTTCGACGTCATGGCGACGGCGTTCCACGACAACGACGTGATGCCCTACCAAGGCTTGCGCGCGGGCGACATGACGAAGGAGCAGCGCGAGCTCTTGGAGCGGCTCATCGGCCTCTATACCGCGCGCATCCGTCCCGGCCATGCCGAGATCCGCTACGCCGAGGCGAAGCGTTATCTCGATGAGACCTGGTTCGCCTGGATCGGCCGTTTCGACGACGCGAGCCCGTTCTACTACCGCATCCACAATCCGGTGCTGTGGGTCGAGTTCGATCACCAGCAGGGCATCGTGTTCGACAATGACGAGCACACGCGGGCCCACATCCACACGATCGTGCGCACGCCGAACGGCAACGATTACGGCAAGGACCTGCTGCGGCTCCACTACGCGCAGCAGGATCACGCCAATCCGAATTCGCTGCACCGGCAAGGGCGCTTGTGATGGGCCGCGTCGGCGCTACAGCGCTCGCGCTCGCGCTCGCCGCCGCCGCGCCCGCGGCGGCCGACGATTTCTATGCCGGCAAGCAGATCACGCTTTACATCGGCTCGACGCCCGGCGGCGGCTATGACAGCTACGCCCGGCTTCTCGCGCGCCATTGGAGCGAGCACATTCCCGGCCACCCGACCATCGTCCCCGTGAACATGCCGGGCGCCGGCAGCAACAAGCTCGCTTATTACATCTTCGCCGTGGCGCCGAAGGATGGCACCGCGGTCGGCGAGATCTTTCCGGGCGCCGTGTTGGAGCCGCTGATCGGAAATCAGCAGGTGCCGTTCGATCCGAAGAAACTCCTCTATGTCGGCAGCGCCAACCGCGAGAATTTCCTGTGCGTTCTGCGCTCCGACACGGCGGTCAAGTCATTCAAGGACGCCTTCACCAATTCCGTGCGGCTTGCCGCGAGCGCCCAAGGCGGCTCTACGCGCGAGATGCCGCTGATGCTCAATCGCATCCTCGGCACCAAGTTCGAGATTGTCGCGGGCTATCCCGGGAGCCGCGAGATGATGCTCGCGATCGAGCAGGGCGAGGTGGCGGGCCTTTGCGGCATCTCCGATTCGAGCATCGCCGAGGCGCATCCCGATTGGCTCCCGAGCGGCAAGTACTTCATCCTGGCTCACGAATCGACCATCCCCGATCCCGCGCTCGCGGCCGAGCATGTGCCGATTACCGGCGACTTCGCCAAGTCCGCCGACGACAAGGCCGTGCTTGAGCTCATGTACAGCCAGCAATTCTATGGCCGCCCATTCGTCGTCCCGCCCGAGACGCCGCCGGACCGCGTCGAAGTGCTGCGCCAGGCGTTCAGCGCGGCGCTCGCCGATCCCGCGACGGTCGAGGATGCGAAGCGCGTCCGCCTGGCGCTTCGTCCCAGCAACGGCGCCGCGGTTCAGGCCGTCGTCGACAAGGTCTACAAGACGCCGCCCGCCATCGTCGCCCGGCTCAAAGCGGCGATCGCCCCGACGCCATAGCGCCGCCCCGGTTGGCCGAGCCGGGCAAGCTCCTCGAGGTCGCGCGCACGATCGTCGCGCTCGAACGGTCGGGCCTCACGCTCGGGCTCGCCTGCCGCCTTGTGCCAGCGCTCGTCATCGTGCTCGCGCTCGGGCTTCTCGCGGGCTTACCCGCGGCCGGCGCCGTGGCCGCGGGCGGCGCGCTCACGGTGGGGTTCGGCGCCTTCCAGCGCCTTACCACCTCGCGCGCCGTGCCGATGCTCTTCGCCTTCGCCGGCATTGGCGCCTCGACCTTCCTCGGCACCCTTACCGGCGGCTCAGCGCCGCTCACGATCGCGCTGGCGCTTCTTTATGGCTTCTGGTGCGGCATGCTGCCGGCGGTCTCGATGGGCGCGTTCTGGATCGGCCAGCAATGCACGATTTATTTCCTCATCGCCGGCGCTTTTCACGGCGGCATCGACCAGGCGCTGGCGCGCATGGCGCTCGTGCTCGCGGGCGGCATGGTGCAGATCGCTGTCTTTGGCGCGATCGTTACCGCCGAACGCGGCCGCGCGCCGCACCCGCTCCTCCACCGCATGCTGGCCGAAGGGGCGGTGCTCATCATCGGCACGCGCGCCGTGGCGGCCCTGCGCTTTGCGCCGAGTTTCGCCGTGGCACTCGCCGCCGCGGTGTCGGCCGAGCGCTGGCTCGATCTTCCCAACGGCTATTGGGCCGGAATGACGGCGCTCGTGCTGCTGCGTCCCGATTTCCACGACACGCTTGCGCGGAGCGCCGGCCGCGTCATCGGCACCGTCGCGGGGGCGCTCTTGGCGAGCCTTCTCGCGCACGTGATCGTGCCGGCGCCGCCGGCACTGGCACTGCTCGTCGTCGCCTGCGCCTTCTGCGCCTTGGCCACCGTGCGGCTCAATTTCGGCGTGTTCGCGCTGTTCCTGACCGGCTATGTCGTTTTCCTGCTCGTGCTCGCGGGCGTCGCCGAGGCGCAAGTGGCGCTCGCGCGCGTGGAGGCGACGATGCTCGGCGCCGCCATCGCGCTCATCACCCATTTCCAGATTTATCTCGTGAACCGTAGTCACGCGGCGCCGCCTCGGGGCTGACATAACCCTCCTCGACGTCGTGCGCGACCGCCGCCGGATCGCGCTTCGCGGGATCGCCCCAGCCACCCCCGCCGGCCTTGTCGAGATAGAATCCTTCGCCGGCCTTCATCTCGAACCGGCCCGAGCTTGGCGCGGCGCGCTCGCTGCCGTCCTTGGCAACAAGGACGAAGCGGCTCGCCCGCCCGTCGGCGCCACCTTCGGCTCCGCTCGCCGGGAAGCGCGCGCGGTCATAGCGGCGCACCACGGTCGCGTCCGCGAGGAGCTGATAGCGCCGGCGGAATGCAGCGCCGCCGCGATAGCGCCCGGCGCCGCCCGAATCCGGAATGATGGAGAACTCGGTGATGCGGCACGGGAACTCGGACTCGAGAATCTCGATCGGCGTGATGTGCAGGTTCGAGAGATGCGTCGCCACCATCGAGGCGCCGTCGTGCCCGTTGCCGCCGCCATAGGCCGAAGCGAAAATCTCGTATTGCAGGGTCGCGTGGCCGGGCCGGCCTTCCGTCCAGTTGATGAGGAGCGAGCCCGACGAGCCTGACCCCGCGATGGCGCGCGAAGGCTTGAAGCGGCCGAGCGCCTCGAGAATCACGTCGACGAGCTTCAAGTTCGCTTTCTGGTAGCTCGAGACCGGCGCCGGCGGCGCCGCGTTCGTCACCGTGCGCGGGGCAAAGCGCAAGGTCACGGCGTCGCGCATGCCGTCGTTGAATTTGAGGTCCGGCGCCAACGCGCCGATGAGGGAATAGAAGACGCACGCCTCGACCATCGACGGGCGCAAATTGACCGGCCCCTTCGCCTGCGTGCCGCTCTTTGAGAAATCGAATGTGATGCGGCCCTTGGCGACGGTGATGGTGACGGCGAACTTCACCGGCTTCTCGAGCTCGACCCCGTCATTGTCCATGAAGCCTTCGGCCGATTCCGTGCCGTCCGGTAGCGCGCGGATCGCCGCCGCGATCGCACGCGCCGTGCCGTCGAGGATCGCGGCAAAGGCACCCATCACCGTCGCGGCGCCGAAACGGCTCCCCAGCTCCGCCATGCGCTTGGCGCCCATCTCCGTGGCGGCAATTTGCGCGCGGACGTCGCCGCGCACGAGGTCGGGCTGGCGGCTGTTGGCGAGGATGAGGCGCTCCACATCCTCGTCGTAGCGGCCCTGTCGCGCGATCTTTACCGGCGGCACGAGGAGCCCTTCGTGGAACATCTCGGTCGCGTTGGCCGAGGTACTGCCGGGATTGGTGCCGCCGATATCGGCCTTGTGCGCAATCGAGCCGGAAAAGCCGATGAGGCGGCCTTCCGCGAAGATCGGCGCGAGAAAGCCCATGTCCGAGACATGTGGCATGCCTGCTTCGTAGGGATGGTTCGAGACGAACACGTCGCCCGGCCCGAGCGCGCCCGTGCCGTAAAGCTCGAGTACGCGCGCGGTGAAATGGCGATAGACCGGCGCGTGGAAGAACATCGGTGGCGGCGTGATGAGCCGGCCGTCGCGATCGAGGATGACGCAACTGAAATCGCGCGATTCGCGGATGATGGTCGAATAGCCCGAGCGGTAGAAATGGTAGTGCATCTCGTCGACGAGGCTCGCGACCTTGTTGCGCACGATCTCGACCGTCACCGGATCGATGCGGGAAGATCGGGCTGCGGGTGACCGGCGCTTCATCTTGCGTTGCGCTCCAGCACGAGATTCAGAAACTCGTCGACCGTGGCGCGCCAGCCGGGCGGGATAACCGTCGTCGCATCGAACTGCTCGACGATGGCGGGCCCCTCGATACGCGCGCCGGCATCGAGCCGGTCGCGCTCGAAGATGCGCGTCGGCGTCTCGCGTGCCGCATCGAACCGTACTCCGCGCCGGCCCTTGGCGGCGGCGTCGGGCGCCTTATGCGCGCGCTTCGCTTTCGCCCGCTCCGGCACGTATTTGGGCGCGGCCACGCGCGCGCGCAGGCGATAACTCACGATCTCGACCGGGCGGTCGGCCGCGGCGTGGAAATGAAGCCGCGCATGGATCTCGTCGAAGCGTTTTCGCGCCGCGCCGAGCGCGCTTTCGCTCAGCGGCGCCTTCAGGCTCGTGAGCGGCACGTTGAGCTCGTAGCCCTGGCCCGTATAGCGCATGTCGAGCGCGCGCTCGCGTGTCACGCGCGCCGTGCCCAGCCCTTCGGCCGCCAGTTCGCTTGCCGCGCGCGCTTCGAGCGCGCGAAAGATCGCCTCGGCATGGGCCGGCGTCACTTGATCGAGCGGACGCAGCTCGGAGCGCACGTAGTCATGCACCACGTCGCTGCACAAAAGCCCAAGCGCAGAGAAGGCGCCGGGCCGCGGCGGCACGAGGATGCGCGCGACGCCAAGCTCGTCCGCCACCGCGGCGGCGTGGACGGCGCCCGCGCCGCCGAACGGCAGCAGCGTGAAGTCGCGCGCATCGACGCCGCGCTTCGCCGCATAGACGCGGACTTCATCGGCCATGCGCATGTCGACGATGCGGCGGATGCCGGCCGCCGCCGCGGTGACGCTCATGCCGAGCGGGCGCGCGACTTTCGCCTCGATCGCGGCGCGCGCCGCCACCACGTCGAGCCGCTGCGTGCCGCCGAGGAAATAGTCGGGATTGAGGAAACCCAGCACGAGATCGGCGTCAGTGACGGTCGGATCTTCGCCGCCGCGCCCGCGGCAGGCGGGGCCGGGATCGGCGCCGGCGCTCTTCGGGCCGACGGTGAGGAACCCGCCGGCATCGACCGCGGCGATCGAGCCGCCGCCCGCCGAGATGCTGGTGAGGTCGAGCGCCGGCACGCCCAGCGGCCGCCGCGCCACCGTCACTTCCGTCACTTCGAGCGGCGCGCCGCCTTCGATGAAGGCGATGTCGCAGCTCGTGCCGCCCATGTCGAGCGTGATGAGGCCGCGCGCTGCCTCCTTGGGCGCGAGGTATGCGCTCGCCTGCGCGCCGGCGGCGGGGCCGGAGAAGAGCGTCGCCACTGTCTTGCCGCCCGCGGCCGCGGCGGCGAACGGCATGACGCCGCCGTTCGATTGCATGAGGAAGCGCTGCTTCGTTCCGATGCCAGCGCTCTCGAGCCCCGAATCGAGCGCGCGGATATAGTTGACGAGCACCGGCTCGAGATAGGCGTTGAGCAAGGTCGTCGAGAGACGCGGCCATTCGCGGATGCGCGGCAGAACGGCGGCGGAAAGCGAGATCGTCGCTTTGGGAAACTCGGCGCGGACAATCTCGGCCGCGCGCGTCTCGTGCGCCGGATTGGCGAACGAGAAGAGGAAGCAAAGCGCGATCGAGCGCGCGCCTTTTTCTTTTAACTTGCGCGCGGCCTCGCGCACGGAGTCCTCGTCGAGCGGCTCGAGCTCCGCGCCCTCGAAATCGATGCGGCCGCCCACTTCGTAGGTCATGCTCTGCGGCGCCAGTTGCGGCGGCTTCTCGTAGAAGTAGTCGAACGGGTTGCCGTCGCGCGCCTGGCTCTGCACCTCCTGCACGGCGCGATAGCCCTTGCTGATGAGAAGCCCGACCTTGGCGCCCTTCATCTCGAGGAGCGCGTTGGTCGTGATCGTCGTGCCGTGCGCGAAGAATTCGATCGCCTCGGGCCTGATGCCGCGGGCGAGAAAGCGC
>DATIXQ010000028.1:0-41022 GCA_035518375.1 Allostellaceae bacterium | reverse complement strand
GCAAACCTAATATACTGCGGATCGCGATCGCCAGTACGGGGCGCGGCTCCAGCCGAACCGTAAGTGAGGCGAGGGAGGAGGATGCCAGTGCCGACAACAGCGATCTCCGCGATGAGCCGGCTCGCAACGGGAATCAATGTGTTCACCTTGCCCAGAGACCGGCAGGCGGCGCTGCTGGAGACGCTGCACGCGATAAATCACGAGATCGTGGTGCACAAATTTCCGATGAACGTCTCGTCGAACTTCCACCGTGCGCTCGATGCGCCGATCATCATCAACTACAACCAGTACACGGATCGCGCGAGCGGCCAATACCTTCGCACGCGGCCGGAGACGGCGCCGTTGTTGAAACGCACCCACGATCTTTCGGACAAGCACGAGATTCGCTGGTACGAGGTCGAGGAAGTCGTCACCGCGAATGGCATGAACGATCGGATCGAGGTCTCTGAAGCAACGCATCGAACGGCCGCGATAGGCATCTTTGAAGTCGACGCGGTGCGGCGGCGCGACTTCCTTGCCCTCCTCAAGCGTTATGGCGAGACGCTGGTCGGCGACAAGGCGCATGGGTTCATCGGGCTCGCCGTTCATCGCGGCTACAACGACACGCACGCCGCCACATACGAGCAATGGGCCGATGCAGATGCCTATCGGCAGGCCACGCGGCATGGCCGCGCGGCTGGTGTGCTCGAAGAGATCCGTGCGGCGTCGAACGACGCGCTGCTGCATCTCTACGAAGTCCTCACAGTGACCTGCTTCGACCCCGGCGCGTGACGGCGGGGTCCGCCCCAATCGATCGTGCAACGTGGATCGGAATGGTGAATCAGTCAGCGGTTCCAGCGCGGCATCAGGCGCCTTGCATTGCCGCACTCGATCGCAAACAGCTCGTCATCCGAAAAACCGCACGTCTTGAGCCCGTTCACATGGTCCTCGGCGTTGCGAAAGGGAAAGTCCGTTCCGAACAGAAGCTGCGTCGCAGCCACGACCTTCGTGATCGAGGACATCGCAAAGGGGTGCGATGCCTGGGCGGTGTCGTAATAGAATCGCTTGAGATATTGGGTCACGCCATCCGGAACCCGGGCCGCGATCTCCTTGTCGTCGAGCGGCCGGCGTGTGAAGCGCTCGAGGATGAAGGGCATCGTGCCGCCGGCGTGCGAGAAGATGAAAGCGATATCCTTAAAGCGATGCGCAGCGCCCGAAAAAAGCAGACGAGCGATCGCGCGGCTCGTATCGGCGCAGAACTCGATGACTGAATCGTCTATGTCCGGCAGCAGCGCATTCTGCATGCAGTCCGGGCTGATCGGGTGCGTATAGACGATCGCCTTGCGGCGGTTGAGTTCCTCGAACAGCGGAAAGTAATGCGGATCGCCGAGCCACTTGTCTCCCATATTGGTCATCAGGTTGATGCCG
This sequence comes from Allostellaceae bacterium, assembly GCA_035518375.1. Classification (GTDB taxonomy): domain Bacteria; phylum Pseudomonadota; class Alphaproteobacteria; order ATCC43930; family CGMCC-115725; genus DATJLY01. Next base: position 39,615 of record DATIXQ010000028.1, on the reverse strand, counting down.
TCGGCCTTCAGCGTATCGAGCGCATATTCTGCCTCGCGCAGGCTGCCATCGATATCCAACACCGGCACGGTCGCGAAAACGCCGAAGCGTCCCGGACAATCGTTCGCCTGGCGCGCCAAAAATTCGTTCCACTGGCGCGCCCGGTCGCGTGCCGCCGTCCGGTCGCCGCGCCAGGTCGCCGCGCGATGTGGCAGCGACAAGAGCGCGACCGCGACGCCGTTATTGTCCATGTCCGCGAGCGACGTCGCCGCCGTCCAGTTTTCGGTGCCGAGCGCTCCGATCGTCCTGCCCTGCATAAGCTCACGGGCAGGTGTCGGGTGATGATGGACGTCAATTCGATATGGTGTCGTCATCGGCGTGCCCCGCAACGCGTTGCCAAGATTTAGCATGCGCTTGGCGGGCATGCGCTTTCTCAACCCCGACGCTCGGCCGGCCCAACGAGGAAGCCCCGACCATCAGGTAACGAGCCTCGGAGCCGACAGCCGATCGCGAACCATGGTGCCCCTGGAGGGACTTGAACCCCCACGCCCTTGCGAGCAACAGATTTTGAGTCTGCCGCGTCTACCATTCCGCCACAGGGGCGCCCGCGGCGCGCGACAATAGCGGCGCCGCGCGGCAGCGGCAACGGCACTTGCCTCGCGCGGCCCTTTCCGCTCAGATCGCGCGTTCCGCGCCCGCCGCGCCCCCGCCCTGAGGTTTCATGCCGACCCGCTTCTTCGAGGATTACCATCCGGGCGATGTCTATGAGCTCGGCGCGCGCGAGGTGGGCGAGGCCGAGATCCTGGCCTTCGGCCGCGCTTATGATCCGCAATATTTCCACACCGATCCCGATGCGGCGAAGCGCTCGATCTGGGGCGGGCTCGTGGCAAGCGGCTGGCACACGACGGCGATCTTCATGCGCCTCCTCGTCGATGCGCACATGAAGGACAGCGACAGCATCGGCTCGCCCGGCGTCGACGAGATCCGCTGGCTGAAGCCGGTGCGTCCGGGCGACCGGCTCTCCGGGCGCCTCACCGTCCTCGAGGCGACGCCGTCCAAAAGCGGGGCCGCGCGCGGCATGATCCGCACGCGCGGCGAGCTCGCCAATCAGCATGGCGAGGTCGTCCTCAGCCTCAAGGCCATGAACCTCATCGGCACGCGCCGGGCATAAGGCACATCCGTTGCTCGAGCGCCTCATAGATTTGCTCGCCGGCCTCATCGTGGCGACGATCTCGAGCGCCGGCTATGGCGGCATCGTGCTGCTCATGGCGATCGAGTCCGCGTGCATCCCGCTGCCGTCGGAAGTCATCATGCCGTTCTCGGGCTATCTCGTCTCCACCGGCCGCTTTGATTTGGCGCTCGTGGCGACCGCGGGCGCGCTCGGCTGCAACGTCGGCTCGACCGTCGCCTATGTGATCGGCGCCTATGGCGGGCGGCGGCTCGTCGAGCGCTATGGCGCGCTCGTGCTCATCGGCCGGCGCGAGCTCGCCTTGGCCGACTGGTTCTTCGCGCGCTGGGGCGGGCCGGCCGTGTTCGTGGCGCGGCTTCTGCCGGTGGTGCGCACCTTCATCGCGCTGCCTGCGGGCATCGCGCGCATGGGCCAGCTGCGCTTCCAGCTTTACACCTTCGCCGGCTCGTGGCCGTGGTGCTATGGCCTCGCTTATGTCGGCGCGCGCTTGGGCGAGCGCTGGAACAGCGACCCGGCGCTGAAGCAATTCTTCCATCGCTTCGATGGGCTCATCGTCGTCCTCGTCCTCGCCTCGGCGGCGTGGTTCGTGTGGACGCATCTCCGCCATCGCAGCGGGGATGGCGAGGAATGATGAGCCGCGGGCCGCTTTCCCTCGTGCTCGCCGGGATCGTGCTCGTCTTGGGTGGCGCGCTTATCTTCCAGTATTGGGGCGGGCTCGCGCCGTGCGAGCTTTGTCTCTATGAGCGCTGGCCCTATTACGCCGCGCTGCCGCTCGCGCTGGCGCTCACCACCCGCGAAACGGCGCGCGCCGACGCGCGGCTTGGCGCGGCGCTGCTCCTTGCCATCTTCTGCGGCTCCTCGGTCCTCGCCTTCTACCATGTCGGCGTCGAGCAGCATTGGTTCGCCGGCCCCACCGCCTGCACCGGCACGGGCGGGAGCGCCACCACGATCGACGAGCTGCGCAAGCTCCTGATGACGCAGCAGACCGTGCGCTGCGACGCGCCGCAATGGACGCTCTTCGGCGTCAGCCTCGCGGGCTACAATCTCCTCGCCTCGCTCGCGCTTGCGATCCTCGCAGGCGCCGCGGCGCGAGGGCCGGCGCGATGAGCATGAACCGCCTTCCCGGCGATCCGCCCGCCGACGAGATCGTAGAGCGCATGATCCGCGTCGATCATGCCGGCGAATATGGCGCCGCGCGCATCTATGAAGGCCAGCTTGCCGTGCTCGGACGCTCGGCGGCGGCGCCCGCGATCAGCCGCATGGCCGAGCAGGAGCGTCGGCATCTCGCCGCTTTCGACAAGCTCGTCGTCGAACGCCGTGTGCGGCCGACCGCGCTGTCGCCGCTGTGGCACGCGGCCGGCTGGGCCTTGGGCGCGGCAACGGCGCTCATGGGCGCGCGCGCGGCGATGGCGTGCACCGCCGCAGTCGAGGAGGTGATCGACGAGCACTACCGCGGCCAGATCGAAACGCTGGGCGCGAGCGAGCCCGCGCTCAGCGCCGCGCTCGAGGAGTTCCGCGCCAACGAGCGCGAGCATCGCGAGACGGCGCTCGCCGCCGGCGCCGAAGGCGCGCCCGGCTACGCGCTGCTGCGCGCCGGGATCGGCGCCGGCGCCAGGCTCGCCATTTGGCTCTCGACGCGGATTTAGAAGTCGCTGTCATTGCGAGGAGCAGAGCGACGAAGCAATCTCCCGGGGGGATTGCTTCGCTCGCGCTCGCAATGACAATGAGCGTTCAGCCCGCCCTTATTTTTCCCGCGACGCCCGCCGCGGTGATGACCTCGGGGATCGCCGAGGGCGCCTGCGGCGCCATCACGTGCGCGCCAGCGATGCCGGGGATGGCGCTGAGCTCCTGCATCAGCTCGGCGCAGATGCGGATGCCCTCGCGCCGCGCGTCCGCTGCCCCTTCGAGCCGCGTCACGATGCTGTCGGGAATGATCGTGCCGAAGAGCCGCTCCTTCATCCAACGCGCCGAGCGCGCCGACGGAATGGGGCCGACGCCGATCAACACCTTGAGCTTCGGCGCAAGGCCCAGCTCGATGAGGCGAGCCGCATAGCGCCGCACCACCGCCGCATCCATGCAGAATTGCGTCTGCACGAAATCGGCGCCGGCCGCGGCCTTGGCGATCAATGACTTCGGCGTCCAGTCGGGCGGCGGATCCACCGGCAAATCGGCCGCGCCGAGATAAAGCGGCATGTCGCCCCTGATCTCGGTGCCGGGCGGGAGCTTGCGTTCCGTGCGCATGCGGTTCGCCACCTCGAGCAATTGCTGGCTCGAGAAATCGAACACGGGCTTCGCCTCGGGCTGATCGCCGAGCTTCGGATCGTCGCCCGTCAAGAGCAGCACGTTGCGCACGCCCATCGCGACGGCGCCGATAAGGTCGCTCTCGAGCGCCAGGCGGTTGCGGTCGCGGCACGTCATCTGCAGCACCGGCTCGATCCCGTTCTGCAATAGGAAATGCGCCGCCGCGATCGAGGAAAGATGCGCCTTGGCGCCGGCGCCGTCAGTGACGTTGACGGCGGTCGCGTGGCCTTTCAACGTTACGGCGCGCGCGATGAAAGCCGTAGGATCGCTTGCGACCGGCGGCGCCAGCTCCGCCGTCACGACGAAGCGGCCGCTGTCGAGATTTGCCTTGAGCGCGCTTTCCGCCATCTCAGTCGTTCCAATGCGAGAGCGGCTCGCCCGCCACGGGCGCGCGGAACTGCGCCAGCCGCTTCATGCGGGTCGAGCCGATGATGGCGGTGCGGAGATCGGGCCCGGCAAAACAGAGGCTCGCGGGAAAATCGATGACCTTGCCCTCGGGGTCCTCGAACACCTTGTGGCAGGCGCGATCGGGCGCGATGACATAGAGCCCGTTCTTCCCGACTTCCGTCACCCAGAGATTGCCGTCGGCATCGAACGTGATGCCATCGACGCGCGCGCCGGGGAAAAGATTTTCCGGCCCGTACACCTCGCTTTTCCCGAGCGTGCCGTCGGCGGCGAGCGGCAGGCGCACGATGCGGCCCTTGCCGGTCTCGGCGACATAGAGGTGCTTCCGCGCGCGATCGACCCGCACCTCATTGGTGAAGACGAAGCCGTCGGCCGCGATGCGCGCGCGCCCATTCTCGATCAACACGACATAGCCGTCGGCGATGCCCTTCTCCATCGCCTGCCGGCGCGGCTCCGTGCGCGTCGAGACCGTGACCCAGATGCGCTCGCCGTCGCGATAGACGAAATTGACCGCGCCCACCTTCTTGCCGTCGAGCGTGTCGAGCACGGTCTCGTGCCGCCCGTCGCGGTGAAGGCGATAGAGCGCGCCGTCATCGATGTTGGCGACGAGGATCGTGCCGCCGCGCTCGAGCGCCAGCCCGTTGGGCGCGCCGCCCATGCGGCCCACCATGCTCTGGCTGCCGTCCGCGGCGATCCGCGTCACGCCGCCGCGATTGTCGGAGCACAAAAGCGTGCCGTCGCGTGTCGCGAGCACGCATTCCGGCCGCGCGAGGTCGTTGCCGCGCCAGGAGATCGCTTCAGGCTTGAGGATGAAGTCGAACAAGGCTGCCTCCGCTCGTCCGACCATAGCGCGACGATTGAGGCGTGCGCCACCCGGTGTGCTGTCACACTGTCATTGCGAGCGAAGCGAAGCAATCCCCGGCAGATTGCTTCGGAGCATTCGCTCCTCGCAATGACAGTGAAAACTAATCGTGCCAGCGGCTCATGCGCCGCTCGGCGCGGCGGCACGACTCGTTGAGAAAGACGGCGATCGCGGCGAGGCACGCGATGAGCGCGAAAAGGCGCTGCGGCTCGAAGCTCTCGGTGAAGAGCCGCGTATAGTGGCCGACGCCCGCCTGGGACACGTAAAGCTCGGCCAGGAGCACGCCCAGGAGATCGCCCGTCATGCCGATGCGCATGCCGGTGAAGAAGCTCGGGATCATGTGCGGGATGACGACGTTCGTAAGGATCTGCCGCCGGTTCGCCCCCATCGAGCGCGCAGCGACAATGAGCGACGGCTTCAATCCCTGCACGCCCGCCACCACGTTCACCACGATCGGGAAGATGGAGTGCGTGAAGCCGAACGCGATCTTCGATTCCGTGCCGATGCCGAAGGCGAGGATCACGAGCGGCAGGATGGTCGCCTGTGGCGTCGCGTAGAGGAGCAGCACGATCGGATAGAACGAGCCGTAGGCGAAGCGCTGCAGCCCCAATATGAGCCCGAGCGGAAGGCCGATCGCGACCGCGAGGGCGAACGCGACGACGAGCTCGTAAAGCGTCGTTCTGAGCGCGTTCAGAACCTGGGGATTCCAGATGAATTCGTAGAGCGAGACGACGACCTGCGACGGCGGCGCGAGGAAGAGCGGATCGCCCCAGAGCCGGACCGACACCTCCCAGAAGATGATGAGGCCCGCGATGATGAGAAGCCGCGCCACTCCGGGCGACATCCGCACCGCGGCCGCCGGGCGGCGTACGGCGCCTTCTGCGATGCGCGCGCTCATGCCTGCCACCGCCGCACGCGCTTCTCGAGCGTCGAGACGCCGCCGTTCAAGAGGAAGGCGATGATGATGGCGAAGAAGATGTAGGCGAACATCTTCGCGGGATCCATGCTCTCGGCATAAGTGACGATGCGATGGCCGAGGCCGGCCAAGGACGCGATCGTCTCCGAGCCGAGGATCGACAGGAACGCGACGATGAAGCCGATGCGCAAGCCCGTCAGCACGACCGGAAAGGCCGCCGGCAGCATCACCGACCAGAACATCTGCAGTTCGGAGGCGCCCATCGAGCGCGCCGCCGTGATGTAGGCCTTCTCGACATAGGCGAAGCCCGCGATCGTGTTGAGCACGATCGGGAAGAAGGCGATGGTCGTCCCGATCGCGATCTTCGAGCCCGCGCCAAGCCCGAAGAATAGCACGTAAAGCGGGAAGAGCAGGATCGCCGGGATCGAATAGAGGCCGGCGAAGAGCGGATCGAACACGCGGATCGAGAACCCCGAGCGGCTGACGATGTAGCCGAGCGAGCAGCCCGCAGAGGCCGCGAGCAGGAAGGCGCACACGAACTCGTAGAGCGTCACGTCGAGATCGGGCCAATAGGAGCCGGTCGAGAGCAGGTGGCCGAACTCGGCGAAGGACGCCGTCATCGACGGCAGCAGGATCGGACTCACGATCCCGTTCGCGCTGACGTAGTACCAGAGGCCCAAAAGCGCCGCCACGAACAGCACCTGCACGCCGCGATAGAGCCAGGGATTGCCGCCGCTCATGGCGCGCGCTCGCCCATGGTCTTGCGGATCTCGTCGTGCAGCAGCTCGTAGAGCCGGTTGCGCAAGCGCCCGAGCTTGTCCGAGGTCATGAAGCTGCGGCTTCTGGGGTGGCCTTCCTCGACCGCGATCACCTCCTTGATGCGGCCGGGCCGCGCACTGAAGACAGCGACGCGGTCGGCGAGGAACACCGCCTCGATGAGGCTGTGCGTCACGAACACGATGGTCTTGCCCGTGCGCGCGAGAAGCTCCGACAAATCTTCGCCCAACACCATGCGCGTCTGTTCGTCGAGCGAGGCGAACGGCTCGTCCATCAGCAGGATGTCGGTCTTGAGGCCGAGCGCGCGCGCCAACTGCGCGCGCTGCTTCATGCCGCCCGAAAGCTGGCCCGGATAGTGATCGGCGAACTCGGCCAGGCCCACGGCGACAAGCGCCTCGTGCGCGCGGCTGTCGCGCTCGCCACGCGCGACGCCCTGAAACGCCATGCCGAGCTTCACATTGTCGATCACCGTGCGCCAGGGAAAGAGCGCGCTCTCCTGGAACACATAGGCGACTTTCTTCGGCAGCGGCGCCGCCACCTTCTCGCCGTCGATCGTGACCTCGCCCTCGCTCGGGCTCGCGAGCCCGCCGATGACGTTGAGAAGCGTGCTTTTGCCGCAGCCCGAGGGGCCGATGAGGCACAAAAGCTCGCCGCGCGCCACTTCGAGCGAGGCGCGGTCGAGCGCCACGACGCGGCGCGGATCACCCTCGGCGCCATAGACCTGCGACACGCCGGTGACGGTGATGGCCGCGCTGCCGCGCGCGTCGGGCGGGTGCCGCCCCGATTTCGACAATTCGCCGATGCTCATGGTGTCCTGCGCCGGCCGGCGGAAAGAGGCGCAACTGCGCCTGGCGCCAGCAACGCAGGCACGGCCATCGCAAGTGCGCTCCTCGACATCGACCCTCCCTGATCCACGCCGGCCGTTCCCGGCCTTGTCGTGGCGGCCTTCGCTATTCCGCGGCGGCCTTCACCTGCTCTTTTTCGTCCGCCGGCACCACGTCCTTCACCGCGCCGGCCCAGCCGTGGGCGGTGAGGTCGAAGATCTGGCCCAGGGGATCGCGATATTTGATCTCGTAGAAGCTGTTCTCGCCTTGCGCCTCGTTGCCCATGACATAGGTGGCGCCGGCCGCCTCGGCCTTGCGCCGCGCCTCGGCGATATCGTCCACCCACATGCCGAAATGGTCGATGCCGTAGAACAGCTCGTCCTTCTCCCAGCCCAGGGGTTTGCCCTCGAGCTGCAGCAGCGCGACGTTGATGGTTCCGTCGGAGACATAAATGACGCGGTCGCCGGCGGCCTTGCCAACGGTCTTCATGTCGAAGGCTTCTTCGAAGAATTTCTGGGCCTTAGCGGCATCTTTGACCGAAAGCGCGATGTGGCGCAGCTTTGCCATGGGGGGCTCCTTCCTGCCCCGGCACGTTCCTTTAGCGCGCGCTACCTGTCAATGGCGGTTTTGCATTTCAGACGAGCCGGGGCGGCACGCGGACGCGCTCGGGGAGCGGGTGGGCCCCGCCCCGCCGCTCCGCCCGGGCCAGCACCTCGACGCCAAGCGCCAGATCCGACAACCCCATTCCCATTGCCTTGAAGAGCGTTAAGTCACAATCCCTTGGGCGGCCCGCGCCCTGCGCCACCAGCGCCGAGACCGGCATCACGGCGCGCCAGGCCGCTTCGTCGCTGCCAAACCGCTGGCGGAACTCGGACGACAGCTCGCGCACCCCGGCAAGGCTGTCGACGGCGATGACGCCGCAGCGCGGAAATAAATCCTGCGTGAACTCGGCCCGCGCCGGCACGATCGCGCCCATGGCGTTGATGTGGCTGCCGCGCGCGGCCATTGCCGCCGTGAAGAAAGGCTCGGTCGCGTTGGTGATGAGGGTGACGATCGGCGCGTCCTTGACCGCCGCCTCGAGCGATGGGCTCGCGACGCACTCAAGCCCGAGCTCCTTGCGCACCGAAGCCGCAAAGGCCTCGCGCGCCTCGGGCCGCCGCGAATAGACGCGCACGCGGCGGAGCTTCCGCACCGCCGCCACCGCCGCCGCCTGCGGCAGCGCCTGCTTGCCCGAGCCGATCACCGCAACCTCGTCGGCCTCGGCGGGCGCCAGAAGCTTGGTGCCGAGCCCGGTCATCGCCGCCGTGCGCGTCTGGCCCAGGGCCGTCGCCTCGATCACCGCGCGGAGCCGCCCGTCCTCGAGCGAGAACAGCACCAGCACCGTCTGCGACAGGCCTTTGACATTGACCCAGGTCTTGGTACCGCAGAGTCCGGCGCCGGCGACCGCGCCGCCGATCGCGTGAAGCGCGTCGTTGGCGCCGACCATGAGGTGCGCCTTCGGCATGTTCGCGGCCTGGCCCCCGGCTTCGAGCCGCAGCACGCGCTCGAGCGCGCCCACCGCCTCGGCAAGCGGCATGAGCGCGACGACATCGGCCTCGGTGATCCAGAGCGGCGCAGCGGCCATCGTCACCTCCCTCTTGGTCATTGCGAGCGGAGCGAAACAATCCCCGGGAGATTGCTTCGTCACCGCGTTCCTCGCAATGACAGCCTGTGGCACACGAACGACGATGACTATAGTCTTCGCCGATGCTCTACATCATCTACCAGGAAGACCGCGAAGACGGGGGGCCGATCCGCGAGGCGGAGCGCGAACGGCACTTCGCTTATCTCGAACGCCACAAGGACATCCTCGTCCTGGGCGGCGCGCTCGTCGCCGACGACGGCGGCAAGCGCCTCGGCTCGTGCCTCATCCTCAACGTGCCGACCCGCGCGGCGGCCGAGGAATTCTCGCGCGAGGAACCCTTCCGCAAGGCCGGGCTCTTCGCGAGCGTGAAGATCACGCGCATGCGCCGCGGCCAGTGGAATCCCGCCGCCGCGCCCAAGACGGCGGAAGGGAATTAGGCTCGGGTCCTTCGACTTCGGCCCTTCGGGCCTACGCTCAGGATGAGGAAGTTTCTTTGAGCTTCACAAAAGCACCTCATCCTGAGCGGAGCGCGCAGCGCGTAGTCGAAGGACGCAGTTTTGGTCCCGCCTCGACTTCCTAAATCATTTCCCCTCCTCGTCGCGCGCGGCCAACAGCTCGCCCAGCGCGGCCGGCGTCATCGGCAGTTCCGCGACATGGAGCCCCATAGGCGAGAGCGCGTCGTTCACGGCGCTTGCGACCGCCGCCGGCGCGCCGAGATAGCCCGCCTCGCCCGAACCTTTCTGGCCGAAGACCGTGTGCGGCGACGGCGTGCAGTGATCGACGATGGCGATGTCCGGCACCTCGTGCGCCGACGGCAGCAGATAATCCATGAACGAGCCGGAGACGAGCTGTCCCTCGGCGTCATAAGCGAAGCGCTCATAAAGTGCCGCACCGATGCCGTGCGCGATCCCACCATAGGTCATGCCATACACGATGTCGGGATTGATCATCACGCCGCAATCGTGCCCGCACACATATTTGCCGAGCCGCGTCTGGCCGGTGACGGGATCGACCTCGGCATAGACGACATGCGCCTCGAAGGCGTAGCACGGATACATCTGAACGCGCCCGTCGGGTCCCGGCAGGCTGCCGCCGGTCGGCACCTCCGCGACCGCGAGCGCCTGCAAGCCCGGCTCCATCCCCGGCGGCAGGAGATGGAATTTCCGATGCGCGATGTCGACAAGCGCATCCCATGTGATGCGCCGCGCGGGATCGGACGCGAGGAGCACGTCGCCGCCGCGATAGCTCAATTCCGCCGCGCCGGCGCCGAGCCGGTGCGCGGCGATCGCCAGAAGCTGATCCTTCACCTTGCGCGCGGCATTGGCGGCCGCGGCGCCGAGCATGATCGCCATGCGGCTGCCGACCGGGCTGTTGCTCGGCAGCGCCCAGAGCGAATCCGCGCGTACCGCGCGCACGCTCTCGGGATCGCGCTCCAGCACTTCGCCCACCACGGTCGAGAGCAGCGTCTCGTGCCCCTGCCCCGCGCTCGTCGTGCCCATCGCCGCGACGATCGCGCCCACGGCGTCGATGCGGACGAGGCAGCCCTCCATCCACGTCGTGGTCTCGTTCTTGGGATTGAGCAATGGCTCGAACGAGGAATTGCCGCCCGAGGGCTCGAGGCAGCAGGAGATGCCGATCCCGGCGAGCTTGCCCTGGGCGCGGGCCGCGTCGCGCCGCGCGACGAGCGCCGGATAATCCGCCGCCGCGAGCGCCTTTTGCAGCACCGCGTCGTAGTCGCCGCTGTCGTAGGTGCTGCCGCTCGGGATCGTGTAGGGGAATTCGTCGCGCCGGATCATGTTGCGCCGGCGCAGCTCGATGCGGTCGAGGCCCAGACGGCGCGCGACGAGGTCGATCCCGGTCTCGATCGCGAAATTGGTGGGCGCCTGGCCGAAGCCGCGTACCGCTTCCTCGGGCGTCTTGTTGGTCGTGACCGAGATCGGCTCGTACTCGACGGCGGCGATGCGATAGGGGCCGACGATGGCACCGACGGGCTTGCCCAGCTGAAACGGCGCGCGGCCGGCATAGGCGCCGACATCGTCGAGCGCCCGCATCTTCATCGCGCGCACGGTGCCGTCATCATCGAACGCCATCTCGACGTCGAAGATGCGGTCGGGCCCATGCGCGTCGCCGCCGCGGAGATTCTCGAGCCGGTCCTCGATCAAGCGCACGGGCGCGCCGAGGCGCCGCGCGAGATATGCCGCCAGCACCGCATGCTTCAGCCCGCGCTTGCCGCCATAGCTGCCGCCCACGTCGATGTCGTAATGGACCTTGACCGCATTGCCCGGAAGCTTGAGCGCGCGGGCGATCTGATCCGAATATTTCGGCATCTGCACCGAGGCCCAGATCTCGACAAGCCGCGCGGAAGCATCCCAGCGCGCGACGACGCCGAACGTCTCGATCGGCACGGTGGCGCTCCTGTGCCAGCGTGCGCGGTATTGGATGCGGTGCGTCGCGGCGGCGAAAATCTCCGCGACCGGCCCCCACGTGAATTTGCGGCGATAGAGCAGGTTCGAGCCGTGCGCCGGATGGACCGCCGGCGCCTCGGGCCGCAGCGCCGCCTCGGGATCGACCACGGCCGGCAGCGCGTCGTAAGAAATGTCGAGAAGCTCGGCCGCGTCCTCGGCGAGGGGTCGCGTCTCCGCCACGACCGCCGCCACCCACTCGCCGGCATAGCGCGCCTCGCCCACCGCAAGCGGCCAGCGCAAGACCTTGGGCAAATCGAGACCGCTCATCATCGGCTCGGTCGCGGCGGCGATCTCCGCGCCGGTCACGACCGCGCGCACGCCGGGAAGTGCCAGCGCCGCGTCGCGGCCGATCGCGCCGATGCGCGCCGAGGCATGCGGGCTCGCCGCAAGCGCCACATGCAGCATGCCCGGCAGCTCGACGTCGGCGACATAGCGGCCCGATCCGGCGATGAAGCGGCGGTGCTCGCGCGCACGCCGCGCCTTGCCGACATAGCGGAAGGATGCGGGCGCGTCGTTCATCGCGCGTCCTCGGGCCGGTTCGCGCCGCGCATGCGACGGGCCGCGAGCGAAACCGCGTCGACGATCTGCTTGTAGCCGGTGCAGCGGCAGAGATTGCCGCCGATCGCCTCGCGGATTTCGTCTTCGCTTGGCGCGGAGTTGCGCGCCAGGAGCGCGTGCGCCGCGATCAGCATGCCGGGCGTGCAATAGCCGCACTGAAGCGCGTGCAGCTCCCAGAACGAATCCTGAAGGATGCTCAATCCCTCGGCGTCAGGCGCCAAGCCCTCGACGGTGATGATCTCCGTGCCCTCGGCCTGCACCGCGAAGACGAGACACGAGCGCACCGGCCGGCCTTCCATCAGGACCGAGCAGGCGCCGCACACGCCATGCTCGCAGCCGACATGCGTACCGGTGAGGCGCAATTCGTCGCGCAGGAAATCGACGAGGCTCATGCGTGCCGGCACGCGCGCGCGGCGGGCGCGGCCATTGACGGTAAGCGCGATCTCGTGCTGCGACATCAGCGCGACAGCGCCTCATCGCGCGCTTCGGCGAGCGCGCGTTCCGCCAAAACCATCGCGACGCGCCGGCGATAACGCGCGGAGCCATGCGCATCGTCCGCCCCATCCAGCGCCGCCGCCGCGAGGCCCGCAGCCTGGGCGATATCGGACGCTTCGAGCCGCGTGCCGGCGAGGCGCGCCTCGGCCGCGCCGATGCGCCGCGGCATCATCGCGGCGCCACCGATGCTGAGCGCCGCGCGCCGGCATTGGCCGCCCGCGTCGAGCTCGACCTGCGCCGCGACGGCCAAAAAGGCGAAGTCGCTCGCGCGCACGCTCACCTCGTGGAACCCCGCGCCGACGCGGCCGGGCCATACGGGAAAGCGCACGGCGACGAGACATTCCTCGGGATGAATCGCGGTCTCCATCGCGCCCTTGAAGAACTCGCGGAGCGCGATTGTGCGCGTGCCCTTGGCCGAGCGCGCCTCCACCTCGGCGTCGAGCGCAAGCGCGGCAAGCCCGATCTCGGCGGCGGGATCGGCATTGGCGAGGCTGCCGCCAACCGTGCCGCGGTTGCGCGTCTGGCCGTGGCCGACGAAGGCGAGCGCCTTTGCCAAGAGCGGCGCGTCGGCCCGCACGCTCGCATGCGCCAACGCATCGGCCTGGCGCGTGCATGCGCGGATCGCGACGAACGCGCCCTCGCGCGAAATGCCTTGAAGCTCGGCGATGCGGTTGATGTCGACGAGGAGCGCGGGCCGCGCGAGCCGCATCGCCATGAGCGGCACGAGCGTCTGCCCGCCGGCGATGATCTTCGCGTCTGCTCCCTTCGCCGCGAGGATCGCCACCGCATCCGCAAGCGAGGCCGGACGCTCGTAATCGAACTCCGCCGCCTTCATGCGGGCACTATGAGGGGTTGACCCGCCGCCGCCAAGGCCGCACCTTGGCGCCCGAATCAGTGGGAGGTGACCCGTGCGGCTGTGTCTCTTCGAAACTTCGCCCGGCCAGATCGAGCCCGGTCTCATCACGCCGCGCGGCGTCGTCTCGATCGCGAGCGCGGTGCGCAAGAGCTATACGCCGCAGCTCACGATGAACGGGATCATCGACGATTTCGACAAGCTCCGCCCGGCGCTCGAGAAGCTCGAGAAGGAAGGGCCGGCGACGCCGCTCGACAAGGTGAAGCTCAAGGCGCCGCTGCCGCGGCCGGGCAAGGTGCTCGCCTGCATCGCCAACTACTGGGAGCATGCGCAGCGCGAGCCGCGCAAGCTTTCGATGTTTCTGAAGAACCCCGACGCCGTCATCGGCCCCGGCGACACGGTGGTGCTGCCGGAATTCACCGAGCCCTGGGCCTTCATGCACGAGGCCGAGCTTGCGATCGTGATCAAAGGCCCGGCCAAGATGGTGAAGGCCGCCGATTGGCGCAAAGCCGTCTTCGGCTATACCTGCCTCATCGACGTGTCGGCGCGCGGCAACGGGCGCTCGACCTGGCCCTCGGGCCCGCCCGCGGCGTGGACGGGGAAATCGTTCGACACGTTCTGCCCCTTGGGTCCGTGCATCACCACGGCCGACGAGATCCCCGAGCCCAACGACGTCATCGTGCGCTTCTGGAACGACGGACAGCTCCGTCACAACTACAACACCGACGACATGGAGCACCGCGTGCCCGAGCTGATCGAGTGGGCGACGACGGTGATGACGCTCAATTCCGGCGACGTCATCTCGTGCGGCACGAATCACGAAGGCCTGGGCTTCATGCAGGACGGCGAGACCTGCGAGATCGAGGTCCAGCAGATCGGCCGCATGATGGTGAAGGTGCGCGATCCCTTGAAGCGCAAGTGGGAGCGCGGCGTCTATATGGGCGTCGACAGCACCAACCCCGAGGCGGTGAAGCGCAACCGGCCGAAGAGCTGAGGTGGGCTTGTCATTGCGAGGAGCCGAAGGCGACGAAGCAATCCCCGGGAGATTGCTTCGGCTCGCGCTTGCAATGACAGAAACCTAAGGCGACACCTCTTCGAGCGGGCGGCCGCCCGTTTCGTCGGCCCAGATGTAGGTGACGAGCGCGCCGATGAGCGCGAGTCCGCCGAAATAGAGAAGCACCGTCCCGAGCCCGTAGAGCGGCGCGAGATAGCCCACGACGAGCGGTCCGAGCGCCGCGGCGACGCGCTGCCAGGCGCCGCCGACCGCGCCGCCGAAGGCGCGGATGCGGGTCGGGTAGAGCTCCGAGGTATAGAGATTGAGGCCGATCGCCGCGCTCGACATGAAGAAGCTCGCGACCGAAACAAAGATCAAAAGCCGCTCGGCGGTCTGCGGTCCTACGGCCGCGAGCGCGAGGAGCGTCGTGCCGCCGCCCAGGAGCGCGAAGACGAACCACGGCCGCCGCCCGGTCCGGTCGACGCTGAAGGCGCAGAGGAACGAGCCGAAGATGCCGCAGCACTGCGTGATGAGGCCATAGAGGTTCGAGTCCGATACCCCCATGTGGAACGCCGTGCGGTAGAGCGTCGGCAACCACGCCTGCAGCCCGTACGTGGTCGAGAAGCAGCAGAACCACATCGCCCAGACCGAGAAGGTGCGGTGGCGGTAGATGCCCTCGAAGATCTCCTGCCAGCGGCTTTCCTCGCGCGCCGCGGCCGGCGCTGCGCGCGCGGGCGCGAGCACCGGCGGCGGGAGACTCTTGCCCTGCGCCGCAACCGAGCGCTCGATCGCGCTCACGGCCGCGTCGGCCTCGGCAAGCCGGCCGCGCGAGACGAGCCAGCGCGGGGATTCCGGCAGGAGACGCGGCAGCGCGAGCGCCAGCACGATCGGCAGCGTGCCGACATAGAACATCGACTGCCAGCCGATGCGCGGCACCATGACGAAGCCCAGGAATCCCGCGCCGATCAGGCCGAAGGCGAACAGCGTCTGGTAGAGCACGTAGAAGCGGCCGCGTTCGGCGCCGCGCGCGAGCTCGTTGATATAAGTGTTGGCGATCGGCACCTCGGCGCCCAACCCCACGCCCTCGAGGAAGCGGGCGGCGACGAGCGGCCCGAAGCTACCGCTCAAGGCGCAGCAGAAGCTCATGATGCTGAAGAGCGCGACCGCGCCGGCGATGACCGGCACGCGCCCCACGCGCTCGGCAAGCCACCCTGCGACGAGCGCGCCCAGAAGCTGGCCGATGAAGGCCGCAGAGATGATCCAGCCGATCTCGGACGGCGGCAGCTTCCACGCGTTGACGAAGGCCGGCAGCGCGAAGCTGATGGCGAGAAGATCGAGCGCGTCGAAAAGCAGCGCGATGCCGAGGATGGCGCGCACCTTGAGGTGCCAGCGCGATGGCGGGATGCGCTCGAGCCGCGCGAGGATCATGGGCGCGGAGGCGATGCCGCGCGATGTGCTGTCCTGCATCGGACCAAGATATGCCGGCGCGCGTCAGGAGAAAATAGGAACTGTCATTGCGAGCGTAAGCGAAGCAATCTCACGCCGCCGGGGATTGCTTCGTCGCTTCCGCTCCTCGCAATGACAGTAAATACTATGCCGTCATGGCCGGGCTTGTCCCGGCCATCCACGGGTTCTTTCGCGCGAAGACCGTTCAGCCGCGATGCAGCGCGCACACCTTGTTGCCGCATGGATCGCGCAAATAGGCAAGATAGAGTTTGGCTGTCGGGTTTTCGCGCCAGCCTGGCGGTTCCTCGATGCTTTTGCCCCCATTGGCGACCCCCGCGTCGTGGAAAGCCTTGACCTGCTCGGGGCTGTCGCAGGCGAAGCCGATGGTGCCGCCATTGGCGTGCGTCGCTGATTGGCCGTCGATCGGCTTGGTGATGCCGAACACGCCAGTCTTGCTGCGATAAAAGATGCGGCCCTTGGGATCGGCTTTCCCTTCCGGCAGGCCGATCGCGCCCAGCACCGCGTCGTAAAACTTCTTGGACGCGGTGAGGTCGTTCGCGCCAATCATGACATGTGAGAACATTCGTTGCTCCTACTCTTAGAGTTCACGGACTCATCCGCGCGGGAAAAAGCTACTCCGCCGCCGCCAGCTCCGGGCGCCAGCGCAGCACGGGCTTCCGCGCCGCCGTCGTCTCGTCGAGGCGGCGGCGCGGTGCCAGATGCGGCGCGCCGTGGAAGAACTCGGCCTCGCCCGCCTTGGCGCGCTCGGTCAGGCGCCGGAGCGACGCGATGAAGCGGTCGAGCCCGGCCTTGCTCTCGTTCTCGGTCGGCTCGATCAGGAGCGCGCCGTGCACGACCAGCGGAAAATACATCGTCATCGGATGGAAGCCCTCGTCGATGAGGGCCTTGGCGAAATCGAGCGTGGTGACGCCGGTACCGTCGAGGAAGCGGTCGTCGAACAGCACCTCGTGCATCGCCGGGCCCGGGTATGAGGGCGTCATCACGTCCTGCAACCGCGCCAGGAGATAATTCGCGTTCAAGACCGCGTCGCCCGAGACATTGCGTAGCCCGTCGCTGCCGTGGCTCATCATGAAGGCCAAGGCGCGCACGAACATGCCCATCTGGCCGTGGAATTCCTTGATGCGCCCGATCGTCTGCGCCGCCTCGCCCTCGGCGTGCTCGACGAGGCGGAACCCCTCGCCCGCATGCACGACCCACGGCAACGGCGCGTAGGCAGCGAGGCTTTTGGCCAGCACCACGGGGCCGCTGCCGGGACCGCCGCCGCCGTGCGGCGTCGAGAAGGTCTTGTGCAGATTGATGTGCATGCAGTCGATCCCAAGATCGCCCGGCCGCACGCGCCCGACGAGCGCGTTGAAATTGGCGCCGTCGAGATAGAAATAGGCGCCCGCCGCATGGACGGCCGCGGCGATCTCCGCCATCTCGTCCTCGAAGAGCCCGCATGTGTTGGGGCTCGTCAGCATGATGGCGGCGACGTCCGGCCCGAGCTTCGCCTTCATCGCGGCGAGATCGACGCGGCCACGCTCGTTCGCGGCAATGGCGTCGACCTCGTAGCCGCAGGTCGCCGCCGTCGCGGGATTGGTGCCGTGCGCCGATTCCGGCACGAGCACGCGCTTGCGCCGCTCGCCCTTGGCCGCGAGCGCCGCGGTGATGCACATCATGCCGCAGAGCTCGCCATGGGCACCCGCCGCGGGCGGCATCGCCACTGCCGGCATGCCGGTCAAAACCTTGAGCCAATGCGCGAGCCGGTCGATCAGCTCGAGCGCGCCCTGCACCGTCGCCACCGGCTGCAGCGGATGGATGTCGCCGAAACCCGGCAGCCGCGCCATCTTCTCGTTCAAGCGCGGATTGTGCTTCATCGTGCACGAACCCAGGGGATAGAGCCCGGTGTCGATGCCGTAGTTCTTCTGCGAGATGCGCGTGAAATGGCGTACCACCTGCGGCTCGGACAGGCCGGGCAGACCGATCGGGCCGGCGCGCCGCAAGCCGCCGAGAGAGTCGCCGCCATCCGCGGGCGCCGGAAGATCGACGCCAGAGCGTCCTTCTTCGCCCTGCTCGAACAGCAGAAGCTCGTCGATGTCGAGGCCGCGATTGTCGTGCGGACCGGCAGCGTCGCGCGCGAAGCCCGAGACGGCCTTGCTCCAGTCGCTCATCGGAGCGCCTCCCGGAGCGCGCCGGCGAAGGCGTCCATCTCGTCCTCGGTGTTGGTCTCGGTCGCGGCGACAAGAAGCAGATTCGGAAGCTGCGGCCAGAAGCGCGAGGCAGGAACGCCGCCCAAGATTCTCTTTGCGGCGAGCTTATCGACGATCGGCGCAGCGGGGCGTGATAATTCGAGCGTGAATTCGTTGAAGAAGCTGTCGTTGAGCATTTTGACGCCCGGCACGCCCGCGAATTTTTGCGCGAGCGCGCGCGCCTTGGCATGGTTCAAGGCGGCGAGGCGCGTGAATCCCTCTTCGCCCAGAAGCGCCATGTGGATCGCGAAGGCAAGCGCGCAAAGGCCGGAATTGGTGCAGATGTTGCTCGTCGCCTTCTCGCGGCGGATATGCTGCTCGCGCGCGGACAGCGTCAGCACGAAGCCGCGGCGTCCCTCGGCGTCGTGCGTCGCGCCGGCGAGCCGTCCTGGCACCTGCCGCACGTATTTGTCGCGCGTCGCGAAAAGGCCGAGATAGGGCCCGCCGAAATTGAGGCCATTGCCGAGGGCCGCGCCCTCGCCCGCGACGATGTCGGCGCCCATCGCCCCCGGCGGCCGCACGAGGCCCAAGGACACGGGCTCGGTCACCACCACCACCAAAAGCGCGCCCGCCTTGTGACAGGCCTCGGCCAGCGGCGCCAAATCGCGCAGATGACCGAAGAAGCCGGGATTCTGCGCCACGACGCACGAGGTCTCGCCATCGATGAGCGCTGCCGGATCGTCGTTGCCGGAAGGATCGGGCGGGCGCGCCGCAACCTCGAAGCCGTTGAAGCGCGCGTATGTGGCGATCGTCTCGGCATAGTGCGGATGAAGATTGCCGGCGAGCACCGCCTTCGTCCGGCGCGTCAGGCGGTTCGCCATCATCACGCCCTCGGCGGCCGCGGTCGCGCCGTCATAGAGCGAGGCGTTCGCCACCTCCATGCCGGTGATGAGCGCCACCTGCGTCTGATACTCGAAGAGCGCCTGGAGCGTGCCCTGCGCGATCTCGGGCTGATAGGGCGTGTAGGAGGTCAGGAACTCGCCGCGCTGCACGAGATAATCGACCGCGGCCGGTACGTGATGGCGATAGGCGCCGCAGCCCAAGAAGCTCGGCACGCTGCCGGCGGGAATGTTCTTGGCCGCAAGCTTCTCCAACTCGCGCGTGACCTCGAGCTCGCTCAGCCCGCGCGGCAGATCGAGCGGGCGGTCCAGCAGCGCCGCCTTCGGCACGTCGCGGTAAAGTTCTTCGACAGATGACGCGCCGATCGCGGCGAGCATTGCACGCCGGTCGGCGTCGGTGAGCGAGAGGTAGCGCATCAGCCGAGCCCTTCGACGAGCTTCTGATAAGCGGCCTCGTCCATCAATCCATCGAGCTCCTTCGCGTTCGCGAGCTTCACCTTGAAGAACCAGCCGTCACCCATCGGATCGGCGTTGACCTTGGCCGGATCGTCGGCCAAGGCGGCGTTGGCGCCCGTCACCTCGCCCGAGACCGGCGCATAGACCTCGCTCGCGGCCTTCACGGATTCGACGACCGCTGCCTCCTTCCCTTGCTCGATGCGCTTGCCCGGCTCCGGCAGCTCGACATATACGATGTCGCCGAGCTGCGTCTGGGCATAGTCGGTGATGCCGATCACCGCCTCGTCGCCCTCGACCCGCACCCATTCGTGGTCCTTGGTGAAGCGGAGAATGCTCATCTCGGGGCTCCCTCGCGAAATCCTCAGGCTTTGTAGCGATGCGGCACGAACGGCAGCGTTGCGACGCGCGCGGGCCGCGTGCTGCCGCGCACGACGAGGCCGAGCTCGGTCCCCGGCGCGGCGAATTCACTCTCGACATAGCCCATGGCGACGGGCCCGCCGACCGATGGGCCGAAGCCGCCGCTCGTCACGCGGCCGATGGTGCGCCCATCCGGCGCCACGATCGGCGTCTCCTCGCGCGCCGGCGCCTTGTCGGCAGGCTTGATCCCGACGCGCTTGCGCTGTGCTCCCTGCGCGAGCTGGCGTGCGACGACGTCGGCGCCTGGATATCCGCCTTCGGCGCGCCGGCGCTTGGCGATGGTCCAGGTGAGCGCCGCCTCGACCGGCGTCGTCGTCTCGTCGATGTCGTGGCCATAAAGGCAAAGCCCCGCCTCGAGGCGCAGCGTGTCGCGCGCGCCCAATCCCGCCGGCTTCACTTCGGGCTCGGCGAGAAGGCGCCGCGCGAGCGCTTCGGCAGCGTCGCCCGGCACCGAGATCTCGAACCCGTCCTCGCCGGTATAGCCGGAGCGCGACACGTCGCACGCGATGCCCGCGAGCGCCATCGGCGCGGCGCTCATGAAGGCGAGGCCCGCGCTTTCGGGCGCGAGCCGCGCCAGCACCGTTGCCGCCATCGGCCCCTGCAGCGCCAGAAGCGCGCGCTCCGGCAGCGGCCGCACGCCCGATATGTGGCGCGTCAGATGCGCGATGTCGGCATCCTTGCACGCGGCATTGACGATGAGGAAGAGGTGATCGCCGCGGCTCGTCACCATGAGGTCGTCGCGGATGCCGCCCGCGTCGTTGGTGAGGAGCGTGTAGCGCATGCGCCCATGCCCGAGACCGGCGATGTCGCCCGGCACCAAGCGCTCGAGCGCCGCCGCCGCGCCCGGTCCTTCGAGCCGCACCTGGCCCATATGCGACACGTCGAAGAGCGCGGCCGCGCTCCGCGTGTGCAGATGCTCGGCGAGGATGCCTGCGGGGTACTGCACCGGCATGTCGTAGCCCGCGAACGGCACCATCTTGGCGCCGAGCGAGACATGCAGGTCGTGGAGCGGCGTACGCGCGAGGGCTTCGCTCATGCGCGCATCATAGCACCTTGCGTCCTTCGACTTCGGCCCTTCGGGCCTCCGCTCAGGATGAGGCAAATTGGCGAGGCTTAAAGGAAGTTCCTCATCCTGAGCGAAGCCACGGCGCGAAGCGGCGCGGCGCAGTCGAAGGACGCGGATTTCTCACGGTGGAGAAACGCCCGTGGATGGCCGGGACTCGGCCCGCGGCCGGCCCGGCCATGACGCCTTATTTTCACTGTCACTGCGAGGAGCGAAAGCGACGAAGCAATCCCCCTCGGGAGATTGCTTCGCTTCGCTCGCAATGACAGCTGCGAGGATCGGGCCTCAGGCCGCGGCAAACGCCTCGGTGCGCCGCGCTTCCTGCGCCGCCACTGGCTGCGAGCGCAGGTCGAGGCGGAGCGTGAGGCAGAAGGCCGAGCCGCCGCTGCGTCCGAAGGCGGCGAGCGAGGTCTCGACGACGCGATATCCCTTCGCCTCGAGCCGGCGCCGCAAGCCCTCGCCGCAGCGCGACATCACGACCGCGTCGCCAATGCACACGGCGTTGGCGGCGAGATGAGCCGCGTCCTCGGGCTCGACCGGAATGCGCAGCTCGGGCTTGACGCGCGCATGGATCTCGGCGAGCCCTTCTTCGGCGAAGGCTTCCGGCACGTAGATGAGCTCGCCGCGCGTCAGCGGGTTGAGCGCCGTGTCCATGTGATAGAAGCGCGGGTCGGCGAGCCGGAGTGCCACGGTCTCGACGCCGAGCATCGTCTCGACATGAGGCCGCGCGCTCTCGCTCGAGCGCGGCCCATATCCCATCCAGTAGAGCTGCCGCGTCGCGTCGAAAACGCAATCGCCCGCGCCCTCGAGGAAGACGCCCTCGGGCAGCTCCAGCACCTCGTCGATCGCGCCCTTCGCCTTCAGCGCATCGAAGGCGCGGCGGAAGACCGGCTCCTCGCCCTGGCGCTCGGGGTGGCGGAAGCGCGCGAGCAGCGCCTTGCCGT
Organism: Allostellaceae bacterium; assembly: GCA_035518375.1. Classification (GTDB taxonomy): domain Bacteria; phylum Pseudomonadota; class Alphaproteobacteria; order ATCC43930; family CGMCC-115725; genus DATJLY01. The sequence continues at coordinate 17,959 of DATIXQ010000028.1, read as the reverse complement.
CCATCACCACGGCGGCGTTGGCGGTGAAGACGAGATCGGGCAGGCCCGCCTCGGGCGGAACGAGCGCGATCTCCGCGCCCAGCTCCATCAGCCGCGCGTGGAGCGCGCGCCATTCGCGCCGCGCCTCGGTCGCGAGCGATTTCGCCTCGCTCGCCCAGCTCTTCGGGTCCATCCACGGATTGATGGCGTAAGTGACGCCGAAATGGCTCGGCCGGCACATCAGGATGCGGGGGGCGTTTTTCATGGCCATTCCTCCTTTACGCGGGATGAGCTTCACGCGGCGGGACGGAGATGGCTGCGCTCGATGTCGCGCAGCACCTCCTCAAAACGATCGAGCGCGGAAATAAGCACGGACTCGGAAATCACAAGCGGCGGCGCGAAACGCACGACCGTGTCGTGCGTGTCCTTCGACAGCACGCCCTTCTCGATGAGCCGCTCGGCGACGAGGCGCGCGCTCGCAAAGCGCGGATCGACCTCGGCGCCGGCCAAAAGCCCGCGCCCGCGCACGTCCTTCAGCACCGGGCTTTCGATGGCGCGGAGCCGCGCCATCATGCGCTCGCCCAAGACGCGGCTCTTTTCGACGAGCCCTTCCTCTTCCATCACCGTGAGCGCCTCGAGCCCGACGGCCGCGGCGAGCGGATTGCCGCCGAAGGTCGAGCCGTGCGAGCCCGGCGTGAACACGTCCATGAGCGCGCGCTTGCCGGCGAAGGCCGAGACCGGCAGCACACCGCCGCCCAACGCCTTGCCGAGCACGAGCCCGTCCGGCATCGCGTCCTCGTGCTGGAACGCGAACCAGCGGCCGGTGCGGCCCAATCCCGTCTGCACCTCATCAAAGATGAGGAGAATGCCCATCTCGTCGCAGAGGCGGCGCAGGCCGGCGAGATAGCCTTCGGGCGGGATGATGATGCCGCCCTCGCCCTGGATCGGCTCGACCAGGATCGCGGCCGTCTCCGCCGTGATCGCGCTGCGCGCCGCGTCGAGATCGCCGAACGGCACGGCGCGGAAGCCCGGCGTGAACGGCCCGAACCCGTCGCGATAGGAAGGCTCGCTCGAGAATCCCACGATGGTCGTGGTGCGGCCGTGGAAATTTCCCTCCGCAACGATGATCTCGGCGCGGTCGGGCGCGATCCCCTTGACGCGATAACCCCAGCGGCGCGCCGCCTTGATCGCGGTCTCGACCGCTTCGGCGCCGGTGTTCATCGGCAGCGCCGCGTCCATGCCGGTGACGGCGCAGAGCTTCGCCAGGAACGGACCGAGCCGGTCGCTGTGATAGGCCCGCGAGGATACGGCAAGGCGCCGCGCCTGCGCCTCGAGCGCGGCCAGAATGCGCGGATGCGCATGGCCGTGGCTCACGGCGGAATAGGCGCTCATCATGTCGACATAACGCCGGCCGTTTTCGTCCCACAGGAACGCGCCCTCGCCGCGCGTCAGCACGACCGGGAGCGGCTCGTAGTTGCGGGCGGCCCAGCGGGCCTCCAGCTCGATCGAATTCATGTCCGCGCATCCTCTTAACAACGCGCGTATTAATTGCCCATTGAACGCCGCCGGAGCCGCCGAACTCCGGGGTGGAAACAGCAGAATCTGTCGAATTGGTGGTTATTTCAGGCAATTATCTGCTGCGCGGCGCGAGCAGCGCCGCCGGGTAGCCCGCGAATCGCCTGACCGGGCGCAGCACGATATGGCTGACGATGCGCCCGACGCCGAGGCCGCCATCGAGCAGCTCCGAAGTCAGCTCCTCGTAGCGCGCCAGGTCGGATGTCACGATGCGCGCGACATAGTCGAAGGCGCCGCTCACCTCCCAGCATTCGACGATCTCGTCGATGGCGCGCAGGCGCCGCTCGATCTGGTCGCGGCGCGCGCCGCTGTCGAGCGCGATCTCCGAGATCACCGTCACCGGCCGCGACAGGCGGTCGATGTCGATGCCGGCGCTGAAGCCGGTGATGATGCCGGCGGCGGTGAGGCGGCGCACGCGCTCGAGACACGGGCGCGGCGTCAAGCCGACGCGGGCCGCGAGCGCGTCATAAGTCATGCGTCCGTCGCGCTGCAGCGCCGCCAGGATCTTGACGTCGATCGCATCGAGGCCGCGCGGGCGCCGTGCTGCCGGCATGTGTGCAAGGGTACAGATTTCGCAATCGCCGCGCCATTGGTGGCTCTTTGTTGCTGTCATTGCGAGGAGCAAAGCGACGAAGCAATCTCATGGGGGATTGCTTCGCTGCGCTCGCAATGACATTGGTAGCCCCATGAGCGACGACATTACGCTGCGGCCGATGCGTGCGGACGACATCGCGGCGGCGGACAGCGTCTTCCGCCGCGCCTTCGGCACCTGGTTCGGGCTCGCCGACCCGATGCAGTTCCGCGGCGATGCGGGTCTCTTCGGCTCGCGCCTCTGGTCCTATCCCGAGGGCGGCACCGTGGCGTTGCGCGACGGCGAGATGGTGGGGCTTTCCTTCGCCAGCCGCTGGGGCAGCATCGCCGTCATCGGCCCGATCGCGGTGCTGCCGGAGCTGTGGCGGCACGGGCTCGCGCGCACGCTCGTCGCCGCCGCGCTCGACACCGCCTCGCGCTGGCAGACGCCGCTCGCCGGCCTCTTCACGTTCCCGCAGAGCGCGCTCCATCTGCGCCTTTATCAGTCGTTCGATTTCTGGCCGCGCCATCTCACGCCGATCATGGGAAAGCCGGTGATGGCGGACGCCCACAGTGCGGAGACGATCGCACTCTCCTCGGCGCGCGAGCGCGACGCGCTCGCCGAGGAATGCCGCGCGCTCGCCGCGACGCTTCATCCCGGGCTCGATCTCGCGCGCGAGATCGCGGTCGTGCTCGAGCGCGGGCTGGGCGACGTGCTGGCGCTTGTCGAGGGATCGCGCGTCGCGGGCTTCGCCATCTGCCACAACGGCGCCGGTAGCGATGCGGGCTCGACCGCCGCGCTCGTCAAATTTGCGATGGCGCGGCGCGGCCCCGGCGCCGATGAGCGGCTCAGCCGCATTCTCGCCGGCTGCGAGAGCTTCGCGGCATCGCGCGGCGCCACCCGCCTCGTCGCCAGCGCCGCGACCGCGCGCATCGGCGCTTACCGCCTCCTGTGCGCGGCGGGATTCCGCACTGATGTCCCGTTCGTTTCCATGCACCGGCCCTATGGGCCGGCCTATGACGGGCCCGAGGACTGGGTCCTGGATGACTGGCGCTGAACGTATTGTCCTTGCACTTCGTACGCATATTGTGGTAATATGCGCGTACGATAAGCCCAAGGAGAACGCCATGCCATCCGACGCCCAGATCGACGCCAACCGCCGCAACGCCCAGCTCAGCACCGGCCCGCGCACGGCCGAAGGCAAGGACCGCTCGCGCCGCAACGCGCTCCGTCACGGCCTCCGCGCAGCGTCGCTCGTGATGGCGCCCGGCGAGGCGGTGGCCGAGTTCCGGTCCTTCGCGTCCGACCTGCATCGCGATCTCGCGCCGGCGGGCGCGGTCGAGGAGGCCTTGGCCCAGCGCATCGCCATCCTCGCCTGGCGGCTCGAGCGCGCCGCGCGCCTCGAGGCCGAGCTTTTGACCGGCGAATCCTTCCTCGTCGCGCGCGAGGCGGGCCTCGACGCCCCCGCGACGGGCGCGCTCCCGCCCGAGCTTTCGGCGCTCGCGCGCTATGAGGCGACGCTCGACCGCGCCTTCGAGCGCAGCATGCGCATGTTGCGCGAGCACCAGAAGCTGCGGCTGGCCGGCGCGCTGCCCGAGTGTCTCGACGAAATTACCGAACGAACCCAATTCGCCGACGACGAAGATTCTGCCGAACGAACCCAATTCGCGGCGGGCGAGGAATTTACCGAACGAACCCAATTCGGCCCGGCGGACGAAGCCGGAGCGGAAGAAGAAAGAGAAGAAGAGGAAGAAGAAGAGGAATTGCTGTCGCCGCAGGAGGTGATTGCGCGACGCGAGGCCGCGCGGCAAGAGCGCGCGCGCCTCCTCAACGAGGCGTGCCGGCCGAAAGGCACGCCCGTGCCGGCGTGATAACGTCTGTCATTGCGAGGAGCGAAGCGACGAAGCAATCCCCATCGGCCTGGAGATTGCTTCGCTTCGCTCGCAATGACAGTTCGGAAATTGATGGCGTCATGGCCGGGCTTGTCCCGGCCATCCACGGGTTTTTTGGTGCAGCGTCAACACGTGGATGCCCGGCACGGAGGCCGGGCATGACGGTGGTGTTTTATCGTTGCGAGCGCGGGCGCGTGCTCTGCGCACGCTGCGTCGAAATTTCTTCTACTGCGCCAGCGCCGGGCGGCGGGCGCGCCACGTCATCGCGCGCTCGTAGGCGTGCGCGGCGCGCAGAAGCGTCGGCTCCTCGAACGGGCGCGCGATCAGCTGCATCGCGAGCGGCAGCCCGCCCTCGCCGTAGCCGATGCAGATCGAGATCGCCGGAAAGCCCGTGATGTTCGAGGTCGAGGTGAAATTCGGCTGCTCGACGATGCCCCATTTCGGCACCGCGTCGATGCGCGGCGCCTCGGCCGGCACGGTCGCGGTGAGAAGGATGTCGAGGTCGCGCATCGCGCGGCCCATCTCGTCGGTGAGCGCGCGGCGGCGGCGCTGCGCCTCGACATAGTCGGAAGCGGAGATGAGCGCGCCCAGGACCAAACGGTCGCGCAGCAATTCGCCGTATTTCTCCGGACTCTCGCGCATCCACTTGGCATGAATCGCGAAGCCCTCGGCGAGAATGAGGATGAGGCCCACCGCGCGCCAATCGGCGAGCGGCGACAATTTCACCTCGCGCACCTCGGCGCCTTCGCGGCGATAGAAATCGAGCGCGGCCTCGAGGCTGGCGCGCGTAGCATGGTTGACCGGGTTGTCGCGCTCGTGGAAATCGCGCGCGACGCCTATGCGCAAGCCCTTGGCGCCGTCATTGAGATGCGCGGAATAATCCGGCACCGGTCGCTCGGCGCTCGCCGGGTCCTCAGGATCGTGGCCCGCGATCGCCTGCAGCAGGATCGCGCAATCCTCCACCGTCCACGCCATCGGCCCGGCATGGTCGAGCGAAAAGGCAAGCGGCAGGACGCCGGTGCGCGGCACAAGCCCGTAGGTGGGCTTCAATCCCGCGAGGCCGCAAAGCGCGGCGGGGAGCCGGATCGAGCCGCCCGTGTCGGAGCCCATGCCGCCCAAGACCATGCCGCTCGCGACGGCGGCGCCGGTGCCGCTCGACGAGCCGCCGGTGAAATGCGCCGGGTTCCAGGGGTTGCGCGCCGGCGGCCATGGCAGGTCGAAGGACGGGCCGCCGAACGCGAACTCGTGGGTCGCGAGCTTGCCGAGAAGGACGGTGCCGGCCTCGGCGAGGCGCCGCGTGCACGTAGAGTCGCGCGTTGGCCGGCGGCCTTCGAGCTGGCGCGAATGCGCCGTCGTCGGCATGTCCTTGGTGTCGTAGATGTCTTTCAAACCGATCGGGATGCCGTCGAGCTTGCCGCGCGGGCCTTCCTTCGCGATCGCGGCCTCGGCGGCGCGCGCCTTCGCCAGCGCACCGTCGGCGTCGAGATGGAGAAAGGCATGGAGCGTCGAATCAAGCCGCGCCACGCGATCGAGGCAGGCGCGCGTCAGCTCGACCGGCGAGAGCTTGCGCCCTGCGATGAGCCCAGCGGCCTCGGATATCGTCCAGAATTCGCTCACCGCGGCGCCCGCGGCGTCTCGTAGATGGTGGCGGGCTCGGCCTCGGGCGGCAGCCCGCGCACGCGCTCGATGAGCTGCTCGAGCGTGCCCCAGGCGCGATAGATCTCGCCTTTCTGCGCCTCGCCCAGCACGAGCCCGGCCCGCGCCAAAAGCGCGTCGAACTCCGCGCGCGTCAAAGGCGTCGTCATCACGCGAGCTCCACGATGCTGCCGTCCCGCGCGCGGCCTTGCGCGCGATACTGGCCGATCTTCTTGAGAAGCGGCACGTCGGAGACGCCGTAGAGCACCGCGTCGGCCGCGCCCGCATTGATGTGGCGCCGCCACAGGAAATTGGGCACGACGAAGAAATCGCTCTCGCTCCACTCGAGCCGCTGCCCCGCGACCTCGGTGGCACCACTCCCGGCCATCACACAATAGAGCGTGCTCGCCGTCTCGCGCTTCCAGGACGTCGTCTCGCCCGCGCGCAAAAGCTGCGCCGAATAGCCGAGCGTCGGGAACACCGGCGCGCCATTCGTGGGATTGACCACGTCGACGCGCACGCCCTCGCACGGATCCCCTGCTTCGCCGCGCAGAGCCTCGAGCGCCGCGCGAATCGCGCCGCCGCGATAATGCAGCATCGGCGTGCCGCCCTGCCACGGCCCGCGATGATCGGGCGCGAAGCTCGGCACGATACCGCCCGCGCCGAAGAGGCGCGGCGAGTAGTCGGGCGCCTCGCTTACCTTCTGCGCCTTCGCGTTGTCCTCGCGCGCACCTTCGTAGCCCTCGTCGAGCCAGCCGCAATCGAGATACTCGACGAGCGGCCAGTCGAGGATGTCGGCCCAGATCACGGGCTCGCCGTCCTCGTTGCCGTGATCGTGCCAGGTACCGGCGGGCGTGAAGATGAGATCGCCGCGCTCGGCCACGCAGCGCTCGCCCTCGATCGTGGTGTAGCCGCCCTTCTGCGACAGGATGGTGCGGCTGGCGTTGGGCGTGTGGCGATGCACCGGCGCGACGTCGCCGGGATTGTAGATCGAGATGGCGCAGCGGATGGCACTCGACACCTGGAGCCGGCCGCCCAATCCGGGATTGGTGAGCAGGAACTGCTGGCGGTCGGCGAACTCGATCGGCGGCACGTCGGCGGTCCTGGCGATCTCGGCGATGCGCGCGAGATAGGGCGCGATGTCGCGCCAGCGCCACAGGCACGGCAGCGCCTTCATCTGCCCCGCCGCGACCCGGCCTGAGGCGAGCGGCGCCGCTGCCTCGTTGCCATAGTCGCGATACCACGGGCGCTGCGCCGGCGCGTTCGCTTCGGTCCGGAGCCAGATGTTGAGCGCGCGCGCCTCGGCGTTGAGGCGCTCCATCGCCGCGCGGGCGTCGGACGAAATCTTGCCGCGAGCCTCGTCCATCACGCCACTCTAGCCGGGCGCCGCGCCCGCGTCATCGCCCGCGGAGCGCGCGCGGCACGATCAGCGGATAGAGGATGAGCCCCGCGGCAAAGCCGCCGATGTGCGCGACCCAGGCAACGGGCTCACCCCCCGCGCCGAGGCCCGAGACGCCCGCCACCACGTTCATCACGAGCCACAGCCCGACCAGAAGCCAGAAGCCGCGGCGGAACACGGCAAACCGCAGGATGCCGCCGAAGAGGCCGCTGATCGCCGCCGAGGCGCCGACCAGCGCATCCTCCGACGCGGGATCGAGCGCCCACTCCGCGGCCGCGCCGGCAATGCCGCAGACGAGATAGAAGAGGATGAAGCGCCAGCGCCCGAGGCGCTGCTCGACGCCCGCGCCGAATGCGGCAAGGCCCAGCATGTTGACGGCGATGTGCGCGAAACCGCCGTGCACGAACTGATACGTGATGGGATCGACGAGCGCCCAGAAGGTAAAGGACGGATAGCGCGCCGGAACGAAGCCCAGAAGGTCGACCGCCGCATCGGCCCACTCGTCCGGCAGCAGCAGCATCAGCGCGAACACGGCGACGTTCGCCACGATGAGCGCCTTCGTCGCCGCCGGCAGGTTGAACATGGGCTGCCGCGGCGCGGCGGGGTCATGCATCACGAGGCGTCATCGTTGCGGCCGGGTAACGTTCGGTCAACACTTTGCGGCCTAGGCTTGGTCCTTCCATGGAAGCAGCACCCGCAACCGCGCAATCCGTCCCCGCTCAGGCCGCCGCCGAGCGCCGCCGGCACGCGCGCGTCAGTGTCAGCTTCTTCGGCACTTTGCGGCTCGCCGCCGGCGCCTCGGCCGAATGCCTCGTCCTCGATCTTTCGCTCGGCGGTACCAAGATCATGCTGGGCGAGGCGCTTGCGATCGCACAGGGCGACGCTGTCGGCCTCGACATCGAGAAATTCGGCACCTTCCGCACCGAAGCCATGTGGCGGCGCGACAAGTTCGTGGGCCTGCGCTTCAACGACCCGCCCGAGACGATCGCGGCCGCGTTCGGGAACTTCCTGCCACCCGGCGAGTAGCCGGGATTTGTGATAAATTCGCGGGATGCCTGTCCTGCGATACGCGGCCGCCGCGCTCTTACTCACGCTCGCTCACACGCTTTGCCTCGCGCCCGCGCACGCGGGCGATCCGCTCACCATCCGCATCGCCTGGGCCGCCGTGCCGGGGCAGCTGCCGGCGGTGCTCTATCAGAAGCACGAGATCCTGCGCCATTACGGCCAGAGCTACACGGTCGAGCCGGTCTATAGCCGCGGCAGCGGCACGCAAATCACGGCACTCGCTTCGGGCGAATTGCAGATGGCGCTTTATGCGCCCTCGGCCTTGGCGCTCACGATCGAGCGCGCCGGCATGGACGACATCCGCATCATCGGCGACGCGACCCGCGACGGCTTCGGCGACTATTACTCGCGGCAATATATGGTGCGGGCGGAGAGCGCGATCCGCACGATCGACGATTTGAAGGGCAAGGTCCTCGGCGTCAACAGCATCAGCGGCGCCATGGACATGGCGCTGCGCGCGGGACTGCGCCGCCACGGGCTCGAGGACAAGCGCGACTATCAGATCGTCGAGGTCGATTTCCCCAACATGTTCGCGATGCTGACGAGCAGCAAGATCGAGCTCGGTTGCTTCACGACGCCATTCTCGTTCGCGGCCGAACGCTCGGGCGACACGCGCACGCTCTTCACCATGAAGGATCTGGTCGGCGAGCAGGACATCACCATCATGGCGGCGCGCCAATCCTTCATCGCCAAGAACCGCGCGGCGCTCGTCGATTTCTTCGCGGATTCGCAGCGCGCCATGCGCTGGTTCTACGATCCCGCGAACCGCGCCGAGGTGCTCGCCATTATCTCAAGCTTCACGAAGCAGCCGGCCTCGGCCTATTCCGGCTGGCTCTTCACCCACGCCGACGATTACCGCGATCCCGACCTGCGCCCCAATCTCGACGCGATCCAGCACGATATCGACCGCGAGGTCGAGCTCGGGTTCCTCGCGAAGGGCTTCGACGTGAAGCGCTACGCCGACCTCTCGCTCATCGACGACGCGGCAAAGGAGCGCGCGGCCGGGAATTAGCCGAGCGGCGTGCCGCGCCCGGCGGCCGCGACGCCGCGCGCCTCGGCCTCCGCACGCGTCTCCTCGAACTCGCCTGAGATGCGCGTCCCGGGATATTCCTCCTTCAAGCGCGGATAGACCTCGCGCGCGAACATGCGGATGCCGTGCACCGTATCGTCGTGCTCGAGGAATCCGGCTTGGCCCATGATGAGGAGGTGCCCGAAACCACCGACGTGCTTGTAGAACTTGCGGATCTGCTGATGCACCTGGCCGGGCGTGCCGCAGAAGAGAATGCCACGCTCCATCGCCGTCTCGACCTTCATGTTGCGGCCGAAATTGGCGTGGTCGCCCTGCGTCGTCGCACCTGCCGCCTTCAAGGCCGCGACCGTGGCGGCCGTGCCGGCATAGCCCGGGGGCGTCGCGTAGTGGCGCGGCACCTTGTTGGCGTTCAAATACCAGAGCAGCTTGTCGGCGCCCTCATAAGCCCGGGATTCGGTCTCGCCGACATAGACGAGCGCGGCATAAGCGAGGCGATCGATCGGCACGTTCTCGCCGCGCCCTGCGGCGCGCCAGCCGCGGCGGTAGGATTCGTAGACCGAGCGCGTTCCCTCGTAGCCGGTGAGGAACGTCGCCTGCACGAACCCATGCGCGCCGACGTTCTGCGCGCCCGAGGCGCTCGTCGTCGAAACCCAGACCGGCGGATGCGGCTGCTGCATCGGGCGCGGCCAGATATTGATGGCGCGGTAGTGGAAGAAGCGGCCTTCGTGACTGAACGGACCGTCATGATGCGTCCACGTCTTGACGATGAGGTCGAGCGCTTCCCAGTGCCGCTCGTTCATGCGCACCGGATTGCTGTTGGCCGGCAGCAGCTCGTACGGCACGCCGCGCACGAAGCCCGCTTCGAGCCGTCCGTGCGAGAGGATGTCGATCATCGCCATCTCCTCGGCGACGCGCACCGGCTGGTGGCGGTTCGCGACCGGATTTCCGAGGATGAGGATGCGCGCCTTCGAAGTGACGCGCGCGACCGCGGCCATCATCAGCGGCGCCGCCGGATCGACGCACGTCACCGTCTGATGATGCTCGTTCATCATGATCTCGACGCCTTCCTCCTCCGCGATCTGCCATTCGCGCAGGTAGCGGTCGTAAAGGGCGGCGCCCTTGTCGGGATCGTAGATGCGGTTCGGCAGGTTGACGCGGACGCTCTCGTACGTGTCGGCCGGCGGCAGGAAAGGATAGGCCGTCTCGGTGAAATGCCAGGCCTGCATGGCGCGTTCTCTCCTTGGATGTCCTGGTCAGCCGTCGAGGAAGCCCAGCACCTTCGCGGCGAAGGCTTCAGGCTGCTCCACCTGGACGGCATGAGCGGCGTTGGCGATCGTTTCGATGCGCGCATGCGGCATGAGCCGCGCGTAGCGCTCGAGATAGTCTGCCGAGACAAGCCCGTCGCTTTCACCGCGCAGGAACAGCGTCGGCATGGTGGCGCGGTGGAGCCGGTGCTTGAGCTTCGGATTATGCATCCACGGCTCCCACACCAGCATCGCCACGGTCTCGCGATTGCGCACCATGACCGTGAGCTCGTCGTCGGAGAGGCGCGCGGTATCAACCGTGTGCTTTGCCGGATCCCGGAAGAGCCACTGGCTCACCCGCTCCTGCGGCACGGCGTAGATGTCGGGAATGTCGAGCTTGTCGACCGGGCCGGTCTTGACGCCCACTGGCGCCACAAGCACGAGCTTTCTGAACCGCTCGGGCGCTTTCGACGCCATCTCCGCGGCGATCCAGCCGCCGAGCGAACTGCCGACAAGATCGACCTTCTGCAACCCGAGCCGATCCATCAGCTCGAGATAGATGTACGCGATGTCATCTGGCGTATCGAGCCAGTCGGGCAGCTCGGAATGGCCGAAGCCGGGATGAGAGGGTGCGACGAGACGCCGCGACTTGGCGAGGAGCGCGACATAGGGCTCGTTCGGCTGGAATCCGCCGCCGCTATGGACGAAGAGGAGCGGCTCGCCGCGTCCATCCTCGAACACTTCGAGCGCGAGCCCGGCGACTTTCAGCGTTTCTTTCTTCACGGGCCCGAACCTCCTCCGCACGCGGCGCGCAGCCCCTACTATTTCACCCCGCGAAAAGGGGCGCAATAGAGCCCACTTTTGAACTGTCGCGGCGCGCGCCCGTTTCCCTTATGGTCCACGGCGACCGCCCTTCAGGCCAAGTCCGATGCCGACCGCAAAGCACCGCCGCAAGATTCTGTGCGTCTTCCCCGCCTACAGCCCGTCCTTCGGGACGTTCGAATATGCCTACAAGCTGCGCGGCGCCACGCGCGCGTTCATGCCGCCGCAAGGGCTTCTCGTCATCGCCGCATACCTGCCGGCCGAGTGGGAGATCCGCTTCGTCGACGAGAATATCCGCCCGGCACGCGCGCAGGATTTCGCCTGGGCCGATGCCGTGCTCGTCTCGGGCATGCACGTGCAGCGCCCTACCATCATCGACATCGCCGAGCGCGCCCACCGCTTCGGCAAGACGGCGGTGCTCGGCGGACCCTCCGTCTCCGGCGCGCCCGAGCTTTACGGCGAGTTCGACTACATCCATGTCGGCGAGCTGGGCGACGGCACCGAGCGTCTCATCGGACTCCTCGACGCCGACCCGCGTCGCCCGCCCGAGCAGATCCGCCTCGACACCGTGGAACGCCTGCCGCTCACGGATTTTCCCGTGCCCGCCTATCACCTTGCCGAGATCGCGCGCTACTTCCTCGGCAGCGTGCAATTCTCGTCGGGCTGTCCCTATCGCTGCGAGTTCTGCGACATCCCGGCGCTCTACGGCCGCAACCCGCGTCTCAAGACGCCGCAGCAGGTGACCGACGAGCTCGATGCCATGCTCGAGCATGGCGATCTCGGCGCGGTCTATTTCGTCGACGACAATTTCATCGGCAATCGCCGTGCCGCGCGCGAGCTCGTCGAGCATCTGCTCAAATGGCAGAAGGCGCGCGGCTATCCGATCGAGTTCGCCTGCGAGGCGACGCTCAATATCGCCAAATATCCCGACCTCCTGGCGCTGATGCGCGAGGCATTCTTCGGCACGATCTTTTGCGGCATCGAAACGCCCGAGCCTGAGGCGCTCCGCGCCATGCGCAAGGAGCAGAATGCGTCGATCCCGATGCTCGAGGCGATCGCCACGCTCAACTCCTTCGGGATGGAGGTTGTGGCCGGCATGATCATGGGCCTCGACACCGACACGCGCGATACCGGAAGCCGCATCGTCGAGTTCGCGACCCGCGCGCATATCCCGATGCTGACCCTCAACCTGCTTCAGGCGCTGCCGAAGACGCCGCTGTGGGATCGGCTCGCCGCCGAGGAACGCATCGTCGACGATCCGGCGCGCGAATCGAACGTGCGGTTTCTCCTGCCCTACGACGATGTCGTCGCGATGTGGCGCCGCGCCATCGCCGAGCTCTATGCGCCCAAGGCGCTCTACGAACGCTTCGCCTACAACGTCGAGCACACTTATCCGAACCGCATCCGTCCGCCTGCCTCGCCGGCACGCGCTTCGTGGTCGAACATCAGGAAGGGCATGCGCATCCTCGCGAACCTTCTGCTGCGCGCCGGCGTTGCGGCCGACTACCGCGCGACCTTCTGGCGCCACGCTTGGCCTCTCTTGCGCGCCGGCCGGATCGAGGACGTGATCCATATCGGCCTCGTTGCGCATCACCTCATTGCGTTCTCGCGCGACGCCGTCTCGGGCGCCCAAAACGCCTCGTTTTACTCCGGCAAGATTCGCGGCCGCGGCGCGATTGAGCTAAAACCGGCCGACCTCGCTTCCTGACGCGGCGGCCCATGCGCATCGCCACCTTCGTCACTTGGCTGATTGGCGCCGGGCTCTTGGCCGGCCTGCTCGTGATGAACGACGCAGGCAAGCTTTTCGCCGCCGCGTGGCAGCTACGCGGCTGGCTCGTCGTCATCGCGCTCTATCACGGCGTGCCGCTGCTCTTCGACGTGCTCGGCTGGCGGCGCCTGTTCGAACGCCCGCCCGATTTCGCAAGCCTCCTGCGCATCCGCTGGATGGGCGAGGGAGTGAACGGCCTGCTGCCGGTGCCGCATCTTGGCGAGGTCTTGCGCGCGAAGCTGCCGCACGACGAGGGCAGCGACCTCACTGATGCCGCGACCTCGGTCGTTGGCGACGTCACCATCGGGCTCGCGACGCAGATCATCTTCATCGCCACGGGGCTCGCCTATTTCTCGCTCCGCAGCCGGCACGACGTGCTGCTGCGCTCGGCGCTCACCATCGCCGCGCTGGTGCTCTTCGGTTTGCAATTCTACTGGGCACAGCGCACGCGCTGGTTCAGTCGCGCAGCGGGCGCCGTCGGCCGCTTCATGGGCCGCGCGCGCAGCCTCGACGGCTCGTGGATCCGCACGGTCGAGGACGCGCTGCACCGGCTCTATGGCCATCGCCGCGCGGTCGCGATCGCGTTCGTGTGGCGGCTCCTGAGCTGGTTTGCCGGCGCCGGCGAGATCTGGCTCGTGCCTTATCTCCTCGGCCATCCGATCAGCATCGGCGACGCCGTCACGCTCGAAAGCTTGAGCCAGGGCGCGCGCGCCGCCGCCTTCATCATCCCTGGCGGGCTCGGCGTCCAGGACGGCACGCTCATGGTGCTGTCGCAGCAATTGGGGTTGGGCGGCGAGCTCGGCCTCGTCATCTCGCTGGTGAAGCGTTTCCGCGAGCTGGCGCTCGGCATCCCGGCAGTCGCGCTCGCCTATTCCGGCGAGCTGAGGCGCTGGCGCCGGATCGCAGCTCAGGCCGGCAGCACGCGGCTCAGCATGCCGGCGATGCTGGGCATAATGCGCGGCCGCAGCAGCCGCGAGTCATAGCGCGCCATCCGCCGTTCCTGCTCGACGGCACAAAGCGCGAAAAACGCACGCGGCTTGAGCGTGAGCCCGACGGCATCGCCGCCGGTGCGGGTGAAGTTCTTGTCGTCGACCGCGCGCGCCATCGAGACCCGCCCCCACGCCTGGACCCAAAGCGCCGCCAGACGCTGGAGGTCGAGCTTCGATCGCGCAGGCCAGCCGCGATTGACGCGGGTATAGGCCACCCAGTTGACGAAGAAGAGGTTGTGCCGCGCCTCTTCCTGAATGATCGGCTCGAACACCTCGACGAGCGGGGCCGGAAAGAAGCCGGACTCCCGCGCCAGCCGGAACAGCCCGAACGCGAAAAACGAATCAAAACACTCGCCGTAGCCAGTTCTGAGGAACCCCCACTCGGCATCGGCGATAGCAACGTATGGCTCCTGCTCCTTCAGGCCGATGCCATAGTGGTGGATCATATGGCCAAGGACCTCCTTGTGCCGCCGCTCCTCCCAGGCATTAAGGGCTACAGCCTTCTGGATGAGCGTATCCCGGCTCACCTCGGCCAGCGCTTCCATCCGCCGCGCCGCCCGCTCCTCGGTCGCGACCGCGATGTCCCAAAACGGCAACCCGACGAGACGCTGCAACGCATCCGGCGCGAGGGACGGCCATGCAATGACCGCAGGACGATAGGGATCGAAACTGTCGAGGAGCATGTGGCAAAATAGTTGCCTATGGGCCTCGGACCCGACCACAATTGCCTGATCTGGCGCGGTCGCGCGTTCGGCGTGGGATGACTGCGACATAGGCCACGCTATAGCACGGGCCGCGGCGCGGTTCGCCCCGCGTTGCGAGACTGGAGTTTGCGAGAGGACAAAGAAGAGACTGGGCGGGCCCCGCCATGACCTCAACCGCATCCCTTCGGGCCGAAGAAGCTCCAGCCGCCGCCACGCCGCGGCCGCTGCGGGTGGCGGCGCTCGTGAACCTCACGCAGGGCGCGGGCGCGGGCGGACACGTCAAATGCTGGGAACGGCTCGCCCAGGCGGCGCTGGGGTTTGAGGGGACGCTCGACCTCACGATCTATTTCATGGGGCCGGAGCCCGCGGTACGGCCGCTTGGGCGCAACGTGCGCTACGCCGTCGAGCGCCCCGTGTTCGCGACGGAGCGAATGCCGCTCCTGTCGCACGTCCCCGACCATACCGACCTCGCGCCATGGCACGCGCGGCTCGCGCGCCAGCTGCCGCAGTATGACGTGATACACACCACCGACGCCTATTTCGCCTTCGCCCGCACGGCGCTTGGCGTCGCGCGGCGTACCGGCATTCCGCTCGTAACGTCGGTCCACACCGACACGCCGCGCTATGCCCGCGTCTTCACAGCGCAAACTGTCGAACGCGTGTTCGGCACAGGCCGCGTCGCGCAGGCGCTCCTCGAACGGCTTGGCGTGGCGCGCTACGCCGAGCGCCGCATGCTGCGCCAGCTCGAACGGCATCAGCGTGCGTGCCAGGGCGTGCTGGTGTCGCGCCCCGAGCAGCTCAAGGCGGTGCGGGCGTTGAGGGGCGGGCACGCCGGGCTCCTGCGCCGCGGCATCGACCGTTCGTTCTTCACGCCGGAAAAGCGCGACCGCGACTGGCTTGCCGCACAGTACGGCATTGCGCCCGGGGCCGTGGTCATCGTGTTCGCGGGCCGGGTCAATCGCGGCAAGAACGTCATGGTGCTTGCCGACGCAGTGACCGAGCTCGCGGCCGCGGGTGCGCCCGTCCACCTCTTCTGCGCGGGCGCGGGCGAGGAGCGCTCCGCCATCCTCGCGCGCCTGCCGCGGAACGCCACCTGCCCCGGCAGTCTCGAGCCCGAGACCTTGGCGCGCGTCTACGCCAGCACCGACATCTTCGCCTTCCCCTCGGCGATCGAGGAATACGCCAATGTCGTGCTTGAGGCATTGGCGTCGGGCCTGCCGGTGCTGGTCGCGGGCGAGGGCGGGATGGAGCGCGTCGTCAGCGAGGGCGAGACCGGGTTCGTGCTGCCCGGCAGCAACAGCTTCGCGTGGTCGCGCTATCTGGCGCTCCTTGCGCAGGACAGCGCGCGGCGCGAGGCAATGGGCGCGCGCGCGCGGCGCTATGCCGAGACCCGCCTGCCGACCTGGGCGGACGTGCTCGGCGAGGACATTCTGCCGACGTGGCACCGTGCCTACGCGGCAGCGCGACAATCCGATGTCCGCGCGCTCCGTCCTGCTGCTCGTCCCGCATCCTGACGACGAAGTCGTTGGCTGCGCGGTGGCGATCCGCCGCGCGCAGGCCGGAGGGGCGCGCTTCTTCGCGCTCTATCTCACCACCGGCGTGCCGCCGCGCGAGAGCTTGTGGCCGTGGCAGCGCAGCGGGCACGGCGCGCGCGTCGCGCGCCGCCGCGCCGAGGCGATGCGCGCCGCCGCGCTTCTCGGCATCACGCCCGCCGGCTTCTGCGACTGGCCGGCGCGGGGCCTCAAGGCAGCGCTCGCCTCGGCGCTCGCGCGCATCCGCGCGACGATCGCCGCGCACGGGATCGGCGAAATCTGGACGCCCGCCTGGGAAGGCGCGCACCAGGACCATGACGTGGCGAACTTCCTCGCTGCTCAGCTGCTACCCGAGCATCCCGTCATCGAGTTCGCGGAATACCATCTCGCCGGCGGACACGCGGTTTCGGGCCGGTTCAAAGCGCCGGACGGGCGCGAAACGGTCGTGCGCCTTGACCCCGAAGAGCAGCGCTGGAAGCAGCAACTTCTCGCCCTCTACCGCTCCGAGCGCGGCAACCTTGCCCATATCGCGTGCAAGACGGAGTCGTTTCGGCCGCTTGCGCGTTATGATTATGCCGCCCGGCCGCACGAGGGCCGCCTGTTCTACGAGCGCTTTCAATGGGTGCCCTTCCGCCATCCGCGTATCGACTTCGAACGGCCGGAACGCGTGCTGGCGGCGCTCGCGGCGTTTCGCGACGGAGCCTGATCGCCACACTCCTGCTCCTGCTCGCGCTCGCGCCGGCCGCCACCGCAGCCGACGCGATCATCGTCGCCTCGAAGATCGACACCGAGGGCGCGCTTCTTGGCAACATGATCGCGCTGCTGCTTGAGCATGGCGGGCTTCGCATCGAAAGCCGCATCGGGCTTGGCCCCACCAACATCGTGCGCAGCGCCATCCTCGCCGGCGCCATCGACATCTATCCCGAATACACCGGCAACGGCGCGCGCTTCTTCAAGCGCGAGCACGATCCCGCCTGGAAGAACGCAGCTTCCGGCTATGATGAAGTGCGGCGTCTCGACCGCGCGCAGAACAATCTCGTCTGGCTCGCGCCGGCGCCCGCCAACAACACGTGGGCGATTGCGGCGCGCAAGGATTTGGCGGCGCACGCGGGCGCGACGCTCGAAGGCTTCGCGCGCTATCTCGCGGGCGGCGGACGCGTGCGGCTCGCCGCCTCGGCCGAGTTCGTCGAGAGCCCGGGCGGGCTGCCGGCGTTCGAGCAGTCCTACGGCTTCACGCTCAGCCAGAGCCAACTGCTCGTTCTCGCCGGCGGCGACACCGCGGCGACGATCCGCGCCGCGTCGGAAGACGTCTCCGGCGTCAACGCGGCGATGGCCTACGGCACCGACGGCTCGCTCGCGGCGCTCGGCCTTTCCATCCTCGCCGACGACAAAGGCGCGCAGGTCGTGTACGAGCCGGCGCCAGTCGTGCGCGGTGCGGTGCTGGCGGCGCATCCCGAGATCGCAGGCCTGCTCGATCCGGCGTTCCGCTCGCTTACGCTCGCGCGGCTGCAGCAGCTCAACGCCGCAATCGCAGTCGAGGGGCGCGAGGCACGTGCGGTGGCGCAGGATTATCTCATGGCGCAAGGTTTCCTGAAATGAGGGCGCCGCGGAACGCGGTCCTCCTCGCGCTGGCGCTCGTGGCGTTGCTGGCGCTGCTCGGCTCGGGATTCATCACCCACGCGCCGAACCGGCTCGTTTCGGGCACACCCTTCACGCTTTGGAACGCCCCTGGCGGCTGGCGCGCGGGCCTTATC
>DATIXQ010000027.1:0-22899 GCA_035518375.1 Allostellaceae bacterium | reverse complement strand
CGGTCGATCCATTCCTGGCTCGCCTTCGCCGGCGTGATCGGGCTGTGGCAGGTGGCGATCTCGTGGCGCTGGATCGACCCGGTGTTCCTGCCGTCGCCGTGGAGCATCGTCGAGGCGCTGTGGGCGCTCGCGCGCTCGGGCGATCTGTGGGTGCATCTCTCGACCTCGCTCATGCGCATCGGCACCGGTTGGGTTCTCGGCACTTCGCTCGGCCTCATGGTCGGCATCGCCATGGGGCTTTCCTCGGTCACGCGCGCCGTCGGCATGCCGATGGTGTCGGCGATCTTCCCCATTCCGAAGATCGCGCTCCTGCCACTCTTCATTTTGTGGCTCGGCATCGGCGAGGCGCCCAAGGTCGTGACCATCGCCTCGGGCGTGTTCTTCCCGACCGTGATCGCGACCTTCAGCGGCATCGACAGCGTGCCGCGCAACCTGATCCGGATGGCGCAGAGCTTCAACGTGCCGGTGAGCGGCATCATCTGGAAGATCGTCCTGCCCTCGGCGCTGCCGGGCATCCTCGCCGGCTTCCGCATTTCGATGGCGACCGCGCTGCTGCTCGTCGTCACGGCCGAGATGATCGGCGCGCAGTTCGGCATCGGCGCCTTCCTGCTCACCGCCGGCAACCTGATGCAGACCGACGACCTGATGGCGGGCGTCGTCATCCTGTCGATCCTCGGCCTCAGCCTCGGCGCGATCCTGACGCTGACGGAGAAGGCGTTCCTGTCGTGGCGCTAAGGACGTGGCGGAGCGCGAGCCGGAGGTAGGACCGGAAGTCCCGGGCTGGACGGCGCGGCCGCGGCCGCCGCGGACGGCGATGACGGGTCGCACCGTGATCGTCGAGCCGCTCGATCCCGTGCGCCACGGCCACGATCTCTGGACCGCGTTCGCCGCCGACCGCGAGGGACGCGGCTGGGTCTATCTCCCCTACGGCCCCTTCGCCGACGAGCGCGCGCTCGGCGAATGGCTCGCGGGCGTCGCGCCGCGCGAGGATCCGCTGTTCCACGCCATCATCGCGCGAGCGAGCGGCACAGCTGTCGGCGTCGCCTCATATCTCCGCATCGATCCGCCGCACGGCGTGATCGAGGTCGGGCACCTCCATTTCTCGCCCGCGCTGCAACGCACCGCGATCGCGACCGAGGCCATGTATCTCATGATGGCGCGCGCGTTCGATGAGCTTGGCTATCGCCGCTACGAGTGGAAGTGCAACGCCTTGAACGCGCCATCGTGCGCGGCGGCGCTGCGCTTCGGCTTCCGCTATGAAGGCACGTTCCGGCAGGCGCAGGTGGTGAAGGGGCACAACCGCGACACCGCCTGGTACTCGATCCTCGACAGCGAATGGCCGGCGCTGAAGGGCTCGTTCGAGCGCTGGCTCGCGCCCGCGAATTTCGATGCTTCCGGCCGGCAGCGCCGGAGCCTCGCGGCCATGCGCGGCGCCTAGGCATGGTGCATCAGCTCGACGCCGGGGAAGCGAGCGCGGCGCTTGCCATCGATCTCACCGCCGTCATCGTCGCGGTCACCGCGGAAGAGCCGCGCGTCCTTGCGCTCGAAGGCGGCCGCGCGCTGCCGTCGGGCCCGTTCCAGTCGCGCCACCGCAGCCTGCAGCAGGGCGTGCGCGCCTGGGTCGAGGAGCAGACGCACCATCCACTGGGCTATGTCGAGCAGCTCTACACCTTCGCCGACCGCGACCGCACGCGCGACGGCGAGGGCGGGCGCGTCGTCTCGATCAGCTATCTGGGCCTCACGCGCGAGCGCGCGGCCGCCGGCGCCGCGACGCCCGCCGCGGGCTGGTACAGCTGGTATGGCTATTTCCCGTGGGAGGATTGGCGCGCGGGCCCGCCCGCGCTCGTCGCCGATGTGATCGTGCCGCGGCTCGAGACCTGGGCCGACGCCGCGCCGTCCGACACGCGGCGCGAGCGGCGGCAACGAATCTCCGTCGCGTTCGCGCCCGCGGGCCGCGCCTGGAACGAGGAGTTCGTGCTGCAGCGCTACGAGCTTTTGTGGGAAGCGGGGCTCGTGCCGGAAGCCGGCGCGGCCGTCGCCGCGAAGACCCCGTCGCCGCCGCTCGGCCAAACCATGATGCATGACCATCGCCGCATTCTCGCCACCGGGATCGCGCGGCTCCGTGCCAAGATCAAGTATCGGCCGGTCGTGTTCGAACTGATGCCGGCGTCGTTCACGCTCTTGCAACTGCAGCGCGCGGTCGAGGCGCTCGCCGGGCGGCGTCTCCACAAGCAGAATTTCCGCCGCCTGATCGAAGGCCAAGGGCTCGTCGAGGACACGGGCGAGGTCTCGACCGGCACCGGCGGACGGCCCGCGAAGCTCTTCTGTTTTCGCGGCGAGGTGGTGGTCGAGCGCACGGCCGCCGGCTCGAAGCTGCCGCTCCACCACTCGGGGTAGGGGCGCGGGCGTTCACTCCTTCGGCAGCGCCTTGACGTAGCGGCGGTCGATGAGGGCGGCACCTTCGACCTCGTCCTTCAGCATGTTGTGCGCCTTGTACCAGGCGATCTGGCGCAGGATGTCGGCCGCGTCGAAGCGCGCATCGGGATCGACGTAGGCCGTGGCGCGCGCGATCTCTGCCGGGCTCTCGCCGGTGTATTTCGCGATGATGGCGCGCGCGGCGGGCGCATCGGGACCGTCGTGGCGCGTGCCGTCGGGCGCGGAGAACGCCGCGAAATAGTCGCGCGCGCCGCGCACATAGGCGCGCAGGAAGCGCTCGACGAATTCGGGCCGGTCGTTCGCGCTGAGCGTCGTGACAAAGACGCCGCCCGCCTGCGACGGTGTCTCGTCGCCGGTCCAGCCGATGAGCCGCGCCGCGCCGCGCTCCTCGCTGGTGATGGCGGGCGTTGCGGCGAGCATGCCGGCGTCGACCCGGTTCCCCGCCAGCGCCGTGACGATGTTGGGGAACGAAGAGAGCGGCACAAGGCGCACGCTTTTGAGATCAAAGCCGTATTTCTCGGCCAGTCGCCCGAGCGCGTAGTGGCCGGGCGCGCCGATCTGGGTGATGGCGAGGGAATGGCCGGCGAGATCCTTGGGCGCGCGAAGGCCGGCGGCGTACGCGCTGTTCGAGGCGAGATAGGCGATGTTGCGATAGGCGGGGAGATCGCGACTCTGGCCGGCGACGAGGCGCAGCTCGCCCTGGCCCGCGAGCGCGTAGAACCCAGCGGTCAGCGCCGCGACGCCGACATCGCAGTTGCCGGTCAGCACCGCAATCGCCACCGGCTCGTCGGTCGCAAAGGGCACGAGCTTCGCCTCGAATCCCTCGGCCGCGAAATAGCCGCGCTCGAGCGCGATAAAGACATGGCCCGAGGCGACGGTGCGGACGAGGCCGATCTTCAGCTCCTCGCCCGCGGCCCCATGCGCCAGCACGAGCAGAAGCAAAAGGAAAAGCCGCATCGCCCGACCTTACCAAAGGGTGGAGGAAGGGAAATTCTTAACTTTCCTGCGCTGCAATCGGGGCGCGGCCGGTCACCCCTCGCGGACGAACCCTGCGCGGACGAACATGAAGGACGACATCTTCAGCCCGATGATCGACACGGGCTCCTCGCGCGTGTTCGACTGCAACGGCACGACGCAGAAGCTCCTCGCCGACAATCCGGCCGAGAGCGAGCTGTTCTTTCGCCACCCCGCCCTCAACGGCGTGGTGGTGATGAAGCACAGCGTGCTTCCGTCCGAGCGCCGCTCGCGGCGCGATCCGCCGGTTGGCACCAAGCTCTATTTCCCCTTCAACGAGAAAAGCCCGGCTGAGGGCGGCAGCACCATCTTCCTGCACGACCGCCAGCTCGAAGAGGCGCTTGCCGACAAGTGCGGCCTGAAACGCAATGGCGACCGCGAGGGCTTCGAGGAGGATCTGCGCCTTTTGCGACTTCTCGCGCGACTGCCGACGCTCGACCCGTTCCTGTTGCGCGACGTGGTCGAGGCCGAGCAGATCTCGGTCAACGACCGCTATCTCGACATCAGCGACGAGCAGTGGCTCGAGCTCCAGGGCCTGATCCAGGAGCGCTTCGTGCCGATCGTGCGCGCGGCTTATGCCGACGCCAAAACCTCGCGCGGCCACGTCAAGAAACTCATCGAGAAATTGTGGGAAGCGAAGGACGAGGAGGCGCTCGCGCCGATCATCATCACGTTCCGCCTTCCCGACGATGGCGCGCTCGAGATCCTTTATTCGTGGAAGGTCATCACCTTCTATGCCTTCCAGTACCAGCGACTGAAACCGGCGCTGTTGGAGCTCGCGCATTGGCTCAAGAACGGCGAGACGATGGGCGCGTTCGGCGCCGGAGGAACGCGGCACGCGCTCCAGCCGCTGCACGATCTCGTCCGCTCCGAGCTGCGCCAACAATGGAGCAAGATCGAGCAGATCCTCGCCGACTACGAGGACGGCTACGACAAGATGTTCGTCCGCAAGACCGATCCGGCCCCGTTCCTCGCCTTTCTGCGCAACTGCCGCGCGACCATCTGGGAAATCGGCGACTCGCTCGGCAAGCTCGACCAGACGGTGGTGTGCTGGGACCGCATCACGCGGCGTTATCCGCTGCGGCGCGTTCACCCGATGGAGGCGCTGCACAGCCTGTTGTCCCTGCTCGCGGACATTCTCGGCGCCGATCTCGAGGTCGAAACCGTTTGCATGCGGTAGGCGGCGCCGCTTTCGCGAGAACGCTTCGGGAACGAAGCGCTCGCGCGCCATAGCAATCTTAAGCGACTCGCTGCAGAATCAGCCCCGAGCGCACTCTCGGCGCTCTCAAGGAGAGGCCCATGCCGCGCCCAAGCTGGTCCGGTCATCTCAAGCTTTCGCTGGTCTCGTGCCCGATCTATCTCGCGCCTGCGACAAGCGAGTCCGAGCGGATCCGGATGCACCAGATCAATCCGAAGACCGGCAACCGCATCTCGCTGAAGCCCGTCGACGCCGAGACCGGCGAGCCGGTCGAGCGCGGCGAGTTGCTGCGCGGCTATGAGTTCGAGCGCGGCCAGTACGTGACGCTCACCAAGGACGAAATCGACGAGCTTCAGGTCGAGAGCTCGAAGACCTTGAACCTCACGCGCTTCGTCGACCGCGACGAGATCGCGCCGCTCTATCTCGACATGCCCTACTACGTCTATCCCGACGGCGCGCATGCGGTCGAGGCGTACGAGGTGATCGCGCACGCCATGGCGAAGAAGAACATGGCGGCGCTCGGCAAGATCGTGATGTCGAGCCGCGAGCGGCTCGTGGCGATCGAGCCCTTTGGCAAGGGCCTCATGATGATGACCCTGCGCACGGCCGACGAGGTGCGCCAGCCCGAGTTCGACCATCTGCCGACCAAGATCGAGCCCGAGATGGTGGCGATGGCCGAGCAGATCGTCGACAAGCTCTCGGGCGAATTCGATCCTTCGACCTTCCGCGACAGCTACCAGGACGCGCTGCGCGAGCTCGTGGCCGAGAAAATGAAGGGCCACAAGCCGGCGAAGCGCCAAGTCGAGGAGCCGGCCTCGAACGTCGTCGACCTCATGGCGGCGCTCCGGAGCAGCATCGAGCGCGAGGGCACCGGCGCGGGCGCCAAGCGGCGCGGCAAAGAGGCCGACCGCCGCCAGCAGGCGCTGCTTCTGCCGGTCAAGGGCGGCGGCAAGAAAGCCGCGGCCGCGGCGCCGGCCGCCGAAGAGCACAAGCCCGCGCGGCGCAAGAAGGCGTAAACCTGCGGCGCTACGGCGTCTTCAGCCAGTCGCTTCTGAATTCTTCGAGCTCGTCCTTCTCCATGTCGGAGACGGCCCAGAGCGACATGCCGCCATCATCCCAGTGCAGGATGTTGTAGCCCTCGCGCACCGACGCGGCGGGTGCGGGCACGTCGGAATTTACGGGCCAGACGAAGAGATTGATCGGGTGCTTGCCGTGCTCGTAGGCCAAGGCCGCCACGGCGCGGCCGCCCAGGTAATCGAGCCGGCCGCCGACGAGCGGATATCCTTCAGCCGACAGATCCTTCACCGGCGGCGCGAAGTCGAGCTTGCCGTCGAACCACGGCTTTACCGTGTGCTTGTCCGACGAGGCGACATCGTAGAGATGGCCGGGCTGGAGCGAGCGCACGTGATCGTCGACGAGCGCCGAGAGGAGCGCGTCGTTGCCTTGCGGCCGCACGACGAGAAGCAGCATCGCCGCCAAGGCCGCGCCCACGGCGAAGCTCAGCGGCTCGCGCCACCAGCGCCGCCGCGCCGCCGTCCTCGGCGCGGGCCCGAGCCGTGCGGCGAGGCGCGCGCGAAGCGCGTCCGGGGCGGCGTGATAATCGACGCCGCGCACGGCCTTGCGCGAGGCTTCGAGCGTCGCCCAGTTGGCGCGGCAGACGGCGCAGGTCTCACGGTGCTGCGCAAGATCGGCCGACTGCGCGGCGTCGAGCTCGCCGTCGAACTCGGCCTGGAGCAGAAGGGCGCGGTCGCAGGATTGGCTCATCGTTCCCCCGCCCCTGCCTTGGCGAGCAGCCGCCGCGCGCGCCACAGACGCGACATGACGGTGCCGACCGGCGCGCCCGTCACCTCGGCGATCTCGCGATAGGACAATTCCTCGAGCTCGCGCAGCACGAGCGCCTCCTTGAGCTCGGCCGGGAGTTGCTCGACGAGGCCGTCGATGCGGAGTGCGGTACGACGCCGGATGAGCGCGGTCTCGGGATCATCGCCCGGGTCGGCCGGCTCCGGCACGCCCTCGTCCCCGTCCCAGAGCGGCTCCGCCTTGGTCGCGCGCCGCGCGTTCAAGGCGGCATAGGCGGCGTTGCGCACGATCCGCAAAAGCCAGGCCCGCGCGTTGCCGCCGCGATAGCCCGGAAAATAGGTCAAGGCCCGCACCAGCGCCTCCTGCACGATGTCCTCCGCTTCCGCGCCGCTGCCGGCGAGCCATCGCGCAAGGTTGTAGGCCGCGTCGAGATGCGGCAGCGCCACGGCGGCAAAATCGCGATCGCGCTCCATGGACGAGTCCTGATCAGGCCCGCGGCCATTTTATTCCCGTAAAAATTTTTCCGCCTCCTGCGAATAGACGCGCGCCCTTCGTGATCTTCGTCCGCATGAGCCCCGAGGGGGCGGAAGGAGGCGAGATGCAGGACAGGAGCACGACGACCCGCCGCAAGGCGATGCAATGCCTGATGCTGGGGAGCGCGGGCGTGCTGTGGACGGTTGCGGGCGGCGTGCCGCGCGGGCGCACGCTCGTCGGCGATGCCCAGGCGGCCGAGCCCGGCACGTTCACCTTCGCCCAGGTCAGCGACACGCATATCGGCTTCAAGAACCCGATCAACCCCGACCCGAACGCAACCCTGAGCGACGCGCTCGCCCGCATCACCGCGGCAAAGCCCGACTTCATGCTCCATACCGGCGACGTGACGCATCTCTCGAAGCCGGAGGAGTTCGACGCCGCCGACCAGCTCCTCAAGACGGCCAAGCTCGAGACCTTCCACGTGCCGGGCGAGCACGACGTGATCGGCGACGACGGCAAACAATTCTTCGGGCGCTTCGGCCGCAGCAAGGCGGCCGGCGGCTGGTACAGCTTCGACAAGAGCGGCTTGCATTTCGTCGGGCTCATCAACGTCGTGAACCTCAAGGCCGGCGGCCAGGGCTCGCTCGGGACAGAGCAGCTCGAATGGCTCGAGGACGACCTCAGGGGCAAAAGCGCGTCGACGCCCATCGTCGTCTTCGCGCACATGCCGCTCTGGTCGGTCTATCCGCAATGGGGCTGGGGCACCGACGATGCCGACGCCGCAATGGCCTATCTGAAGCGCTTCGGCTCGGTCACGGTTCTGAACGGCCACATCCACCAGGTGATCCAGAAGGTCGAAGGCAACATTACCTGCCGCACCGCCTATTCGACCGCGTTCCCGCAAGCCGCGCCCGGCGCCGAGGGCGGCTCCCCCGGGCCGCTCAAAGTGCCGGCCGAGAAGCTCCGCGCGATGCTCGGCGTGCGCGAGGTCGAGATCGTCGCGGAGAAAGCGTCATTCAGCGACGCAAGCCTTGCATCGTGAGGGGGGGGGCCCATGCTCATGTTCTGGCTCGGCCGCCGCATCGTGTTGGGGCTTCTGGCGGTGGCGGCGCTCATGCTCGTCGCGGGTGAGCTTCTGCTGAGCGGCAGTGTCGCGGCCGCCACCGAGCAGGTCAGCGTCGCCATCGACAATTTCGCTTTCGGCCCAGCCACGATCACGGTGAAGCGCGGCACCAAAGTGACGTGGACCAACAAGGACGACGAGCCGCACACGGTCGTTGCCGCGGGTGACGATAAATTATGGCGCTCACCGCCGCTCGACACCGACGACAGCTTCTCGTTCGTGTTCGACAAGGCCGGCACCTACAAATACTTCTGCACCATCCATCCGCGCATGCAGGGCACGGTGGTGGTGAAGTAAAAGCCGCTCCAACTCCGCGACAAGGACGTCAGGCCGGGGCCGCGCAGGCGCTCCCGGCCATGACGCTTTGGTTGGCCCGCGATAAGCTTTAGGATCGGGAAAAGCCGGGCCGGAGGGGGCGTCCTATGAATGGTAAGGAGTTCAAGCTCGCGACGTATGCCGCGGCGGGCGGGGCGGAGTTTGCCGCGATCGTGCTGGGCGACCAGGCGATAGGCATCGCGCCTGCCTATGCCGCCTTCCGCGACACCGCGGCGGGGCGGACGCACGCTCTGAGCGATACCGGCTCGTTGCGCGGGCTCGTCGAGGAGTGGGACGGAAATTTCCCCGTGCTGCAGGAGCTGGTTGCCTTCATCGAAAAGGAAGGCCTCGCGAGCGACCGCCTCAAGGACGCGGTCGCGCCGGTTTCGGGCCTGCGCCCGCGCGCGCCGGTTCAGCGGCCCGGCAAGATTCTGAACGCCGCACAGAACTTCCAGGAGCACGTCAACGAGATGATCCGCGCCGGCATGTCGCCGGCCGACCGCCAGTTCACCGGCGAGAAAGCGACCTCGCACCCCTACATGTTCCTCAAGGCGTCGAGCGCCCTGGCTGGTGCCTTCGACGACGTCGAGATCCCGCACGGAACGTCGAAAATCGATTGGGAAGCCGAACTCTGCATCGCCATCGGGCGCAAGGCGAAGCGGGTCGCCGCGTCGAAGGCGCTCGAGCACATCGCCGGGTTCATGACCGGCAACGACGTGTCGTGCCGCGACTGGCAGATGCGGCCAGACCGGCCGGGGCTGCGCTCCGACTGGTATGGCGGCAAGGGCTCCGACAATTTCGCGCCGATGGGGCCTTATCTCGTTCCGCGGGTCTTCGTCGCGGACCACATGAAGCTCGGCATCCATCTGTCGGTCAACGGCGTCATCAAGCAGAACGGCAACACCTCGCAATTCATCTATACGCCCGAGGAGCAGATGGAATTTGCCTCGCGCATTTCGACGCTTGAACCGGGCGACCTGTTCTTCTGCGGCACCTGCGGCGGCGTCGGCCAGGGCACGAACACATTCCTGAAAGCCGGCGACGTCATGGAGACCGAGGTCGAAGGCCTCGGCCGCATGCGGAACCGGATCGTCGCCGAACGGACGGAGGCTTAGATGCGCGCCCTCACGTTTGCGGCGGCGCTGCTCGCCATCGCGCCGCTCGCGCCGGCGCGCGCGGCCGAGCCGATCAAGGTCGGCTGCAGCATGGCGATGACCGGCGGCGTCGCCGGCATCGGCAAGCAGATCCTCATCTCGCTGCAGATCTGGCGCGATCAGGTGAACGCCAAGGGCGGGCTCTTGGGCCGCCAGGTCATGCTCGACTGCTATGACGACCAGAGTCAGCCGGCGAACGTGCCGGGCATCTATACGAAGCTCATCGACATCGACAAGGCCGACCTGCTGATCGGCCCCTATGCCACCAACATGGTGGCGCCCGCCATTCCGGTCCTCATGCAGAAAGGCCAGATGACGGTCGGCATCCTCGCCAACTCGGCCAATCACGAGTTCCACTATCCGCGCTATTTCTCGATGAATGCGACCGGGCCCGACCCCGAGCGCTCTTATTCGACGGGCTTCCTCGCGCTCGCCAACGAACAGAAGCCGAAGCCCGAGACGATCGCGCTTCTGGGCGCCGACGCCGAATATGGCCGCAACGCGATCGAAGGCGCGCGCAAGAATGCCGCCGACCAGAAATACAAGATCGTCTACGACAAGTTCTATCCGCCCGACATCAGCGACTGCGCGCCGGTGATGCGCGCGGTGCAGGCGACGAACCCCGACATCGTGTTCGTCGCGGCATATCCGCCCGACACCGTGTGCGTCGTGCGCGCGGCCAACGAGATCGGGCTCAAGACCAAGATGTTCGGCGGCGCGCTCGTCGGGCTTGGCATCACGAGCGTCGAGCTGCAGCTCGGTCCGCTCATGAACGGCATGCTCAACAGCACCGTGTTCGCGCCGGCGAAGACGCTGCTCACGCCTGACGCCGAGGCGCTCGTCAGCGCCTATCAGGCGCGCGCGGCAAAGGAGCAGGGGGTCGATCCCCTCGGCTATGTCTTCCCGCCGTTCGGCTATGCCGCGGGCCAGGTGCTCGCGGCTGGCGTCGAAGGCGCGCAAAGCCTCGATCCCGAGAAAGTCTCGGCCTGGCTCCATTCGCATCCGGTCAAGACGGTGCTGCGCCCGATCAGCTTCGACAAAGACGGCGAGTGGACCGAATCGGGCCGGCTCTTCGTCCAATTCCGGCATGTCGTGCCGGGCGATCTCGACCAGTATCGCAGCACGGACCACGCCCAGGTCGTATGGCCGCCGCAATACAAGACGGCGGATTTCGTCTATCCCTACGACGCGGCGAAACAATAGACATTGAAGGAGGGAGACCCATGAAGAGGATCGTGACATTGGCGGCGGGCGCCATCCTGGCGGCCGGCACCGCGCAAGCGGCCGACCCGATCAAGGTCGGGTGCAGCGCGTCCTTGACCGGCGGCGTCGCCGTCAACGGCAAGCAGGTCATGATGGGCTTCGAGCTGTGGCGCGACGACGTCAACGCGCATGGCGGGCTTTTGGGCCGCCAAGTCGTGCTCGACTGCTACGACGACCAGAGCAACCCGACGCTCGTCCCCGGCATCTACACGAAGATCATCGAGGTCGATAAGGCCGATCTCCTGATCGGGCCTTACGCCACCAACATGGCGGTGCCGACGATCCCGATCATCATGCAGCACAAGATGGCGACGATCGCCGTGACGGCCTTGGCGGCCAACAGCCAGTTCCACTACCCGGGATATTTCGTGATGCTGTCGAGCGGGCCCAACCCGCGTCAGGCCTTCACCGAAGGCTTCATGGCGGTCGCGATGGCGATGAACCCGAAGCCCAAGAGCATCGCGCTTTCCGGCGCCGACGCCGAGTTCGCCAAGAACTCGATCGACGGCGCGCGCGAGAACGCCAAGAAGGCCGGGCTCGACATCGTTTACGACAAGGCCTACCCGCCCGATACCACCGACT
The DNA here is from genome assembly GCA_035518375.1 of Allostellaceae bacterium. Classification (GTDB taxonomy): domain Bacteria; phylum Pseudomonadota; class Alphaproteobacteria; order ATCC43930; family CGMCC-115725; genus DATJLY01. The sequence continues at coordinate 11,540 of DATIXQ010000027.1, read as the reverse complement.
ATGGCCCGGTGATGCATGCGATCGAGGCCACCCATCCCGACATTCTCTACAACGCCGGCTACAACCCCGACACGGTCGGCATGGTTCACGCCGCGCACGAGACCGGGCTCAAGGCCGAGATCTTCGGCGGCACCATGGTCGGGCTCGCTTCGACCGCCGGACGCATGCAGCTCGGCCCGCTCACGAACGGCATCGTCTATGTCGACGCCTTCTCGCTGGGTTTCGACTTCCCCGGCCTCAAGGATGTGCTGAAGCGCTATCAGGCGCGCGCGGCGCAGGCGAAGACCGATCCGATCGGCTATTCCTATATCCCGTTCGCTTACGGCGCGGGGCAGATTCTGGCCCAGGCCGTGACCGAGACGAAGACGCTCGATAACCAGAAGATCGCCGAGTACATCCACAGTCACGAATTCCAGACCATCGCCGGCCCGATTTCCTTCACGGCTGACGGCGAGTGGACCAAGGCGCGCATGGTCGTGGAGCAGTTCCGGGACATCAAGACGGGCTCGCTCGACGAATTCATGAGCCCGCAGCATGTCGTGACGGTGTGGCCGCCGGAATACAAGAACGGCGACGTCGTTCCCTACGACAAGGCGCAGTAGGTCCGCTCGATTTCGGCCCCGGGCCACACGGTCGATCAATTCCGCGCGATCTTGCACGAAGAGATCGTGTGGCCCGACGCCAAGAAAACCGGCGATTTCGTTTTCCTGCACGCCGGAAGGCGCCCGAAGCGCCCTTTTGACGCACGGAGCGCCTTAAGCGCCTTTTAACAAGGGGCCATTAAGAAAGAGGGCGCCTCGCGCGGGCCGACGTTTCTAAGCGGCGGCCCGGGGCAGCATCCCCGCGCGTCTCGCAACATTCGTATGCCGAGGCGCCGCTTGTCGCGTAGTCGCGAGGCGCGTAGCGCTTGCCTCGTTGTGATGAAACAGTGAAAGGACCGATTGTGAGAAAAACCATCATGCTTGCGGGCGCCGGCGCTTTGGCGCTTGGACTGGGCCTGCCCGCCCTCGCTCGTGCCGATGATGTCGCGGCTTCGATGAACCCGAACCCGCCGCAAGTGGCGGTGCAGCCGGGTAACGATTATCTCGGCAGCGCCACCAAGCCCTACAACCCGAACGCGGTTCCGGCCTGGTCTCGGCTCCGGAACGGCAACGGCGATCCGGTCGATCCGGTCTATGGCGTGTCCGCTCCGGGCTACGGCGGCAATCCCGGGGGATTCTGATCACGGGGGGCGGCGGCTGCGCGCCGCCGCCCTTACTACTTTCTACGACTCGCCGGCCGCCAAGGGCCGCGCGATTGCTTCGAGCGAGCGGCGCTCGGCATCGATGCCGATCCGCCATTCGACCAGCGCCGCTACCAGCATCAGCACCGCCGCCGCGGCGTAGCCTTCGAAAATGTACCAGCGCGAGCCCACGCCGATGAGCTTGCCGAAGAGCCACGGCGCGACGATGCCGCCCGCGGCCGTGCCGATCGCGTAAAAACACGAAATCGCGAGCGCCCGCGTCTCGAGTGGAAAGATCTCGCTCGCAGTGAGATAGGCGGCGCTTGCGGCCGCCGACGCGAAAAAGAAGATGGCACACCACGCAAGCGTCTGCGTCGCCGCGTCGAGCATGCCTGCCGCGAACGCATAGCCGGTTCCCGCCAGCAGCAGGCCCGAGACGACATAGGTCGCCGAGATCATCGCCCGCCGCCCGATCGTGTCGAAGAAATGACCGAGCAGGAGCGGCCCCAGGAAATTCCCGGCCGCGAGCGGCAGGAGATAGAGGCCGGTCTGCTGCGGCGGCACGTCGTAGAACCGGCTCAGCACCAGCCCGTACGTGAAAAAGAGGGCGTTGTAGAGAAAGGCCTGCGCCAGCATCAGCACAACGGCGAGGAGCGCGCGCGTGCGGTAGAGCCCGAGCATGGCGCGTGCGACGAGAATGAAGCCGAAGCTCCGGCGCGGATGAATCGTGAGCGGCGCGTCGTCTTCGACCGGAAGCAGGTCCGTGCGTTGAGTGACACGGCGCTCGATTTCCGCGACGGCATCCTCGGCGGCTTGCGCGTGCCCGTGCGTCACGAGCCAGCGCGGGCTTTCGGGCACAGCGCGGCGCAGCGCGAGGATGACGAGGCCGAGCACGGCACCGATGCCGAAGCCCACGCGCCAGCCGAGATTGACCGGGAGGACCGCGGGATCGAGCAGCACGAGTGTCGCGGCGGCGCCGGCTGCGGCGCCGAGCCAGTAGCTGCCATTGACGATGAGATCGATGCGTCCGCGCAGGCGCGCGGGCATCAGCTCGTCGATTGCCGAGTTGATCGCGGCATATTCGCCGCCGATGCCGGCGCCGGTGATGGCGCGAAAGAGGGCGAAGCTCCAGAAATCCTGTGCCACCGCCGACAGCGCCACGCCCACGAGATAGACCGCGAGCGTCAAATAGAACATGCGCTTTCGTCCGAACCGGTCGGTGAGCCAGCCGAAGACGAGCGCGCCCGCGACCGCGCCCGCGACATAGAAGGATGCGACCGCGCCGATCTCCTCGGGCGTGAGGCCGAGCGTGCGCCGGTCCTGCAGCACCGCGCTCACGGCGCCGACGATCGTCACTTCGAGTCCGTCGAGGATCCAGGTGATGCCGAGCGCAGCGATCACGAGCGCGTGAAAGCGCGACCACGGCAGGCGGTCGAGCCGCGCCGGAATCCGCGTCGTCACTGCCGGCATCGCTCGGCTTCCGGCCGCTGCCATCGCCCGCACGCCTCCCGCGGGCGAACGCCAGCGCGGCCGAACCCTCCCGCCCATTGCCTTGTGGGACAAATCCCACGCGACCCGAATCGGCCGGCGCGGCTAGACTTTGGGGCAACGACCAGGCCGCCCCGACGCGGCCCGGCCAGGAGGAAACATGGCGAGAGAGCAGGTCTTCGACATTTCACGCTTCATCGACGAGCGGCGGATGAACCGCTTCAACGCGATGATCGTCATCTTCTGCTTCTTCATCATTCTGTTCGATGGCTACGACATCGGCACGGTCGGCTCGGCCGGGCCCGCGATCGTGAAATTGTGGGGCTTGAAGAGCATGGCCGCGCTCGGCCTTGCCTTCAGCGCCGCGCTCTTTGGCATCCTGTTCGGCTCGATGATCCTCGGCTGGATCGGCGACCGCTATGGCCGCAGAGCGGCCATCGTCTTGTCGCTGCTGCTTATCGGCGTCTTCAGCCTTCTCACCATGTCGGCGACATCGCTCACGAGCCTCGCCGTCTATCGCTTCCTCACGGGGATCGGTCTCGGCGGCATGCCGCCCAATACGATCGCCTTGAACGCCGAGTTCGCGCCGAAGCGCGCCCGAGCCACCATGATCATCGTTATGTTCACCGGCATCACATTTGGCGGCGCGGTGCCGGGGTTCATCGCCAACAGCATCATTCCGGCCTATGGCTGGCAATCGCTGTTCTTCATCGGCGGCGTCACGCCGATCGTGATTGCGATCCTCGCCTGGTTCTGGCTGCCGGAATCGCTGAAGCATCTCGTCGTGAAGGACGAGAACCGCGACAAGGTGGTGCGCATCCTTCAGGCGATGGATCCGGGCCGCCAGATCGGTTCGGGTCTGCGCTTCGTCGTCGCCGACGAGAAGGTTTATGCGAAGTTCCGGCCGCAGCAGCTTTTCCAGGACGGCATGCAGTGGATCACGCCGCTCTTGTGGCTGTGCTTCATCTGCAACCTGATGTCGTTCTATTTCATGAACCAGTTCCTGCCGACGGTGCTGGCGCAGGCGCACGTGCCGATGTCGGACGCCTATCTCAGCACCTCGGTGTTCCAGGTCGGCGGCACGCTCGGCGGGCTCGCGCTGTCGCGGCCGATCGACAAGATGGGGCTGATGCCGGTGTGCGTGCTGTTCGTCGTGTCGCTGTGCGTGGCACCCTTCACCGGCTACGCGACCGGCGCGAGCGAGATGCTGCTGATGGCGGTGATCTTCTTCTGCGGCTTCACGCTTCTCGGTCTGCAGTTCGGCCTCAACGCGACCTCGGCCATGATCTACCCGACCTCGATCCGCTCCAACGGCTCGGGCTGGGCGTTCGCGGTCGGGCGCTGCGGCGCCGTTGCCGGGCCCTATGTGGCGGGCGTGCTCATCGACATGCACCTGGCGGTGCAGCAGCTCTACCTCGCCCTCCTCGTGCCGCTCGGCATCGGCACGGTCGCGAGCTTCATCCTGGCGCGGCTCTACTACGTGCGCTTCGCCGGCATGGGCTTGGGCCGGCGCGACGCGCTCGACGCCGCCGCGCGCAGCTAGTCGAAAGGGGCGCCGGGCCCCGCCGGCGCCCCTCCTTCGAGCAGGCGGTCACATAAAAACGACGAAATATTGTGACTTAGATCACCAATCCGGCAAAAAGATCGAATCCGTGTGAGGCAGGTCACACGCGCTCCGTTCGGACCCTGATTTTATGGCTCGCAGACGCCGCGGTTGTGAGCGCGGTACGGGAGAGCAGGGGAAGTCCGATGACGGCCGCCATTTTCACCTCCGATCGCGCCGCCCCGCGCAAGCCCTTGCGGGCACGGATGGTCGCCACGATCACGCGGTTACCGGTGCCGAGCGAAACGGCGCTGAGCCACCGCCGCCTCATCGCCGCCGTCAGCAGCCGCGACACCAAGGCCTTCATGGAGCTGTTCAATTATTTCGCCCCCCGCCTCAAGGCCTACATGAAGAAGCTCGGCACCACTGACGAGCTGGCCGAGGAGCTGGTGCAGGACGTGCTGTTCACGGTCTGGCGCAAATCGGAGAGCTACGACCCGTCGAAATCGGCGGTCAGCTCGTGGATCTTCACGATCGCGCGCAACCTTCGCATCGACGCGCTCCGCCGCGAGCAGCGCCGCGCCTTCGACCCGACCGAGCCGGCGCTCGAGCCTGCCCCGGTGCCGCAGCCCGACGCGCGCATCACCTTCGTCGACGAGCAGAGCCGCGTGCGCTCGGTGCTCGAGGCGCTGCCGCGCGAGCAGGCGGCGGTCGTCAGCCTCGCCTTCTACGAGGGCAAGTCGCACGGCGAGATCGCGTGCGACCTCGCGATCCCGCTCGGCACCGTGAAGTCGCGCATGCGGCTTGCCTTCCAGCGCCTGCGCGAGGCGCTTCAGCCGGCACAGCCGGCTCTGCCGGTGCGCGCCGCCGCGTAAGGTTTTTGCGCCCCAACCATCCGGGTTAAAGCACTGATCCGCCGCCCCCGCGAAAGCGGGGCCCAGGGCGTCCCCATATGGGTTGCCCTGGATTCCCGCTTCCGCGGGAATGACGATCCAAGAAAATTGGATCAGAGCCTAGTGCGTCAGCTCGTCGAGCGCGGTGCGGTCGAGGATCGCGATGGAATTGTCGTCGATCCGGATGACGCCGCGGCGCTGCCACTCGTTGAGGCATTTGTTGACGCTCTCGCGCGCCGCGCCCACGAGATTGCCCAGATCGCGCTGCGACAGGGGCTTGCCGCCCACGTGCTCGGCGTCCATGCGCAGCAGCGCCTTCGCGAGGCGCGCGGGAAGCTGCATCAGCGAGACCTCGGCGGCATGCTGCGTATTCTCGCGGAAGCGCTCGCACAGCACCTCGACGATGCGCGGCCAAGCCTCGGGATGGCGCTCGAGAAATACCATGACCTCGCGCCGGTCGAGCACGCCGAGGCTGCAGGCGGTCATGGCCGTGGCGTCGGCCGAGCGCTCCTTGCCGTCGAGGAGCGCGATCTCGCCGAACACCTCGCCGGGATGCAAAACCGCGAGCAGCAACTCCTTGCCATCGGGCGAGGAGATGCTGATGCGGATCTGGCCGGACAGCACGGCCATCATGCTCGAGCCGGGCGCGCCCATGCGAAAGATCTGATCGCCGGCGGCAAAGCGCCGGATATGCGCGCGGCTCACGAGCTGATCCCGCTCGTCTGAGCCAAGGCCTTGAAACAAAAAGCAGTTCGCCAGAAGGCGCCGGGCGTCCTCGGCCGGTTTCCGGGTCGGAGTCTCCATGATCCTCCGCGCGCTCCCCTGCGTCTTGCGCCACCGCACATACAGGACGGGGGAGAAAGTTTCAATCGTGGCGCCCGTTGCCCCGCGGCGCCGGATTGTCTAGGACACCCGCCCCAACTCGCGGGTTCAAGGGATTCATGGCCCAGGTTACCGCGGTCGGCAGAACGGCGGCGGCCCACAGCCGCGACCGCAAGCTGCTGATGCTCGGCGCGCTTGGTGTCGTCTATGGCGATATCGGCACCTCGCCCCTTTACACGATCAAGCAATGCTTCATCGAACTCGGCGGCCGCGTGTCGCCGTTCTCGGTCTATGGCGTGCTGTCGCTCATAACCTGGGCGCTGATGGTGGTCGTGACGCTCAAATACGTCATCGTCATCATGCGCGCCGACAACCGCGGCGAAGGCGGCATCCTCGCGTTGACCGCGCTGGCTTTGCGCGCCGGCGAAGGCCGGGCGCGCTTGCGCTGGTGGATCCTCGCGGCCGGCCTACTCGGCGCCGCGCTCTTCTACGGCGACGGCGTCATCACGCCGGCGATCTCGCTTCTGGGCGCGGTCGAGGGCCTCAAAGTGGCGACGCCGTTCTTCGACCCTTATGTGATCCCGATCGCCGTCGTGCTGCTCGTGCTTTTGTTCATGTTCCAGCGCCGCGGCTCGGCCCGGGTCGGCGGCGCGTTCGGGCCGGTGATGATCCTGTGGTTCCTCGCAATCGGACTTCTCGGCCTGATCGAGATCGTGCGTCAGCCCGGCATCATGAAGGCGCTCAATCCCTATTACGGTTTGGCGCTGCTGTGGTCCGATCCGGGCAAGGGGCTGCTGCTCCTCGGCGCGGTGGTGTTGGCCTTCACCGGGGTCGAAGCGCTCTATGCCGACATGGGCCATTTTGGCCGCTGGCCCATCCGAGTCGACTGGCTCAGCTTCGTATTTCCGGCGTTGCTTCTGAACTATTTCGGCCAGGGCGCGCTGTTGCTGCACTCGCCAACCGCGCTCGACAACCCGTTCTACCGCCTCGCTCCGGATTGGGCGCTCTATCCGATGGTGGTGCTGTCAGCGGCGGCCACCGTGATCGCCTCGCAGGCGGTGATCTCCGGTGCCTTCTCGATGACGCGCCAGGCCGTGCTCCTCGGGTATCTGCCGCGGTTCAACATCCGCCACACGTCGGAATCCGAGATCGGCCAGATCTACGTACCCAAGATCAACCTGTTCCTGCTCATAGCCACGCTGGCGCTCGTCCTCGGATTCAAGAGCTCCGACAATCTGGGCGCCGCCTATGGCGTCGCCGTCACCGGTACGATGACGCTGACGACGATCCTGGCGCTCGTCTATGCGGTTGCGGTTGCGCACTACAACAAGCTCATCGCCGGCGCGGTGTTCGGCTTCTTCCTTATCGTCGACCTCGTGTTCTTCAGCTCGAATGTGCTGAAGATCGTCGAGGGCGGCTGGTTCCCGCTCGTCGTGGGACTTGTGCTCTTCGTCCTGATGACGACCTGGATCAGCGGTCGCGAGCAGGTTCTGGTCGAGCGCTGGCGCGAGGCGCTGCCGCTCGAGACGTTCCTGCAGACGCTCCGGCCCGATCGGCCGCAGCGCGTCCCCGGCACCGCGGTCTTCATGGTGCCGAATGCTTCGATCGTGCCGCCCGCGCTTCTGCACAATCTCAAGCACAACAAGGTGCTGCACGAGCGCGTGGTGCTGATGAAGGTCGATATCGAGGACATTCCGCATGTGCCCGACCGGGAGCGCATCGAGATGCAGCACCTCGACCATAATTTCCATGCCATCACCATCCATTACGGCTTCATGGACGAGCCCAACATCCCGCGCACCTTGGCCCAGCTTCGCGTCATGCAGTTCCGCTTCAACCTCATGGAGACGTCGTTCTTCGTCGGACGCGAGAAGGTCGTGATCGGCCGGCATTCGCCGTTCTGGGACTGGAGGAAACGCCTCTTCATCCTCATGCACCGCACGATGCTGAGCGCGACCGAGTATTTCCGGATTCCCTCGAACCGCGTTGTCGAGCTCGGCGGCCAGGTCGAGATCTGAGGCGGCGAGGATTCGCTACGCGACGAAACGGCCGGCGCTGGGCGCGGCGTCGAGCACAGGCAGCTCCTTCAACACGTGGCGGCGCAACTCCTGGTGCGCGCCGCTTTCGGCGAGCGCGCGCAGTGACGGCGGGAACGGCTCGCGCGAGGCAAAGGCGAGGCCCGCGAGCGCGATCGCCGGGTCGGGCCCGTCCTGCGTCAAGGGCAGCAGCAGGCTCGCGAGGCGCATCGTTCGGCCCGAGCCCCAATGCATCTCGCATTCGGCATAGACCGGCGCGCGTTCGGCATAGACGAGCCGGCAGAGCGAGCCGAACGCGTCGAACCAGCCGCCGCGGAGCTCGCGCTCGAGATAGCGCCCGGTCGGGTCGGAGCCCATGCGCTTCACCACCGCCGTGCCGACGAGACGGAACCGCACGCGCGTGCCGCGCTCCAGAAGATCGGTCATGACGAGGCCCGGCAGCAGATCGGGGCCGATCTCCAGCGGATCGATGTCGCGCCGCGCCGGCAGCGGGAGGGTGCGGCGTTTGGCGAGCCAATAGCGCAGAAGCGCCAAGAGATGCGGATCGGCAACGGGCAGCGCGGAGATCGAGTTCGAATTTATTTCGGTGCGCACGAGAGTCACTCCGCGCGCCGCCCAGTTAATTTTTTCCTAAGAGGCGCAAAAGCGTCGCCGCGCACTCCGAAAGAGATGTGCGACTCCGAACTTGTACACAATTTCGTGCACCGCACCGCGCTTTTTCGCGGCGAGTCGAAACGCGAATTCGAGCGTGACCCTAGTCTTCGCCGTTGGCGACGCGACGGCCGCCGGCCGGGAACAGCATGCGCTCGATCGGCAGCCACAACGTCACGCGCGTGCCTTCGCCTGCCGTGCTCTCGATATCGAGTCGGCCGCCATGCAGCTCGATCATCGATTTCGCGAGCGGCAACCCGAGCCCCGTGCCCTGGTACTTCCGCGCAAGGCGGCTGTCGATCTGGCCGAACGGGCGCAGTGCCTTTTCGATATCGCCGGGCGCGATGCCGATGCCGGTGTCCTCGACGGTGATGCCGAGGCCGCGCTCCGTGAGCCTGGCGCGCACGGTGATGGTGCCGCCGGCCGGCGTGAACTTTACGGCGTTCGAGAGGAGATTGAGCAGCACCTGCTTCATGCGCAGCTCGTCGCATTGCACGAGCGGCAGCGTCACGGGCATGGCCTGGTTCAGATGAAGGCCCGCGGCATCGACCCGCTCGCGCATCAGGCGGATGCAGCCTTCGATCACGCCGACGATGTCGACCGCCTCCTCCGCCAGCTCGATCTTGCCGAACTCTACCTTCGAGACATCGAGCACGTCGTTGATGAGCTTCAGGAGATGGAGGCCGCTGTCGCGGATGTCGGTGGCGTAGTCGGCATAGCGCGAATCGCCCAAGGGCCCGAAGATCTCGCCGCGCAGGATGTCGGCGAAGCCGATGATCGCGTTCAAAGGCGTGCGCAGCTCATGGCTCATGTTGGCCAGGAACTCGCTCTTGCTGCGGCTCGCGAGCTCGGCCTCCTCCTTGGCGCGGCGCAGATCGCCCTCGACGCGCTTCTGTTCGGAGATGTCGGAATATGTGGCGATGGCGCCGCCTTCGGGCATCGGCGTCACGCGCATCTCGATGAAGCAGCCGTTGGGGGCCATGAACTCGCGCACCGCGGCCTTGCCGGTCTCGTTGACGCGCCGCGTGAAGGCGATGCTCATATTGGCCTGCTCCTGATTGGAGGAGCCGGCGTATTCGCGCACCATCTCCGCGAACGGCCGTCCGACCCAGAAATTCTTGGGGTTGTGGCCGAAGAGCGCGAACATGCGGTCGTTCCAGAGCCACAGGCGCAGCTCGCCGTCGAGGACGAGGAGGCCCTGCTCCATGTTGTCGAGCGTCGCGCGCAAGAGGCCCGACATGGCGGCGAGCTCGCGCTGCGCCCTCGCCGCGTCTTCCTCGGCGCGCTTCAGAAGCGTGAGGTCGCGACCAATGCCGCGGTAGCCCGCGAACGAGCCGTTCGCGGCGAAGAGCGGCAGGCCCGAGAACGAGAGATGGAGATGGCCGCCGCCATTGCCGCGGCACACGAGCCGCACGTCGCGGAACGGCAGGCGCGCTTCGAGTAGCGCCGCGAGCGGCTGCCAGTCGTCGCCGGCGACGCCGAGCCCGCGCACTTCGTCGAGGCGGCGGCCGATGAAGTCCTGGCTTTCATAGGTTTCGGGCAAATGGGTGCTCGCGCTCATGCGCGTGAAGCGCAGATCGGCATCCATCTCCCAAAACCAGTCGGCGGCAGCCTCGGCGTAGTCCCTCAGCCGCTGCTCTTCCGTGCGCGCCCCGCCCTGGGCGCCGTCGATCGCCATTCCCCGCTCCGGCCGAAGCCCGATCGGGGAATGCTAGGGCCGGTCGGTTAAGAAATACGTCACGCGCCCCGAGAGCAAGATCGCTTCAAATGGAAACGGGGTTTCCGTTTGAAGCGTGAATCTTGCTCTCCAGTAAACAGGGGAGACCATGATTCACGGCTCGGGCGGATCGCAGACCGGTTCCGCCCGGTCCGATCATGGTCTGGGCGGCTCCAGCAGCCGGCCGAGATTGCGGCCGCCGAAGATATGGACGTGGAAGTGCGGCACTTCCTGGTTCGAGTGCGGACCGTGATTGGCAAGGATGCGGTAACCGCTGCCGACAAGCCCAAGGTCGCGCGCGATCTTGCCGACCGCGGCGAAGAACGCCCCCTGCTCGGCGAGCGGCGCCGCGGCCGAAAAATCCTCGAGCGAGACGTAGGGCTTCTTGGGGATGACGAGGACGTGGACCGGCGCCTGCGGCCGGATGTCGTGGAAGGCCAGCACCTGGTCGTCCTCGTAGACCTTCTTGCACGGGAGTTCCCCGCGCAGGATGCGGGCAAAGACGTTGTTCGGGTCGTACGCCATCGATCGACTCCTCAGGCCTTGGTGCGGCTTTCTTTCTCGGCGATGCCCGAGACGCCCATGCGGGCCTCAAGCGTGCGCCAGACGTCGGCAGGGGCGATACCGCGATCCTGCCACAGCACGAGGAGATGGTAGAGGAGGTCGGCGCTCTCGCCGGCGAGCGCGGCCGGCCCCTCGGACAAGGCCGCGACCATGGTCTCGACCGCCTCCTCGCCAAGTTTTCGGGTGATCCCGGCCGTGCCCTCGCCAAAGAGCTTCGCCGTGTAGGAAAGCGCAGGATCAGCGCCGCGCCGGTCGCCCAGCGTGGCATAGAGCCGGTCGAGAATGCTGCCGTCGAGGTCGGGCATGGGGGGGCCCCCGGAAATTGGCTTCGTTCCGTCAATCCATAGATCCTGCGCCTGTACGCGCAGGACGTACAAAACCTAGGGGCCGGCTCCCGCGCGGTCAAGCCGCACCGGGATGCCGGCGGCAGCGAGCCGCGCCTTCGCCTCGGCGATGCGGAAGGTGCCGAAATGGAAGATCGAGGCGGCCAGCACCGCACTCGCATGGCCGTCGCGAACGCCTTCGACCAGGTGGTCGAGCGTGCCGACCCCGCCCGAGGCGATGACCGGCACCGAAACGGCGTCGGCGACGGCGCGCGTCAAAG